>JANQEK010000022.1 GCA_028278405.1 Nitrospinaceae bacterium
TCCCCATAAAACGTATATTCTAGCGGGTAATGATTTAAAAAGCCTTAAGCCTTCGGGATTTAAGCAATCCGGGCTCACCCAGCGTATTCCGGGAAGCGGACGGTTACCAAAGGAGTTCCATTTTCAGAACCCATTAGGAGAACATTATGACGAAATTGAAGATACTGGGACTGCTGGGATTGTTGATGAGCCTGGCCCTTTTGGTTCCAAGCGCCGTGCTGGCGGCGGATTCAATAAAAGCGGATCCCTGCGTGAAGCACAAAGATTTGGACCAGTTGAATCTCTGCCGCGCTTTTGAAATCGATAAAGCCAAAACAAAAGAACAAAAGAAGAACCGATATCAAAATAAAAATCACACCACATATTACTGTTCTCTAATCAAAGACCGGGAACTCCAAAAATACTGTTTTGCCGTAGCGAGTCAGACCAAATCCCAGTGTGCCAATCTGGTGGACCCCAATCTCGAAAAAAAATGTAACGCCAGAGTTAAGTAAGCCATCTTATTTTCATTCACGCCTGCCAGAAACCTCTGGCGGGCTTTTTTTGCTGTTTTGCCTGATAACAAACCCCTCATTTTCCCATAAACGCTTAAACCTCGCGGACGGCACCTCTCTCTGCTTGAATCGTGCGGTAAAACCCACTATCCTATTGTTAGTAAAGGGGTTATGATTTAGGCAAAAGATGCCCGCCCACAATTTTATTTACATCTTCTTTAAAATCATAATAATGTGTTGAACTTGCGGGTGGGATTGCAGAAAATGAGAGTGTAAGATTTCAAAACGCAACTCACGGGGTGGGATCATGGATTCTTTGGACTATCACCAAATCAAAGGGTATTGCCGCGAAGCATTGGAAATTTCCGATGAGTACGGCGTACATGACGGTCTTTCCTATTTGATCGGTGAAAAGTTTTGCCCTCTCATTGTTGCGCTGAAACAGGCTGAATCCAAGACCAAGTACCTGTACAACTCCGAAGAAGAAGACGCCATCTACAATCCAACCGGCAAAAACGATTTGGAAGTTCAGGAAAACTATTCCCTGACCATAGAAAGCACTTATCAGAAATCCCTTGAACGTCTGGAAGATTTAAAACATTTACGGGATGACTTTATTTCCGAAATAAAAGAAGCGTTTGAGCTTACAGATATTCAGGAATTTCTGGAGTCCTACCCCCGGTTGGGCTTCAAAGACAAGAAACAACCTTTTTGGGAGCAGGCTTTGGAGGAAGAAGACGCCGACAGCCTGGAAGTCGAGGACATTCTGTCAGAAGTCGACGATATCTTCATGGTCGAAGAAATCAAAAAGTACTTTTTCTGATGTCCCTCCTTGGACCGGGAAACTCACCTCTCTTTTCGACGGGTCCTGCACTATACAGTTATCCACTTGAATTTCCCGTGACTCTATGAAAACCAAACTGAATCAGAAAACTCGCCTGGTTGTTGCTTTTGTTATTCTCTGTGTGATGACTTTTGGGGTTTTGTTTACCGGCCCGGGTTTCGGATTTGTCTGGCAGGTGGTGATCGCCTCAGGCCTGCTGTTTTTCCTGTTCTGGTTTATCACCTGAACTATCGCATCAAAAATAAAATCGCCACACCAATCCCCGCCAGTACAGCGATACCCAAGCTGACCCAAACCAGTTGTTGAGACTTCGCCAGGCTGTCTCGCGTGCTTTCGCGGATATCCTTTAAAGAACCGCTCACTTCTTCGTGAACCGCGTCCTTCAATTTGGCACGCAGCTCCACCATTCCCTGGGAGACCTGATCACGAACCGTCCCTTCCAGCGCGCCCAACAACTTCTGGTTCAGGGCATCTGACATTTTATCGATTTCATTGCGCACCGATTCCCGCGCTTCGTATTTTAATTCATCCATCTGGTGGCGAATCACATCCAACCGTTCCTGAATGATTTTCTCCAGCTTGGGTTCGATATTTTCCTGAATCCGTTCCAGGCTGTCGCGGGCATTCTGAATGGCTTCGTGGAGGCTTTCCTCGATCTCCTCCTCCAAGGCTTCCTTGCGCGATTCTACATGCTCGGACAATAACTCTGTTTTTTCTTTCAGCTCGGACAAAATCTTCAGCGTTTCCCGGGCCTTTTGTTCATCTTCGGGTGAAAAGGTTGCCATAGCTCACTCGTTCAATAGGTTCGTCACTATTAGATGCGTTGTTTCGCTATCGATTCACGAAAAAATAGTGTTTCTTTCAAAATCATACTCCATTTCCCGATAAAAGTATTCTGTTGGCTCTTCAAGGGGCGTTTCTTGACAACCGCCACCCGCCAAGTTAAAGTCTATAATGGATTGATTCTAAAGGGGCTTTCTTGAAAAAGCACATCGAAAAATTCAAAACTCATCTCGTTGCGGAAAAAAACGCTTCAGAAAACACGGTGGCCGGTTACCTCAACGATCTCCGCCAGTTCTCCCAATTTCTGAAAAAAACCGGGCACGCGTGCAACTCGAAAGGTGTTGTAGACATCACCCTGATCGACCGACTGGCGGTGCGCTCTTATTTGGTTCACTTGCATGACCGGGACCTTACCGGAGCCACCATGAGCCGGAAATTGTCTTCGCTTAGTTCGTTTTTGAAATTTCTGTGCCGGGAAGGCCATCTAGAGAACAATGTTGCCAAATCCATACCCGCTCCAAAAAAGGAAAACTATCTTCCATCCTTTTTGTCTGTGGACGACATCTTCCGCCTGTTGGATTTGCCGGAATCGAACACTTATATCGGAGCACGGGATTGCGCCATCCTGGAAATGTTTTACAGCACCGGGATGCGGATCAGCGAACTGGTCACACTGCAGATGGAGTTTGTGAATCTCAAAAACCAGAAAGTCCGGGTTCTGGGAAAAGGAAAAAAGGAACGTTGGTTGCCCTTGGGAGAAAAAGCCATCGCTGCTCTGACCCGTTACTTGAATCATAGAGAAACGTTAATACGGAAGATAAAACCGGATCCACTCCCGTCCGCAATATTTTTAAATACACGCGGAAACGGCTTAACCTCCCGGGGAGTTCGAAAAATCGTTGGGAAATATCTGGATCAACTGGTTTCGGGACGCCATTCACCGCACTCCATCCGCCATTCTTTCGCCACCCACCTGCTGGAAGGCGGGGCCGATCTGCGAACGATTCAGGAAATGTTGGGCCATGCCAGCCTGTCAACCACACAAAAGTACACGCACCTGACTGTCGACCGGTTGATTGAAACCTACGATCAGGCTCACCCTCGCGCGCAACACGCCAAGCCTCTGTCATCCAAACAATCTTGAAACAAAAAAAATCCCAGACCTTTCGTTGAAATCGAAAGGCCTGGGACTGAAATCAGAAAAAAGAAAAAACTATTCCATATTAAAAGTGGTCATGATTCCATCAAATACAGGATCATACTCTCTACCTGAATCTCTTCTAGAAGTAGCGACAACCACCACCTTTTTCCCATTTGGGTTTTCGAAAAAGTAAAATGTCTGGGTGAGCTGCAAATTATTAAACTCGGTGTCGGCGATGAGCTTAACTCCCTTATGACTTTTAGCGAGAAACGGTCCTTCGCTGACTTTTTTTGCATTCATCAGTTTCTTAACCTGCATGTAACTCAACTGGACATATGTGTCCATGGGCCCATTATAATTGTCTTCCTGGATATTGATATTGGGCGTAAAGTCATTGACACGGGTGCCATATAATCCCTTGTACGGCGATCCACGAAAATCACTTACCTTCCAGCCGGCTGGGGGTTCTACCGAATAACCGCCGCCCAATTCCTCCGCAGAAACGGTTATCGGTAAACTGAGAAGCAGAGTAATAAAGAAAAAACTTGTCCACCTTTTCATAAAAAATCTCCTCCTGATACTTTTCTTGGCCCTTCAGGACCAGCCCCCCATCATTCATAATCGGCCCCTTTTCCTTAGAAAGCAGCAATCACGCCGGGGCAATGAATACAAACTATAGGCTATGTAAAATAGTATAAGATCGCATGCGCTTATAGTATAGTGAAAAGGATTCATTTCTGATGCGCCGGGATGACTGCTGGCAAACATGTAAGTATCTGATTAAAAATAAGTAATGGCAGAAACCCTGAACATGAAAATTGGCGTCCAAAGGGGTAAAATAACTCAATGAGCAAGCAACCCGAAATGCACGGCACCACTATACTGGTGGTCCGGACACAGGGAAAAGTTGCAGTCGGTGGAGATGGTCAAGTTTCTCTCGGCAACACTGTCATGAAGCACACTGCCAGCAAGGTTCGCCGGATGTATAAGGATAAAATCATCGGCGGCTTTGCCGGAGGAACCGCTGATGCCTTTGCCCTGTTCGCACGGTTCGAAGAAAAACTGGAAAAATACAACGGTAACCTGGCACGCTCGGCGGTGGAACTGGCTAAGGACTGGCGCACTGACAAACTGCTTCGACGCCTCGAAGCCATGCTGGTGGTGGTCGATGAAGAAAAGTCGTTTTTAATTTCAGGCACCGGCGACGTGATCGAACCGGACGACGGCATCATGGGAATCGGTTCGGGCGGCATGTTTGCCCAGGCCGCCGCGCAAGCCCTGGCAACACACACGGATATGGGAGCCCGGCAGATCGTGGAAGAGGCTATGAAAATCGCCGGATCCATTTGCATCTATACCAACTCGAACCTCACGATTGAGGAACTGTAATTTATGGAACAGGCAGTTGAAATACCGAAGACCCCCAAACAGTCCCGCAAGGATTTTATGGCATCACTGACTCCGAAGAAAATCGTCAGCGAACTGGACAACTTTATCGTCGGCCAGGAGAAAGCCAAACGAGCGGTGGCTATCGCGCTGCGCAACCGGTGGCGTCGGCAGCAACTTCCGGACAACATGCGCGACGAAGTAGCGCCTAAGAATATCCTCATGATCGGTCCCACCGGGGTCGGCAAAACGGAAATCGCCCGGCGGCTGGCCAAACTAGCTCAATCTCCTTTCGTCAAGGTCGAAGCTTCTAAATACACCGAGGTCGGTTATGTTGGACGGGATGTCGAATCGATGGTGCGCGATCTGGTGGAGTTGACCAAACGAATGGTTCAGCAGGAAATGGAAGAGGATGTTCAGGAAAAAGCCAGGGAATATGCTGAAGAGCGCCTGTTGGATATTCTTCTTCCTCCACACCCCAGCCACGATTCGCCGGAAAACCGGGAGTTCGCATCCGATTCACTGGGCAAACAGCAATACGAACAAACGCGGGAGAAGTTCCGGGGATATCTGCATGAAGGACGGTTCGAGGACCGAATGGTGGAAATTGAGATCGAAGAAAAGTCCGGGCCGATGATGGAGGTCATCTCTCCTCCCGGAATGGAGGACATGGACAGCAACATCAAGGATATGCTCGGGAACCTGATGCCCAAAAAAGTAAAGAATAAAAAAATGAAAGTGCCCGATGCATTGAAGGTTCTTATCCAACAGGAAGCGGAAAACCTGATCGACCCCGACAAAGTTATACAGAATGCCATTGACCGGGCTCAACAAAGCGGGATTATTTTTATCGACGAGATTGACAAGATCACCGGCAGACAAAGCATGCAGGGGCCGGATGTATCCCGGGAAGGGGTGCAACGCGACCTACTCCCGATCGTCGAAGGCTCCAGTATTAATACCAAATACGGAATCGTTAAAACCGATCACATCCTGTTCATCGCGGCCGGCGCGTTTCATGCATCCAAACCGTCCGATCTGATCCCGGAGTTCCAGGGACGGTTTCCGATCCGCGTGGAGTTAGAATCGTTGACTGAAAACGATTTTTACCGCATTCTGACGGAACCGGACAACGCGTTGATCAAGCAGTACGCCGCTCTCCTGGGAACGGAGGACGTTCATTTAGTTTTTGAAGATGACGCCATCCATGAAATTGCCCGGATGTCTGCACACGTCAACGAGCGGACCGAAAACATCGGGGCGCGGAGACTCCAGACCGTTCTGGAAAAACTTCTGGAGAGCGTTTCGTTTGACGCACCGGATATGAAAAACCAGAAATACGGAATCGATGCCGCCATCGTTCGGGAAAAAATGAAAGATATTATCGAAAACGAAGATTTGAGCCGCTACATCCTTTAAACCCAAAACATGAAAAAAAGCATTCAGAAAGCGGAAGTCCTGATCGAAGCGCTTCCCTTTATCAAAAAATTCTACAACAAGACCATTGTCATCAAATACGGCGGTAATGCCATGGTGTCCGACGAGTTGAAGGATAACTTCGCTCTGGACGTGGTGATGATGAAGTACATTGGCATCAATCCCGTCATTGTGCACGGCGGCGGACCGCAGATCGGCAAAACACTGGAGCTGTTCGGCATTCAATCCAAGTTTGTCGACGGCCAGCGCGTCACCAGTGAAGAAATGATCGACGTGGTGGAAATGGTGCTGGGCGGTAAAATCAATAAGGACATCGTTTCCCTCATCAACCGGCACGGCGGCAACGCAGTCGGCATTACCGGCAAGGACGGCGATTTGGTTCAGGCCAAACGTTCCCGCAGCAAAGTTAAAAAATGTCCCGAAACCAACCGACCGGAAATCATAGACCTCGGTTTGGTGGGAGACATCAGACAGGTTAACGCCAATATCCTTAACACCCTCGACCGGGATGAGTTTATCCCTGTCATCGCTCCAATTGGCAAGGGAGAAAAAGGCGAAACGTTGAACATCAATGCCGATTTCGTCGCTTCCCGAATAGCCGGAGCCCTGAAAGCGGAAAAACTGTTGTTGATGACCGATATCGAAGGCGTTAAAGACAAGAACGGCAAACTCATTACCGGGCTGACCCGCAAGGACGCACAGAAACTGATCAAGTCCAAGATCATCAAGGACGGCATGCTGCCCAAAGTGAACTGCTGCCTCGACGCGCTCAAGGAAGGTGTGGCTAAAACCCATATCGTCGACGGCCGGGTAAAACACGCCGTTCTACTGGAAATGTTCACCCAGGCCGGGGTCGGCACACAGATTACAGAAAAGTAATTGCACCCTGCCTCAAAGATGTCACCTTGAGCCTGTCGAAGGGCGACGGTTGACTTCCATTACAGACCTTGCTAGTTTTAGATTGATAACCACGCTCAACCCTTATATATTCAATAGTTATGAATCAAGTACTGCTTGACGACAGAAGCCGGACCATTTTGCTGGAGACGATCAACGATTTTGTGGCCACCGCCGAACCGGTGGGATCACGCACGCTCTCCAAAAAATTGTCGAAACGCTTGAGTCCCGCAACCATCCGCAACGTGATGGCGGACCTCGAAGAATTGGGCTATTTGTATCAACCCCACACCTCCGCAGGCCGCGTGCCGACGGACCGGGGCTACCGTTACTTCGTCAATCAGATTCTCCAGGCGCAGAAACTGCAACCGGTTGCGCCGCTCGTTAGCAGCCCCCAACCCTATAGCGACAGTGAAACGCTGGAGGAAGTGCTGGGCTCGGCTTGCAGTCTGTTATCGCAAAATTCCCATCAGACCGGATTGGTGATGACTCTCGGTTTCTGGAACCTGTCGCTCAAACACATCGAGTTCATGCGTATCGAAGGCAAACGCGTGCTGGCTGTTTTCATTTCAGAAATGGGCGTGGTGAAGAAAAAAGTGGTTCGCCTTAAAGAAGAGGTTCCACAGGACAACCTGACTGCTCTCGCCGCATACCTGAACGAGGAGTTTGCCGGCGATTCTCTGAATTCCATTCAGGCCGAACTTCGCCGCCGCATGCAAACCGAAAAAGAGCATCACGACCAGTTGATGAAGAAAGCCAACGAACTATGGAGCAAAATGTTCGCTGATGGAGAAGAAGACGGTGAACTGTTGATCGAAGGGGTAGCCCATATGCTGGATCAACCCGAATTTTCCGCCGACCTGGAAAATATGAAAAAACTCATGAAAACGGTTGAGGAAAAAAACAAACTCATCAAGCTGCTGGATTTGTGTATGAAACAAAACGGCCTGAGCATCATCATCGGCGAAGAAAATGCTGAAGAGGAAATGCAAGCAGGTAGTCTGATCGCGCAAAGCTACCGGCTGGACGACCAGAACATCGGTACCCTGGCGATTTTCGGTCCGAAACGCATGGACTACCAGAAAATCATTGGCATCGTCAATTCCACCGCCAACAACGTTTCACAAATCCTGTCGAGCAAACGGTATAAAGGAGCATAACTCGATACATGAGCAAGAAGAAAAAGATAAAAATAGAAACTGAAGACGAAGAAATTTCTGAAAATGAATCCGCCGAAGTTGAAGAAACCCCCGTCGCCGAAATCGTAGAGGAAGAGGAAGGTCCGTCGGAACTCGAACAGGCGCAACAGGAAGCGAAAGATCTCCGCGATGAAATGCTTCGGATGCGGGCCGAAACGGAAAATCTCCGCAAACGCCTGCAAAAGGAAAAACAAGACAGCATTCAATTTGCCAACGAGCGGCTCATCAGGCAATTGATTCCAATTTACGAAAATCTGGACCGCGCCCTGAAAGCACCCGACACCAACGTTGAAAGCCTGAAGGAAGGTGTAAAACTGACTTCCGACCAGGTTCTCGCACTTTTCAAGAAGGAAAATGTGGAACCTATCAAGGCGGTCGGTGAACCTTTCGATCCTTCAATCCACGAAGTACTGAGCCAGATGGAGTCGAACGATCACGACGAAAATACCGTCATCGAAGAATATTCGAAAGGTTACCTCATGAACGGCCGCGTCCTTCTACCCTCCAAGGTGGTCACCTCCAAAAAACCGCAAAACGAGGAACCGGACGACAAGGACAACGCCTCCGCTGAAGCCGAAGCCAAGGCCTGACCGAAAGGCCCATGCCTGAACTGCCGGAAGTCGAAACCCTCCGCAATGCACTGACCCCTTTAATCCAAAACCAGACACTAGTTGAACTCAAATTCCTGCGCGCCGATCTGCGCTTTCCCATTCCTCGAAAGCAGCTTGAAAAAGAGATGTCGCAATCAGTTATCCGCGGTATCACGCGCACGGGCAAATATCTCCTGCTTCACAATGACAACGGAGCTATGCTCTGGCATCTGGGAATGAGCGGACGTGTGGTGCAGCGCGCTTCCATGCAACCGGAAGAAAAACACACGCACGCCATCTTTCATTTTGCACCACACACTTATTTGCATTTCATCGACCCGCGGCGATTCGGGTGCATCCTCTGGGTACCGAAAAACGAAGGACATCCTTTGCTGGACCACCTCGGACCCGACCCGTTTTCCGATGAAGCGACCCCTGAATTGTTCAAGGGACGCGCGCGCACCTGCAAAGGACCTATCAAGGGATTTCTGATGAACGCGACGCGCATCGCGGGAATCGGCAATATTTACGCTTGCGAAGCGCTGTTTGAGGCAGGGATTCATCCCAAAAAACCCGCGAACAAACTCAGCAAACCTCAATGGGGGAAACTGTTAACCGAGGTGAGAAACGTGCTGCAGAAAAGTATCAATGCCGGCGGCACCACGTTGCGGGATTTTTTCAACACCGACGGCAACCCCGGCTACTTCGCGCTCGATCTGTCCGTCTACGGCAGAGAGGGTGAGCCCTGTCCCCGCTGCAAAACCCCCATTGTCCGTACCGTCCATACGGCCCGCTCCACCTTCTTCTGCAAAACCTGCCAGAAAAGATAACCCTGCCATCAAAACAAAATGGTATGCTAGTCGCCATGAATCCATCCATCGGCATTGCCACACTGAACGCGAAGTTTATTCATTCGTCGCTGAGTCTGCGCTATTTGCGCAACGCAGCACGGCGTGCGGGATTCCAGAACGTCTGGATTCAAGAGTTCATTATCTACCAGCCTGTATGGAAAATCGCCGCGGAAATCCTGAAGCGAAAACCCGACATACTGGGGCTCAGCATCTACATCTGGAACCGGAAGCAAAGCTTCGAATTGCTGGAATACCTGCAGAAGCAGAGCCCTGATTTAAAAATTGTACTCGGAGGACCGGAGGTGTCTTTCGAGCCGGAGCTACCGAGCAACTACACACTCATTGCCGGAGAGGGTGAGAACAAATGGGTGGAATACCTCAACTTCGTCGCTAAAGGTGAAACACCCTCGCTTGAAGTCTTAAGACGCTGGAACACTTACGGGAACGATCTTCCGGATTTGCACCCTCCATACATTGAAGAGGATTATCCCGCACTCCAAAACCGCTATGCCTACATTGAAGCGTCACGCGGGTGTCCCTACCTGTGCTCGTTCTGTTTATCGGCTCTCGACAAAAAAGTGCGCTACTTCGACGATGGTGAAATCCGCCATCAGATTTCACGTTTGATCGAAACCGGCACGCATAAAATCAAGTTCGTCGACCGGACGTTCAATCTCCAGCCGAAACGCATGATGAATCTCATGCGATGGCTGACGCAATTCGAAGGCACGGAGTTTCACTTCGAAGTGGTCGGCGATCTTCTCAACGACGACATGATGCGCTTCCTCGCCACCGTACCACAGGGCATGTTCCAGTTCGAAATCGGAGTCCAGACAACAACCGAAGACGTGCAGGAGACCATCCACCGCAAACAGAGCAACACCAAATTATTTAAAACCATTGAAACCTTGATTCAGCAAGACCGCATTCACCTCCATTGTGACCTGATTTTCGGTTTACCGGGGGAAACACTGGACGAGCTGTTGGAATCATTCACCGAAGTGTTGAAACTGAAACCACATGAACTGCAACTGGGATTCCTCAAGTTCCTGCCCGGTGCGCCGATTCGCGACCAGATCGAATCCCACGAGTATCGTTATTTATCGTTTCCGCCATACGAACTGCTGTCGCACAAGAATCTTTCCGCAGAGGAAGTGCGTTTCCTGAAACAGTTCGCCGAAGTGTTCGACTTGTTCTACAACACTCAACGTTTTCAGTTCTCGCTCGACCACCTCTTCCAAACCCAACCGCCTGTCGAAGTCTTCAAAAAACTGATGGCTGCATTTGAGCGGGAAGATATTGTATTGAAAGGATTGTCCCTCGATCATCAATACCGCATCTTCGCGGAAACTTTTAACAGCGACGCAGACCCTCTCGCCTGGGATCTCCTGCAACTCGATTATTTGATCCACCAACGCAGTTACCGCCTGCCGGAATTCATGAGAAAGCGGCTGGCATCGAATGGCTCGTCTCGTGTCAAAACCTGGGACGGCGACCGCAAAACGATGGTCGTGCCGTTCCGCCATACGCTGGAATGGCAGGGCCGCGAGCCGAAACTCACCCCCGCGCCCTCCCCTGTCTATTATGCCGTGGCCCACCCCGAAACGGGTTCCGGCTACATTTCCCGGCCCCGGATCGAGCGGGTCGGGGTCTGATCCCACATTTTGTTTTAATTTTCCCCACCAAGGGGTTATGATGTGGATTTTCCAGACCAAATCATCCCAACACCCCCTCCGGGGCCTGAACAGGAGTATTAAGAATGCCGGAGAGCAGTAAAGAGCCATTGAACAAAAAGAGCCGAATAATCACCGGAGGCGACAAACGCTCGCCCAACCGCGCCATGTTGCGCGCCGTCGGGTTCGGCGACGACGACTTTGACAAGCCGATCATTGGTGTCGCCAACGGCCAGAGTAATATCACCCCCTGCAACGCCGGACTCGGCAAGCTGGCCGATATCGCCATGGCGGAAATCAGAAACAGTGGCGGCATGCCGCAGATGTTCGGCACCATTACCATCAGTGACGGAATCTCCATGGGCACCGAAGGTATGAAGGCCTCGCTCATCAGCCGTGATGTTATTGCCGACTCGATCGAAGTAGTCGGGCGCGGCGCCTGCATGGATGCAATGATCGCTATCGGCGGGTGCGACAAAAACATGCCCGGTGCGATGATCGCCCTCGCGCGACTCAATGTTCCCAGCATCTTCGTGTACGGCGGTACCATCAAACCTGGTCACCTGGGTGACCAGGACTTAACCGTTGTCAGCGCCTTCGAGGCAGTCGGCCAGTTCAGCGGTGGGTTGATCGACAAAGACCAACTGACTGCTATTGAAAAGAACGCCTGTCCCGGTTACGGTTCCTGCGGCGGCATGTTCACCGCCAACACCATGTCGTCCGCCATTGAAGCGATGGGAATGAGCCTGCCTTACAGTTCCACCATGTCCAACGAGGACAAGGAAAAAGAATTGAGCACTCAGGAAAGTAGTAAGGCTCTTATCGATCTGGTTAAGAAAAACATTCTCCCGTCGGATATCATCACCCGCAAGTCACTGGAAAACGCAGTCGCTGTGGTCATGGCCGTGGGCGGATCGACCAATGCCGTGTTGCATCTGCTCGCCATTGCGCACAGCATGGGAGTCAACTTGACCATCGACGATTTCGAAACGATCCGGAAAAAAGTTCCGCATTTCTGCGACTTGAAGCCGTCCGGTAAATACGTAACGATCGACCTGCATCAGGCGGGCGGTATTCCACAAGTCATGAAGATGTTGTTGAATGCAGGAATTTTGCACGGCGATTGCATCACTGTCACCGGGAAAACGGTTGCGGAAAACTTGAAAGATGTTTCCGACGAGCCGGCTTCGACACAGGACGTCATTCTGCCGCTCAGTACACCGAAATCGAAAGAGGGCCACCTCGTCATATTGAAAGGCAATCTTTCCACGGAAGGGTGTGTTGCCAAAGTTTCCGGCATCAAAGTACGACGGATCGAAGGCCCGGCCCGAATATTCAACTCGGAAGAGGAATGTCTGGACGCCATCATTGGCGACAAGATTAAAGCAGGCGATGTCGTCGTTGTCCGCTATGAGGGACCGAAAGGCGGACCCGGCATGCGCGAAATGCTGGCCCCGACCTCGGCACTGGTCGGCAAAGGTTTAGGAGAATCCGTCGGGCTGTTAACCGACGGGCGTTTCTCCGGGGGTTCCTACGGTCTGGTGGTTGGACATGTCGCGCCGGAAGCGCAGGTCGGGGGCACCATCGGCCTCGTGCAAGAGGGCGACTCCATCACTATCGACATTGACAAGAATCTGATCCAGGTCAACGTCAGCGATGCAGAACTGGAGCAACGCAAAAAACAATGGCAGGCACCGGCGATCAAATATCCGTCGGGAGCGTTGGCCAAATATGCCAAGCTGGTCTCCACGGCGTCCTGTGGCGCGGTGACCGATTAATCGAACAGCACACACGCATGATGAGCCTTGATACGCAGTTGCCCGAAACCCTGTTCTCCGGTCCGCGCAACATCAATCTGTTCTATCTTCACGAACTGTTCGGCCAGACCGCGCAAATGGTGCGGGACCGGCTGAACGCGGAAACCGGGATCGACATCCCCATCACCGCCGGGATGTGGGGCGGGTCTTACCTGGTGGCAGATGACATCGGTGTCTCCCGGACCAACGTGGTGCGCTTGTATTCACTGGTCAACCTGCCACAGAACACTCCGCTGGACGAACCGGACAATTTCAAAAAGCTCATGGAAATTTACCGGGATATTTTGCAGTCCAATTTCGGGAAATACCAATTGAAACTCACAGACCCGCATTGGGGCGAGAAGGTACCGTGCACCAATAAAATCCGACCCACCACCACCCTCCAATTGTGGGATGCGACGCGACGGGTTAAATTCGTCCGCGCGTTCTTTGTCTGGAACAGCGCCACCTGGGCAGAGTCGATCATCTACGATGCCATACGCAACATCAAACAGATCAAAGAACTGCTCGACATCAACCACCGTCCCCTGAAAAAGGCAACCGACGAGCTGAAGTTCATGCTTCAGGACTCAATGATCATTTACTACACGTTGAAACCGGCTCTGACGCCGGACTTCGTTGAGCACGCCGAACCTCTCGTTCAGGAATTGTTCGACTGTTTCATCGGCGGACTGCACGATCCCAAAACAATCGAGGAGTTGTACCACAAGGTTCATTCCAGTGCGCTGGTCTATGGTTATGAAGAGGCTTTGGAGGGCCCGTACAACCGGGCGGGTCTGGACATTCACCAGATCGAGGACTGGCCAGCGGACAAGATCAATTTTGTGCCACAGGAACTGAAGGACGTTATGATTCCCTATCTGGAAGGAACGTTCGAGCGGTTCCGAAAAAACCTTACCGGCAAACAGATTTAATCCGTTCCTTTCCCGAATTGCAAGAGAATCCAGCCGGCGAGACCCTTCTGGCCGTTGGTTTCACGGTTACCACCGTTCCAGATGGCAACAGCCATCGGCGTGGACCCCGTAAACTGAACGTCTTGTTCGTCCTGGTTCACTCGGTTTCTCTTGAACACCACCTGCCAGCCCTTGTCGGTCCGCAATCCCTTTCCGGAAACGTTCTGCTCGTCCTGGCGCGTGAGGGTACTGAATCCCTCGGCATTCAAATCCTCGATCGGAGAAAGCGTGGCGGCCGAATCCTTTTGCGCCGCATCGGCAGTCACCTGACGCACCGCTTTCCACTGCCAGATATTGACCGGATGTCCTTCGCCGCCCATGGTGATCGGCGGCACTTCTTTATTGGAATTGAGAGGAAACATGATTGCCGCCTGGTCCGTGTACAGGCGCGACCGCTTGATGCCATCATCCACCGAATCATCCTCCCATTCCAGGCGGACCGCAATCTGTGTCTCCGTCCGCGCCACACTGACGAGGACTTTCTTGACGAAAGGATCGGGCCACTGCGGATTGGTGATCAACTGAGGCCCTAAATCAATCGTGTTTTTCACCGGACCCTGAGGAGAGTTCCAGAATAAGGAGCTTGGAGACAACGGAATGTCTCCGGAATACTGCTTTACACTCAGTTGATGGGTGCAGTCACCGTCTTCCAGGCATTTGGAGTATTTTGAATCCGAAAATCCGCACTTAGACAGGCTGAACACAAAATAGAGCAACAGAATAAGAAGTAATACCGCCTTAATGTAAAAATATATTCGGCGACGGGTAGTATTCCACATAAAAGAGGAGATAGAGTTAGAATTCGCTGGTCAACTGTTCCAGTTCCCGGTCGATTTGCGGGGTGTGGGGACCGACTAAAACGACATTGAGGTTGCGGGCCTGAAAAATCGATTTCGCTACCCGGAGTATGTCCTTGGGGGTGATCGATTCCACAAGCTCCCTTTCTTCTTCCAGAGTAATCACTTTCGAATACAGTTCTGAAAAACCATAACGCGACGCCTGCTTGCCCGGCTCATCCAGCTCCAGCGCCAGATCATACATGTATCTTTTCTTTACGTGATCCAGTTCATCCTGGGTCACGCCGGAATCCAAAAACTTTTTGATCTCGCCGAAAATTACCTGAACAATGGCCAATACCTTTTCAGGCCGGACTGTCACATCGAAGTCAACGGTCCCGATATCCGCCAGGCTGGTGGCGCGGCATTCCACTGAATAGGCCAGCCCCTGCTCTTCCCGCAGGACTTTCTGCAGGCGAGAGCTGACGCCGTCGTCAAACAGCCGGCTGATCAAAGTGGCGGTGTAATAATCTGGATGATTGTAGGAAACCGAACGGAAACAGATTTGTACCTCATCCTGGCTGTCAACATCTTCCTGAACACGGAATTGCGGCTTTGTCTGTTCCTCGCGCACGCTGTTCAAAAAATAATCCTTGGGCACAGCGGTTCCCCGGCGCGGAATGTTTTCAAAATAAGCCTGCGCGAGCTGAAGGAACTGTGATTGCGCCAGGCATCCCGCACCGACCAGAACCATATTGGGAGGACAATAATATTGTTCAAAATAATTCCGGAGCATTGCGGCATCAATGGATTTGATCGATTGCTCGGTCCCTATAGTGGGCAAGGCCAACGGGTTGTCAGGGTACATCAGATGGCAGGCAACATTGTTTATATCTATATTCTCTCCTTCTGCGTTCAGGTCCTCCAGGCACTCCTCCAGAATGATTCCTCGCTCCAACTCGATTTGCGGGAAAGTGGGATCGGTAAAAAATTCAGCAAACAATTCCATTCCGCGCTCCAATTGGTCATAATGCGGACTGAAGCCGTAGTAGGTATATTCGCTGAGGGTGGAGGCCCGCAGGTCGCGACCGATCTTTTCGAATTCCATATTGAGGGAAATGGAATCCGGATACTTCCGGTTGCCCCGAAACATCATGTGTTCCAGAAAATGGGAAATGCCGTTATTCTTCTCATTTTCGAAACGCAAGCCAGCGCGGACAAACATGGCAACTTCGATCGTATGAATATGGGGCATTTCGACCGCCACCACGGTCAGGCCATTGGCCAGCGTATTCTTGAAGCTTTTAATTTCAATATCTGTCTGAAGTTTCAATGAAACCTGTTTTATAGATTCAATTAGTTGTTTGTATTATCTCACAAATGGAGCTCACTCATCTCAGAATAAATCCATGAGCAACGAAAACTGGACTTCCAAAAGTTACAACATTGCAGATGCTTATATTTCAGAGCATGAAGAAGAAACCAAAACCCGCGCGGTCATTGATTGCGGAAAGGGAATTCATGCCCTCCTGCCGAAAGGGTTGCCGGCACTCAAAATCCGCTTTCACGGATTGTTTATGATCGCACCCCTTCCGCTGCTGATGGCCTGCGTTGTTTTTCTACCCTTGTCCGGATTTCTCGGAGAATGGGAAATCAACGGCACCACGCTCGGTATTTCACTGCTCTGCCTGCTAATGCTTGCAGGATTGATGCGGGTCATTCTTTTCATGTTGAACAACCGCGACATGTTTCCCCGCAAATACTTCGTCACGCTGGGACCCGAAGGACTCGCCATGCACTTTTCGCGCATCCATTTTCCAGCAGCGGATCCCAATGCGTTTATCGCGTGGAAGGACATCGAAACGGTTCAACGGACCTCCACTTTTTTTCTTCCCGCCCTGTTGCTGGGTCGGACATCCGTTCCCGTCCTGAAGATTGTTTCCCGTCATGGACCGGTTGTCTTCATCCCCATGCTCCTGCCAACATCCACACTGGAAAAGGAATTTGATCAAGCGGAAACGTTGATTCAAGCAAATCTGTAGAATCCAACTACTCAAAATAAATGGATTCTTCTCCCAGCAAGGCTTCCACTTCATGAATAACGGCGTCACTGGGCTTGACTTTCATGTCTGCTTCCACCGTTCGAATCCGGTTTTTGTCGTCAGGAAATATAAAATGAACCAGCAAAGGGTTGGTTCCCTGATGTCCGGCAAGCACCTTCTTAACCGAAGCCATCATGTCCTTTTCGAGGCCCGGTGTTCGAATCCGAAGATGCACTTTGCCTTTCCAATGATTCTTCGCCTCTGACAAAGGCAACACTTCCTTGGCGATTACCTTGGGCACGTTGTCCACCGAATCCACGGTGCCCTTGACCAGAATCGGTTCGTCCGCCGCCAGGATTTCCATGGATGCCTGATAAATTTCCGGCCACAGGGTCACTTCCACCGTACCCTGCAAATCTTCCAGGGTCACCAGCGCCATCTTATCTCCCCGACGCGTGGTTTTCGGGATGATCTTGAACGGCACACCCGCGAGACTGACGTTTTTGCCATTGTCTCGTTCGGAGATACTGGCTGAACTGGAATCGGTAAACCAGTCGATATCCTTTTGGTATCGCGTCAACGGATGCCCGGAAACGTAAAAACCGATGGTCTCCTTTTCAAACCGCAGACGATCGTGATCGCTCCATTCCTTAACCTCGGTGGAACCGGTGAAAGTTTCATGGGCCGTTTCCTCCTCGAAGGCATCAAACATGTTCGACTGGCCCAATTGCTTGTCTCTTTGCCGGGCCTGCCCCATATCCATGTACAACGGCAGGTGGTGCATCATACTAGCTCGGCCCTCTCCCAGGGAATCGCAGGCACCACTTTTGATCAGGCTTTCGATCACCCGTTTGTTAACCTGGCGGAGATCCACCTGTTCGCACAATTGTTTGAGTGAATCGAACCGGCCCAATTCTTGACGGATTTCGATAATCTGGTCGATAGCCGCCGAACCAACGTTTTTGATGGCTCCGAGTCCGAACAGCAATGAATCTTTGGATATGGAAAAGTCCTTCTGACTTTCGTTCACATCCGGAGGCAGAATCTGGATACCCATCTCCCGCGCATCGTTGATGTAACGAATGACTTTGTCCGTGTTGTCCATGTCGCTGGTGATCAGTGCGCCGAAGAATTGCAGAGGATAATGCGCTTTCAGGTAAGCAGTTTGATAGGAGATCAAGGCATACGCGGCGCTGTGAGATTTGTTGAATCCGTATCCTGCAAATTTTTCCATCAGGTCGAAAATCCGTTCCGCCTTTTTTTCCGGGATTTTATTGTGAGCGGACCCTTTCGCAAACTTTTCCCTTTGCTGAGCCATTTCTTCCGGCTTCTTTTTGCCCATGGCTCGTCGCAACAGATCGGCGTCGCCCAAGGTGAACCCGGCCAGAACGTTGGCAATTTTCATTACCTGCTCCTGATAGAGAATCACACCGTGGGTTTCCTGCAGGATTTCCTTCAACTGCGGCAAGTCGTATTTTTCTTCCATTGTGCCGTGTTTGCGTTTCACATAGTCGTCGATCATCCCGCTCTCCAACGGACCAGGTCGGAACAACGCCAACAGGGCAATGACATCTTCAAAACTATCCGGTCTCATTTTTTTGAGCAAATCGCGCATGCCGGAACTTTCCAACTGAAACACCCCGCGCGTACGAGCGTCACTAAGAAGCGCGAACGTTTTTTCATCATCTTTGGGAATCGCGTCGATATCCAACTCCATTCCCATCGAGGATTGAATCAACTTGAGAGCATTGTGAATAACAGTCAACGTCCGCAAACCGAGGAAGTCCATCTTCAACAGTCCCAGCTTTTCAATATTGTTCATCGAAAACTGGGTCACCACCTCGTCGTTGCTGCCTTTGTATAAAGGAAGAAATTCGGTAAGCGGCTTCGGAGAAATCACCACTCCCGCGGCATGCGTCGAGCAGTGACGCGGCAGGCCTTCCAACCGGAGAGCGATATTCAACAACTCGTCTACATTGGCGCTTTCCTTGCGCATTTCCTTGAATTTCGGCTCCTCCTTGAAAGCATCAGTGAGGTTGATGTTCAACCGGTTGGGCACCAGTTTGGCGATTTTATCAACTTCGCCATAGGTCATCCCCAACACACGGCCTACGTCCCGGATAACCGCCTTGGCATTCATGCTTCCGAAAGTGATGATCTGACTGACAAATGCGTTGCCGCCGTATTTTTCCGAAACGTATTTGATCACCTCGTCACGCCGATCCATGCAGAAATCGATGTCGATATCCGGCATGCTCACCCGCTCCGGATTCAAAAAACGTTCGAAGAGCAGTCCGTATTGAATTGGATCGAGGTCGGTAATTTTCAGGGAATACGCCACCAGACTCCCTGCTGCGGAACCCCGTCCAGGCCCGACCGGAATGCTATGTTCGCGGGCATGACGAATAAAATCCCATACAATCAGGAAGTATCCAGGGTATCCCATCTTGTGGATGATCTGCAGTTCTTCTTCCAGGCGGGCTTCGTAAATCGCCGGGTCAAACGTCTGGCCCAGTCGTTTCATTACTTCAAACCGCTGTTGCAATCCTTTCTTCGACTCCTCTTCGAGATAAGAGGTCAGCGTGTAAGACTCGGGCACGGGATATTCCGGCAGGTTATCAATGCCCAGATCCATCTCCAGGTTGCATCGTTCGGCAATCTTGATGGTGTTCTCAACAGCCTCCGGCACCTGCTGGAACAATTCGGTCATTTCTTCCGCCGATTTGAAATAATACTCATCGGAGTGATATTTCATCCGATAGGGGTCTTCCATCGTCTTGCCGGTCTGCAGGCACAACAGAATTTCGTGTGCTCGAAAGTCTTCGCGGTCGAGGTAATGGCAGTTGTTGGTCGCCACCACAGGGATGCCTGTATTTTTACTGATCTCCAGCAGGCCTTTATTGATTCCCTGTTGCCACTCCAATTTATGATCCTGCAGTTCCAGGTAAAAATTGTCCTCACCCATGATGTCCCGGTACTGTTCGGCCATTTTGGTAGCGCGGGGGATATTCTCCTTGTTGAGGTGATGCGCCACTTCGCCCCGGTTGCAGGAAGAGAGTGCAATCAGCCCTTCAGCATTTTCCGCCAACAGTTTCTTATCGATGCGCGGTTTGTAATAGAACCCCTCCAGATACCCCTCTGTCACCAGCTTCAGCAGATTTTTGTAACCGGTGTCGTCTTTAGCCAGCAGAATCAAATGATAGGACGCATCCCGCAAACTGTGATTGGTGTCCTTTTTCAGACGGCTTTCCGGAGCGACATACACTTCGCAGCCGATGATGGGTTTGAGTCCGTGTTTTTTCGCTCCGGCATAAAACTCCATTGCGCCGAACAGGTTAGCGTGGTCGGTCATGGCGACGGCGGGCATGCGGAATTCGGCGGCCCGCTTGAACAAAGCCTCGTGACGCAGAGACGAATCGAGCAGGCTGTAATGAGTGTGAACGTGTAAATGAACGAAATTGGAATGCCGCATGTGCGTAATAGATTAAGGACAAGATGGATTCCCCGAAAGGGATTCCGGGGAAGGATCGGTTTTGGCCTAAGTCTAACTCAAAACCTTTTCCGGGGGAACATATTCCTTATCCAACGCTTCGGCCACGGCTGGATGTGTCACTTTCCCCTTGAAAAGATTGAGCCCACGGCTCAAAGCCGGATTTCCTTGAAGGGCTTTTTGCAGTCCTTTGCCGGCAAGCTGCCGGGCATAAGGAAGAGTGGCGTTGGTCAAAGCATAAGTGGACGTACGAGCCAGGGCACCCGGCATGTTTGCCACACAATAATGAACCACATCATCCACTAGAAAAATAGGATCGCTGTGGGTGGTGGGTCGCGAAGTTTCGAGAATCCCACCTTGATCAATACCGACGTCCACCACCACCGAACCGGGCATCATGGCTTTGATCATTTCCCGGGTAATCAATTTTGGGGATTTCGCTCCGGGCAGGAGGACGGCACCGATTAACAGGTCGGCGGTTTGTGAAAACTCCTCAACATTGAGCTTGTTGGACATGATGGTTTTGATGCGTCCCCCGAAAATATCGTCAATATAACGCAGGCGCGACAGGTTCACATCCATTAGCGTGACACTGGCTCCGGTCCCAACAGCCATTTTAGCGGCGTTGATGCCAACAATGCCTCCACCGATAATGACCACGTGTCCGGGGTCCACGCCGGGCACGCCCCCCAGCAATATTCCGCGCCCTCCGTTCTCCCGCTCCAGATACTTGGCGCCTTCGTGAACCGACATACGACCGGCGACTTCACTCATGGGAATCAAAAGAGGCAGGGAACCATCCTCCAACTGCACGGTTTCGTACGCAACACCAATGATTTTTCTTCTCAACAGAGCGTCTGTCAACTTCGGTGCAGGCGCCAAATGAAGATAGGTATACAAAATCTGGCCCTTTTTTAACTGATCGAATTCGGAATCTATCGGCTCTTTGACCTTGATGATCATTTCCGCTCGTTCAAACACCTGGGAACAAGAAACGGTTTGAGCGCCCACCGCCTGGTACTGGACATCGAAAATGCCACTGCCCTCTCCGGCACCCTTTTCGACCAGCACCTTATGCCCGTCAGAAATCAACTCAGCCGCGCCGGCGGGCGTCAAAGAGACCCGGTATTCGTCTTCTTTGATTTCTTTGGGAACGCCAATAATCATGATCCAAATTCCTTTGAAAAAAGGGGCCTGAAACCTTGTACCGACCCCGGAGACTATTTGATCTTTCGGACAAAATCCTATAGATTAATAACACACTGCGGCTGTTACTATACAAGAAATGGAGTGGAAATCCTTGGAAAAACTGGACCGTCCAGAAGCGGAAGTGCTTTTTCAGAAAGCTTTTGTGGAAGAGCAGAAGTTGCTGGATCTGGAGAACAAAAATATCGGCCTGGAAGAGTTGAAACTACTGGCCGAATGGGAGTTTTTCCCCAAAGTTGAAAAACTATACCTCAGCAACAACCAGTTGGGTGACAGCGAAATCGAGGCTCTGGAAAACCTTCAGGGCAACGTGCGTTCGCTGTATCTCAACCACAATATGCTGGGCGACGGCGCGGCGCAGTCTCTGGCGCGGTCGGAAATTGCGAAGGGCCTGACCTGCCTGATGCTGGAGGCCAACAATATTGGGACCGAAGGAGTGCAGGCATTTGCTGAATCGAAGCATTTTCAACATCTTGAGGAACTGTTTCTCGACTTCAACCCGATCGGCTCTGAAGGTGTCCGGGCGTTGGCAGAATCGAGGAATTTCCCGAAGCTGGAAGCCCTGCATCTGGACAGCACCCAAAGTGGAGACGACGGCGCGACAGCGTTGGCACGCTCGCAGACTCTTACCGGGTTGAGACGGTTGTATCTGTGCAGTAACGGAATCGGGGACGAAGGCGCGAAAGCACTTTCAAATTCTGATAATCTGAAAACATTGCGGGTGCTGAGCATCTGGCGGAACGAAATCCGGGATGCCGGCGGAGAAGCTATCGCAGAGTCCCAGACATTCGGCAACCTGGAACGGCTGTATATGAGCCTGAACCTGATGGAACGCCCGGTTCGCAAAATAATTCGCGGATCGGATCTGGCAAAACGACTCAAAACCCTGGTCATGGATTAGGAGACAAATTCATGGATGAATATAAACCGACTTATGGCAAACTGTTTAATATACTGTTCCATATTGGTGTCATTATCAATGTCGCTCTTGTAGTATGGCTCTATCTCCTCTTCTTCGGCGTGATCTAGTCCGCTGATACCGTGACGCCTGATTTGATTAATTAAAGGAAATCCTTATGAAGATGCATACGTATATTTTCACAATCCTGATCGGTTTCCTAACCTTTGGTTCTGCAAGCGCGGACAGTGGAGAGCATCAGCTTTATGAAGGATCCAAGGCTTTCCAGCAAATGAAGCAACTGGCCGGCAAATGGGAGGGAACCGTCGATATGGGAAAGGGGCCACAGAAAATCACTGCCAGCTACCGTGTAACTTCCGCCGGCAGTGTTCTGGTCGAAACCATTTTTGAAGGCACTCCCAATGAGATGATTACAGTCTATCACGATGACAAAAACAAAAGACTGGGTCTGACGCACTATTGTGGGCTCAACAACCAACCCAAAATGGTTTTAATTGGAAACAAAGAAAACGCGCTGGAATTCGACCTCGCCGGTGATGCCCCCATTGATGCCGCTCATGAACCGCACATGCACGCCCTCACTCTGACTTTCGCCGGAAAAAATGAGATGCAACAGCACTGGACACAATTCGCCCAAGGCGTAAAGAAAAAGGTGGTCACGATCACCTTCAAACGCATCCTGTAGCAGGGTTTTCAAGGTCTCAATGCCCCATTCCCGGATGGGGCGGCCTCAAAAATGGCCGCGGGTTGTCACTCCTCCCAGACAGACTCAAGGACATATAACCCCTGTAATTTCAATGCCTTCATTGACAACCCTTCTTCAATCCAGTAATTTATTGTAAGACGATAATTTACAAAGGAGTCTCTGAATCATGCATAAATTCTCCCTTACCCATTCGGGCTTAACCCTTCTGATTTTTTTCGGATTGCTGTCTTCCGGCTGTTCTCTGTTCCGAGCGGACACACTTGAGAACGCGGTGAAATCTGAGAACATTAAAAAGGTTCAGAACCATCTGGACTCGGGCGCCAATGTTAACAAAGCCAATGCCGAGGGAAAAACTCCTTTACATGTTGCTGCCGAGAACGGGCATAAAGAAGTCGCGGGAATCCTTATTGCAAAAGGCGGCAATGTCAATGCCAAGGATAATCGGGGCCGAACGCCCCTGCATCTCGCCACGCAGGAAGGACACTCGAATATGGTGGACTACCTGACCGACCGGGGAGCTGATCCAAACAGTCAGGACAAGGCCGGCGCGAGTCCTTTGCATTACGCGGTATCTTATAAGGAATATGACATTGCCTTTATACTCACTCTAAAAAATGCAGCGGTGGATATAAAGGACCAAAAAAAATGGACTCCGCTTTACCTGGCCTGCCTGAACAACCTGCAGGAATATGCAGAGCTGTTGATCGAAAAGGGAGCCAACACCAATCCCACAAGCGGTCCCATTCCCCTGCTCGCAGCCGTTTGGAATGACCACAGCGACGTGGTCCGATTGCTTCTGAAACACAAGGCATCGGTCCAGGGCCCGCCCAATGCGGAGAAAACACCCATGCATATGGCTGCAGAAAAAGGCTTTATCAATACCGCTGAGGTTCTGCTCGACTACCAAGCCGATCCCTACATCAAGGACCGTGCGGGGAAGCCGCCAATCTACTACGCCACTGCGAACGGTCACTATAAAATGGTGAGACTGCTCATCAGCTATGGAGAGGATATCACCCAGACCATTCCCGAAGGCACCACCCTCTTGCATCTGGCCGCTGAAAAGGGACACGCCGACGTGGCAGAATTGTTGATTGAAAAGGGTGCTTCATTGAGTGCAAATAACTCTCAAGGAGACACTCCTTTAGATGTCGCAATCAATCATGGTCAAAGAAAAGTTGCCAACCTGATTACGGAAACGGCAATCGAACGCAAAAAAATCAGAAACTAAAATTATTGACCACTGCCAACCCAGACTCGCCGGAACAGACCGTTTTTCAATAAAAAGTCAAAACGGCTCTGTGTCCGTCGGGACATCCGTCTTCCTGTATTATTTTTCTTCGTCAAACCTCCATTGACAATATTTTTTCCATCCTTTAAATTAAGCCAACAAAAAACTCAAAAGGGAGTTTGAGTCCAATGAAAAAATTTCCTCTCGCCCCATCCGGTTTTACTTTTTTAATCCTACTTGCTTTTCTCGTTTCATCCTGTTCGCTAATCAAAACATCTTCCCTAGAACAAGCCGTCGATTACAAAAACATCAATGAAGTGCGTCGTCACCTGAATGAAGGTGCCAACGTCAATCAGCCTGATGAGAACGGCCAAACCCCCTTGCACCATGCTGCAGAAAGCGGGTACACCGAAGTCGCGCGAACCCTTATAGAAAGAGGGGCAAAGATCAACCCGAAGGATAATGACGGCCGAACCCCCCTGCATCTGGCCTCCCGAACCGGTTACACCCCGATGATCGATTTGCTGATTGGTAAAGGAGCGAGTGTTCGCAGTCGGGACAAAAACGGCCGCGGAGTCATGCATTATGCGGTTCTCAGTTACAGAAGCGATGCCGCTCTACTCCTGCTTTCGAAAGGCTCCCTGGTGGACCCCAGGGATAAGAAAGGCTGGACTCCTCTATATCTGGCATCCGTGAATGATCAGCCGAGAATGGTAGAACTGCTGGTCAATCGGGGAGCCAACGTCAATCCCAAAATAGGTCCCTCTCCATTGGTGGGAGCAGTGGCGGACGGCCATACTCAAGTGGTGAAAGTTCTCCTCGAAAAAAAGGTCCTGGTTCATGGACCTCCCAAAGCCGCTACCACTCCACTTCATATGGCGGCGGAAAAGGGTTATCCCGATATCGTTCGGCTGCTTCTCGAAAAAAACGCGACTCCCAACCGCAAAGACTCCAAAGGGAAGACACCTCTTTATTACGCAATCTATAATGACCACTTTCATGTGATCCAGGAATTGGTGGACACCGGGGTCAACGTGAATCAGCAGATTCCAGAAGGTACCCTCCTGCATCTGGCGGCCCAAAGAGGACATGTCGGAG
This sequence comes from Nitrospinaceae bacterium, assembly GCA_028278405.1. Classification (GTDB taxonomy): domain Bacteria; phylum Nitrospinota; class Nitrospinia; order Nitrospinales; family Nitrospinaceae; genus SZUA-226. The sequence goes on from JANQEK010000022.1 coordinate 25,534, forward strand.
CGGCAAGCGTCTTGATACAAAAAGGCGCCAAGCTCGAGCTGCAAAACTCGAAAGGGAAAAAACCTTTGGATGTGGCTATTAACAATAGAAATCAGAGGGTTGCGGATCTGATCGTACGGGAAGCCATCAAACGCAGAAATATCGGGGAATAGACCGTATAACTCTTCGCTTTAAAACTCGCGGGAGGAAGTTGCTTTTACCAGGGTGTCGGCGTTGACCCACTGGAGTCTCTCTTCCGGAAGCAGAGAATCTCCCGCCGCATTGCGGAACGGACGCCATTCGTGGTTGATATAAACTTCGTTTGGCCGGAAGTTGGCCTTGTAGGCGAGCGACTTATTCTTCGCGATAAAATATCCCATGTAAAAATACGGAATGCCACGGCTCTGGCAAAATTCTATCTGCTTGATAATGCTGAAGGTGCCGAGGCTCAACTGCGAATGCTTCGTCGAATAAAAGGTGTATATGGCGGAAAAGGTTTTACGCGTAACATCGGCCAAGGCGACACCAATTAATTTCCCGCCCAGAAAATATTCGAACTCCATTCCAAATGGAGTCTTCGCGTAAAAAGACAAGCGAAAATTCTCCTCGTCCTCCACATCATCCTGTAAAGACACAAACCGCGTTTTATGGTCCAGGTACAGTTTGAATTTCTCTTCTGAATACTGCGGACGGCCCAGGCGAATTTCCACCTGCGAACTGGCCTGAAGAGCGCGCTTCTGGCTTCGACTCATAGAATAATCATCTGTTCGCAGCCGAATGGGAACGCAATCGTAGCAATTATGGCAACGGGGACGAAAGTAATATTCTCCAAAATGGCGCATCCCGTGGGCGAGTAGATACTCAAACTCCACTTCGGAAATATCTTCTAAAAGATACTCTTCGAAGAGTGATTTGCGGTCTTTAAAATACCCGCATTGGAATGGTTTGGAATCGATAAAATGAGCCAACATATCTAAATCACCAAATTATTTGAGTTAATTTTATAACATTTCCCCGGCGAAATACAGAACCGGAAACCCTTTATGAAAGAAAGGTTTTTTTGGTCCTGTCGACGCCAGTGGAAAACCAATGCCCAACAACCACGACAAAACCCCATATCATTGTATTATCAGGGTTTTTGTGATTTACTGGCGTCGCATGAATCGCCCTCACAAATACTGCGGAAATCCCCTCATCCGGAAATGACAAACTCGGACAAGACACAATCATCCTTAAAAATTTCCGTCATCATTCCTACCTACAATGAGTCGACTGTGCTTAGGGAAACCTTGCATCGATTGGAAGCACATCACCCATTTGAAACCATAATCGGAGATGGTGGCAGCGAGGATGACACGGTCGATATTGCCCGCGAGCGTGGAGTTACAGTGGTCCAGAGCCAGCGTGGGCGGGCGGCCCAGATGAACGCCGCCGCCGGGGAGGCCAAAGGCGACCTGCTTCTGTTCCTGCATGCCGACAGCTATGTGAATCCCCGGGGCTACCAGGAAATGGTCCAAACCATGTTCAACGGAGCGTATCTGGGCGGGGCATTCGGTCTTGAAATCGACTCCCCTCTCCCGGCTCTCAAAAGAATTGCCCGCTGGGCCAATTGGCGGTCCCGGTACCTGAGCCTGGTGTATGGTGACCAGGGTATTTTCGTGCGAAGGGAAACATTCAATGAACTCAAAGGGTTTTCTCCCCTCCCGATTTGTGAAGATCTCGACTTTTTCCGCCGGTTAAAAAAAAGAGGGTCCGTAGTCCTGCTCAAGGAAAAAGCTTTCACTTCCCCCCGCCGCTGGCTGGCCGAGGGTATCGGATTCACCACCCTGAGAAACATTGCCATCGTCTCCCTGTTTCTAATGGGGTTTTCACCTGCCAGACTGAGCCGCTGGTATCCACCCAGGCGGTGACTTAAAGCAGGCCTTGCATGCTCTCCTCGGCAAAAGATATAATGACTCCGTCAACCTGAACAAACGGAATGGAAATGGGAAAACGAAAATCCAACAGAAAAAAGAAGAACAGCGGACAAAAGCCCGTCAGCCGAAAAGCCTTTCGGACCGCTTCAGCATTCATTGCAGTGATTTTGATGGTACTGGGCGGAGTGTATTTTTATACCAAGCCCTCGGGACGCGCCACCGCATCCAATCCCGCCCCGGCGACCGGCCAACTGATTGAAAACCGGCCGGTGCTGAGCTCTGCCCTGTTTACGGGCAAAACCGCACTGGCCTACAAATACGCCGCGGAAATTCCAAAAGTGATCGACAGCCAGTTCTGTTACTGCTACTGCAAAAAAGATCATGGCCACAAGACCCTGCTGACCTGTTTCACGACGATGCATGGATCCAAATGCGAAACCTGTATGGACGAGGTTATTTATGCCTACGGGTTGTATCAGGATGGTAAAAGTCTCGATGAAATCGTCGTTGCCGTGGATAAAAAATTCTATCGTCCTTATAAAAGACACCTGTAACCATTCCCATGGAACAAACTCTGGAAAGCAAGCCGATCCATATCTTCATCCCATACGCAATTCTGTTTACTGCGTTGTTCTCTTTCTTTATCGCGTCGGTCAACAAGGAAGAGCTGAAACCATTCCAAACGGAATACCCGGAGAAGGATTTTATTGCTCCCAGTTTTGAGCTTCCCTCCCTGTCCGGCGGCAAGGTCAATCTGAAGGACTATCGTGGCAAGGTGGTGTTTATCAATTTCTGGGCGACCTGGTGTGCCACCTGCAAGGTGGAAATGCCGTCCATGCAAAAGGTATATGACCAGTTCAAGGACAAGGGGCTGGAAATGTTGACGATCAGCGTCGACAAGGATCAGAGCCTGATTCAACCTTTTATGGAAGAATACAAACTCACTTTTCCCGTTTTACTGGATCCAGAAAGTGAAGTGGCTAAAAGGGACTACAAAACCACTGGAGTACCGGAGACGTTCATCGTCAACAAACACGGGATCATCATACACAAGGCTGTGGGTCCCCGCGACTGGGCCACGGATGATGCCCTGTCGGCATTCGCTTTCTATACCTCGGAACCATGATTATGAAATCTTTTACATCATCTCTTCTCTTGCTACTTCTGCTCGCCGTCGTTCCGGGTTGGCTTTGGGCGCATGGCGGCAGCCATGACGCGAAACCCAAAAAGGAAGAAACCACACTTCCGAAGCTTCCGGATGCCACCCTCGAAATGAAAGCCTCCCAAACGGGAGAGATCGATTACGGTACGGGCGATTCTATGGACGCGTTTGAAATGGAAGAAGTGGAAGGCGGTGGTCCCTTATGGGGAGAAGAGCAGCCGCCTGCCGGGGAAATGTCCGAGCACGAAGGCCATGACATGTCAAAAATGAAACATGTCGAGCTTGCCGAACATGAATGGATCTCTACTTCGCAAAAAGGTTACGGATGGGCGGCGGCATTGACCGTCCTGTCCGGTGTGTTGTTTGGATTTTTGACTTTCAAACGCCCGTTTGAATAATCTCCGGCATCGGCCGGACCAACCGAGGCTTTTATGCCCGACGGACCTCTCCAGACTCTGAAAAAACGGCTCGGATTCGAAGTGCTCGAATACGAGATTCCGGAGCACGCCAACTCCGTTAAATACTCACTCGGTGGCATGACGCTCAGCGCATTTTCGTTGCTCGTATTGAGCGGATTCCTTCTGGCCCAGTTCTACGTACCCAATCCCGACCGCGCCAACCCGAGCGTTCATTACTTGGTCGATCAGGTATGGCTCGGCTGGTTCCTGCGCGGCATCCATTTCTGGTCGGGAGAAGTGCTGACTGTCACGCTTCTGCTTCATATGATCCGAGTGGTCTTTACCGGATCCTACAAGGCTCCCCGCGAGATCAATTGGTACGTCGGTGTGGGATTGTTGTTGATGATGGTCGGTCTGTTGTTTACCGGCACTGTGTTGAAATGGGATCAGGAAGCGTTTGAAGCGCTGGCACATTTCACCTGGGTTGCGGAGGCCATTGGATTTCTGGCTCTACCGCTTACGGAACAATTTGCTCAAGGCGTACCGTTGCTGAGCCGCATTTACATGTGGCATATTTCCCTGTTACCCCTGCTCACGATTCCATTGATCGGGCTGCACCTGTTTTTCATCAAATACCATCAACTGTCGCCGTTACCCGATCAACCTAAAGAGGGAAAGAAAATCCCCTTCAGCCGCCATTTGGTTTATTTGAACCGTGCGGGCTCGGGAGTATTTCTTCTGGTCTTTGTGTTGGCCCTGACGATTGCCCCACCGCTGGGCGAACCACCGGTACCGGAACTGGAAGTGACCAAACCTCCGTGGCAGTTTGTCTGGCTGTACGCCCTGGAAAATCTGTGGGTGCCGTTTCTGATCGTAGCGCCGCTGCTGTGCGTTCTATTTCTGCTGGCCGTACCGATCATCGATCGCGGACCGGAGACGCATTGGAAAAAGCGCCCCGTCGCCACCGGGGTGCTGATTTTCTGTATTGTGCTTTCGATCGCTCTCATCCTGTGGGGCAAATTCACCACCATGACCCACACGATGTAAAAACGTCATGATCACCATTGAAGTCATGACAAAAAAAGATTGCTGTCTGTGTGACGAAGCCAAGGAAGTTATTGAACAGGTCATTAGTGAGTTTCCGGCAAAACTCAAGATGACCGATATTGAATCCGATCCCGAGTTGTTCGAGCGCTACAAAGAAAAAATCCCCGTTGTACTAATAAACCGCAAGGAAAGCTTCGTTTATAAAGTCCATCCGGTCACTTTGCGCAAAAAGCTGGAGCAGCTGTTAAGCTCCAATAGCTGACCTGGCACGAATAACCCCGACTGATCCCTTTCATTGAAACCCGCTTCCTGTTTAAGTTACAATGCCATCATCAGAATCAAAAAACTTGTAAACATAAGGCTTTTTTATGCGAATACCCGGCTCCAAAGGCGAGCATCAATTACAGGAAGAATTCGCCACGACCCGCAAGGCTCGGGCTTTCTACAAACAGCAAATGCTGGATTATCTAAACCCAACCATGCAGGAATTCATTTCCCTCCAGCAAATGGTCTTTATTGCGACCTCAGATTCAAAGGGAGAATGTGACTGCTCTTTTCGGGCAGGTCTGCCTGGCTTCGTTCATATTCTGGACAACAAAACACTCGCTTATCCTGAATACCGAGGCAATGGAGTTTTGGCCAGCCTTGGTAATATCAGAGAAAACCCGCACATCGGAATGATCTTTATTGATTTTTTCCAAAATACTATCGGATTGCACGTTAACGGGAAGGCCGAAGTTGTTAAAAGTGAGAAGTTCCTCCAAAGAGATAATCTAACGGAGGATGTTATACACGACAGCAAAAACACTGGGGGACGCAAACCGGAATGTTGGGTTGAGATCGAGGTCGATGAAGCGTATATTCATTGCTCCAAGCACATTCCCTTGCTGAAGAATCTGAAAAAGGAAATTCATTGGGGAACGGATAAAAAAGTTTTCAAAGGCGGGAATTTTTTTAACGTAAAACAATAAATATTCCAGGCCCGGAATATGGCTGGATCTTGAAAAGGGGAACAATGGTAGAGAAAAAAGCTTTAACCGAGCAAGAGCTCGATCAAAAAATAAAAGAACTGGCTCCGGAATGGAAGAAGGATGTGAACGAAAAGGACGTCCCATTCATTTATCGTGTGCATCACGCCAAAGCCTATATGGATGGTATCGATTTCGTTCGCAAAGTGGCCGAAGCAGCCGAGACCAGCAACCACCATCCCGACATTCTCATTCACTATAAGCGCATCACCGTCCGCTACTGGACCCACACCGTCTCCGGCGTCACCCTGGCAGATGTACAAATGGCGCAGAAGATCGATCCTCTTTTCGCATAGTCCGCCTCTCCTCTTTCTTCCGTTGAAATGGTGCGCACTTTCCTTTTGGGGCCTATATTAGTAGTAAACAACTGTCGTGAAAGGAGGGTCGTTATGCCAGCCACGAAACTCAAAAAATTCCTGGACAGTCACAAGATCAAATACGTCACCCTCAGCCATCCTCCCGCTTATACCGCAGGAGAAATTGCAGCGGAAGCCCACATTTCCGGGAAGGAGCTGGCAAAAACGGTGATGGTCAAGCTGGACGGCAAACTGGCCATGGCAGTTCTGCCTGCACCCAATAAAGTGGATTTTCAATTGCTGAAAGATGCCACAGGAGCCAAACATGCAGAGCTGGCCAAAGAGCAGGAGTTCAAGGATCAATTTCCTGACTGTGAAGTCGGCGCCATGCCACCTTTCGGGAACCTGTATGACATGGATGTTTATGTGGAGGAAACCTTGAGCTGGGACGACGAAATCGGGTTCAATGCAGGAACCCATTCCGAGATCGTTAAATTGGCGTACAAGGATTTCGAGACGCTCGTTCATCCCAAAGTTGTTCATTTCTGACCAAACTGATACCCCGGCCCTCGGAAACTCTGGGACGGGGTACCCTTTTTCCATCCCCGCGAATTTCAGAATCTTTCCGATTACCTCCTCTAACGAACTACATTTTTAGGTTTCCATGTAATTCTCAAATATATGATTTTATTAATAAAATTTAAACTTTCCGCTTGAAATTCCATCCAATTGAACGAATATAGAAGTGATCAGACTTAATATTGATTGGGCTTCGATAGAGCCCTTTTGAGGGTAGCATCATGAAAAATCTATATACCCTTATAGCGGTACTATTGATATTGAGCATTGCCACATCGGCATTGGGGGTGAACTCTGCCATTCCCGCCTCACAGCAGACTCTCCACGAAGAAGTCATTAGCATGCCGTGGAAATATGAACTGAAAAAGTATCCCCTGAAACAGTCAAACAGTGCCTTCAAACTTCCCAAGGGATACTCCCTGCTCATGGGCGATGCCGCTCGTCGCTACGATCAAATCATACAGGGAACAGAAAAAGACCCGAATACGGAAGCGTTGGTCTTTAATCATAAAACAGGGGTCCAGCTGATTTTAAATTACTACCCCGAAGGCTACGTCTCGCTGGAAGATTGGGAAAAACTGGATGCCAACATCTTGATGCATGAGATTGTGGACAATGCGAAGAAGATCAATGCCAAAAGGACCAAGCAAAACATCCCACCTTTGAGAATCGGTGGCTGGCTGCAAAAACCGCGTTTGAACAAAGACAACCATTCCGTGTCCTGGGTATTCGATGTCATAGACGGTGAGGAAACCACAGTCAACGCCGTTTCCATCAAGTTGGGGCGCAAGGGGTATGAAAAAATCATTTGGATCAGTTCCTACGACAATTACCTGAAGTCCATAGATGCCATGGCCTTTCTCGTGGACCAGCATCAATTCGATAAAGGTCACCGGTATACAGACTACTCATTGGGTGATCAGATGGCGGCATTCGGCGTCGCCAGCCTGGTGGCAGTCACCGCCGGCGGGAATCCGCAGAAAGTTGGGTGGGCGGCAGTTTATTCCAGGTTGGTCGCCATTGGAGAAATGTTGCTGGTGCCACTTTTGATTGTTTTAGGAGCTTTGGAAGTCTTTCTCAGAAAAATGTTCGTTGGCAAGGAACCGAATATTCAAAAAGATCCGGTCTTGGATATAAATCTTATAGAAGACGATTCCCCTACTGCTCAATAAAGCAGAGAGATTTTGCACCTACTCTTTTCTATCATTCTTCTTCGCGAATCACATCATCCAGTGTTTGCCGGCGACGAATCAAGGTCGTCTGATCCCCCTCCACCATAACTTCCGGAATCAACGGTTGGGAATTGTAATTTGAAGACATGACATGCCCGTAGGCTCCTGCGCCCCCGATCACGATCAGATCTCCCCGCTTGGGCAAAGGCAGTCTCCGGGGAACCGGCTCTTCGTTCTTCTGGGTCAACACGTCACCGGATTCACAAACCGGTCCTGCCACAATAATATCGGTTTCTTTACCCAGTCCGTTTCCGGCAAACCATATCGGATGGTAGGAACCGTACGCCATAGGCCGCAGGAGGTGGCAAAACCCGACATTGGTCAGCACGTAATCCAGCCGTTTCTTGCTTTCATCAAAGGTATGATTGAGGGACCGCACCTCCCCGATCAAATAACCGCAGCCGGCAACAAATCTTCGACCCGGTTCTATTTCGCAGGTGATGGGACGGCCGAAATGCTTTTCCAACTCCTGAGTGCGTTCCTTAAGAATGGGTTGGTAATCGCTGATGACCGTCTGCGGCTTTTCGGGATCATATTCATAGGGTAGGCCGCCGCCGAAATTGACGATTTGCAAATCCGGAAACTGCTTGGCCAAGTCGACCAGTTTGCCGGTAATACGGCTGAGATGTGCCATATCCCCGCCCGAACCAATATGGGTATGCGCTCCGATAATTTTGAGATCATATTTTTTCGCGATAGTTTTGGCTTCGTCCAGGTTTTCGTGCCATATCCCGTGCTTGCTGTAAGGCCCGCCGGTGTTGGTTTTTTTCGAGTGCCCTGCCCCCTCACCGGGATTGATGCGAATGGACACTCCGTCCGACCCAATACCCAGCCGTCGGCGAGTTTCGCCATAATCCTCCAACATCCCCAGCGATCCGCAGGAACAGAATATATTGTTCTTCAGACAAAACTCCGCCTCTTCGGAATTGAAAAAGACATCGCTCGACAGGCAGATATCCTTTGAAGAAAAACCAGCTTTTAAAGCTCTTTGAATTTCAGGAATACTCACCGCGTCGATCTTGATCCCGGATGTCAGCATTTCCTGCAGAATCCGTGTATTGGAGCAGGCCTTCATAGCGAAACGGACCACCGGCGAAAGCGGTCGGATTTCAGCGATGGCCTCGCGGAGAATGCTCAGACTATAAACATAGATTGGGGTGCCGAACTGTTGGGCAATGTCCCGGACATCCACTTTTTCGATTTTCATTGATAACCCTGTAAAAACGATGCGTTATAAAATTCGGAGTTTTATATCATACATTGCTTTCCTTATGAAATATAACTGATTTTCTCTGGAGAACCCGGCCTGTAAAGAGTCGAAAATCGTTTGACATTTCCACCCAATATCCTTTAAATAAACCCGAGGGGCGCCCCACCTTCCCCTGCGCAGACCATTAACTTCGATTCCCGGAAAAATCCAGATGCAGAAATGGACCACTGAAAAATCCCTGGAGTTGTACAACATCGATGGATGGGGGGCTGGATACTTCGGCATCAATGATGAAGGCCATATGGTCGTCCGCCCCGGCAAGTCGAGCCGGCATTCTATCGACCTGAAAAATCTGGTGGATGATATCCAATCGAAAGGTTATTCGCTCCCGGTCCTGATCCGATTCTCGGATATTCTCAAGTCCAGTATCGCTGAGTTGGTCGAGGCCTTCAAAAAAGCTTCCCAGGAACATCAATATACAGGAGGTTATCATGGAGTGTATCCGATCAAAGTCAACCAGCAGAGGCAGGTTGTCGAAGAAATTGTAAAGTTCGGCCGGCCGTACAATATCGGTCTGGAAGCCGGCTCCAAACCGGAGCTGCACGCCATACTTGCGATAATGGACAACCCGGAAGCTTTGCTGATCTGTAACGGATACAAAGACGACGCTTTCATCCGGCTGGCCTTGATGGGTCAAAAGCTGGGCAAAAAAGTGTTTATCGTGGTGGAACGGCTTTCTGAATTGAAAACCATTGTCCGCGTCTCGAAAGAACTCGATATCAAGCCGAATATCGGACTCCGCATCAAGCTGGTCAGCGCCGGATCAGGTCGTTGGGCCTCTTCCGGCGGTGAATATTCTAAATTTGGTCTGAGCCCCATCGAGCTGGTGGAGGCTTTGGAAATCGCCGAACAGGAAAACATCAAGGATTGTATCCGCCTGGTCCATTTTCACCTGGGAAGCCAAATCACCAACATCCGTCGGATCAAAACAAGCCTTAAGGAAGTCTGCCGATATTATGCCGAATTGATGCAACAGGGATGCAATATCGAATACATCGACGTGGGCGGCGGACTGGGAGTGGATTACGACGGCTCCCGTTCTACATTCGCATCCAGCGCCAACTATACCATCCAGGAATACGCCAACGACGTGGTCTACCACCTGTATGAAATCTGTGAAGAGGAAAACCTGCCGCATCCCAATATCATTTCTGAATCGGGACGGGCATTGACAGCCTATCATTCGATGCTCGTGTTCAACGTACTGGACGTCGCTTCCTTTCCCGAACTCGATCACGGCCTCGTGATCAGTGAAGATGCACCTACAGTGGTCCAGGACCTGCACTACGTCCTGAAGCAGGCATCCAACAAAAACATCACCGAGTCCTGGCACGATGCGGCGGATCTCAAGGAGCAGGCGCAGAACCAGTTTTTTATGGGCCTGCTCTCGCTGAAAGACCGGGCACAAGCTGACCAGTTGTTCTGGGGCATCTGTCGCAAGATTCAGGACATGGCCGCCCGTCTCAAATACATGCCCGACGAGCTCAAAAACCTGCCGCAGAAAATGGCGGACAAATACTTCTGTAATTTTTCCGTGTTTCAGTCCCTGCCCGACTCGTGGGCCATCGACCAGGTCTTTCCGATCGCACCGATTCAAAGACTCCATCAGGAACCCATCCGGCAGGGAACGTTGATGGACCTCACATGCGACTCCGACGGCAATATCGATGGGTTCATCGGCTCGCAAAATACAGAATCTACTCTGCCTCTGCATCCGGTACAAGCGGGGGAACCTTATCGTATCGGTATCTTCCTGACCGGCGCATACCAGGAAATTTTGGGAGACCTCCACAACCTTTTCGGCGACACCAACACCGTCCACATCTCCATGAACGAAGACGGTTCGTTGAGTTACGAGCAAATCATCGAAGGCGAAAACGTGACCGACGTGCTCGATTACGTTCAGTTCCGCGCCGACGAGCTGGCAGGACGCATGGCAGGATTTCTCATCCACAGCGTGCACAACGGCAACATCAGCCAAGACGAAGCCGACCGCTTTCTCACCCTTTATAAAGAAGGCCTAGCAGGCTATACCTACCTCCTTAAACCCACGTTGGAATAATCCGGGGAAGATTTTCTTGCGGAAAATCCGAGAAGTAGCTAAAATACCTTTGCTTTCGTGATCGCGTTACTCCCAGCATTTGCACCCTCACAACCAGCAGCCTTTTCCATTAGGACGCAGGAAACTGCCGTCATTTTTTCTTCATGTACTTTTTTTCCACAAGTTTCTTTAAATTTTTCGCTATTTTCTTTGCCCTTCACCTGATATTTCGCTACTTCCTGAAAGGTAAAATCAGAAATATCTTGGTGGTCGGCGCCAGCTATTATTTTTACAGTAAATGGGATTGGCGGTTCTTATCGTTGATCTGGATTTCCACACTCGTGGATTACTATATTGCGAAATGGTTGGACCGGGAAGCCGACCCCCGGAAACGCAAACAGTTTCTTATCATCAGTATTGCCGTCAATCTCGGAATTCTGGGCTTTTTTAAATACTACGATTTTTTTATTTCCAACTTTGCCCTACTGCTCGAAGGATTCGGTTTTCATCCCAACATCACCTTATTGGAACTTATTCTCCCTCCTGGAATTTCTTTCTACACGTTCCAAACCATGAGTTATTCCATCGATGTATATCGTGGAAAAATCAAACATGAAGAGAATCTTTTGGATTTTGCCTGTTATGTAGCCTTCTTTCCCCAATTGATCGCAGGACCGATTGAACGTGCAGGAAATCTGCTCCCCCAACTCAAAAACAGCCAATCCGTCTCTCTAACTCTAACCGGGTTCGCTTTAGGAGTCCGTCTTTTTTGCTGGGGATTGTTCAAAAAACTCTTTGTGGCTGATAATCTGGCATTGATTGCGGACACTGTTTTCGAGGATCCCGGAAAATTCGATTCCCTATCCCTTTTGGTTGCGGTATACGCCTTTTCCTTTCAAATTTACTGTGACTTTTCAGGTTATTCGGACATGGCCCGCGGCCTGGGCAAAATGATGGGCATCGAGTTGTCCATTAACTTCAACCTTCCGCATTTCTCCACAAGCGTCCGCGATTTCTGGAGACGCTGGCATATCACCCTGTCCACCTGGTTGAGGGACTACATTTATATTCCCCTGGGAGGCAGCAGAGAAGGTTTATCGCGAACCGTATATAACCTTGTTCTGACCATGTTTTTATGCGGTTTATGGCATGGCGCCGGATGGAATTTTATTCTCTGGGGAACTTTTAACGGAGTTCTGCTGGCTATGGAACGGGTGCTAGAGAATCATTCATTGACCCGCATATGGCGCAGCTTCCCCACTTTTATACGGATTCTGACCACTTTCCATTTGATCGCTTTCGGATGGATCATATTCCGGTCTCAAAACATGGATATTCTGGGAACCTACCTCTCACGGTTGTTTGACCCGCATGTGATCATGGAAACTGTGAGGAACTTTGAGATCAGTGTACTCAATGACGGATTCCGGTTTTTCGCTGCATTTGGATTTTATCTGCTGCCCCTGCTGATCATTCAATATCTGCAATACAGGAAAAACGACCATACGGTAGACCTGCATTGGCCCGCTTGGGTTCAGGGGCTCGCCTACGGCTGCCTGGCATTTCTATTCTGGTTATTAAGTGTCGAAGATGGAAAACAATTCATTTACTTTCAATTCTAAAAATTTCTGGGTCGGAACGCTATTTTTTTGCGCGGTCTTTGGTATCGCCTTCTTTGCCGCCAATGATGAAATCGATTCGCTTATGATTAGCATGGATCCCAATGGACTCGTTGGCAGATCCATTGACAAACGAAATCCTCAATTTTACAAAAATTACGATGTACTCTTTCTTGGAGACAGCCGATCTAACGAGGGATTAGATCCCAACACTTTTAATGCGACCTACCTCAAACTCACCGGAAAAAAGATATCTGCCTACAACGCCGCGCGACCGGGAATGCAATCTCCGTTTTTCTACTTCATCATTAAGGACTACCTGCTTCAAGCAAAGCAACCCTTAAAAGCTATTGTGGTTAATGGAAGTTTCGATGCGCTGTGGGGCAAGGCCTGGATAAAGGAATTGTGGTTGCCTTATTACAATCCCAAGTTGTGGCAGTTGAAGGAGGCCCTGACGGGCTTGCCCATTCATTACACCGCCCAATGGGCGTTTAAATCAATTATACCTCTATATCGATACAGGAAAAGAATCAACGATCTTTCAAAAATCCTGATAACAGATCCAAAATCTTTTTACCGGGAAATAGAAAGATCGGAACATGTCCAAAATACACGCGCACAAAAGAAGTATCTCGGTTATTTTCCCAAACTCGGGTACCGGGTTGACGAAAAAGAAGTGGACCCATTCTGCATTTTTAACAAGGGAATGGAAGTGCGGATGTATAAAAAATACATGAAAAAATTTTTTGGTCTTGCGAAAGAGTATGATTTTAAAATTTTTGTATACGGCTTCCCGTGGCTGGAAAAATGCAAAAATGTGCCTACCTTTTATGAGAGGCGTCAATATTACTTTGAAAAACTCAAGGAAGTGGCAAAAGGGAATCCAAATATTTACTTTATTGAATACCCCGATTACTGGTCTCCCGAGTATTTTGCCAATCCCCTGCACCTCAACCATAAGGGGGCACAAATATTAACAAAGAAAATCGTCAATCACATTTATAAGCACCTGGATGATTGACCTGCGCTTTTCTGTAATTTCTTTTCTGACTGTCAGTTGTCAAAGATGGAAAACCATTCTTTTACGTTCAATTTTAAAAGTTTCAAAATTGGAGCACTTTTCTTCTGCTCCGTTTTTCTGATTGCGTTTGCCGCAACCCACAAAGTCATCGATTCCATAATGATCGGGTGGGATTCCAACGGAAATATTGGAAGATCTATCAGCAGGAATCCGCTTTTTTACAAACCCTACGATGTGCTTTTTCTTGGAGACAGCCGGTCTCACCAGGGGTTGGATCCAAACACTTTCAATGAAACCTTCCTTAAACTTACCGGAAAAAAAATAACATCCTACAACGCAGCGCGACCGGGAATGCAGTCTCCTTTTTTCTATTTCATCATCAAGGACTACCTTCTTCAAACAAAACAACCCCCAAAGGCTGTAGTCGTCAACGCAAGCTTTTATATGCTGTGGGGAAGCGTTTGGTTAAAAAAAATATACTTAAATTATTACGATCCCAAAACCTGGCAATTAAAGGAAGCGTTGGCAGACTTGCCGGTTCATTACACCGCCCAATGGGTCGTTAACTCAAACATTCCTTTATACAGGTACAGGAAAAGAATTAACGACCTTTCAAAAACCCTGATCACAAACCCCAAGCATTTTTATCGAGACCTTGAAAGAACTGAGAGGAGCGAAAAGAAATTTACAAAAAGAGAGAGTTTCGGTTACGCAGCCAGACACGACGAGCGTGCGGATGAAAAAAAAGTGGCTCGATTTTGCGTTTTCAAAAAGGGGATGGAGCGGGATTTGTACCTGGGTTATTTAGAGCAATTTTTTGACCTTGCACAAGAAAATGATTTTAAAATTTTTGTCTATGGCTTTCCCTGGCCGGAAAAATGCAGAGAGGAACCCACTTTTGACAATGTACGGCAATATTACTATGACAGAATCAAGAAGGTAGCCAAGGGAAACCCAAACATTCACTTTATTGAATACCCCAACTACTGGCCTATCGAAAATTTTGCCGATCCTCTACATGTGAATCATACAGGAGCGCAAAAATTGACCCGCGAAATTGCCCGCCAAATTTATCAGGAACTTTCCGATTAACCTGGACTCAAAATTTAATTGTCCGAAGTTTGGTAGCGTTTGCGTTTGAGAATCTCGAGAGAATAAAACGTGTCGCGCCAGTAGATACCGCCCTGCCGCCAGGTTTTCCAGCAGGATCGGATGATGGCATAAACTTCCAAAATTGCGGCTACGGGCATAAAAACATGATGCCACCAGCGAACGCCATATCTTATCCCCAAGTATCCGAACAGGCCGTGCATCACTAACAGACTCGCAAAAAAACCATACGAGGATGGAGCAGGAAATAGAAATAAACCCAGATAACCCAGCAGATAAAAAAAGAAAAACATGAATATTCCGAAAGCGGTTTTACCCCAGGAGTATTCGAATGAAGCGAACATATTTTTCTCGAGGCCGCGGAGGCAAGCCGGGATTCCCTGATACCAGTGCAAAGACAGCGAGTCTACTGCAAACAGCAGCTCCTGCCGATGTCCAGTGTCCTTAAAACGTTTGCCAAGGATCAGGTCGTCGACCACGTCCATCTTGAAGGACGCATGTCCGCCGATGGCCTGATATCCCTTGCGAGTGACCATATTGAATGCTCCAAAACCGAAATAACTGTGCTGTCCGTCGGCAATGGGTTCCAGGTTCTTAATGTAGAGCAGGTAGCCAAACAGGAAAAACGTTTTGAAAGTAGTTTCCACTGCGCCGCCTTCAAGCCCACCGGGTATCAGGGCGAGGTGATCCACTTTCGACTTCCGCATAAAATTAACCGCACGTTTCAGACACTCCGATTCGAAAATGATGTCGCCGTCCGTAAACAGCAGATATTCTCCCTGAGCCTGATCTGCGCCTGTTTGCAGGGCATGATTCTTCCCCAGCCAGCCTTCAGGCAGGGTTTCGATGTGCACCGGACGAACACGAGAATCCTGCTCAGCGATCCGGTCGATAATAGCACCCGTTTGGTCCGCTGACCGGTCGTTCACGGCAATGAGTTCCAGATGTGGATAATCGCTGACCAGAATGGAACGGAGGCATTGCTCGATATCGGCTTCCTCATCGCGCGCGGGCACGATCACCGACAGCAGGGGAAATCCGTCCTCCGGCGCATCGGTCCCGGAAAGTTTCTCCAGATGCCGGTCGCGGATCATCGGCGCCACACCCTTCACCGAACCCAACCACAAGAAAAACAGAATCCAGCCGATCCAGAACATCGTATCCTATTCTCCGAACTGTTTAAGATTGTGTCAGCACATCGACCATGGCCTGGTGGATATGACCGTTAGAAGCGAGGATGGAACGATCTCCAATCTGAAACGGAGAACCGTCGAAGCGCGTCACTGTACCGCCGGCTTCTTCGATCATCAACCAGCCCGCAGCGTAATCCCACGGATGCAGTTTCATCTCCCAGAATCCCTCGAACCGTCCCATGGCTGTGTAGCACAAATCCAGCGCCGCTGATCCCGGACGCCGTATCGCTTGACAGGATTTGATGAAATTCTGAAAATGATCGAGGTTGTTGTCGGGCGATTCGTTAATATCGTAAGGAAACCCGGTCGCCAACAGGCTTTGCTTCAAATCTGTTATCGGGGAAACGGAAATCGTTTTGCCGTTGAGTGTCACACCCTGCCCTTTCTCAGCAACGAACAACTCGTCAAGGCAGGGATTGTAGACCGCCCCTGCCACCATCTCGCCTTTGTATTGGTAGCCGATGGACACACAATAGGCCGGATAGCCATGAGCGTAGTTGACCGTGCCATCGAGCGGATCGATGATCCACAAATGATCGGAGTCGCCTTCGGTCGTGCCGGATTCTTCAGCAAGAAAAGCGTGGTCGGGAAACGTTTTCCGAATGCAGCCGATAACTTCCTGTTCACACAGCAGGTCAACCTCTGTAATCGGGTCTATTTCGCCTTTGTATTGGATTTTACCGATGCGGTCAGCCCGTTCTTTCAGGATACGTCCTGCGGCATGGGCCGCCTCCACCGCCACTTGGAGCGGGGAATCACTCATTCGATCCAGCCCCCGCCGATAATGCAGTCGTCCTTGTAGAATACCGCCGACTGGCCGGGAGCCACAGCGGGCTGAGGCATGCTCATTTGGATGCGGGCGCGTCCGCCGGGTAACGGTGTCACCACCGACTCCACCGCCCGGTGGCGGTATCGAATCTGCACTTCCGATTCAAACGGTTCACAGTGATCGAGGTACCAGCTGACGTCACCGACTGTGAACTCTTCCCGAAACAATTTATCCTTAGGTCCTACTGTAACTTCATTTTTTTTAGAATCTATGGCCGTTACATAATACGGTTCCGGCAGACCGCCGAGGTTAAGTCCCTTGCGCTGACCAATGGTGAAAGCAGGATAGCCCTTGTGTGTCCCCAGCACCTCACCCGTTGCGGTGACGATATTGCCCGGCTGAAATGCTTCGGGATCGACTTGCCCGGCAATAAAGCCAGCGTAATCGTTGTCCGGAATGAAACAGATTTCATGAGATTCCGACTTGCTGGCGACGTTGAGGCCGATGGATTCCGCCAGACGGCGCACTTCCGGCTTTTCCATTTCACCCAGCGGGAAAAAACTCTGCGCCAACTGCTCCTGTGACAGGTTAAACAGAAAATAACTCTGGTCCTTGGACCGGTCTTTGCCGCGTCGTACGGTGTAGCACCCTTCACTGTCCTGAATCACAGTGGCGTAATGGCCGGTGGCAACATAATCGTAGCCGTAAATCTGCGCCTTGTTCATCAACTCGTCGAATTTGAGCTTTTTGTTACAGGCGGTGCAGGGAATGGGCGTGCGCGCCTGCATATATTCAGAAATAAAGTAATCGACTACTTCCTTGCGGAATTCCTTTTCCAGGTTCAGGATGTAATGAGGAATACCCACTTTTTCGGCTACACGGCGGGCGTCTGCCAGATCATCAAGTGAGCAGCAGGTGCCGAATCGTTCATCCGTGTCCCAGCTGTAATCCCACAGTTGGAGCGAAATACCGATGAGATCGTAACCCTGTTCCTTGAGCAGGGCAGCAGCGACGGAACTGTCCACTCCACCGCTCATAGCGATGACAATCTTTTTATCTTTTGGAATCGATACGTTCATTTCAAATAGTGTGCTCTGGCCTGGAACCTATCCAATCGAGTAAAACGATAGGCAGGTATCCCCAATTTGCCGGGTTTTGGTGAGATTCAGTTTATCATAATTTTCCTGGAGTGCTGTTTTGTGATGGCGCTCAACGATCACTTGCGCCGATTCAGCGAGCAAGGGCGAATGTCCCAATGCAATCAGGGTTTCCTCATACAAGTCATCGGCATAGGGTGGATCGACGTATACAAGATCGAATTGATGGCCCCGTTCCGCCAGCACTTTGAGGGCATGCAAAGCATTGGATTTGAGCAGTATCCAGTGTTTTGACTTTTTCTCTTCGCTATCGGAATCCAGAAACCGGCATTTGGCCAGATTCTGGTAGATGATCGCCTGGGCTTTGGAATTGAGCTCCACAAACACCACCTCAGCCGCCCCCCGGCTGAGCGCCTCAATACCAATGGCCCCGGATCCCGCAAACAGGTCGAGAAAACGGGCGTCAGCAGTCTCCCCGGCGATCTGGTTGAACAGGGATTCCCGCACCCGGTCGAGGGTGGGCCGGACCCGGGCCCCCTTGAGGCTTGCTAAGGGAGTGCTTTTCGCAATACCGCCGATCACGCGCATGGAACCTTAGCCTCCAAGATTTCTAAACCGGTATTCCCCCGACTTTCTTGAGGGATTCAGCACTGTGTTGTAATATGCCTGTCGGCCAATGTCAATTTTGGTTGAATCCGGGCGGCAATCCCAATAGAATTGTGAAAACGCTCGGGTATTGTCTAATGGTAGGACGTCAGATTCTGGCTCTGAAGGTTGGGGTTCGACTCCCTGTACCCGAGCCATTTTTTTTGTCTAGGGAAGGTAAAATTATGGCGGTCAATATCTATCGCAATCCGTTTATTCTCGCCCTATGGGCACCTTTGTATCTCCTGGTAGGAACCGTGGCCATCACCAACGATTTTCTGATGGGAGCCATGTTTATTATGGCGACTCTGGGTCTGCTGGGAGCCTACGTCACCGAGTTCCCCATCGTGAGCGGCCTGTATCCCAACGAGGTCGTCCACAAGGTGGCCGTTTCATCCCTGCTGGGAATCGTTTTTGGCCTGGTGCTTTGGGCGGCATCCCTGGCGATCACCGGTGCGGAAGAAGGCGCGGATTCCGCACCTATTTCCCCGGCGGGAAAATTTATGGCGACCTGGGTGGCCATTTCCGTTCCCGCGTACTTTTCCATGGCCTACATGATTCGCGGGCTCAACAAACGGGACTTGGAAGAGGAACACCGTATCCGGGAAGAAAAAAAGAAAAAGAAAAAAGGTGGCGGACCTCCTATCATGAACCGCGACCGATTTTAAAGTTTCGAAATTAGTCGTTATTAAATTCCATTCAACTTGCGTGCTATGTTGTAAAGTCTGCGACCCATTCTCCTCCATTCGTTAGGCCTCCACCATCGGTAGCCCATACGACGCATCTCAAGGCGTACCCCGCCAACTCTCGCCCCAGCGGGACCTGTCTTCGCAACGCCCTTGCTGGCTGTTGAGAGGGGAGTCGGGAGCGAGATGTTACCTGCAGTGTCTTTAATCGGCTTGCTAACATCGATTGCGCTATCAACGAGTTGATCCCAGGTCAGAACTGATCCAAACTCCCTCATTTGAATACCGCGCGTCCGAGCAGGGAATAGTTCTGCAGAGCCGGACTTGGAACCGGGCCTGTCGAGAGCGAGATCAAACAAGTTTTGACGGACAGCTGGGTTCCCATAGAGATTCATGAATACGGTGCGTTCGGAGCTATTCAGGATATCGTGAAACATCACATGAAAATGAGTATGCACGACCAGCGGGACGTACGCTTTTGCAAACTGCTCGTGGTCCCTGCTCCCTGCATCGGGTTTTGTGAACCCGCTGTCGCCCGGTCGATCCGGTTTGTGATAACGGATCTCGCTCGTACGCAGGTACTGCACGAGCAAAATCATAAACCCTGCGAGCTTGCGTGTCAGTTGTCGGTTGGTCGCCCGCCCCGCCGCTGATTGAGCGCGAAAACTCTTCAGAACAGCCTTCTGTGCGTCGTACAATGCATCCGAGCGAAGTCCTGCACGGGAGCTACTCCTCCCCGTCCAGCGTCTCGAACGTCCCCGGCCTTGAGACCGTTTGATCTCGATGACAAATGCCATCACCGACTCCAGTGGCACGTCAATCGTACACTGGGGAGATACGCCAACACGACAGCTCTGGCGGAACCAGGTCTTTTGCTTCCTGGAATCCTTGATTGGAAATGCGCGGAAGTCGGGGCTCGCGAACACTGGCAGATGAAAATCCCTTACCTTCCCCGCCCTCGGGTTCGCGCTGGCTGGTATCGTCCGTGGAGAATGGTTCTGACATGCCCGCCTGAGATCACGCACAAATCCCAGGATGTTTCTCATGATCCGATCAAGCTCTGCAGGTTGCTCCAGACCGATCCGCCGAGTCTCAATCTCCATCCTGGGACCGTCCATGACAACCTCGAAGCCATCTGACGCCTTGGTGTGCGTCGTTACTTTAGTGTCCTCTGGAAGCCCACCACCAAAGGGGACACCCTGCGGTGCACCGCCGACAGCCCTCTCCATACCGTAGTTGAGCTCAAGCTCGAGCTTGAAATCCTTCGAGCGTCCCCCGCCGGCAACCTGGTCTTCCCAAAACACCCCCTCAAAGGCTTCATCGTCTATATTGAGTGGCCTGAAGGCCTCGAATGCCTGCCCGACACTCTCCTCTTCTTCGAATTCAACCTCGTCGTGAGTGTGCTCTAACTCATCAAACCCGTCTTCGCTATCTTCTAAATGCTCTTCGTGCAACTCTTCTTCGAAGCTCTCATCTTCAAAAGCTTCATCAGATAAATATTCTTCGCCCTCTTCACTTTCCCATTCTTCCTCTAAGTCTTCCTCACCCAACTCTTCATCGAAACTCTCATCATCAAGGGCTTCTTCATAAAATTCTTCATTTTCTTCGTAATCCTCGAATTCTCCAGTTTCCGATTCAATAGTGTCCGGTTCTTCAAGCTTGCCGTTTTCCATATCAGAGAGGATAGTATTATCAAGAAAAGGTGACGTCTCACCAAGGTTTAGATCGTACGATTCAGAATTGTATTCTGGAACAGACATCATTTTCTCCTATTAAGTGAGAACTCATTTCTCTTTTTGCCTAGTCGTCGTTACTGCTTTGTTCAAGGCCAATCAAGTTACCGCCTTCCTTCAAAGCAGTTATAAATGTGCTTAGGATTTCTCAAATGGAATTTAGTGTATTCCATTAATGTTTTGATGGTGTCATCGGTCGCAGCGCCTCTCATGTGCTTTTCGAGCTCCCGGCTCCCTTTTTTGATCAAAAGGAGAACCGCACGAAATGCGCGGAGTTTTTGTCGCTTGGACATGCTCGTCTCTTTACCAAAGAACTTTCTCAAAAGGATGGTTCGAATGTGGTCCAAGTGCAAACTCATTAACTTCCCGTCTGCGGGATCGTATGCTACGGCGCCCACCCGAACGAATCGGTCATCCACATCTGCAACGTTAATCAGCTTGTTTAAAACACACTTCGCAACGTCTGCAAAATCAGGATCAACAAAAACTTCATCAACCAGCGCTCGATCCTCCATCAAATCCTTGGCTTCAAGTAGGATATCCTTGAGTTGCTCTTTCGCCGATTGGGCATAGTCCAACTTGATTTCGACCCCGCGCCATCCCCCCGCTCGCGTATTATCCCCAACGTCAGAAATTGCCGGCACTTTTCCGGCGGGTCTTATTTCGAACTCGAGCCGCCGAATCAGGGAACTGCCCTCGCCGTTTGAGCTCTCCCAGTGTTTCTCGATCGACCGCTTAAGCAGGGCTTCGACGACTCGTGCTCGCTGTTCGCTGAGACGCCTGTTGAAACCCAATGAGCCAACGGAATCAGTAAATCCAGTTAGGATAATCCTCGTTATCGGCCGGAAGTTTTGCCACGCGACACTTCGAATCCATGAATCCGCTATATGACGAGCCACGAGCTTAATTTTGTTTCTATGCTTGTTAGTAGGTGTACTCTTTCCAAATGGGAAATTGTCCAAATGGATGACGTCATCTGGAACAATCGATTTGAGTAAAGATCTATTGACTGGAAAGATAATTGTTACCAGAAAGAATGTCCTATCCTGGTCGGTAGTAGCGTGGCTGGCGAGTGGTTGGAGATTGATTTGAAAATTTGTTTCCAGTGACGATTGATAGGTCATTCTAAAGAACTGATTCACCCAAGGACGGTTGGGTTGCTGAATTCGCTTGACGATATAATCTTTCATATGACTAGTCGGATGAAACTGGAAATCAAGGGCTTTTAAATCCTGGATATCGAACTTGAACAAATCAATTCTAACTTCCGCGCGTGGTGCAATATGCGGAAGGTTTTTGAGGTCGAATGTTAAACGACGAACCCAAGAAGGCGCATCGATCCTTTTCATGCGCTTGAGTAGCCAGAGTGTATTCTTTGATGGGAGGTCAACCTTGAGGCTGGCTAACCGGGTTGCTTTTAAGTCTGCAGCTATTTCTGGAAACGACCTGGGCTTATTGTCTGTTATATCCGCTTTGTACTTAACAAATCGATTGATTTCGGGTGGAAAACTGACATATGTAACGAGGAGGGTCATTAACTTTTCAGCTGGCGGGAGAGAGTTGACGTGGGTAACGCTAATCATTCTGTCCAAGCTGATGCCCAGTTTTTCTTCGATAAACCCTTTCCCAAATGTTGCTTCTTCTATGTTACCCCATGTACCCACCCAAATAGGACAACCTGACAGAACAGTACCGTGTCGATTCCAGACATGTTGGTCTACCGCGAGGTCTATGTCGCTTCTCGACACACCCCATAGATCCCGCATCAGTTCGACCGTCACATTCACCTCAGGGATCTCGGTCGTCAGATCATCCAATGAAATCGTGAGATTCTCCGAGAACCTGCCAAGGATCCATGTAATGCGTTCAGTAGGCACCCGGATTCTCCCGTGTGCCAATCGAGCTAACTTGATTTTCTTCTTGCGTAAACGGTTGAAGAATTGAGCGCGCCGGCTTCTCCGAAGCATACGCCACCGTTTCTTCCAACTATCGAGGGTAAATCGTCTTGGAAACTTCGGACACTTAGCAGGAGTTTCCTGCTCGAATAACTTGTCTGAACCAGGGTTCTCATATTCAAAAATATCCTCTTCAAGTTCAGTTTGCAGGATAGTCCAACTCTTCAATATTTCCTGATCGGCTGTGCCATCCGTTAATGGGGCGTCCAAAAGCTCTAAGAACGGATTTTCAACAGATTCCAGGTATACATTCAACTCATTCTCATCGGATATTTGAACGAATTGATCCAAGAAAGGGGAATCTATATGATCTTCTCGACTCTTTTCCGATTCGAGGAAACCCGGCCAATTCGACATTATTTTTCCATTAGTTTTAATTTATTCGCCAGGGTTAACCCTGCTTTTCAAATAAGCAAACTTAATACTTCGACGGATAATGCGCTTTATGGCTGCAACCTTAATGCATCAGGCCGGACTGGCGGCAGGGACCGCACCGTTTCCGTTTGATCTTGCCTGAGCCGGTGATTGAGGTGCCACCCTCTTGGCTTTCAAGTCTCTTTCCGTTGCTTCGGACCAGTGATAAATAATTTCATTCAAATCTTGACTAACAGGCCCTGCTCCATACAGTGTAGGAACATTGGCTGGGTTATTGTAAATTTGTCCCTCAACTTGGAGCAACAGGTTGGACAATCGATCCGCCATCTCAAAATAGTTTTCCGCTTTAGGATGCATGGGCACTCCGACTTTTTCTGAGATTTTTCGTAATCTTTCATGCGGACTTTGGCCGTCTGCCTGCAAGTCCACCACAATGGGAGAATCATATTCGACTGTTAAATGAAGCCACGACATGGTCGAAGTAAAAATAAATTCTTCCCGGCTCAGGTTTCCGCCTCTCCTTCTGGCCCTTAAATGGTCACTAAGTCTTTGGCAGCTGTTTCGAATGGCAGTGTCATTGGTGGGACGAGGCCCCGCTGAATTGTTTTGGTTCTCTATTCCCACCCAAACTTCACGCAGAAGTTCCTCCAAGGTTGGTGCAAAATCCCGGTTGGATGCTTCTGGCTTTGTATAGGGGTAGTCCTGGTTATTTTCCTTACCGTGATTTAAATCCATCCCAAACATTCGGTAATAGGAGTTTCGGCGGGATGCCCGTATGTCCGGACGAATATTGCTGTGAATACTGGTGGCCCAGTTGGAAGGATCATTTGAATAAAACAGCTTCTCGGTCGCCGACAGCCAATCAGGCGAACCGGCGGCATTTGGAAAACCCAGGCGTTCCCCATGTGAGTAATCGAACAAGACTTTTCGAAAAATTTCATAAATTCCGGTATTCTCAATCATGTACGCATAAATCATGTGCCGCCATCTATAGGAACCAGCAGGATAAATGTTAGCCACAGCAACAGTTTGCCCTGCGCCTGGTGGGGCTATACGAGCAGCTCCAGGCACATCATCCCCATCTTGATCCTGCGGAATAGCTCCAGCATTACCAGCAATAAACCAATTCAGGGGACTAATGAATCGGTTTGCTACACCGGGTACAGGTATTCTCAATTGGTCTCGGGGATCCGGGGTTTTTCCTCGAGGGGAATTCGTCAATGCCGCGCCAAAAGGAACCGCGCCCCGGGATTCCCAGAGCCTTATCATTAAATCCGACAACTGGTCCGGATGAAACGAAAAAACCCTATTCCATTGTGCCGGGACAGGTGGAAGAGCCAGAAAGTTAGCCAATCTCCTAAACATGGTTTGTTTCCTCTTAAAAGGGTTACAAGTAATTAACCATATATTTCAAAATTGCCTGGAAGCAAAAATATTTTCTTCGCAAATTCTTCACAAAGACCATCATTAATAATTTAGGGGGATAAGTTCTTTCTTAATTTTTCGTATTCATCAATAGTATTTTTCACTTCTTTGCTGAACACCGCCTTTGGTTCTGTATTTTTAACCAGGCCTTCCAAACTTTTCTCAATTTTATCTAAATTGATATTTATATTTTTTCCAGATTCAATTTGCTTTCCGGTATTCGCTAGACACGCAAAAATTTCTGCGAATCCATATAAAAAAATCTTCCTGTCTATTTTTGTCGCTATTGGTTTTAACCCGTAAAACAAATTGTTTAATTCGTATTGAATTTTATACAAAAATTCCTGCATATCATCTTTGTTTGTTAATAGATTTGCGTCATCCACTATAGCC
Organism: Nitrospinaceae bacterium; assembly: GCA_028278405.1. GTDB lineage: Bacteria > Nitrospinota > Nitrospinia > Nitrospinales > Nitrospinaceae > SZUA-226. The sequence continues at coordinate 50,503 of JANQEK010000022.1, forward strand.
ACCAAGTCTCTCACAGCTCGATGAAAACAATTCCTTATATCTTCATCGGTTTCAAACAACTGTGTATGGCCAACTAGGCCCGCTAAGTTTTTCGCCATTTCATTTAAGTCCCTCATATCTTGATCGCTTTCCATCTACTTTCTCCAAATAAAGTTGATCGTAAATTTTCCATTAAGCGGCGATGGACAAGCCGCCGAGTCGGGATAACCATAGTCGTTGTTTTTCCATTAAAGGCTGGACCTCATCGGGCGTTGTGGCAATTTTCAATCCTCCCAGTGCCAGCAATCGAATATTTTCCCTGGCCAGCCAGAAACGCGAATTGTAAAGTGCGGCGCCTCCCTGGGTCTCCAATCGAGCCAAAGCAACCGGGCTGACCCGTTTAGGATCCAACCAATCGACAAGGGATTTCCCTCCGAATGCCCTCATAGGGTGTGACAGAGTCAAATCCGCAATTCTGGGAAGAAGAGGGATGGACCTTTCGAGCAAGGACCTTAACTCTCCTCCGGCTTCAACCAGCGGATAGGTATGAACCCAGGCCTCCTGCAAATCGTCCCAGGGCCCTGCCCCATAAAACCGACGGCACATTTGTATCCCCAAAAGAAGACGAATATAACCAACGGGATGCGGGTCTCCAGGAATCAGCCTGAAAACGTACCGATTTCCACCCGCCAGAACGTTATGCAACCCGGATATGGATGCATACCCTGTATGGACAAATGCAAAAGCATCGGCAGCTATTTCTGAGGCCCAAGCTGCCCAGGTTTCCGCCAGTTCCTCGGACTCTTGATCCAATCCGCTTCTTAAAATCTCTCTCAGTTCGTTGTTCCAATTAAGGATATGCGCCACATTGTGGCCGGCCTCATGTAAGCAACTGGTCCACAATTGGTTGTGACGGACGATTTTTATTGCCGCGACAGGATTAGTGGTTCCAGGATCCCATAGCCGCATACCAAATTTCAGCGTGGCCGCCCCTAAACCCTTGTCCAGATAAACCAAAACAGGTGGTGTCTCGAAACCCAAAGGGTTGAGGATGGCGGCCATGCTGTTTCGGGTTATCTGGTCCAAGGCTGCCAATATTGCCCCAGTTTCAGAATCGGTTCTTGTATTTACTGCATCTCCAAAAAAATCCAGTGTGGTTTCCACTCTGAAGTATTCGGATCGAAACCCATGAAGCAAATTGTTGATCCTCTCCCAATCCCTTTCAGAGGAAATTGAATTCACCAGGGTTTGCATAAGAATTGCACGAGCCTGAAGCCGGGATAATGTGTTTTTAAGTTCCCCTCGAATAGCCAATCCCAGGTAATCTTCCAAGCGTCCCCAAGCCTGTTTGGAAGCCAGAGTCTCAAAGTTTCCAAGCCCGGAAGCCGCTACCGACCAGTGGCTGACCTGTTGTTTCAACAGTTTTGTTAATATTCTCAAATTATTCATCGACTCGAAATCCTGGGAAAATGCGTATCTGCCATTTGGGAAAAGGTCTAAAAACATTGATCACTTCAATCGGGTTGGGCACCTGACCACCCAACAGGGACCTAAGTGGAGCAACTTCCAGGAATGTGATCGCAAGGGTCACACCATCAGCTGGATCCTCTTGAGCCCGACTGAATTCTTGGATTTTCTCCTTCAAAAAATCTCCTATAGCCTTAAGAACCCATTCGGCAATTTTTGAAAGAATGTAGGATTTGAGCCACGACGGTAACCGGGACCACACGGCAATGAGCCCTTGCGCAAATTCCTCTGGAGCATTTGCCTCCCTGATAGATTTTATGCTCGTTCCTTTAGAGACAGCCTCTTCAATAAATTTGTCCAGAATTTCCTTTAGAAGAGGAAGAACCATTGATACCGGCCCCCCGCCGGGTCTCATTATTTGGGCAATTTTTTCAGCGACCACTTCGCTAAGAAACATATAGAGCGTAATGTTCGCTTCTGAAAAATTAAAAGTCAAAGACGCCTGACTGGCCCGGCTCCCTCCAGCCGCAATCGTTCCCGGATCCGTGCGATCTACAGTCACGGCTCTAACACCCTCTAAATAATAAAACCTTTGATTCATACCGATTCTGTGACGCTTTTTGAGGAATTGTGGATGTGCGTCAAAACCCAGAAGGGGTTGGCCCAAGATATGCCCGGCGGCCTCTCGGGTCAGAGGATGAAGTTGAGACCATGCGGCAGGAGATGCGTTTCCCAACCCCGGAACGTCTTTTTCGTGTTTGCTGATTTTACTTAGCCAAGTTCCAGGGATGGCTTTATAAATGTGGACTCGCACACGGAAGGGGGAGTATGTTGCCCCGAGTCGAGTTTGAAGAAAATCATCCAAAGTGGAACCCCCGAACGTCTTAACAGCTTTCGCTGTTTGCTGAGAGATGGTCACTTCAGGGATATGTGTGTATTTTTCGTAAGCGGGCGTTCTCCCCTCCGGCATGGGCTTCCACACTCCCTGCCCGTCCATGGTTTCCCGCAATTCCTGCTTTAGAAACCGGGAGGGTAAGGTAGCCGCCGCAGCTTCTTCAAATGCTTTAACTACAAACCCTGAAAGAAATTCCCCTCCCTCATCAGTTTCAAAAACAAACGGTGGAGCAAAATTTAATTTGAGTACTGTTTCTTCAACCGTCTGGGCAAGAGCGGTTGCCGCCATCCCGCTTTCCAAATCAGGGGCTGCTTCCAATTTTACTGCCCTCATCCCCAGATCTACCAGGGCTCTGGACAAGGGTGTTGCTGCTCTCCTACCCACAAATCGCCTTATCAGTCTCGCTACAAGTCTGGCGATTAGATTGACAACCCTTCGACGACCTGCCAGTTTGATCCCGACTTTTAAAACAGGAAGTATCGCCGGTATAAACCTTTCAAGATGAGGAGTCGGATCTTCTCCCTCCTCAAGCGTGCTGATATTCTGAATAAAGCGATCTCTCTCCTGCTCCAGCCGCTGTAAAGAGTTTTCCACCGGTTTTTCGGCTTCGGCTTCATATTGACTAGCAACCAAATCCTCCTCCGACTCACTTTCTGCTGTGATTATTTGAGCTATGCTGGCATCCAGCTCCTGTTGAATAATTGCAAAGTCCGCGGTGGCAGAATCCTCCGGTTCTAAAACTGCTTCCAATGCAACAACAGAATCATAGCTTTCTCCGAGAAATCTTTTTCTCAGCCGTTCCGCGATCGGTCTAAGCGAGGAGGGCAGTTTATTGATCACTGTTCGCAAAAGTCTTTTGAGAACAGGACGAATAAGACGTTTCAACTTTCTGATTATGGGCTTCAAAATCAACCCAAGCCCCAGTTTACCTATTGCTTTAATCCCTCTTTTAATTCCTCTGATTCCTTTTTTTATCCCTCTTTTTACTTTTTTAGCTACGGAACCCACCGCTTTTTTGGCTTTTTTCCATAACTTTTTAAAAAAATCTTCAAAAACAGGGTTCTGGGGATAGGATGGGGCAAATTGATCCATGAAGCTTTCCAACTGGGCTTCACTCATAGAATCAATATCTTGGCCTTCAAATGCACTTTCGAGGGCATTTATGGAGCTTTCCCATTCTTGTATCACCGGTCCATAATTTTCACGAACAAAAGTTTCGATAACAACTTCTTGTGTTTCCATGTTTTCCTGGGTTTCGATCAGTGATTCTTCAAGAATGTCACCGGCTTCATTGGCCAAATTAAAAAGAGCGTCGTTGAATTCTTCTTCATATAGAAAGTTCATCACTTCAACAACTTGTCCGGTTTCACTTTCAACGGACTCATCACGGTTCAATATTTCAAATTGTGACAAGAAAGGTGACTGAGGGGTTTCGTCTAAAAAACTACTGCTTTGGCTTTCTTCTTCTGCTCTTTGATCCATACTATAATTAGTGAAAGGGGTTTCCGGCTCCCACTGCGGTAAAGTTTCCATTGCAGTATTCTCTTCCAAATCATTTGTTCCAGTCATCCAAACCTCCTATGGGTTAAAACCAAATCAAAATCGGATTTAGTGGGGTTGCTACTCCATTAACCTCACAGTCACAGCTCTTTCTTAAGGAGGGCAAAGCAAATTACATACCAAGCGCCAGCGCTCATTGAGCCTTTATTATTAGAGCCTTCACTTTGCTGCCTTGAGGTTTGAGGGGTGTATATTTGTCAGGTAAGCCGAGTTCTATTAGAATTCGTTGAAAACAAAGAAATAATGCGAGGAAAATTTTGTCCCATTTTGGGGTCATTTTATACCCACAACCAATGGGCATACCTTTTGGAAAGGAATATTTTTTTCTGGTTGTGCTAAATATCTCGTTTGATACCGTTTTTTTTCACCAATTTTCCTAAAGCACTTCTATCCTTTCCAGATATCTCTGAAGCGCGCTTTAAGCTTCCATTACTCTTCTTAAACAAGTGCCTGAGGAAATTTTTTTCAAAAGCCTGCAGAGCTTTTTTCTTTTCTTCTTTATAATTCAATGATTCAAATGGCATTTCCGAATTTTTGAAGGTTTCAGTCTTGTTCAACTGCAACGAAACCAAATCCTCAAAAGGCGCTAAATCGTCTCCTTCTGACAAGACCAAAAACCGATAAATAAAATTTTCCAACTCCCTAACGTTTCCCGGCCAAGAGTGCTCCCGTAATCTTGACAGCATCATCTGGGGAATTTGCTTTGCGGGTATTTTGTACAGCTCTGCATACTTGCTCAAAAGATAATCGGATAACAACTCGATGTCTTCACCGCGATCACGAAGTGGCGGAACGCTTAAGGATATTATATTTAATCTGAAAAACAGGTCTTCTCGAAAACCTCCTTCCTGGATCATTGGGACAAGTGGTCTATTGGTTGCTGCAATGACTCTTACATCCACTTTTTTTTCTGTGATTCCTCCTAAAGGGCGAAATGTAAAGTCCTGAAAAAACCTAAGCAAGGTAGCTTGAGCACGTTTAGACAAGTTTGATAACTCATCCAGAAACAAAATGCCACCGTTCGATTGGTCCAATAATCCCAATTTTTCGGATTTGGCGTCGGTAAATGACCCTGGCTTATGACCAAAAAATTCACTTTCGATGAGAGTTTCCGGAAGAGCACCGCAGTTCACCGGAATAAAGGGCTTATTTTTTCGAAATCCCAAGGAATGGATGGATCTGGCAACCAGCTCCTTACCAGTCCCTGTTTCTCCAGTGATCAAGACAGGAGCATCCAATTTTGATACTTTTGAGATATTTTCTAGGAGTTTTAAAAATGGAGGAGATTCTCCAATCAGATTGAATCTTTCAAAGTGACGGTAATCCATAGAAGATTAGTCTTTCTCAAAGTAAATGTTAAAGAAGACAAAACCTAATTTGCGAAATTTACGCCACCGGCAATTATCAAAAACTTAAATTAGCTTCATGGTTTATACCGCCTTTTTCCATTTTCCAACCGAGGTCATTCATAAGAAAATTCCCCAGCACTTCAGGCCACCACCATTAAAAAGGCTGCGCCTGAATCAAAACTCATTGCATTGGGATTAATCGATTTAAAAAATATTTTGGGTGGGGTTTTGTGATCGTCACTACTACAGGAAAGCTGAACCTTGTTAGAACTAAAGTACACGGCTAAAGCAACAACGGCGAAATAGACAAGGACAACTAAAATAGCAAACTGCTTCATCGCTTCCCCCCAGCAAGTAGAAGTAGTGCTATAACAGGTACGCCAACCGTTTAGGATGTCTTTCCTTTTGGTAAAAATAGTTCGGATTAGCTGAATTAAACCTTATTTGGGTGAAGAGGTCAAGAAAGTAATTGTGGGCAAACAGAGCCTGTACAAAAAAATGCTGTTGGCAGGCCTACAATGAAGTTGATGCTTCTAAATAATTAGAGAATTTGATTTTGTAAAGTTCAAATTGCAAAACAAGATTCACATTCAAGTTCAATGCGATGGACTTGCAACCTATCACACGGAAAAAATCAAATCGGTATACTTTCGGAGCACAACTCTGAAAATCATACGCTTGACCGAAAATATAAGTTGTTATAGGATGAAGAATTTCAGCATGGCCCCATCGTCTAGCGGTTAGGACGCTGGCCTCTCACGCCGGAAACAGGGGTTCGATTCCCCTTGGGGCTAGTAACCACTTTTAGAAAAAGTCTATTGAAGTATTAAGGGCTGTAGAAATATAAACCTATTTTCTACAGCCCTTATTTTCTTTAATTGCAAGTTTAATTGTTAATAGAAACTCTATACATAACTAAAATCCTGCCTTGACGAAAGGATGGCTGATACTTTACTCAACAAAGTATTTTTTTCAACGGGTTTTACGAGAAAATCTCTTACCCCTTTCTGCAATAAATTTACTGCCAATTTTGTTTCAGGATAACCTGTAATCACCATGATCGGTATAGAGGGGGCATTGGCTTTGATATAATCAACAGCTTCAAGGCCATTGACTTTAGGCATGCGAATATCAGTAATGATGAGCCCAACTTGAAGCAAATTGGACCCCTTTTTCATAAGGTCAATCCCTTCTTGGCCATCTTTAGCTTCAATTACTTGATGACCTCCCTGTTCTAATTGGACCTTTAGTATTTCTCTAATATCCAGGTCGTCTTCAATGATTAAGATTCTTCCATGTGTGCTGGCGCAAGTATCCATAATAGACATATCCATTCTCCTTCATTTGAGTGAAATAATTGCCCTTTCATGAGATTTCCAAGCTATCTCCTAAACTGACTGCTCTCTACCTCGGTAAATCCACAATAAAAATATTTTCCTTTCCCTGACGTGCTCTAAACTGGCTTAGCTCCCATTTGCATTGGAAGATCAAAATAAAATGTACTCCCCTGCCCTTCGCGAGAAATGATTCCCACTTTTCCTCCATGCAATTGAATCAACTTTTTTGAAATTGCCAGCCCCAAGCCGGTTGATTTCTCCTCGCCGGTGGGTTTGTTGCTCAATGTTTGAAATTCACCAAATGCCAGCTTTTGATCCTCTTCAGATATTCCAGGACCCTCATCTTTGACTAAAAACCGACAACAATTATCTGAAGTTTCTGTCCTGACACAGATTTTGGTATCATTTGGAGAAAATTTGATAGCATTTCCAATGAAATTATCCATTACCTGGATCATTGAGCATTGATCCACTGTCAAAATGGGTGAGACTTCGCTCTCGAAATGCAGGTCAATATTCTTCTCTTTAGCGATGAGTTGGTATTTTTCCACTTGGTCCTTTGCAAGAATATTTATATTCTGGCTAGATTTATTTAAAGAGAATTGACCGCTCTCAATTTGAGAAACATCTAGTAGATTGGCTAGCAAATTACACATATGTTTGCCAGACTTAGCAATTTTTTGAAGTATTGTGCGTTGCTGATCATTCATCTTTCCCAAAGAACCGTCAGCCAGAACATCAGCATAGGACATAATTGTGTAAAGAGGGTTACGTAGATCGTGTGAAGCGATCCCTAAGAATTTATTTTTCAGCGCATTTAGTTTGTTTAGCTTTTTATTTTGCTGATGAATTTTTCTTTCATATTTACGATGTTGAATTGCATTGCCCATCAACGACCCAATGGATAGCAAAATATCAGTGCTGCCCTCATAACAGGGAGGCGTTTCTGGAGTGTAAAGAAATAATATGCCTACCACTTTTCCCTTACTTTTTAGAGGAATTATGTAGGTGCCGTAATTGGTTAAATCACCAAAAGGTCCTAAGCGATGGGGCTTGAATTGGCAATAATTGTTGATCAGAATCTCTCCAGAATTGTAACAACGGCCATACGGAATGTTGTAAAAGGGAACCTCAGTCTGGTTTTCCAAAAACCCCTCTGGAAATTTACCTAAAGTAGAAACCAAGCGTAATGTTTCCTTATTCTCGTCGACAAGGTAAACACCGGCTTTATTTTCTACATGAAGCTCCTTGCTTTGGCTGATCGCTTCCATAGCATTGTGCAACATCTCCTCCAATGATTTAGAATCTTGAAGTGCTTGAGCTACTTCATGTAATACCTTATATTCTTCCTCTTTTTTCCGCATATCCTTCATAGCATTTTTATATTCAGTGATATCTTTTATAATGGCGGTAAAAGTAGATTTACCCCTGAATAAAGAAGCACAGATGGATATTTCTATTGGAATTTCGTATCCCTTCCGGTGAATAGCAGTCAATTCCAATCTCTGATTTAAAACTCGGCTTTCTTTTTTGGTTATGAAATTTTTTAAACCATTAGTATGCGCTTCACGAAAAGAGGGAGGAATGATCGTTTGGGTGAGTGGTTTTCCAATTACTTCTTCCTCCTTCCAGCCGAACATTGATTCTGCACGGTGATTCCATGTAGTTATCTCTCCTTTAGAGTCAATTGCGATGATTGCATCGAATGAATTGTCAAGAAGAATCTGATAGGCTATTTTTGATTCTCGCAGTAACTCACCAGAGCCCGTGGATTCTAAGGGTATATTTGATCCATCTCTAGAGTCTTCAAGAAGAGTCTGATAATATTCTTTTGATTCCTGTAACAACTTCTTTGGATTTACAACTTCCGCAAACATTTTAAATCCCTCCCTCATAAATCTTATGGAGTTAGATTCGATAAAAAGCTTATAAAATTATTCTAAATTGTCATTGTCTGTCCTAAAAAACCCAGACTAGAGAATCCAGGATTTGAGATTTATTTTTTCCTTCGATTAATAACCTTCTTAATCCCAGATCACAGGCATCAATATAATCCTTGAAAAAAGGTTTGTCTTGTCCTTGAAATGGTGATTTTTTTGTCATTGAAATAATGACAAGGAAAAAATAGAGGGGAACTTGGTCTGTTAGGGTTTATGCTAGTCACCCATACAAACTAGGCGCAGTACACATCTATACCCTGTCGGCTTCTAGGGTTGTATTTAATGACTACTGATTTTAAAGGTAGTACGGATTCGCTTATATGTTAACAAAGGGCGCCTCCTAAAAAACTTTGTCAAAAAAGGACGCTTTCCTAAAAAAAATAGCTAAAATGTGATACATATCTTGTAGAGAAAATTGATTCGAGCAATAATATTTGGAAATCATTTTTCCGTAAATAGGGAGATGGGACAGTAGTAACGGGTTATGTTCCTTTAAATTCGCTATGGCCACCCACCATAAAAAAATCAAGATTATCATTGCCGACGATCATGCTGTCGTCAGGGAAGGCCTTTTAAAGATATTTTCACAAACGCCGGACATGACCGTGGTCGAACAGGCCAAGAATGGCATGGAGTTGCTGGATAAAATCCGGTCGCTTGAATTGGACTTAGTGCTTCTAGACCTGGATATGCCTGAAAAAAACGGGTGGGATGTGATGCGCCAGTTAAAAGTTGAATTCCCAAACCTCCCCATCATCATTTTAAGTGCCTCCGCTGAGGAAGATTATGCGAAGTTATGCTTCAGAGAGGGTGCATCGGGTTATCTCGATAAAGTGAGTTCCTTGGAATTAGTGGTTGAAGCGATACACCAGGTGGCCCAGGGAAATAAGTTTATCAGTCCCCATCTTGCTGAAACAATCGCTATCAATGAAATGGTTTGTGGCGGAAAGCAACCTCACGAAACCCTTTCCTCGCGAGAGTTCGAAGTGTTTCGCCTTATTGCCTTAGGAAAATCTGTCCAGGAAATATCAGACACGCTCTCTCTCAGCGCTGCCACCATCAGTACCTACCGGACTCGTATACTAAAAAAGATGGAACTGAACAGCAACGCACAATTGATCCGTTACGCCTATCAATATGGAATTTTGAAGTAATATCCTTTTTTCTACCGATTTTTCAGCAAAACATCATAGCTCCATAGATATCCGTTAAAATTGATATGATCATACTTGATCATTTGGTTTTCATAGAAAATACCCCATCCCAATCAGATGGTGGCGGTTGGTTTTTAAAAGCGATGCATCTGTTTAAATAGGTCAATGAAGGGCCATCATCCTTATAGAGGTTCAACCCTCTTTCAAAGGAATCAATAGCTTTATCCCACCGCCAGTTTTTGTAGTGATCCAAACCTTCTTTAAAATGAGGTAAAATAAGACTTATTAAATCATCCGTTTCACCTTTTCTGCCTAAAGCCTCGTAGATTTTGATTGGTTCTTGTTTTCCGACCACGCGGATGGAGTCCAGTTCACGTGCTTCGATATCACCCTTTGCCAACTCGTAGGTAAATTCACTCAGCATGGTGTAAGTCTTATACTGTTTGTTAACACCCTCCAACCGTGCTGCCAAGTTGACGGAATCCCCCATCATCGTATAATCCATACGATTGATCGACCCCATATTGCCGACCACCATCGGTCCAGTATTGATACCGATGCGCATGAACATTTCGGGGCGACCTTCCTTCTTCCAGATTTCCCGCAACTCAGCCAGTCGTGCTTGCATATCCAGTGCGGCCAAACAAGTTCGAGTGGCATGATCCTCAAAATTGATAGGTGCACCAAAGAAAGCAATAATCGCGTCACCTTCATATTTGTCAACGGTACCCTCGTATTTCAGTATGATTTCCGTCATATCCGTCAAATAAACATTCAGCAGGTCCACTAATTCCTCGGCTTTCATCTTCTCGGCAATGGTCGAGAAGCCGGCCACGTCGGAAAAGAAAGCTGTCAATACTTTTCGTTCGCCACCCAACTTTAGAAGTTTTGGGTTTTCCACCAACCGGTCGACCACAGTCGGTGCTAGGTATTGGCTGAACGCTCCTTTGATAAACCGCTTTTCGCGCTCTTCAAACATGAAGCGATACAGAGTGATCCCGAAATAAACCAGTATCTGTGAGAAAACTGGATACACCGTATGCACCCACAATCCCTGCCGGGTAAATAATACATAGTCACCTATCAGATAACCTCCAACACCTAGAATCAAAAACATAGCTGTGCCAAGCGCTCTAAAATAAAGAGAAGCCAAGCCTAACAGCAAACCCGCCCCCAGGATTACCATCATGCTTAACAGGCGAATCCAAGATGGACGTTGCAGGAAATCCTTGTACAGAATATTTTCGATGATGGTCGCATGCACCTCGACCCCGGGAACCAAGGGATCATAAGGTGTACTATGAAGATCAGGGAGAGCAATGGCAGTCGCGCCTATCAGAACGATTTTATTCTTTAATTTTTCAGGTTTCACCATTCCGGCCATCACGTCGGAGGCTGATATATTTTTAAATGTCAGGCTTGGACCGTAATAATTGATGAGAAAATCGCCTTTCTCGGTAACAGGAATCGCGATATCCCCCAACAAGATTTCTCCAACGTGATCAGGGAAAACCCGGACAGTAGAATTCAGGTGTGTTGCCTCCTTCAGTATTTGCAAACTAAAAGGCGGGAACAGAGCTTTATCATGAGACTGAACCATCGGTACAAACCGTAGAACCCCATCGGGATCAGGCACAAAAGAAAAGTAACCGGCACTGTTGGCGGCATCCATCAAAGGAGGCAGGCTGAGCCCCACTGCCACTATGGGATGCAGAAAATCGGGATTCAGAGATTTATCGCTGAACTGCACCATGGAGTACTGAGAAGAATCCAACAACTCGAACTCTCTGGGACCTATCAACTCATAAGCCCCCTCTGCCTGTTCGGCGGTTGCATAAACAAAATAGCCCAATACGGAGCGTCCCGATCGTCGAATTGCATCGGCAAACTTGGAATCCGAATCGCCCGCCTGTTTCAACCAACTTCTCAGTTTTTTCCTACTCAAGCCCGTCAGATCTTTTTTTTCAATTTCACTCAACACCTCATCGAAGGGAATGTAAATGTCTTTTTCGGGAAACAACATATCCAACCCGATTACTGCCGCACCCGACTCAGTTAACTGGTCCACCAGTTTGGCTAACCGGGTACGTGGCCAGGGCCAGCGGCCTTCCCGTTTCAGACTGGGCTCGTCAATCGCGACAATCACTACCTGATCAGAAACCGGTCGCGCTCCCCGAAGAGACATCTTAAAATCGTACGCCTTAAGCTCTAGAAGTTTTATAAAGGTGAGATCGAGGGAATAGATATAAAGTGAGACGAAGGAAATTAGTACGGATACTGTAAAAGCATTCAGCCACCGAGTCTTCATGGGAGGATTTTAGCACAATGGAGATAGACCAATGAAAAATCGGATTAAGGAAAACCAATCAAACTGCATCGATCATTCCCAAATCAACAGTTGTCGGGTACACCATCCCAGAAAATCCTGCAGGATATGTTATCAAGCATTTTGAAGTACGAAATCGATATTACCGTAAACCATCGGAGGCTTTAGATCCTAGAATTTTAGATACATTATAAGATTTTAGCATCCGAATGTTTTCTCAATGTCGTCATCTGTTCCAACGAAAACGAGCCATCCATTCAAGATTATCTGATCGTGATTTATAAAAAATCCCTATCGGAATTCGGATAACTCATTAACAATCAATGCCTTAAAATTTCCTTATAAGTGAAGGTAATTTTCATTTATTAAATCAAACTTCATAAATATGAAATTGTGTCAATAAATATGTCATGATTGGACTGTTATTTTTTCACGTGGAAATATCCGATTTTATTAATCTTTTCTCAATAGCCCTTAATTACTCTAATTGGACTAAAGTAACGCCACATATAATCGTAGAAAATCATGCTACAGTTGAGGCACATTAACTGATATTAAAAATCGGATCTCTTAAAAATAAACAAATTTGGGTAATAAGCATTTTTCTCGAGCAACTACAAAGTGGTAGTGGAGAAGACAACACAACATAGTCGAGTTGTGAAAGCTGGTTGTAGGGAGATGCGTGATGAAGGATATTTTTGGATATCTTTTTCGTCTTCTAATTGGTTCATCTTTCGTGATCCTCTTATTCCCCCCTCCTGCTTCATCAATCACGATTTGCGAAAAACCCATTGCCAAAGTAGTTTCCGTACAAGGCAGTATAGAATCCCTACGGGTAGGTGAAACGCAATGGCAACAAGTAAAATTAAATGACACCTTCTGTCCCAGGGATAAACTTCGAGCGAACAAAAAAAGTCGTGCAGAGGTTTCACTAGCCAAATCGATTCTTCGCCTTAACGCCAACACAACCCTCATTCTCAAAGATATAAAGGAAGATCATACCGCTCTAATCGATCTTCTCAATGGAGCAGCCTATTTCTTCAGCCTGGCTCCCAAAAGTCTTGAAGTAGTAACACCCTCTGCCATTGCAGCTGTCCGTGGCACAGAATTTTTTATAAACGTAGATGACGAAAGGACCCTACTCACTATATTTGAAGGAGAGGTATTAGCTTCCAACCCAACCGGATCCCTCTCGCTAACAAGTGGGCAGTCAGCTGAAGCTAGACTGGGACAGGCACCCGTTCTGCGGGTGGTGGTGCGTCCCCAGGATGCCGTCCGCTGGACCTTATACTACCTGCCGGTTATTGATGTTCATCCGGAAGATTTTCAAGGTGCAATCCAACAATCCATTCAGTCTTATCGAAAAGGAGATCTTAAAGCAGCTTTCGATCGTCTTGAGAATGTACCCGAGGTTCAGGATCCCAAGTTTTTCACGTACCTGGCATCACTGGAGCTTTCTGTTGGCCAAGTGGATGCCGCCAATAAAAATATTCAGCAGGCTCTGAGTCTAGACTCAAACAACAGCGACGCTTTCTCCCTGCAATCGATCATTGCCCTGGCGCAAAACAAAAAAGATGAATCCTTCAGCAAAGCCCAACAGGCCGTACAGGCCGATCCCAAATCTGCGAACGCGCAGATCGCGCTGTCCTATTCCCAACAGGCCCGGTTCGATCTGGAAGGCGCTCTGACCAGTGTGCAAATAGCGGTTCAATTAGATCCGCGAAATGCACTGGCCTGGGCACGGTTGGCGGAGCTCTGGTCTGCCCATGGCTACAGGAACAAAGCCTTGGAAGCTGCTCAAAAGTCAGCCTCCCTGAACCCAAATCTCACCAGGACACAAACAGTGCTGGGCTTTGCCCACCTTATCCGGGAAGATACCGACAAAGCCCGGGCCGCCTTTCAAAAAGCGATTGAGTTTGATCAGGGTGACCCGTTGCCAAAGCTGGGTCAGGGTCTGGCCAAAATTCGAGACAATGAGCTGACAGAAGGCCGGGGAGAAATCGAGGAAGCGGTCAATCTCGATCCGAACAATGCACTAATGCGCAGTTATCTGGGGAAAGCCTACTATGAAGAAAAGCGCAGTGACAAGGCTTCAGAACAATTCGTCATTGCCAAAAAGAAGGACCCCAAGGATCCCACTCCTTATCTCTATGATGCGATTGAAAAGCAAACCACCAACCGGCCAGTCGAAGCTTTACGCGATATGCAAACCGCCATTGAGTTGAACAACAACCGGGCACCATATCGATCCATTTTGCTGTTGGACTCGGACCTCGCGTCACGAAGCGCGGCTATCGGACGCATTTACACTGATCTCGGTTTCCAAAAGCGCGCTTTGCTGGAGGGCTGGCTGTCAGTCAACACCGATCCCTCCAATTTTTCCGCCCACCGTTTTCTGGCCGATTCGTATTCTGTTTTACAACGCCATGAAATCGCCCGGGTCAGCGAACTGTTGCAGTCTCAGCTTCTTCAGCCGATCAACATGACTCCCATTCAACCGCGCCTTGGCGAAAGCAATCTATTCCTGATCAGCGCAGGCGGACCGGGAGCTTTGTCGTTCAGAGAGTTCAATCCCCTGTTCCAAAGCAATGGAATTCGCTTTCAAGGGAGCGGCCTCGTGGCTGAAAACGATACCTATTCCGGCGAAGGCATCATATCCGGCATTTTCGACAAAGCGTCCTTCAGTGTGGGTTACAGCAAATTTGACACCAATGGCTGGCGCGTTAACGCCGATCAGGAAGACGATCTAGTCAACGCCTTCGTGCAATATCAGATCACTCCCCAAACCAGTATTCAAGCAGAATACCGGTTCAGAGAAACATATTCGGGGGATACGGCGCTGAGGTTCCTGGAGAATGACTTTCGACCGCTCGAAAGGGCAGAATCAAGAACTAAAACGGTGCGCGTCGGATTCCATCATTCCTTTTCGCCGAATTCTGACCTGATCGGCAATGCCTCCTACCAGACCTTTGATTCCAGAGACAACTTACCAGGCCCGGTATCATCCACTGATACCAGTGTTGAGACTGATGATTCTTTTAGTGGGGAGCTTCAGTATCTGTTCCGCTCCAAATACGCAAACATTGTCGCCGGAGGAGGGTTATTTGATATAAATTCGAATAGGGTTCAAAGTGTTGTGATTGACCCGCCCCCTATGTGTTCCGTTTTACTCCCATTGACTTGTCCTCCATTTCCAATCATTGATCCTCCACCGGGTGCACCCACGATCACACCTTCAAATCGAGACCGGGATCACCAGAATGTTTACTTATATTCCTATATCAAACCCTTAAATAACCTGACACTCATTGTCGGTGGAAGCGCCGATTTCCTGAACACCGTCGATCCGACTTTGAAGGAACGCCAACAGTTCAACCCCAAACTGGGGATCGTTTTCGAGCCGATCCAGGGTACCACACTGCGCGCTGCCGCCTTCAGGGTCCTGAAAAGAACCTTGTTGAACCAGCAGACAGTGGAACCCACGCAGGTGGCGGGCTTCAACCAGTTCTTTGATGACTCAAATGCGACCGATGCGTGGCGCTACGGTGGCGCGATCGATCAGATATTTTCAAAAAACCTATACGGAGGAGCCGAATATACCTACAGGGATCTGGATGTTGCGGTTTCCGGGACTACCGTGGGTTGGACGGAATCCATAACCCGCGCCTATCTGTTCTGGACCCCAAGTGACTGGCTGGCGCTCACCGCAGAATATCAGTTTGAAGAGCTCGAAAGGGATCCTCAGTTCACCTTAGGAGTAAAAAACTCAAGCACCCATTCGGTCCCCCTGGGGATTAATTTTTTCCACCCCAGCGGACTGAGTGTCTTGCTGAAAGGAACCTTTATATACCAGCAGGGGGCTTTTAGATCTGTATCGTCTAGCAGTATGAGTCCCTTTATTAGCGGTCAGGATGACTTTTTGATGGTGGATGCCACCATACGCTATCGTTTTCCCAACCGGCACGGTTTTCTGGCACTGGGTGCCACAAACCTGTTTGACAAGCAATTCCAGCATTTTGATTCAGATCTTAATAACCCGCGCATTCAGCCGGCCCGATCTTTGTTTGCATCGGTCACGCTCAATCTGTAGCGGAGAAATGAAAGGAGTGGGTATGAAATTCAAAAAAATTATTCTGACAGGTGTCTTATAGGAAACGAGATGCCTGAATCGGTGGCGGATGCGCCATTCAATTTAAAAATAAGGATGTAACATCTGGTCACGAATTTTCAGTATTTGACGTTCAAGAAAACGACAAATTCATAATGACGATACTTTTTTACAAAGTTGAGGAGGAACAATGAAAATCTTTAAAGATTTATGGATTTTAAAAATATTCTTGTTGATATTTGCGTTGCTGTGGGAACCGTTGACGAGCATGGCCTTGGCGTCTGACCCTAAACTTACTGCCAAAGCAAAACTACGAGAATCTACTGTTGAAGAAAAACAACGAGCGTTTGTCATGCTCAAGCAACCGCGAACCTTCTTTAAACGGTCTTGTAAGGTAGGAAATCTATCAATTGTGGCCGGTCCCCATGAAAAACCTGAATCCAAGTACGCTGCTATCAAGTTTCCCAAAAAGGTGCGTTGCCCCAATGATGACAGTAAGGTCTGTTCTGAATGGCGTTATCGTTTTTCTTGGAAAGGATCGGGAAAAAATCTTAATTCAGTACACCTCAACATTCAATCGCAACTGAAACTTTTAGGTGATGTTAGTTCGGAGGATGGAGCTACAGTTTGCTCTGTTAAAACTCTGGACAATCGAAACCCGCACTCATCTCGTAAGATTCCAGGACCCAAATTTTCGGGTAAGTTCAGTTTTGATTCGCGCCAGATCGATTGTGAGGTGGATCCTTCGGCCAATCGAATCGAAGTGAGTTTTATAACCCCTCGAACCAACCCCGGTATTGTGTGGGCAGGAGGATCCGTTTCTTCCGGTTCTCCCAGTTTCTGTCAGATTGATGGGCCAGCTGTTCGCAATGTAAAGCCGCTCGGTTCTTCCGCAAATATTCAGTGTTTTCCACCGATAAAGGGGGATATCGTGGGAGCGGAAATCAGAAGAGGTCCGGACAACAATCTTGATATCAATACGGGTTTACACTTCTTTATTGGAAAGGGAACAAAAGTCTCTTTTCCAGGTTGCGACGGCAATACCGCAATTAAACCTCTTATAGTGAAGTCGGGCTTTACTACCTGCGGAAGCTCTAAAGGAGGATCATCATGTTTAATTAAAAATCCTAAAAAACCCAAAGGCCCACAGACATTTTCGATCACAGAAGGAAAGGATGGCGAAGCGGGCTTGATCTGTGTTGATTTAAAAAATGCCAAACCTGCGGGTTGTGATATTACGGGTATGGATCCCAGTCATCTTTGCTCAACCTTTTATTGCAATACGGGTGGATGTGATGGCACAGCTTATGCGTGTAATCCTAAACCTTAACCGGGCTTAGTAGGGCAGACACACGGCAGAGCTGATGAAAACCCAGCCTGACTGAATAGAAAATCAATGGAAAGGAACGACAAATGAATACAATACCCACAAGATCAAAAGTATCGTTGTTAATCGGGGTCGTTACCATCATTGCGCTGTTGGCAGGTTGTATTACCCCTCATCGTCAACCCCCTACTTTAACTGCAAAAAATGAGTGTGTTGGTTTAACACAGGATGGCGTTGTTACCATGTTGGTTGAAAGAGGCAAGGATGGTTGTGAGGTAGATCTATCAAAGACACAGTTTTTTATTAATAATCCAACTTGCAACGTGAATGATCCGAAGCATAAGCCGTTTAAAGTCCAAAATATAAAGAGACGTGGTAATGATGATCCGCAATGCATTCCGATTGAAGGACTGTGTAACGACTGCGTAAAATGGACGATAGGCACCAGCCCAGAGACCATGGAATTTGAGATAGGGAGTGGTGAGTACGTGTCAATCTGTTATGATATTTGGAACGGATGGCCATTTGGTTGTGATGTTTCGGGTCTGGATCAGGACAATCTTTGTGACACCTATTTCTGTATGCAAAGTGTGCGTGGCGGAAATTGTACCGATAATAGATATGATTGTGTCCCTGATCCGTTTATTCCGGGTCAAAGGTCTGGCGAATCGTGTAGTGCCCACGAAGAATGCGACATGAATAATGGTGAATTTTGTCTTTGGCCTGGAGAATCGAGAAGATGCCAACCCTTCTTTTAGGCTATTGGGAAACTGGAATAATTCATAAAAAGGAGGGAATTAATGACAGTTGGGGATGGTGAAGAAAAAGGTACTTCCTTTTCCAGCTTCTGATCTAAACCCGATTTTCCCGTGATGATAATCCTCAATGATCTCTTTACATGACATGAGGCCAAATCCATCTCCTTCTGGCCTGGATGTAAAGTTTTCTTTAAAAAGCAAGTGTTTGATATCTTCTGGAATACCAGTTCCCTTATCCTCAACGCTTACTTCTATTAATCCATACAAACCCTTGACCCAAACTTTAATTTCCGAGCTCTCGGGAGAGGCATAACCAGCGTTAATAATAAGGTTTTGTAATACTCTTCTAATGTCCAAAGATTTTAAAAGCGCCGTTGTATTAGAGCCTACCGCCATGAAAGTTACTTTTTTATTTTTCAGGTCTTTATGGCAACTAATTTCACGTATGGCGTCCTTGGCTAAAGGAATAAAGTCGAGCTCTTCTTTTATATATTCTCCAGATCCTTTCTGCATGCAAGCCAGACTTTGGTGGATCATGGAGACCATGTTGTTTCTCACCGAGATCATACTATCGAAGCCCTTTTTAATCTTGTCCCGGCCTTTACGTTTTTTATGGCGTTCTTGAGTACCGCTTAGCTTAATATATGTATTTTTGAAATGAACTGCGGAAATCCCTAAAGGTACCAAACAATTTTTCATATCATGAGTAAAGTGACTAATCTGTTGAATATCACTGGACATCGCATCAAGATCGTTCCTCAAACGACGGGAGCAAACTTTCATCATTTCCAATAAGGCTTGGGGGTTTGAGGCGATATGTTTTTTAAACAGCTTTTTATCAATTTCAATGATTAAAACATCCGTCAATGCCACGGCAGATGCCGATCGAGGCATGTCATCGATTAACGAAATCTCCCCAAGATATTCTCCTGCCTTTAAATCAGTAATAAACTTCTGATAGTTAGGCCCTTTGCATATTCGGACCTTTCCCCGTAGAAGAATATGGAGATATTGCTCATCAATAGAGCCCTCTTTGATTAAAACATCTCCCTCCCTTAGGATCACATCCTTGCTTTCCCTGGCCAGATTTTCTTTAGCTTCCATGGGAAGACAATCAAAAAGATCAATCTTTTCCAATAGTTCTAACTTCATCAACATGGCATCTTCTCCGACCGAACCCTGTTGAACAACCTGACTCGATCTTTCCTGTTCCTGGCCTTGTGAAGATTTAGGCAATGTCAGATAAAAAGTTGTTCCTTCGTGTAATTCCGATTTAAAATCGATTCTACCACCATGATATTTTTCGATAATCTCCCTGCATGAAATTAAACCAATGCCATTTCCGTCAAGCTTAGATGTATAGTTTTCATTTAGAAGCAATGGTTTGATATCGTCTGGTATCCCGGATCCATGGTCTTCAATACTAATTTCTATTGAGTCGTCCCCATTTTTAACATAGCAAACAATCTCATCTCCATCCTGAGTAGCATATCCAGCATTAATAATCAGGTTTTGCAAAACTCTCTTGATATCTAAATAATTGAAATGGCCATGGATTTGAAAATCTGTAGAATCAACCCTGATGGTTTTGTACTTCAGATGTTTATGGCATGAAATTTCATTGACAGTTTCCTTGACTAAAGCCAGAATATCAAAATCCTCTTTAATGTATTCCCCTTGCGGCTTTTTAATACAAGCCAAACTTTGGTCGATCATAGTAATCAAGTTACTACGGACCGCAAGCATAGTATCCACACCAACTTTTAAACCATTATATCCATCCCGTTTTGTATGATGGTCCTGAGTTCCGCTCAAAATTTTCAAAACATATCTGAGATTCGCCTCAGAAATTCTCAAGGGAACCAGAATGTTCCTCATGTCATGAGTAAAACAGCTCATTTTTCTCATGTCCATTTCCATACGTGACAAATCATTACGGGTTCTCTGAGAAAAGACTTTCATCATTGCAAGCAACGCTTTTGGATTAGAAGCAATATGCTTATGGAAAATTGCCTCGTTTATTTCCATCAGCAAAGTCTCACCCATAGATTTGACTGAAGCCGAGCGGGATTTGTAATCAACTAATGGCATTTCTCCCACATAATCTCCTGCCCCTAAATAGGCTATGATTTTCTTGGATTTAAAAACCATCACTTGACCGGAAAGGATAATAAACATGGAATTCTGACCCTCGCCTCCTCCGTCAAAAAGGATTTCATCTTTTTCAAGGAACCAAACCGGACTTTCCTGAATCATTCGAACTAAAGTCTGCTTCTCAAAGTATTTAAAGAGCTCGATTGTTTTCAATAACTCCAATTCCAACAATTGGAGCTTCTTTTGGACTCCTATTTGGCTAGGTTTAGGCGATACCGTTTTAAATCGGTTGAGGGTAATCCCCGGAGCCTCTTTTTTCGTAGAGGGAGTTTTCATTATCCAATCTCAAATTGATTAAAAAGTTTTGGTTGGCAGTGGAAAATACGTCATTAATTTCTAATCAATTCAATTAAATTCCTTATTTCGGAATTGTCAAGTTTCTTTTGCTCCGAACAAATAAATCCAATAAACTCAAATAGTTTTAGTGCCAAACCCTAAAGGATGAATAGCGATCAGTATTAGGTTTATCTCAAATTGATCAATTGGTATTGCCTTAATCTCACTTTGAAAATTCTGAATCAAATTCAAAGCCGGAAAATGGTTTTACTTTGGTGATTTTCTTGCACAACGATTGCGAAATAGGCGGGGCAACTTTGGGGGCATCTTAGAAAATAGAAAACTCATAAATCTCTTATTCATAGGACGTTATGATTGTCGTTCGATTCTCCTTGGGGCTAGTTTTAAAATAGACTTTAGCTGAAAACGCTCCACACCTCCATCTCTGCTGCGTCTCAACAAACCTCCAATGTGTAACTCGCTCACTTAGAACAGGGATTCGATTCTTCGGCCCGCTACCTCATTACCTTCCCAATGACTAAAAACAGAAAGTCTGAATGAATCCAAGAGTTCCGGGGACGGAAGCATGATCGCCTTGGAGGAGGCTATAAAGTAATGCTAAAGGTTTTCCGTCCCCGGATCCCGGAACTTAAATAGAGCTTGCAAATTATTTGTGAGTTTAAGTTTTTGGGAAAATAAGCCCCTAGACAAAATTGCAGAATATTGCTACAAATGACGCAGTTTAATTTATTTGCAAATCATATGCAAAATTTTTTAAGAACTCTTTGCAAAAAGTTTATTATGCTAAAATTCTCTATGAGAGGAGAACTGGATCCATAAACTGACCAATGAATAAAATTACTCTTATGACACAACTGAAACTTTGAAGTTATTAACTATTTGGATCTCATTTGATAAATTCTATGGAAACAAATAGCCAAGCTTTGGCCGAAAAATTCCTTCGCGAAAACCACCTAAGCATCACAAAACCCAGAAAGACGATCTTAATATTTTTGCTGGAAAATCATGGTCCCTTTTCCATAGAAGAAATTCATAAGGGATTGGGCAAAAATGTTTGCGATTTAGCTACTGTTTACCGATGCCTCGGGCAATTTGAGAAAGAAGGCCTGGTAGAACGTCGATACCTGGGAGATGAAGTTTTTCGGTATGAATTAAAGGATGAGTCTCACCACCATCATATTATTTGTAGAATTTGCAAAGGGGTGTCAAAAATGGATTATTGCTTTATTTCCGAAATAGAGAAAATGATTCGGGATAAGGGGTATTCAGATGTAACCCATATGTTGGAATTTTTTGGTATTTGTCCCGATTGCAAGCCAACAGAATTTGCTAAAGGTAAAAAAGAATATTTATGAGTGACTACACTTCAAATTATGGCAAAGAATTAAACTCTATTTTAAGAAACCAACGTATTGCAAAGAGATAAAATTCACCGTGCTACTTTGCTTTACATTTTGCGCAAACTCCAAAAAATTCCAACGAATGAGTGATATCTGAATACCCCTTATCCCGAACCATTTGCTCAATTTCAGAAACAAAACAATATTTCATTTTAGCTACGTTTTTACAAATGCGGCAAATAATATGATGGTGATGGTGTTTCATATCTTTGTATTCATACCGGAGTATCCCATCGCCCAAATAACGTCTTTCCACAAGATTTGAATTCTCGAATTGAGCGATTGAGCGATAAACAGTCGCCAGATTGCAAGCCTTATTCCCCAATCCATTATGAATCTCTTCAACCGAAAATGGCCCATGGTTTTTAAGTAAATAGCCCAGAATGTTTTTCCTGGATTCTGTAAGGCTTAAATTATTTTCCTTAATTAGCTTTTCCGCCTTTTGGTCTAGTTTTTTGGAAACAGCTGTCTTCATCCGGCACTCCTGCGGAAAGGTCACTCCGTGCTCACCACTTCGCTCTTTTCCAGCGCGCCGATCATGGTGTGCCATGAAAGGCTCGCACATTTGATTCGCGAGGGAAACTCGCGCACTCCCTTAAACAGGGTCAGTTTGCCCAAATGGTGTTCGTTGTTTTCCGGCTCGAATTCACCCAGCACCATTTTATGGAACTCCTCGAAAACCACTCGCGCCTCGTCGACCTTCTTCCCTTTCAGGTAGCTGGTCATGAGCGAGGTGCTGGCCTTGGAGATGGCGCATCCAGTTCCGGTAAAACTCAGGTCCTGGATGACGTTTGCTTCATCCACCTTTAAATAGATTTCATAATCGTCACCGCACAACTGATTGTACCCATGGCAGTAGTGGGTCGAGTCTTCCATCCCCCTGAAATTACGGGGCTTCTTGTTATGCTCTAGAATCACCTGCTGGTACAGTTCGTTGCTATAAGCCATTTATCCTCCGAAATCTGGCGGTTTTTATTCGAGATTCACTAAAAAGCATGGCCCTTTCCAAATCTCTATATTGGTTGAAGTAAAACAGCGGGTGATAGCAGGTTCAGCCAAAGTGCCCGTTATAGAACGATTTCTCCTGCTGACCGATGGGAAACGTGGCTTAAAAAATTATTTATGCAAATAATTTGCAATTTTTAATAAAGCATATTAGGATAATTTCAACAATATTGCAAATGATTCGCAAAAATTTTTAGCTATTTATTTAAGGTGAAAAAATGGCAAATCAAAAGGTTGTAGTGGCGGAAGACCCTTCTTCGTTTTCTATCGATTCTTCCCCCTATTTTCAGGCTCTGATTAAAGTTAAAAGGTTTGCCGAGATTTTATTGCACCAGCAACTTTGGTGCTTTGGACAAGACATCAAAATTCCAGAAAATAACTTGCTCATTCGGTACGGCCTCGAAAGAATCCGACCGCCATATAGAACAAGCGGAAGCACAAGTTATATCGTCAGAATTGATGGCGAGATCAGTCTGATTCTTTGGGGTTTTGGAATTTATTATGGGTACGGTAATAACAAAGGCGTCTACCTTGGACGCTATGATTTTTACCCCAAATTAATCGGCGAAAAACCATTGAATCTCCCTGTTTGGTCACCTTCGGCCCTTCCCGAATTTATATCTCCCGCAAACAAAATAGAATGGGAATACTCTTTTTGGTTGATGTCAGAATTATTTGATTGGATTGCTCGTTATGAAGAGTGGGTAAAAAGAGTCATGGGTGGTTCGTATCGGGAAGACTGTTTAAAAGATTGGAAGCAATCAATCGTTTCCGGCGACGACGCTGCATGGGCATGGAGAAAGATTGCAAATTTCCTTAGAAAACATCTCGTGTGCCATGAAGTTTCAAGCAAAACATTATTCCAAGTTCAGAAAAATTTTGAAAACTAGACCAATGCGAGATCTTTTTGGAAAAAATCAAAAAAAGGATGTTGTCGCAGTTTCGTCTATTAAGCGTTGGGTGCGGGAAATTTTTAAATTGACTGAAAACGAAACCACTCTTGTAACAGAATTGCAATGTCATGAAGAAGGGTGTCCGCCTATCGAAACAGTAATCGTTATTTTGAGGGAGGGAAATAGAAAAGAGCAATACAAGTTTCATAAGCGGATAAATGAGATGTCTCTGAAAGACATTGCCAATTTATAAACATCATATGAAGGTAAAGGGTTGTCATGAGTACAGAACAAACACTCCAAAAGGTACCTGTTACCGTTTTAACGGGATTTCTGGGTGCCGGCAAAACAACATTGTTGAATTATATATTGACTGAGAATCATGGAAAAAGAATCGCCGTTATTGAAAATGAATTCGGAGAGCTCGGTATTGATAACGACTTGGTCATAAATGCAGAAGAAGAAATATTCGAAATGAATAACGGTTGCATTTGTTGCACCGTCCGGGGAGATCTAATCCGGATACTTGGAAATTTAATGAAACGCCGAAACAAATTTGATTACATTTTGCTGGAGACCACCGGTTTGGCAAACCCGGGTCCTGTAGCCCAAACATTTTTTATGGATGATGAGATAGGGGCAAAGCTATCGCTGGACGGGATCGTGACCGTGGTTGACGCCAAACATATCAACAATCGGCTTGCAGATAGCAGTGAAACCCGTGAACAAATCGCCTTTGCCGATGTAATGCTTATTAATAAAACGGATTTGGTCACACCCGAAGAACTTGTTGCATTAAAAATGAGACTCCAAAAAATGAATGGAGCCGCTAAAATTTTTCACACTAAAAATTCAAAAGTCAATTTAGAGAATATATTAAATATCTCCGCTTTTGATTTAAAACGATCCCTGGAGATCAACCCCAATTTTCTGGAGCCAGAATATCCATTCGAATGGTGTGGAATATTCGAACTTAATGCAGGCGACCACGAACTTACCCTTCAAGAAGGTCCAGACCCTGGAATGAAGGTTTCCCTGCGCCAGGTTTCACAAGCAAATCAAGACGAATTAAAGCAGTCTATAGAACCCACCGTTCGAATCTTTTCCGATGAAAGGGAAACTTTGTATTCAGGAGACTTTCTAAAACCGAACGCCAAGCTGTTTTATTTGGATCTTCAATCTGACCAATCCCGATTTCCCATACAAATCCCAACAAAAGGTTCCTACATATTGTTCTCAGAACACATGCCAGAAGAATTTCACGCTACGTTAAAAAATGAAAGTGGAGAAATTGTCCAACCCAAAATCTCACAAACATTCAATCCTGACCATGAGCACGACGACGAAGTTTCTTCTGTTGGAATAAATCTGGCTGGCGACTTGGATCAGATTAAGTTCAATCAATGGTTAGGACTTATTCTGCAAACGAAGGCTGTAGACATCTTCCGAATGAAAGGAATATTAAGTTTTAAAGATCAACCCAATCGGTTTGTTTTTCAAGGAGTGCATATGCTTTTTGACGGATACCCGGAACAACCTTGGGGAGACAGAAAACGGGAAAGCAATCTGATTTTCATTGGCCGAAACCTGGACCGTAAATTTTTTGAAGATGGAGTTCGTTCGTGCCTAAGCTAAAAAAACCGAGCAATGAGGGGGACCGCAAAAAACTATCGCAGATATGGTCTCAACCCATAGGAGACTACGTAATTGATCTTTCTTGGTCGCCTGACGGCTCTCTTCTGGCTGCGGCTGAAACCAGTGGACCCATTACAATCTTTGATTCTGAGCAAGGAGACAGAATATCTGTTGCTTCTGGCCATAGTTTTGGCGTTTCTCAAATTGGATGGAGTTCGGCGGGAGAAAACTTTGCTAGCGCTGGTCTTGATGGATTAATTCGGTATTGGGATTTGAAAGATCAAGCAAAAGAAATTCGCTCCATGAAGGGAGGCTCGACTTGGGTCGAAAATTTGGCATGGCACCCCAATGGCAAAAGTTTAGTCACCAGTGCTGGAAAGCATTTGCGGTTATGGAATCCAGATGGTGAATTATTGGCTGATTGGAATAATCATGAAAGCACCATTGAGGATATTGCATGGTCTCCATCCGGCGATTGTGTGGTTGCCGCAACTTATGGCGGGCTTACTTTCCGATTCCCAGATCAACCGGACAAACAGCGAAAATTTGCATGGAAAGGTTCTTCATTGAAAATTGCCTGGAGTCCCAATGGAAAATTCATTGCGACAGGCGATCAGGATTCGACGGTTCATTTTTGGGATGTCGAAAGCGGTCGAGATAGTCGAATGTCTGGCTATCCTACCAAAGTACTGCCATTAACCTGGAATTCGACAAGTAGATATCTGGCGACCGGTGGGTGCGAGATAGTAATTATCTGGGATTGTTCTGGTAAAGGTCCCCATGGGACCAGGCCTATCCCTCTGGAAAACCATAGAGCACTACTTTCCGTAGTGGCTTATCAAAATTATGGACCGCTTCTAGCTTCCGCCGATAAATCAGGGTTGATCGCGGTATGGAATCACGAAGAGTCTAAAAGGCCCTTAGCCACTGTAAATTTTGACTCTGAAATCACTCAACTGGTGTGGGCGCCCAACGATCAATCCATTGCCGTTGGTGACAACCTGGGAAACATTATTTCTTTAACACTAAATTGAATACTTTCGATTTGTAATAATCATGAGCTCAAACGTATGGTGCTTATGCAAAACTTGATTCAACAAAATGTATTAGACGACTACATTATTGATCTTGACTGGTCTCCAAGCGGAGATTATTTGGCCGCTATTACCGGTAGCGGTCAAGTCGCCTTAACAAATATGAAATCTGATGTCCTGTGGAGCGAACTTGGCCGACATAAGCATGGCGCAAATTGCATGCAGTGGCATCCCTACGAAGCCCTGCTGGCAAGTGGAGGGCAAGACGGAAAACTCACTCTATGGGATGTAACGTCAATGAGCGAAGCTTGGTGTCAAAATTTAGGAGGATGGATTGACTGTTTAAGCTGGAGCTCCCTTGGCCATTTTTTAGCTTCTTCATCAGGAAAGAATTTAAACGTATGGAGAATGTCGGGAAAACACGAGCAAATTTGGTCCAATCATAAAAGTTCTATCTCAGATATTGGATGGTCACCAGATGGCCGCTTTATTGCAGCGACCGCCAAAGGGGGGATCAGTATTAGAGGATATGGTGACTTGGAAACCACTCAATTGCTTGAGTGGCATGGTTGTCCTATAAAAATGGCTTGGCAACCTAGTGGTGAGCTTATAGCCATGGGAGACGAGGAAGCCGTTCATTTTTGGGAAGTCGAATCCAGCATGCATCACCCCATGTTCGGATACAACTCAAAGGTCTCTAAAATGTCTTGGAGTTCTGACGGCAGGTTCTTAGCGACGAACGACAAAGAAAACCTGGTGATTTGGGATTGTGCCGATCAATATTCTGCCAATGAAGAATTATTTCCTTTGGCTGATTTGGTTCCTGAAGACAGTTTGGTCGGGCCAGGCGGCACAGCACCCATTTTACTTGAACAACATAGAGGTGAAATAAACTCTCTGGTTTTCCAAAAGAAAGGAGAATTATTAGCTTCCGGGGATGAGAAAGGAAAGGTTCACATTTGGGATCTCCAAGAATCAAAAGTACCTATCGGAAGTATTGCCCTTAGTTATCCGATTTCAAAAATCGCATGGTCGCCAGATGGACAACGCATCGGCATAGGCGGAACGGATGGAACTGTCTCAATTTTTACGTTTGATATCAGTAGTGTCCGGTTGAAAGAGGAGGCGTAACAGATGCAAAAGATGCCAGTTGTCCAGAAAAGTCCTGCCTCCGATCCAACCGGCAAAGTCGACTCGAAGTTCATGGCGATCACCGCATTCTTTCATGACGTAATCGAGGACTGGATTCAAGATCCGCAGACGACGATCGCCTGCGGCACCTGGGCTGACGGCGCAGTCAGCGAGATCATTCCAGCGGGCGGCGCCCAACTCCTCCCGGGTCGTTATGATGGGTGTTTTGCGGGCGTCCGCGAACTTCGATTAGACAACGGACCGCACCACCTTCATATCGATTTGGGACGTGTGCACAAAATCCGCTATACCATTGCCCCCAGCGTTTGCCTGGCCTTTAAGCCAGCGCTTGAGGTTCGCTTGCTTATTACCGGGCCAGGCGGCGCGCCCACTGATCGCTGGGCGCTTTCGCTGATGCCGGACTGCCCTTATCGAGAAGACCAGTTTGATGAAGCAGCGGTTCATCGATTCATTGAACGATTGCGTTTGCACGCCAAACGGGCGCCGGAACTGGTCGAACTATCCATCGAACCCGAAGTCCGACAAAGCCCACAAGGAGCAGTCCTGTTAAGTCTAATGCAGAAAGCGGCCGCCCAACTCGATGCAGACTGGAACGATGTGATTCAGGCGCTGGTTCCAACCATCAATCACAGTCCAACCGTGGAAATGATGGAGCCACCGTGCTTGCCGCTATTGCGCGATGCACTTGCCCTGCACGAATCCAGTCTCGTGATCTACCGGGAGCGGACACTCGTCGAATTTCAGACCGAAAAAATCGATGGAGTCCATCGGTATGTGGAACAAGGCCATGTCTCTTGGCAGATTGGCGGGCTACGGGACCACCACTGCCACCTGGCTCTGGGAGCGGTCGACCGTGTGCTGTTCTCCGCCGAGCCGGTTCCCTGTCAGGGCGGAGGCCTGAACTACACCATTTGGTTCTTGACCTCCGGTCCGTGCGGAAACCCGTGGCGGCGCGATGGATACTTCTCGGTGGTGTTGAACCGCCCCTACTCAGGGAATGCTCCCCGGTTGGAGGTCATCAAGCCCATGCTGGACCTCTACCTTCGGTATAGCAACGAACCCTGGGTGGACGCCGACGCAAGATTCGTTAGCGCACTCGAACAGGGTGTGCCCGACCGCCGACAGCAGTTACTGGTGTCACCACGGAGCGAATGATGCCCAGATTGAATATCGAGGATGCGCGTGTCGTCGAAGCAGCCGTTGAGTATGCGCTGGCAACACTTCCCCAGAATGCACCACAGCGCTCAGACTGGGAAAGAGCTTATGATCGCCTGCACCTTCGACTGGATGTTGCCGAACAAGGGATTCTTCATCAACAGCGGAAGCATCGAAAAAACAGGAAAAGTATTCAATGAAGACAGCACAGGCGATAACAGACAAATTAGCCATAGGTTTATCACTGATGTGTGCCATCCATTGTCTTGCCCTAACAGCCCTATTGGCATTGCTACCCAGTATGGTGGCATTACAACTGGATAACGAGGCTTTTCATTTCTGGATGGTCATCGCCGTACTCCCCAGCAGTGTTTATGCCTTAACTTTGGGATGCAAACAACACAAGCGCTATCGATTGCTCATTTTGGGCTCCATCGGATTAACACTGCTTGTAATGGCGTTAGTGTTGGGAGAGGAGCGTATCGGTGAGGCAGGCGAAAAAATACTTACGGTTCTAGGAGCCAGTTTCGTTGCGGTTGGGCACTGGTTTAATTTTCGTCTTTGTCAGGTACAAAAAAACAGAGACTGTGCCTGCCCAAACGATAAGCAAACGATCTTGTAATGAAACGCGACTATTCTATTGCCTTGGAACAACGCGGCAATAATAACCTCATGCCGTTCCCTATTCACAGGCAAAGAAGGCTCCGAAAGCGCCCCGGAATTCTGCGTATGGTTCGGGAAACCGCTCTTTCTGTGGATGATCTCATCGCCCCGTTTTTTGTTTGCGAAGGCCAGGAGCAAGCGGTGGAGATTACTTCCATGCCGGGGGTGTCCCGGTTCTCCATCGATCGATTGGTTGATCAGGTCAAACAGTGCCGGTCTTTGGGCATTCCGGGAATCATCCTGTTTGGCATTCCCGACAAGAAGAACGCGGAAGGAACGGAAGCCTACAATCCCGATGGCATCGTGCAGCGTGCCATCAAGGAAATCAAATCGGCGGTTCCGGAAATGGTGGTGATTACCGATGTATGTATTTGCGAGTACACCGATCACGGACATTGCGGTCTGATTTCGGGAGGTGAAATTTTAAATGACCCGACCGTGAAACTTCTGGCGGAAATAGCCTGGACCCATGCCGAGAGCGGGGCGGACATCGTGGCTCCATCGGACATGATGGATGGTCGCGTGCAGGCGATACGGGAGCGTCTGGATGACAGCGGTCATGAAGACACCATCATTATGGCGTATTCCTCAAAATACGCATCCAGGTTTTACGGGCCCTTCCGCGATGCCGCGGTTTCCATTCCGCAGTTTGGTGACCGTTGCTCCTACCAGATGGATCCGGGCAATAGCGACGAGGCTATACGAGAAGTGGTGCAGGATATTGAGGAAGGCGCGGATATCGTAATGGTCAAACCCGCCCTGGCTTATCTGGATATCATTCGCCGGGTTCGGGATGAGATCAACGCGCCCCTCGCGGCCTACAACGTGAGCGGTGAATACTCCATGGTGCATGCCGCGTCCCAGCAAGGCTGGATCGACGGACCGCGAGTGATGATGGAAATCCTGCTTTCGATCAAACGTGCCGGTGCCCAGATGATTCTGACTTACGCCGCCATGGAAGCGGCGCGTGTGTTGAACGGAGAATAGTCATCAAACGCATGACTTACTGGTCACGAAGCCGCCAGCAACTTTGGGTAAAAGGTGAAACCAGTGGCCACGCGCAAAGGGTGGTCTCCATGTCTTTCGATTGCGATGGGGATGCCATTCTCTGTCAGGTGGAACAGCAAGGCGCGGCCTGCCATACCGGCAGGCAGTCCTGCTTTTATTTAATTGTCAAGGCCGACAATCAACAGGTTATTGTAAATGGAGATCACGCGTAACCATGGCAGCAACGCTCATTAAAAATGCCCGCGTGGTGAACGAGGGCCAAATCAAAGAAACTGATTTGCGGATAGTCGGTCAAAGAATCGAAAGGATAGAAAGCGAAATTGGAGCACAGCAATCAGACCATATCATTGAAGCAAACAGATGCTATTTGCTGCCCGGCATGATTGATGATCAAGTGCATTTTCGTGAGCCGGGTTTAACCCATAAGGGCACCATTGCCAGTGAATCTCGCGCAGCGGTAGCCGGCGGAATCACTAGTTACATGGAAATGCCTAACGTCAATCCAGCGACGACGACAATTGAAGCGCTCGAACAAAAATACGCCATCGCCGCTGAACGATCCTATGCCAACTACGCATTTTATTTAGGGGCAACCGAGGATAATCTTGAGCAAATAAAGCGGCTCGACCCTAAAAAGCACTGCGGTGTAAAAGTGTTTATGGGCGCATCGACTGGTGATTTATTGGTTGAGGCACCTAATGCACTTGAGGCCATTTTCCGTGAATCACCCGTACTCATCGTGACTCACTGTGAGAGCGG
The DNA here is from genome assembly GCA_028278405.1 of Nitrospinaceae bacterium. Lineage (GTDB taxonomy): Bacteria > Nitrospinota > Nitrospinia > Nitrospinales > Nitrospinaceae > SZUA-226. The sequence goes on from JANQEK010000022.1 coordinate 81,858, forward strand.
CCCAATCATTAGAAAAAATCGGGAAACGCTTCTTAAATCTAAGCCGGTTTTAACCATTGAAGACCACCCAATAATTCGCGATGGCAACGCGTGCTATGCGTCTTCTTCCTACGCTGTGGACTTGGCGAAAAAATATCAAAGCCAATTACATGTGCTGCATATCACGACGGAAAAGGAGCTTGGCTTGTTTGAGCTTTTACCCATAGAAAAAAAGCACATTACTGCAGAAGTCTGTATTCATCACTTATGGTTTAGTGACCAGGACTATGCGCGTTTAGGTAATTTCATTAAGTGTAACCCATCGATAAAAAGAGCGAGTGACCGCGATGCTTTAATTCAAGCCTTGCACACCAACCAGATCGATATTATTGCCACCGACCATGCTCCCCATACCTTGACAGAAAAACTGGTTGACTACGAGCGGGCTCCCGCCGGCCTTCCACTGGTACAACATGCGCTATTAAGTTTGTTGGAGCAGGTGAAGCATGGGCGACTAACTTTAACACAGGTTGTTGAAAAAACCGCACACAACCCAGCACTTCGATACGCAATCGCTGATCGAGGGTTTGTTCGCGAAGGGTATTATGCCGATTTAGTCCTCATGGATAGCCAATTATCCACCTCAGTCACTCATGGGAATAGCTTATATCAATGCGGTTGGACTCCCTTCGATGGGCAGGTGTTTTCTTCGCGTATTAAGGACACCTGGGTCAATGGCCAGCAGGTGTTTGGCGGTGACGGAATCGTCTCTGGCAAGCCGTTAGCCATGCCGCTGATCTTTAATTGATGATTGTCGAGGGATTAACTCTATCTCTTTTAACTCTTTATTCAGGCACGAATTAAATGCAGTTTACCAGACTACTTCCTGATATTACCAAGACCCACCATGAGGCAGAAACTTACGCGTTGCAGTGGGTAGGCATGGAAGATATTGCCGTTCCCATCCTTCTTGATGTCGGTGATAGACAGAAACAGACGGTAGCGGCTAAGGCCAACATGTACGTCAGTCTTGATGACCCTATTGCCAAAGGCATCCATATGTCGCGCTTACATGCCATTCTCAATCAGCTTGCCACCAAGGCTTGCGACAAAGATGAAATCGACTCGCTTCTGGTGAATATGGTCACCTCTCAAGGGGGGATCAGCCAAAGCGCAAAGATTGATTTAGCCTTTGACTTGGTGCTGCCAAAGGCATCCCTGCTCAGCAACGAAACCGGTTTTCAAACCTATCGTATCGAGATTAATGGCCAACGGTTAAATGGCAGATACGACTACGGCTTAAAAATTACCGTTCCCTATTCAAGCACCTGCCCTTGCTCGGCCTCACTTGCAAATCAGTTGTTTGCCAACGCCATAGACAACCGTTTTTTAGAACCACACATCGATAAGCAGGAACTTATATCATGGGCGCACGCGACAACGGTCGCCACACCGCATGGTCAGCGCTCATATGCCTATATAAATCTATCGCTAGGTGACCATCATTGGCCTTCATTGCCGTCGCTCATTGTGCAAATCGAAGAAGCGATTGGCACACCTGTGCAAACCATGGTCAAGCGCAGTGACGAACAGGAATTCGCCCGATTGAATGCTGACAACCTGATGTTCTGCGAAGATGCAGCACGAAAAATCAAAGCCATGCTGGAGCAATCCGCTTGGGTTTTGGATTACTGGTTTAAAGTGGAGCATCAGGAAAGCCTGCATGCGCACAATGCCGTAGTCATCGATCAAAAAATAAAAAACCACTGATATGAATACTTGACCCGGACAGTACTGGCTTGAAGTTTAGACTTAATTATTAGTAAGGAACACATAAAAGTGGAAATCTCCATACCTTATCCCTTATTGGGATTTACGATTGTTATAACCATGCTAGGAGGTTGTCTCTCCACCTTCAAATCATGGGCTCCCAGTAAATTTGAATATATTATAAATTTCTCCGCTGGAATTTTTATTGGAGCTGTTTTGTTTCACATGATTCCCGATGCAACTCCTATTTTGGGACTCAAAATGGTTTATCCGATTATTATCGGGTTTTTTTCAATTTACGGGATAGAAAAAGTTCTGGGACGTAAAGACTATACGACTCAAGAATTGGTTTTGCAAAAAATGGGGTTGGCCGCGTTGCTAGGCCTTTCTTTCCACGCCTTTGTGGAAGGGTTTGCAATGGGCGCTGCAACTTTGATGAATTTCGGATTTGCCATCATCGCGGCGATTATTTTTCATAAGTTTCCCGCCGCAATGCTATTAGGCGCTCTTTTTATAAAAGCGGGGAAATACGATAGAAAAACTATTGTTTCGATCATATTTATTTTCGCTCTAACCACACCCCTCGGGGTTCTACTTTCTTTTAGCGTTTTTGGGTTAATCGATAAATATTGGTTGGCAGTCGCTATTGCCGTTTCTGCCGGAACTTTTATTTATTTAGCTTTTTTTGATCTGATGTTAATCGGTAACAAACAAAAAGGTGGCAAAACCCCTAACATAATTTTCTTTGGGTTTGGGGTATTAGCAATGCTTTTATTTCAAGGCTAGCCTAAATTGTGGGCGATTTATTGAGGAATATTTCGTTAATCCAGTTAGGATAGCTTTTACATACAAGCACACACTCATGTCCTGAATTGATTGGCATTTACATGGATAATAATTTTACTATATACTGATTTAGCAGGAGAATATTCTTAACTTCTTCGAATGGCGGCTCCACAGGCCAACTGGTAGCATTTTGAAAGTCAAAAGTATCAGTAAAAAATATTTTGTGCTACTGCTGATTTTGAGCTTCATCACATTGGTGGGGTTGGAATCTGTGCTCCATAACCACGACTTTGACAGCGAAGAAGTTCATAGTGATTGTGCGCCCTGCCTTTGGAAGCAAAGTAATTCTCAAATCGGTACCGCAGTCTCTGATTCTCCATTATCTTCTTTCATTCAATCCTTCTATCGCATTTATTTTACACCCCGATTTATTTCTTTTACTCCTGCCATCTATACCAACCGCAGCCCTCCCGTGTTTCTGTAATTTTCTTTTGTACTTAGGTTATTTCGTCCATTTTCGGAAGCAAACCGCTGCCCGTGCGCTCATTCCTTGTCAATCAACGAACGGGATCAGATTTGTTATTCCTGAAATGAATCAGAAACGAATTCGGGAGTATGGTCATGTCGAAGAATGGTTTATTCAGCCGATCAAGATCAAGGGTCAAGTCTCTTCAAATCCTTATTAAGGGGATTATTTTATTTTGCGTGTGCGTTGTTACGGCTATCGCTTTCGCTCTCCCCGATCCGATAGTTTCCGCAGAACAAAAAAATCTCGAGGTAAAAAAGGTTGAATCGGGTTTTATAGGTAAATTTAAAGACTTCTTTTTCAAAGAAACTGATCCAGACGAAATCGATGCAATCCCACCTGTAAGGGAAATGACTTGGAATGACCTGTATAGATTGAACCCGGAAGCTCACCAGGCCGGTTGGGAGTTGCAAAAGCAACTCCGTTTGGATGTGTCAATCAAGGGATTCATCATCCCGCTAGATTACGATACGCAACAAAGAATTAAGGAGTTTCTGTTGGTCCCTTATATACCTTCGTGCATGCATGTTCCTCCACCACCTCCCAATCAAATGGTCCATGTCAAGCTCCATGAAGGAAAGAAGATGAAGGACATCTTTAATCCTGTAGAAGTGGTGGGGCACTTGAAAGTTTCCAAAGTCAAACTTTTGGATAATCGATTGACGACTTCCTATGCAATGGATGTTCGATCGCTGAAAATTTTGATTGATTCCGGAATGGATCCCTTTAGGGACTTTTTCGGAAACACAATTCATTAGAATACTAACAAGGACAAACCGTTATGAAACGAATATTTTTACTTTTAATTGTAGCGGTTGTATTTTTTTCGCCGCCCGCTTATTCCGAGAGTTCTTTAGGCGCACACCTGCATGGACATGTCAAACTCAACGTGGCTGCCGATGGAAAAACTCTTTTCGTCGAGGTTCATTCGCCCTCAGAAAGTTTTTTGGGATTTGAGCATCAACCAGAAACTGATCAACAAAAAAATCTTTGGGTTTCAGTTAAAAACCGATGGGAAAAGAAAACACATGAATTGATTCAAGTCGATCCATCCCTGAATTGCAAAGTCACTCAGGCTCGTATGGACATGCATTTTGAGGAAGAGGAAGGGCATCATCATGATGACCACCATCATGAGGAAACAGGTACAGCCCATGGTGAGGATTTGCATCACGAAAGTGAGCACCACAGTCACGGGGAACAGGAACCTCTAAAAGGAGTACACAGCGAAATTAATGCAGAGGTGAATTTTTTGTGTAACCATGAGATCAAAGATTCGCAACTGGTCGTAAGATTAAAAAAATACTTCCCGAAAATTGAGGAGATTGAAGCCCAAGTGCTCCCCAATTCAGGCGTTCCTTATTCCAAAACGCTGACACAGGATAAGGCGATTCTGGATTTATGATTTTACTCCTCGAAGGAATTACTGGATTTTGAAACCAGCCATCAACATACAAAACCTGAGTTTCCACTATGAGGAAGCCCATCCCATCCTGGAGTTGGATACCTTCGAAGTGAAAATGGGGGAAAAGGTTTTTGTGTATGGTCCCAGTGGGTGTGGAAAGAGCACCTTGCTTGGTCTGATAGCAGGGATATTTTTACCACAGCAGGGAACCCTTGAAGTTTTGGGCCTTGATTTTGGCTCCACCTCCAAAGGAAAAAGGGATGAGATTAGAGGTAAGGAGATTGGTTATATATTTCAAACCTTCAATTTGATCCCATACCTGAATTGCCTGGAAAATATTTTGCTTCCATGCATAATCACACCGCAGAAAAAAGACAAAATAACAAAGCCCCTGGAGCAAGAGGCAGCCTTGCTGGCCGATCATCTGAACCTTACTGATGTCATGCATAAAAAAGCTCGCCAGCTCAGTGTGGGCCAGCAACAAAGAGTCGCCGCCGCTCGTGCGTTGATCGGCAGTCCCCAGCTTGTGATTGCAGACGAACCCACATCTTCCCTGGACGGCAAAAATACTAACGAATTTTTGCAGTTACTTCTCCGGGAATGGGAAGAAAAAAAATTTACCCTGGTGTTTGTCAGTCATGATGAACGTCTTGCAGAGGAATTCAACCGGAGTGTTTCATTACCTGAAATGAACCGGATCAGGAAATAAAAGAAATGATCGTTTACCTAACCTGGAAATCCGTTCAGAATAGAAAATTGACTTCCTTGCTTTGCGTGGTTTCAATCGCATTGAGTGTTGCCTTGCTTTTGGGAGTCGAGAGGATGAAAAACGGAGCACGCAACGGGTTTACCAATACCATCAGCCAAACCGATCTGATTGTGGGAGCCAAAGGCGGACCGCTTCAGCTGGTACTGTATACGGTGTTTCGTATCGGTGCTCCCACCAACAACATCCGCTATTCCTCATATACCGAAATCAAGAATTTTCCTGAAGTGGATTGGACGATTCCCATCTCCCTGGGCGACGCCTACCGGGGATATCGGGTAGTAGGGACCGATGAGAATTTATTCAAACACTATCGCTATCGCGGCGATAAAGGAATAGAGGTTTTGGACGGTCAAATTCCCAAGGGTGTTTTTGATGTGGTTCTGGGTTATGAAGTAGCGCAAAAATACCAACACAAAGCTTCCGATTCGATCATTTTATCGCATGGCATTTCCGAGAGATCAATCATGGAGCATTCGAATACGCCTTTTAAAGTGGTGGGCGTCTTGAAACCCACGGCCACCCCCATCGACCGCAGTGTTTTTATCACTCTCGAGGGAATGGAGGCCTTGCACTTTGGCTGGGAAGACGGCGTCCCGCGTAAGGAGAAAGACATTTCTCCTGAAAAATTGAAAAAAGAAAACATACACATTGGGCAGATAACCAGTTTTCTTTTAAAGACAAAAAATCGTATTCAGACGCTTAAGTTACAAAGGAGAATCGATTCATTCCCTAAAGATCCTCTGATGGCAGTGATTCCGGGCGTGGCTCTGCATGAATTGTGGAGGACTCTTTCTTATGTCGAAAATATACTCTACCTGATCAGTCTTTGTGTTTTAGCCGTTGGCCTTATCAGTGTGATCATCTCTCTCTACACATCCCTGAACGAACGTCGCAGGGAAATAGCGATTTTTCGTGCTTTGGGTTCAGGAATCGGTAAAGTCGTTTCGCTGCTTTTGTTTGAATCGACCCTAATCGTGTTGACAGGTATCTTTATTGGCATAATTCTGCTTTACCTGGGTCTGTATTTTGTTCGACCTTTTCTGGAATCCAACTTCTCCCTTTTCCTCCCGATTCAACTCCTATCTCCCACGGAATGGTTGTATCTAGGAGGCATCCTTTTGGGAGGCATAACCGCAGGGCTTATTCCCGCAATCAAAGCCTATCGCAATTCATTGCAAGATGGGTTAACTATTCAGGTCTGACTGATGCAACTTCTATTGAAATACACTAGCACCGGCTGCTTCCTTCAGAACCTACCAGGGCTTGACCAGGACTTAAGCTCGAAAACACTCCACGTCTCCACTCCTACTGCGATTCAACAGGCACCCTTTTTTTACATGCTCACTCCAGAAACAGGGGTTCAATTTTTAGACCCGCCACCACTTCAAATCATCCTACAAATCTGATAAACCGGAATGGCCTATTTTGTAAAGGTTTCAGCAGTCCCATCATCAATTCCCTCTAAATCTTTAAAATATTGTATTTTAATGCTTTATAATTAATACAAAGGCGAATCTCGATCTATTTCGTCAACATCTAATAGTAATATAGAGAAAGAGGGGGATTTAAAATGCACTCGTTCGTGGAGGCTTGGGTTCTTTTTTAAACCCACTCCTCCGGAGGCTTGAATGATGGGTATTCCTTCGGTTCTTGGACTTTTAAAAGTTTATTCGGTGGAATTTGTAGTCGATTATTTCGACCGGAGCCGCAATTTTTATATCAACAACATGGGTTTTCAGGAAACCCACTGCTCCACCCCCGCCTGGGAAAACCGGTTCAACACCAAGGCTTTCTATTTTTCCGCAAATGACATCAAAATCATGGTATCGGCTCCCCTTTCCCATCACAGCTATACCGCACAGTATTTGAAAATTCTATGTCCGGGAATACGCAAGGTTACTTTTCTGGTAAAGAACCTGAACCACACCATCGAATATTTAAAGAATCATCACGCAACTTTTATTCACGATGTCCTAGAAATTGAATCGGGCCATTCCCAGCACCGATTCATCACCATAGCCACACCCATCGGATTCCTCGAATTCACATTTTTGGAAATTGAAGGAGATGAGGATGAAATCCCCATGTTCGATCATATTCCATCGGATAAGACTCAAAAGGTGACCTACCAGAGTATTGATCACATGACGATCAATGCCAGAACCATATTCCCTATTTGCTATTTCCTCGAGCATGTTCTGGATTTTAAGAAATTCTGGAGCGTTGCCTTCCACACACCGGATTACCAATCCGGAAAAAAAGGAACGGGGCTGACTTCTCAAGTGATGTACGATCCGGGATCAATGGTTAAGTTCGCCACCAATGAACCTTTGTATCCCCATTTCAACGCTTCCCAAATCCAGACCTTTGTGGAAAGGAATCATGGCGCCGGGATCCAACACCTGGCCCTTTCTGTGGAACGCCTGCTGGACACGATTGAAACTTTGAGATCACGGGGAGTGGAATTTCTCACCACTCCCGATGAGTATTACGACCTTCTGCCAGAACGCCTCGCCAAGCAGAACGTTTCGAATTTGAAAGAAGATATCGATGACCTTAAGAAGCAGGGGATTCTGGTGGACGGCAAGGATGACAAATATCTTCTCCAAATCTTTTTAAAGGATGCCTCGGGACTTTACCATGAAGAACACGCCGGGCCGTTTTTCTATGAAATCATTCAGCGATGCGGTCATCCCGGTTTTGGAGAAGGAAACTTTCGGGCTCTGTTTGAAGCGATTGAATTACAGGAATCTTCCCAATGAAACTGTTAAGGTACTCCAAGGGTGCAGAGCAAGGGCACGGGATTCTTTCAGGACATGAGATTTTCCCCCTCATTCACATGACCACGACCCAGGCCCTGAATCACCTTCGGGAGGGTGATGCACAGTGGCGGAAGGTCATGAAACAAACGCCTCTCAAACTTTCGGAGGTGAGCCTGTTGCCACCGGTTGAACATCCGGGAGCGTTTTTGGATTTCTATACTTTTGAAGATCATGTGCGCACTGCCAGGAAAAAGCGGGGACTGGATATGGTTCCCGAGTGGTATGAATATCCTGCTTGGTACAACGGGTCCCCGCATTGCTTCAGCGGCGATGAAACCACCGTCCATTTCCCTGCGAATGAAAACAAAAAAGATTATGAACTGGAGCTGGGAGTCGTGATCAAGAAACCCTGTCACGGAGTAACACCTGAAGAAGCCGGCGAGTATATCGGTGCATATACTATTGTGAACGATTTCAGCGCCCGCGAACTCCAGGAAAAAATCATGAAAATAGGCCTGGGCCCTGCCAAGGCCAAGGACTTTAACACCGGATTGGGACCCTGGATGGTCACACCGGATGAAATCGATAACGCACGCAACTTGAAGATGACAGCGCACGTGAACGGAAAGTTATGGTCGGAGGGCAACAGCGGTGCTTCTCATTTTACTTTCGAGCAGATGATTGCCTTCGCGTCACAAGACCAAACACTGCATGCCGGGGATGTTCTGGCCAGTGGTACGGTAGGAACGGGATGCGGACTGGAGTTGGACCGGTTTCTTCAATCGGGAGACAAAGTGGAACTGGAAATCGAAAACATTGGCAAGCTAACGCATTGGATTGGTTGAAGTTATGTTCAAATACTTAAAATTCGGTAACGTGGCACCGATGCATCATGTCGCCCATTATGTGGACGGCCGTTTGTTAAACGAGTACTGTTTTACCCGCGAAGGATTTGAAGAACCCTACTCGATCCTTTACCTGTTTCATCCTCCTACTGGTGAATCCGAACAGGAGGTATACCGGGAAGCCGCTTGGAGTATTCCACAAAAAAAGGAATCGACTGTATTGCAACGCCGTCACTTTCGAACTCGGTCAATGAAACCTCAGGGCCATTTTATTTCGGGCAGAACCCTTCTGGCTTTCAATGACGATCTCACATATGGTGTGTGTCACCCCGAGAAGGCCGAGACCACTTTTTTTGCCAACAACGATGCCGACGAACTGTTTTTCCTGGCCGAGGGCACGATTTTGTTCCAGTCCCTTTTCGGTAAAATGACCCTGACGGCCGGGGACTATTTGATCGTCCCCCGATCGTGTCCCTATCGATTCAGCTTTGACGCACCGCCGCGTCTGCTGGTAGTGGAAGCGAAAAACGATATTTCCATTCCAGATGTTTATGTTCATAAAGAAGGCCAGCTCAAGATGGACGCCCCTTATTCCGAGCGCAGTTTTCAAGTGCCGGAATGGGATGGTCCCTTGTTTGAAAACAATGAACCGGTTTCCATTATTCGAAAACGTCAGGGAAGTTTTACACGCACCCGCTATCCTGAAAATTTTTTCAAAATGACCGGGTGGGATGGCTATGTCTATCCTTACGCCCTCAACATCAAGAATATTCAGCCCAAAACTGGAAGGGTACACCTGCCTCCGGTTTCGCATATGACTTTTATGGGTCAAGGTTTCGCTATTATGAGTTTTCTGCCGCGGGTTTTGGATTACGACGAAAAAGCGGTGCCTTGTCCTTTTTATCATTCATCCGTCGATTGCGATGAATTGTTGTTTTACCATTCCGGCGATTTCACCAGTAGGCGAACCATCGAGCCGGGATCGATCAGCTTTCATCCGTCCGGCATTCCACACGGACCGCACCCCGGCGCCTACCAGAATTCCATCGGAATGAAGCAGACGAACGAACAGGCGGTGATGGTCGATACCTTTTCACCCCTCTATTTGACTGTAGATAGTGAAACCCTGGAGGATCCCGATTATCCCAAGAGTTGGCAGGAGAACCCCTCATGAACCGTCACACCAAATTTTCAGGAATTCAACCGAGAGACCATTTCTGGGTTGAAATTTATCATCTTATGAATTCAATCGTTCAGCCGCGTCCCATTGCCTGGATTTCCAGCATTTCCCCCAAGGGCATCGTGAACCTGGCGCCGTTCAGCTACTTTAATATCTGTTCGATGAATCCGCCAATTATTTCGAATTCCATTTTTTTCAATCGCGACGGTTCTGAAAAAGACACGTTGAAAAATATCAAAGCGACCAAAAAGTATGTGGTAGGTGCTGTTTCTTTTAAGGCTGCTGAAAAAGCCAACATCTCCTCCGCGCCTTTTGATTCAGACGTAAACGAGTTTAAGGAAGCTAAAGTAAATGCTATCGATCGGAGCCCTGGAGAACCTCCTTTTATTTCAGAAAGTCCTGTGCAACTGGTGTGTGAACTGAATCAAACTCTTCCTCTGGGAAAAGGTGCTGGGGTAGGAACGTTGGTTCTCGGTAATGTAACGGAAATTTTTTTGTCTAATGAATTAAAGGATTACGAGTGGCAAAAAGGCATTCCGCCAGAAGTCATGAATAACGTAGGTCGGATGGGGGGAGATTTTTACGCAAAGACCACGGACGTGTTTCAGTTGGCGCGTGCCACCGTCAATAAGTAATCCACTGAAAGGACCCGATTTATGAACAATGGTTCCTTTATATATAGTGCGGTACGTACCCCCATTGGCGGGTTTAATGGAGTTTTATCTTCAATGACGGCACCGGACCTGGCTTCCGCTGCCATTAAGGAGGCTCTCCTAAGAGCCGGCATTGACGGAGACCAGGTACAAGAAGTTCTGATCGGTAACGTGTTGTCAGCTGGAATCGGCCAGGCCCCGGCCCGTCAGGCGGCACTCAAAAGCGGGCTCCCGGATAAAGTAGGCGCCACCACGGTCAACAAAGTTTGCGGCTCGGGAATGAAAGCCGTCATGATGGCGGATCAGAGTCTTCGTTTGAATCAGGCGCAATTCATTGTGGCCGGAGGCATGGAGAGCATGAGCCGGGCACCTTTCCTCCTTCCTCAAATGCGCCAGGGCCGGAAACTGGGGAATGCCCGTGCTATCGACAGCATGATCCACGATGGATTATACGATCCTCTGGAAAATGATCACATGGGAGAATTGAGTGAAAAGATTTCCCAACAATATGGTATCTCCCGTGAAAGTCAGGATACCTACGCCGCCACCAGTTATCGACGTGCCCGCAAAGCACAGGACGAGTGTGCTTTTGCGAGGGAAGTTGTTCCCATTACAATCAGTTCTGAAAAACAACCCAGGATTGTGGAAAAGGACGAACAACCTTATGCGGATGATCTCGACCAACTACCCTTGCTTTCTCCAGTATTCGACAAGGAAAAGGGAACCATCACCAAAGGAAATGGTGCCAAGATCAGTGATGGTGCCGCGACTTTAGTGATCGGACAAGAATCGTCCAAACATACTCCCTTGGCTCGAATCGTGGGTTATGCCACCCATGCCCAGTCACCGGCGACCTTCGCGCTGGCTCCAATTGAGGCTATCCGTAATGCGCTTCAACTCTGCAACCTCACCATAAAAGATATCGATCTGTTTGAAATCAATGAAGCCTTTGCAGCTATGTCACTTATCGTCAATCAGACGCTAAGCCTGGACTCGGACAAAGTCAATATCCATGGAGGCTCCATTGCCCTGGGTCACCCCATCGGCGCTACCGGGGCACGCATCCTGGTAACCCTAATCAACGGATTACAAACAAAAGGCCTGAAACGTGGCCTGGCCAGTCTGTGCATCGGCGGGGGAGAAGCAACGGCAATGATAATTGAATTGACATAGTTTTTATTGGGAGGTGATCCCAAATGAGTGAAATCCTCTGGCAACCCGATAGCGAACAAATTCAACGTTCTCAAATGTTTCGTTTCCTTCAGACGGTGAACGAAATTTTCTCTCTCCATTTAAACACCTATTCCGAACTGCATCGATGGTCGATCGAGGAATTGGAAACCTTCTGGGAGTTGTACCGCAAATACTCTGGAATCCATTTTCATCATCCCCCGCGGGAAACTCTTTCTTCTCTGAAATCTCCCGGCGCCTGTTGGTTTGAAGGCGCAGAACTCAATTACGCGCAAAATCTGCTAACCGGTCCTGCGGATAAAACAGCCCTGTTCAGTAAAGTAGAGGGCCGACCCCTGACGACTTTGACCTACTCTGATCTCGAACAGCGGGTGAAGTGCTTCGGCACGGCACTCCTGCAACTGGGCGTTCGGCCGGGAGACCGGGTGGCAGGATTTCTTCCGAACATCCCGGAAACGGTGATTGCCATGCTTGGAGCCACGGCCATCGGCGCCGTGTGGACTTCCTGCTCTCCAGATTTCGGACCGCAGGGTCTCAAAGACAGGTTCGGCCAGGTGGAGCCCTCTGTGCTGGTGTGCGCCGACGGTTATTTTTATCAAGGAAAATCTTTTCCTGTTATCGATACCGTCAACGCCCTGATGAATGAAACCCAACATTTGAAACATGTCGTGGTGGTGCCTTTTATGGATCCTGAGATGGATTCAGCCCGAGTTAAATTTTCTGAAACGTCCCTTTGGAATGATTTTTTGAACGTAGACCCTTCTGAATTCCGCTATCCACCGTTTGCTTTCAATCATCCATTGTTCATTATGTATTCTTCGGGAACCACGGGTCTGCCCAAATGTATCGTCCATGGAACCGGCGGCACGCTCCTGCAACATCACAAGGAACACGCCCTGCATACGGACATCGGCCCGGAAGACGTGGTGTTCTATTACACTACTTGTGGCTGGATGATGTGGAACTGGCTGGTTTCGGCCCTGGCACAACAAGCGGCGATCGTCCTATACGAGGGCTCGCCGGGTTTCCCGGATCTGTATGCTTTATGGGACCTGATCGATGAAGCTGGCATCACCGTATTTGGTACCAGCCCTAAATTTTTGTCTCAAAATATAAAGAATAAAATCGAGCCGTCCCAACGCTCCAATATCCCAACTCTGCGTGTTCTGTTATCCACCGGGTCGCCTTTGGACGAAGAATGTTTTCGCTGGGTGTATCGTAATGTGAAGGCGAACCTGCAATTGTCCTCTATCTGCGGCGGCACAGATATCATTTCCTGTTTTATGCTTGGCAACACGATGCTGCCGGTGCGTTGCGAGGAAATTCAGTGTCTGGGATTGGGCATGGATGTGGTTGCCTTGGATTCCGGAGGACACCCGGTTCTCAATCAGAAAGGGGAACTGGCCTGCCTGTCTCCCGCACCTTCGATGCCGGTTTCATTCTGGGATGATCCCGACGGCTCCAAATATTCCGAAGCGTATTTCGATAAGATACCCGGCATCTGGTTGCATGGAGATTACATTGAAGTGCGCGACTCAGGCGGTGTTGTCGTTTACGGCCGTAGTGACGCCACACTGAATCCGGGAGGAGTCCGCATTGGAACTGCGGAGATATACCGCATCGTCGAACGCCTGGAAGAAGTCATGGACAGTTTGGTCATCGGCATCGAAGAGAACAATGACCTGAAGATGATTCTATTCATGGTTTTAAAAAGCGGCCAGGACCTGGACGCTGAGCTCGAATTAAAAATTAAGCAAACCCTGCGCCGCGAAGCCACTCCGCGCCACATTCCTCACGAGATGTATTCGGTGGGAGCAGTTCCAAAAACTCTGAACGGAAAGAAAATGGAATTGGCGGTGCGGGAAATTTTTCAGGGAACTCAAACGGAAAACCGATCTTCTATGAGCAATCCTGAATGCCTGAAGGATTACGAGGTTATATTGAGCAATCGTTCCAAAAAAACTACTCATGAGCAGACCCGAGATCCATAAATTCGCATGGAGAGGTGTTCGAACAACCGGCTATTTATCTTTGCCGGGACATGGCAGGTTGTTTTTCCAGTTCACGCCGGGATTGATCCAAACCCAACCAGAAAGTGTGGATGGATTCAAGGGCCTGTTTGCCGGCACAAATAAATTTGTCTCCATCAAAGTCCGGCTTCAGAAAAGATTCCTTGAGTTCCTCCAACACATTATCGCCATGCCCCTTCTCACTGTTGAAATGAAACAGGAAAAAATCAAGCGGTATGGGTGCCTCCCCGGAATGCTGATTATTGTGATTGTATTTTTCAATTCCGGTGATCAGTTCTTTCCAGAAATTGTTGGACTCGGCTTCCTCGCCTTGCCCAAGACCCCAGGCCGCCCAGGTTTCGATGGCGTAACTGGCGCCCCGGCCGACTTCCCCGTCCTTACTGCCGTAGGTGTCTTCCAGGCCTTGGATAAAAGCACGGGTTGCGGACGAGGCGGATTCCCAGTTTCCCAGACCCATAGAGTCCAAACCAATATTTTGCGCGGTGTCTCGAAGCCAATTGATATGCGCCCAAGAAGTTTTAAAGGGCTGATTTTCGGCCGAACCGTCTGGGTGGATTTTAACACCCAACTCGTTGGCCAGAATATATCGGGCATGGGTTTCGGCCTCCAAGTCTGTCGCGTTCAGAAGCCGCATCATTTGAGCCAGCAGAAACCATTTGGAGAAGACTGCGAATTGTTTAAAAAGATCGATCAGTTGAGTTTTAGTGAATTCGCCCTTTTTAAACCATTTACAGTAACTATTGTTGGTTATTACTGGATGCTCATGGATTTCTGTTTGAATAGTCTTCCAAAATTCGTCGAATTCCTTTTGCTTGATGGTATTCATAATAATTCTCAACTTTTGCGGTTCATAAGTTCCCCCTCATTTTTTCATGGTTGGTTTCTCCTGGATTTCGAGACCACTACTGTATTTCGGTCAAGTTTTAAAGAACATATTTATACTAATATTTTAACAGATTGCCGTTTTTCCGGGTTCGAAATCCACCCAAGACTAGCGTATTATAACTACTTGTTTTTTAAGTGTTTATCCTTGGATCAAGGAGACACAGCCCTATGAAAATGCGATCCATTCACGATCAATGGTCTTCCCGCTTAGCTTTTATTTTGGCGGCAACCGGTTCGGCCGTGGGTTTGGGCAATATCTGGAAATTTCCATATATGGCGGGGCAAAACGGAGGCGGAGCCTTTGTCTTGATCTATCTAGCATGTATTTTCCTGATTGGTATCCCCATCATGATAGCGGAAGTGATGCTGGGTCGGCGCGCCCGGCAAAACCCCATAAATGCCATGGCTACTTTGGCTGAGCAGGAAAACCGCAACCCGGGCTGGAAACTGATTGGATGGTCAGGGACTTTGGCGGGTTTTATTATCTTCTCCTTTTACAGCGTCATCTCCGGTTGGACTTTGTATTACGTTTATCTTTCTTTGAACCATGGCTTTTCCAGTCTGAGTATGGAGGAGTCACAATCTCTGTTTCAGAAAATGGTGGAAAATCCATACGGACTCATCACCTGCCACACATTGTTTGCGGGCATGACTTTAGGAGTGGTAGCACTTGGCATCCAGAACGGATTGGAACGGGCGGTGAAGGTTCTCATGCCGGGATTGTTGCTTCTTTTATTGCTTCTGCTGGGTTACTCCATGAGTTATGGATCCTTTGGAGAAACGCTACGGTTTTTGTTTCAGCCGGATTGGAATCACCTCTCCGAACAAAGCGTTCTGGCAGCTATGGGGCAGGCCTTTTTCACCTTAAGCTTAGCGTCAGGGGCCATCATGGTTTACGGTTCCTATCTTCCTTCAGATACCTCGATACCACGCACCTGTATCATTGTAGCTCTTTCCGATACCTCGATTGCGTTGTTGTCAGGGCTGGTGATTTTTCCTATCGTATTTGCCCAAGGCATGACCCCAGCATCAGGCCCCGGTTTGATTTTTCAAACCCTGCCGGTGGCATTCGGCGCCATGCCAGGAGGACAATGGTTCGCATTTCTGTTTTTTATCCTCTTCGTATTTGCCGCCTGGACCTCTTCGATTTCTATGGTGGAACCAGGGGTTTCCTGGCTGGCGGAAAACCATGGATGGACCCGCCCACGGGCCTCGGTCATGATAGGTTTTGGGGGATGGCTAGTAGGGTTGGGTACGGTGTTCTCATTCAACCTGTGGCAGGAGTTTACTATCTTGGGAAAAACATTTTTTGAGTGTCTCGATTATTTAACCTCCAATCTGATGTTGCCACTGGGAGGAATGGCTATCGCCATTTTTGCCTGCTGGAAACTTTCAACGAATTCCACACGCAATGAATTAAACCTGCCGGACTCATATGAATTCAACCTGTGGCGCTGGGTTACCGGAATTCTCGCTCCCTTTTCAGTTCTTCTAGTATGCTTAAATTCCCTTGGGGTATTTTAGGAATCAACAGCTCTAACAGGTATAGCAAGCACGGCCTAAAAGGAGAGACTAGTTTCTTGGATGGGGCAACTCTGGGGGCATCTTAAAAAAATAGGGGCTCTATTAACCTTTTAAACATAAGATGTTATGATTGCTGTTTGGGTGACCTTGGGGCTACCACTATATCATTCTATAAATCCAATAGATTTTGATCTGCATTCGGTTGGTCGGCCCAAGTTACACTGAATGCAATTAAAATCTGTATTCCAATCCGATAGTCCCACCGTGTCTGTAAGATCTCAACCGGTTGAGAATTGCCTGGCCCGAGCTGCCGTCCGAGCGAAAAAATAAAGTCCGGGAATCCTTCACCTCCAGTTGCCAAAAACGATAGCTTGCCTTCAGATAAAGGCCTGGAAGAAATATATTGTATCTCAGAGTTCCTTCGAGGTTGTATCCCTCACCTCTCCCGGTATGTTCTATGGAGGGCGATTGAGCCAGGTCCGCCCTGAGATGGTGAATATCCTCATCGATCGCATAGGTCAGCGGAATAAAAGCCGCATCCAGTTCCAAATCCAGCTTGTTGGTGATTTGGAACAAGGCGTTGAGTCCCAGGCGGATGGAATGCCATTGGACGGTGTTGGTAATCACACGCTGTCCCGTAAACGCAACCGTTCCCGGCGACAAGCAAAACATGGCACTGGTGCACTCCAATTGTGTAAATCCTTTCCCCACATTTTCTTCCGTCCAATACTGGTAGCCGAAATAAGCTCCAAGCTTCACATGTGCGGATTGATAAAAGTAACCTCCCAGATCAAGCTGACCATAAAGTATTTCATCAAGGTCCACATCGGAAAGCGTACGCGAAATCCGATGCGGTCCAGCCACAGAGGTTGCGAAAAACGTGGCCCCTACCGTGCTGACAAAATCATCATCGATTAATTCTCCGGAACCTGCACCATAACCCGCCAGCAACCGGGCAAACCAGTGCCCCCCCCAATCCACTTTTGATTGAAATTCTCCCGTAAACCCCAGCAAGTCCTGGTATATGAGTTCCGAAGTGGGATCGCCGAAAAGGATACCTCTAGAGGTATGATTCCAATCGGTCTGCCCGGTACTGACCCATGTGGAAATCGAGTGGGTCCATTTGGGAGACCGGGAATCATTTTTTTCAATGATACTCGTGTTTTCTTTTGAAGCGGTCGACCCGACTTCAGAAGTCGGGAGCGTGATGTCTATCTTCCTTGAACCCTCAGGTGTGAAAATATACATTTGGCGAGAGCGGGAAGCGTTTTCCTTTATAGCACTCGGTTTATTTTCCGATACGGTCAGGTCAGTCTCGGAGGTTGGGGGCGTGATGTCTACCTTCTTTGGGCTCTCTTCGGGCAGAAAAACATACATTTCCAATGTTTGATTCTCGAACGCGGCAACATCCGTCTCTCCAATTCCGGGGGAAGGAATCAAAACTTCAAACGATTCAACGCGGGTGGATTGCGTGATGGTTTGGGCATAACTCAAGTGAACCGGAACCACGTAGATTGCCAGAAGGGAAACTGTGAAAATCAGATGGGGATTGCGGTCTTTTTTATTTTCAGTGGTATAGCTTCCTTTGCAAAGCAAAGGCCACAAGCAAACTGTCGCTATGATGAGGACAAAAACCCCAATGACTGGATACATAAGTTCACCTGATATGAACCTACGTATTTGCCCTCCAAATCAGGTAGGTTATCTTTTTCCAAGAGAAATAACTTTTTAATACATCAATCTTTATAAATCAATTTAAATTTTATCTTTTAAGTCAGGCATTAAAAATCATGAATATCACCACAATTAGATTAAGCGACCTAGCGAAACAATTTTCAGAAGCTTGTTGCTTACTGTGATCTCGTCCGTTAAAGCATCTATTCTCAAAAATACAAAGAGTTGCTAATTTTGTGAACTCTTTATATTTCTCCGGAGGCCGCTGGAATTCATGACTCGATTTTAGCGAGGCAATATTCTATTTGACAACTTTTGGATATTATTCTAAAAATGAGAATAATAATCAATATCAAAATAAGCTTCGGAGGAACAAAATGAGGTATTTGGGCAGAAAAAGCATGGAGAAAGTCACTATATGCCTTGGTGTCATGTCGATCATTCTTGGTATGACCGTCAATTCCCAAGCAGCCAAACGGGAGTACTGGATCGCTGCCAATCAGGTCGAATGGGATTACGCCCCCTCGTTTCCCATGAATCGTATGAGCGGGAAAAAATTCACGTCGGATCAGAAGATATTCGTGGAACAAGGGATCGGGCGCATCTACAAAAAGTCGATTTATCAGGAATATACCAACGCCAAATTCAATACGATCGTTCCCAGAGGCCCCAAGGACAAGCATCTGGGAATTCTGGGACCGATTATCCGTGCCGCTGTGGGTGACAGGATTGTTGTCCATTTCAGAAACAACACGCCCTTCCCTGCAAGCATTCACCCGCACGGAGTCTTTTACGATAAACGCAACGAAGGTGCAGCCTATGCCGACGGAACCACGGACAAAAAGGATGATGCGGTGCCCTCAGGCGGGGAATACACTTACCAATGGAATGTGCCGGAACGCGCAGGACCAGGACCGAAGGATCCGAGTTCTATTATATGGTTTTACCATTCCCACGTGGATACACCCGCAGACACGAATGCTGGTTTGATTGGACCCATCATCATAACCAGGAAAAATATGGCCAGTAGCGACGGCAGTCCCAAAGACGTCGACCGTGAATTTGTAACGCTCTTTAACGTGTTTGACGAAAATGCCAGTCTGTATCTGGATGCCAACCTGAAAAAGTGTCATCCCGCCTGTGATCCGGCTGATCCTGATATTGAGGAAGGTAATTTAATGCACGGTATGAATGGTCTGCTATGGGGTAATAATGTGGGCTACGACACAAAAAAAGGGGAGCGGATACGTTGGTACATCATCGGCATGGGCACTGAAGTCGATTTGCACACGCCACACTGGCATGGCGCAACCTTGCTGCACAACGGTCATCGGCTGGATGTTGCGGAAATCCTGCCGGCTGCAAGCAAAACATTCGACATGCAACCGGATGTGCAAGGCTCATGGATGTATCACTGCCATGTCAATGACCATCTCAGTGCGGGCATGATGACGGTCTTCGAGGTTAACGATCAATAGGTTCCAGTAACTCAGAAGAACTCCTGTTTGGAAATAAGGGGCCTTCTTATCTCTGCTATTCCTGCATCCGCAAAAAAAATGACGCCGGGGAAATCCCCGGCGTCTCGGAATCGATGGGTTAGGCTCCTACCTGTAGATCATCGACCCTGTACCTTAAATCCGTTTTGTACTGAATTTTCTATACCCTGTTCCAGCCAACGGGTCAGGTTTGGATGCGGGGCCAAACCTTTACGGCTCATTTCATAGGTGAGACCTTCAAAGAACTCATCGTAGCGGCCGCTCCCGTAAAGCCGGTTGGAGATGATCAGGGTACGTCCGGTTTTACTGCCTTCCTGAATAAGAGTGCGTATGCTTTTAAGAGCCTGCTTTCTTTTATCCGGCCAGTCTTCCCGCACCGTCAGTCCCCGAATATCCTTAAAAGGAATTTTGGAATTATTTTGAATATAATCTGCATGCTTTTTCATAACAGTCTTCCACTCGGCGTCCTTTCTGTCGTCGCGCGCTCCGTGGGCGATAAGCAGCACACGTTCCTGCGAAGGATCCTGGCTCAAAGCCATCACGCGTTCCTGTAGAATTTCGCAGATCAATGCATCCTCTTCATATCCGCCAAAAGTGGTGAATATCGCTCCCGAACGCACTTGCGGAGGGGGTTGCAAACCCGGTCTTTGTCGTGGAGGTTTGGAGGTAAGCCCGAGAATATAATCGACCTTATCCTTGAATTGGTTCGCAAGGGAGTACATACGAACGATTACAATTTTTCGAATGCCGTCTCCCTCCAGTGTCTTGATGGCGTCCTGAAGAGTCAGGGCATCGGCCATACCGTAGGCCATCTCAACACGGTATTTCTGCTTGAGCGGTTTGATTACCTGTTCTACCGCATCGTTATAAGGTTTCTGGGCTCCGTGAGGCATGATGACCACACCCACCTGCTGTGGTGTGACATCAGCATAGCGGTTGGCAATCTTCTTTAACCAAAGTAACACATTAGGGTGGGGCAGTATTTCTTCGGAGACAATGGTTAAATCGTATTCTTCAAATTTTCTCGTCAACCAGTGCGTCAAAGACATGCGATGCGAATATTTGGGTCCCAAAGCAAATGGGATCAATAGGGTATTACCCTTTTTGGCAGCAAATTCAATAATACGTTGATCAGCTTCCTTATTTTTCTTCTTACGAAGTTTTTCCTCTGCTCCATAGTTGTAATACAACACCACTTCAGCATCACGAAACGGCAAGCGGTCGACGGCATATTTCATAATGGATTGCAATTCCGAGCCAATCGCTTGTTCCGAGGCCTCGTCCATGGGCCCCATAGCGAGCAGGATCAGATGCTCGCTTTTTGGATCGCGGCTCAGTTCCTGAACGCGGTCAAAAAATATCTGCGCTGTCAGGTAACTTGTCGCCATAGGCCCTGCCCACCGCAGCGCAGGTTTGTATCCCTGCCTGGCCTCAATGATTCCCCTCGCCGTGTTCAGGGCCGGGTTGGCTCCGGTCAGAAAAAGAGGAATAACAACCACCTGGTCGACATTCATTTTTTCCAAATGGTCCATCGCCTCCTGGATATATGGGGCGTAGTCGCGGTCAGGCCCTCCATAGCCGCGACCCACATAGGCGAGAGCCCCTGTGTAATGTTTCGAGAATTCGAAAAACAAGGCCTCCATTTCGCGGTTACCCAAAAATCCCCGATCCGGTGCCAGTATCAGGAATCCGGTTTTCACTGGAGATTTTGCCAGAATGGAAGCCGGCCAAAATGACAGATTGATCAGCAAAATCCAAAGGATGATTTTTTTCATGGAAAATCCTCCTGAAAACACAGTAGAAATGAAATGCGCGCGGGTCGCTGCTTTAAGGGAGCGGGCAAACGGAAGGAACACCACACCTTCCGTTTGCCCAAACTTCTTCAACAAGGGAGAAAAGGGAGAAGAAGTTTTTACTCTATGCAGCTTTTCTTAACCAACAAGGTTGCCTGAAAACCGTTCTTCGTTCAGGCGGGAACGAAAGAGTCCAGACACTTTTTCAAGCCCGAAACGCTGCTGGCATGGGTCCGACCGACCGGAATGTTGCAGCGTTTCGCCACACGCATCGCCTCTCTCACCATGGGATGAGAGATCGTATCTGTAAACAAAACGATTCCGTGGACTCCACTGAGTCTCTTTTGCATATCCGGAACCCTCTGAGAAAATAATTTCACTTTGAAACCCAGTTCCTTTCCGGTTTTCTCATAATTGCGCTTCAACCGATCCAGACCACCTAAAATTGCGATACTCATAAGTCATTTTCTCCTTTTTTGTTGAAAGCTTGCGGTCGTTTTGGTAGGTTGATGACACAAAACGGCCCATAGCTGTTTTGGTGAAATTTAGGGGTTGCCGAAAATGCGTCCAAGCTGATTCGGCAGCCCCTTTTTTACTGGTACCATTAAATAAAATAACGGTACAGGCTGCGACTCTATTCCCTACTTCATTTCAACGGGATGGCATCTGCCAACAAAACCTCCACCCTTGTGGGAAGGGTCATGCTGGGCTAATACCTCTAAAGCCTCCTCAGGTTCCCGCCATTTGAGGAGTTCCCCAGAAGGTGACATTTTAACTGAAACCCCGCCGCTGCACTTTTTCATGCAAGGCACCGGGCAGACCTGAATATTTCCCGTGCCGGGAAACCTTCCAATCGCTTTCCAGAGCAAAAATATCACCTTGCCCGATTGCCAGGATTTGCAACCCGGTCCAGTACAAACCTTAATTCTCTTGATGGGATTGGAAAAATAATTCATGGAATTTGACTATTTGAGATTGATAATCATTTTCAAAGTAAGTATACTGAGTGCAAATATACGTGTCAACCCCCTATTGGGATTTTTTTTGGGCTTCCGATGACCACAAATCACAACAATCATGATGAAGCAGATAATGAATTAAATATCCTTAAGAGTTTTCTGACGGAAAAGAGGCTGCGGCTGACTCAGCCCCGGAAAGCCATTTTAGAGGTCTTTCTGAAAAACAGAGGTCACATGGAAATCGGGGAGCTGTACGAGGCGGTGCAAAAGGTGGACAAAAGTATTGGCATGGCCACCGTCTATCGGACTATGAATTTATTGGTCCAATGTGGATTAGCCGAAGAGAACAGCCTTTTCGAAAATAAGAAGTGCTTTGAAAGGGCTCACGGTCGAACGCATCACGACCACCTGGTGTGTACCCGATGCAAAAGCGTCAAGGAATTTCATCACCCGATGATCGAGCGCTTTCAGGAAGAAACCGCTGAAAAGTATCAGTTCTCTATTGTTTTCCACCGTATGACCTTGTTCGGTGTTTGCAAGGATTGCAAATAATTGAACAGGGCCTCAGGATTTATGACTGCATTCAATATGAACAAATACATATTTGAAAGTTATGGTTTTTAGTATTGTACCGCCTGAAAGCCTGTGGTGGCTTTATGCTGTATTGATTATCAGTGCCATCGTAATGCTTTTCGGTTTTTTGTCGATGTCGAAGCAGTCCCGTCAACCCAACCAGAAAAAACGTTTTGTCTTAAGATGCCGTTTCATTCTATTTCTTTCAGCGATCATGGTGCTTGTTGCAATCTGGATGGTCTACAAACAGTCCACGGCTACCCTGGAAATAGCCGATACGGAGTTGAAGATCCATGCAGGCTTGTACAGTCAGAAAATCTTGATTTCAGACTTGAAAATTGATGAGACCCGGATCGTTAATTTAAATGATAGCGGCCATTTAAATCCGCGGAAGCGTCTCAATGGAACAGGCGCTCCTAGTCTCAAAGCCGGTTGGTTTGCGTTAAGCAATGGCGAGAAGGCTTTTCTCCTGGTAACCCGCACAGATAAGGTTCTTTATATTCCTTCAGAGGAATTTGCTTTAATGGTAAGCCTCAACAAACCCGATGAGTTTCTGGGTTACCTTGGAAGGTAAGCTTTTACCGGGGAATTCCATTGGAATGCTATATAGACCAATAAACCCAAGGACCTGAAACTTTAAGTCTTGGTAAGCAGAAAAATCTGAACAACAAGTATGGAATATGCTTTTTTATGGGGCGATGAAAAAGAACATAATGGCCGCACCGGAATAAACACCTAGAAAATAAGTCAGGCCTTTCCCGATATCCTTATAATGACAAAGCTTCAAAGCTAATGCAAAAATGCTGAAACAAATTAAAACTTTCCAGAATATGGGGATCATAGGAATCTCTCCTTATTTTCGGCTCATTCGCTCCAAAATCCGATTGATCATCACCTCGATAAATACCTGGCAACAATGGAATCAGCTCTTGAGCCACAGTTTTTATTATTGAATCTTTAATCCCCCCTCAAAAACTAAATTATTGATATATTGATAATTGTAACAGTTGCATCAAAGGATGCAAGCCTCGCACGCTATCCTCCCTTAGTTGATAGTTCTTCTCATTTAACCTCACTTGCAAGCGGCAGCAATTCAATTACGGTTTTTGTGGAAAACCACTTGGTTATCTGTGGAAAACCATCGGTTCAACGGATGTCCACCCTCCCCTCTCCAATAAGAAAAACTAAAATAAACCCTCAGATCCTTTCAAGTTTAACAGTCTCAGAAAGTTCATATTGATCATGAGAACCCTATAAGCTTCTAAAGTATTACTTAAATTTTTTAATATTTAGTTGATGGAAACAAAACGATAAAAAAAATTCCTGGGCACTTCGGAGTAAATCTCCAACCTCTAAAAGCTTGATACCAAATGGCTTCATATATATCCGAAATCCAATAAATTGTATCCGGTATATCAAAGGTCAAAAAAACAAAAATAAAAACTTGACAACAGGAATGATTGTTAATATTGTTCATTCCACAATTTTGAAAACGATTATCACTTTCATTCTCAAAATTAATCTTAGCCGGTTCTGAGGGCCGAACCCTCTTGACTGGCGGATTAATGATCAAACCGAGGTGACCCGTGTCCAACACAGTCAAAAACTGCGATGTCTTAAACAAACTTACCGAACTGTACGACGATGTTTTTTCACATGACGGTTACGGAGAAATCCGTATTGAAATCAAGATCCAGCGCCGTGGCCAAAAAGAGGTCATTCTCCATTGTGGAAAACAACACCGTTATGTAGTGGATTACCAAAAATCAAATTCATCGTATCCATCTGAACGGCATCAGGTCATCTCCCGCAAACCGAGAGAGTGTTCAAACAAAACTTATATTGGCGCAGAACGCCGCTCTTCCAGTCGCCGTATTAACCGGGACCGCCGGATCCGCTCGGCCAAACGGGACTTCAAACTGGAACGAAGAATCAGTCCGGATAGAAGAGCAAGCGGAGAACGCCGAGCTTTGAAAATGAGCAATGCATCAGATCAAAAAGAAAAAAAAGAACAAAGTGAGTGGCGACGGGGGGTCGCGCAATAAAAGCCCAAGGGCAAACAACAAATCAATTATGGGTTGGGGGAGTCTCAGTGGGTGAGATCAGCGCCGAGCCAATGAATAAGGAGATGTAGTTATGTTGAAGCAAAAATTGGAAACACTGAGCAAAAGAGCGGGTCGTCATTTAAGCAATGACTCTGGTTTTACCCTGCTCGAACTGCTGGTCGTGGTTGCCATCCTGGCCGCCATTGCCGGAACTGCCGTTGTTGCGCTGCAGGATACGGATGCTCGCGCTTCAGCCGCCGCACACGTGGCGATGATGGACGAACTTGACAAGGGTATCCGCGAATTCCGCGTACTCAACAAGAACCAGTACCCGGACCGCTATGATTCCATCATGCAATCGGCCGGGGCATTGGGTTCTACAGGTACTGTCATGATCAACATTTCTGCGATCGATCCCGCGGACTTGGTGCCAATGACTCTGTCCACGGTAACCGCCGCAGGTGAAGCTGCTGCTGGAGACACGGTGGTATCACGCCTAAGTGACATTGGAATTACCACTCTGCGCGTTGCTTACGACACCACCACCGGTACCCTGGACCCGGCTGGCGACGGGGATTGTGACGATTACACCGGTTTGATCGCAAGCCGCGGAAACGCCGTAGTTGCCGGTAACATTTTCCTGAGCCCGGAAGCCAATGGTTGCGGTGCAAACCACACCATCGCTAACGCCACGAACGTATTGATTTGGGGTGGTGGATCCGAGCGCATCACCGGTGAACCTTTGGGCGCAGGTCCGGATTTCGACGGCACCAACTTTGCTGCCGCACAAGCTGGTCTTCCGGTCATGATGGCTGCGGGCCTGGGGCCAAATTCCACCCTGTTTGACAAGCGTATTTTGGGTGGTTTGAGCACGGTTCCTGTGTATCGCCATGTCAGTGAAACGGAATACAACCGCTTCATTGCACTTTTCAACATTGGTACCACCAATGGAACGGCAACCCCGACGGCAATCGACCAGGTATTGCTGGTAGCCATCGTTGATGGCGCTGGTGACACCAAGGAAGAGGAACTCGGTGAATGGGATGGTACACGTAACACCATCTAGTATCTAAGCTCGAAGGTGGTGAGCCGCCACTGGTAGGGTGGCGGCTCACACACTTATAAATTTTTACGGTAAGCGATTTTAAAGTTTTCTTCCTTCTCCATCCCGGGGGATTCCTTGGCCTCTCCAGGGGTGAGTCTCTTGGGGGAGAAGGGAGGAAATCTTTTCCGGTCTGAAAGTACACAGAAAAGCAGACCGGACGAAGGAGGAGCGAGGTTTTTTATTAACGTGGTGACACGCAGTGGATACCGCGCGGTCACGGTGGACTAAAAAAGAAAAGAATAGATCGAATATTCAGGCGTCACGGCGAGCGTGAGTCGAAAAACCATCGCAGTATTGCTTTTTAATGTTGTGCTTGTTTTTTGAGTACAGCGTCTTGCCGATATCCCCTCGCCTGGTTTTCCAGCGGGGGTTTTTTTTAAGGATTTGAACGGATCATGAAAAAATCTGACTTTTCATTACATCCAAAAGCTGGTTTTTGCAGAGAGAGCGGCTTCACTCTTATTGAACTGCTGATCATCCTTACCATTCTGGTAGCTGTTGCGTTTACTGTAACGAGTGTCTTCACAGGAGTGGATCAGGATGCACGTGCACAAGTAACACGTGCTGAAATGGATGAAGTGGCACAAGCCATACGCCAGTTCCGGCAGGATACCGGGTATTATCCCAAGGATGGCCCGTTTGACCATGAAGATCAAGGAGGTCAGGTTGATCTGGCTGTAGCGGACCCTGATCCAGCGGCGCTTCTGGACCGGTTTAATTCTCCAGCTAATCTCTCTCAGTTATACGTGCAACCGACCAACAACGCCGCCCCTCCGGATGCCGCCTGTACTAATTGCGTTTTGCCCTGGAATATCGATACCGGTCGCGGCTGGAGAGGACCTTATCTCAAAAGAGAAAATCGTGTCGATGTCGGTGACGATCTTGAAGTCAATGGCGATGACGACCCGGCCATAGTTGAAACAGCCCCTATCTTGAATTTGCTTGGCGTGGCTGATCCTCAGGAATTTTCTCCGCTGAATGCAGCCGGAGCTTTCTGTGACGGAGATGAAGCACCAGTGGAAACCCCTGCGAATACCAATTGCATACTCGACTGGAGACCCATCACCGATGACGGTGACGCCGATGATAATGACGGAGACCGTGCGTTTCTAACTCACGGGCGTCCGTATCTCTATTTTATTAATCCGGCCGCAGTGGGAAATGTAACCGGTTGTCTCAGTGTCCCCTGTCTGCTGGCGTTCGGGTCCAACGGCTCGTACAACCAGGGTGGCGTGGATGACATTGTGGTGAGTGTGAACTGATGATGAACCAAACAAGCAAATCATTTGCAATAGGGCTTCTATTATTGGCGCTGCTGTTTGTCTTCACAGGAGATGGGTTAGCTGTTGAGGCCGGAGCCAGTTTAGCTACGGAGAATGTAACATTTCGAGATGTTAATCTCGACCAGGTCATAACCCACACCAAACGCAAAGACAGTTCCCGTCTCATTCTCAAACCGAGCCGCCCGGTTCTTTTACGTGTGAAACTGATGCGGTTGCCTGAAAAACGCGAGATCAGTTATCTCTTTACAGCCCTGAACGTCGCTGGAGTCGATCCATTACCTGAAGTTTCTCATCGCATGTTCGTTGCGTCGTCTGGAGGCAAGATAATTCCCGTCTATGTCGAAGATAGCGCCGCGGCCTTGATCAGTCAAACATTTCAGGTGGACCAAAACGTCCGTTTCCGCGCCTATCACATCTACAACTATTCCAAGGGTCCCGCCTATCTGGTGGTTGGGTTTGAAAAGGGGGGCGAATGATGAAACGATTTCATTTGACCAATTCATCCGGATTCACCCTGATCGAATTATTACTCGTCGTCGTCATCCTGTCCATGGTGGCGTTCATGTCGCTGGCCGCAGTGGAAAACGGCAGCGATCAGGTGCGTTACGAAGATACGCGCAACCGGTTAGGGTTGGTCCGAACCGGGATTGTCGGTGAAAGAGGTCCAGCTTTCAACGGCCAGCGCCTGCTGTCCGGCTATGTTGCAGACAACGGGCTACTTCCTCTCAATATCAATGGACTGACCACCCAGCCGGCAAGCTACGATGGTTTTGCCTCAATATTTCCTGTTTTCGATTCAGACCCGGACGCAAACGGCATTAATGACGCCACGAACACCTCAAGCCCTACGGGGGATGCCCATCGATTGTTCAAGGGTTATCGGGGGAGTTATCTATTGCTTCCGGCAGGGGTGACCGCGTTTCTGGATGGCTGGGGCAACGCGTGGACCGAAACGCCGACTGTAACAACGTTTACGAGCACTAGCCCAGGAAAAAACAACATCGTCAATCCTGCAGATGTCGACTATGAACGCGATATTCCCGACACCATCACAGTCGATGACTGGAGGATTGATGCCGGAGGCTGGCAGATCACCGTGACCAATTCGAGCGGTTCTGATTTGACGGTTACAGGAAGTCAGTGCTACCGGGTTTCGCTGCTGGTTTATATCAATGATGCGGATCAAGCAAACAATTTCAACTGGAAACGTCTCACAAGCGAATGCATTTCTGGAAACGTTGTCAACAACACTTCCTATGTTCTTACTTTTCCCGTAACAGGAGGCGGAACCGGAAGTTATCAACCGGACACCAATATCCCGCAGGGCGAGCATCTTCTGGTACTGGTCAATGACAGTGATGGCACGGACGCGCATAACGATACCAGTGAATCCATGTACGACTCGGATACTGTAACGGCGGGGATACAAGCCGTGTCTGCCCATGTGAATTTTTATACACGGGCAGCACGCCCCACCACAGAACTCGTGATCAGGTAAAAACGAATGACAGGAATATTAAAAAAACTGGACAGCATCAAGGTTGGAAGCGCCGGATCGATCTTGGCATGCGAAACTGATGGTTTCAAACTCCGTGGTGCCGTGGTCACTTCCAGTGTCACGGGAATGAATATTGGGTTGATTGTTGAGTCGCGGGCGCTCGATTTCAGACAGGCTGTAGACGACCTGATTGCCCAACTGGAAGAAAAAGGCGAGAAAGTTCCAAAAAAATCCATCTTGGTCACTCCTTCAGCGGTACAAGCTCTGTTGGAGTTGCCGGTCAACCCGGCCACTCCACGGCCCGATCAACAAATGCAGGAGCTGGTCCGCTGGGAACTGGAGCCCTTGTTTGGTCAGCAGAACGATATCTGGTCCCTCGGGGCTCTGTTGATGGGTCGCGGATATATCAATGCGCAGCAACGGGCCGCGGCGGTGAAGGAATACCACAACCGCACAGAGCAGGGAGGAAAACGAATCAACATTCCCTTCGGCGAAGTGTTGTTGTCGATGAGTCAGGTTACCCGAGAACAGGTAGATGAATGCCTGGCCTTGCAGGAAAAACTAATTCTGGTGAATGATGACCTGATCTGTGGATGGGCTCCTCAAATCACCCAGGAAGATCTGATTGGAGACGAGGGAGAATTGTTTCGCTGGCACGGCGTTGGTGCCGGCCGGGCCATGTGCACGGCGTGGGTCAAGGCATTTCGTGCCAACGGCATTTCTCTCGACTGGATCTATCCCCAATTAGGCTGCGCCTTCGCATCTCTGAACGAGAGCCAGACAGGCAGGGGCGAACAAATGTTGTTGGAAATCCGCCAGGAACAGATCGCGGTGTTCCGTGGAAACGGAGGTGAACTGGCTGACGTCAGAACAATACAAGTGACTGACGGGCATCCCAATGCAGACGAGATATTTGGTTTGATTCAGGACCAACTGCATCCGGATGTTCACACCTTGTACGTGTTTGCTCCCCGATTGAGAACCAACAAATTAGCAGAGTACCTTTCCCACCGCTCCGGACGAAAGGTCATGGGAATCGACAAAGCAAGCCCATCTTCCAAAGGATCCCTGGCCTCGTTGATGGGAGCCGCTGCCCATCATCTGGGCCGAATTCCTGCGAATACGCTTGCTCGGTTGAAAGCCCAACCACCCAAACCGGCGTTGTGGAAGCGCCGGGAACTGTATCCGTATGCAGCTGCAATAGCGATCTTGTTAGCTGTGGTTGGCTTTGATCTTTCAATGCATATCGAACGTTGGAAAAACGAAGTACGTCTTGTCGAACTGGATGCCCAGTTCGAAGAAAAAATGGCTCTCAAGAAGAAGGTGGAGTCACAAGCATCCGAAGCTATGCGCCTGGAAAAAGAAATTGCCAAACGCAGCCGGACGCTGACTGAAGTCAATAAAAAGAATCAAATCATTGAGAACATACTAATCCAACGTCAAAAATCAGTGCCGGGAATACTCCGCACTCTGGCCAAAACCAGCGGTGATGAAATCATTCTTGATGGGCTGTCTGAATCCGATAAAAGTCCCGGTATACGTGTCACCGGGTGGGCGTTGACAGATACAGGTGCCGAATTGTTTCTGAACCGGCTGAACCAGGCGTTGGAGAAATGGGAAATGCTGGTCACCGACTCCCAAGTGGTGGCAGACCGAGGCCGCACAGGACTGGATGGTTATGGAATTGATTTGTGGCTGGTGCCCAGGATCAATCCGGAGGTATCTCAATAATGAAACGCTGGATCAAACGTTGGAACATGCTCAATCAACGCGATCGGTATCGAATTTTGATACTCGGGCTGGCAACCGTTATCGCTGCTTACTCTTTTCTGATTTATCCGAAAAGTGAGAAAGCGTTGATGCACTCGGACAACATGATCAAACGCCGATTGGACCGTATCAGCAAACGTGCCCAGATTGATAAAAAGGTAGACAGCAGCAACCCCACTGGTTTGTCCCGCAAACTGATCAAGTTAGAAAAAGAACTTGAATTGGCTGAAGCCCGGCTGGCCAACAACATGGCCCGGTTTGCTCCAATCGACTCCGCCAAAGCCCAGCAGCGGTTACGGTTGGAAATATCCACTCTGGCCCAACGATCCGGTTTGCGTGTCAAAAAATCCAATCGCTTGGGCCTGAAGAAGGCTTCCATACAAACCGCTCGAAGGAATCCAGAAGAAACTCCCATTCCCGCAGTTAAGAACCCTTATGGCCGCCCGTTGTTGGAGGTCCGGGGAGAATCCAGTTATTGGAGCCTTCTAAAGTTTCTGGAAAGCTTGAAGAATTTAACCTATCACGTGTCTGTCGTGAGATTGCATGCTGTCGTCAATCAACCTGCTTCGAGTAAACCAGATCGATGGGCCGTACAACCGAGCAATCAATTATCCATTCACTTGGTACTGACATTATGAGCCGTCACGCAAAGGAAAAACAACTTTTCAACCAGCTGTTGGCTCAATGTGTCAAGGAAGGTGCTTCCGATTTACATCTCAGCGGGAATCGGGGAGCTGTATTACGTGTTCGCGGAGAACTAAAATCGGTGGATATTCAACCCATCAGCAAGGAATCGGTGGAAGCAATGGCCTATAGTCTGATGAATGAACGCCAGAAAAAAGAATTTGATACCTGCCAGTCATTCGATTTGGGTTACAGCTCGACGCAAGGCGAACGCTTCCGGATCAATTGTTACCGTGAAATGGGACGCGTAGCAATCGCGGTGCGGCATCTGGACCAAAATATGTTTGATCTTGAACAACTTTCTCTGCCTCCTCAAATTCGCGAGCTTGCCCACCTGCCTTCAGGACTGGTGCTGGTAACAGGCGCAACCGGAAGTGGCAAAAGCACCACGCTGGCAACACTCATTAACGAAATCAATATTAATCGCAATTGTCACATCCTGACCATCGAAGATCCGGTGGAGTTCATCCATACCGACGAGCGCAGCATGGTTCACCATCGTGAACTCTATACCGATGTACCTGATTTTCCAGGTGCGGTTCGTTCCGCGCTTCGGGAAGACCCGGATGTCATCATGGTAGGAGAGATGCGCGACCTCGAAACCATGCGCGCCGCATTAACCGCGGCAGAAACCGGTCATCTGGTTCTTTCCACTTTGCATACGGATGACGCCGTCGGAACAGTGGAGCGGTTTGTAGGCAGTTTTCCGGGCGATGAGCAGTCTCAGGCACGCCATCGAATTGCCATGTGCTTGCGTGCCGTCGTTTCCCAAGCGCTGCTGCCCTCCCCTGACGGTTCGCGCCTGGTACCTGCCGTCGAAATACTGATGGTCACCCTGGCCGTTTCCAATCTCATCGTGACGGGTAAAACCAAGCAAATTTATTCTGCAATGGAGAGCGGAGCAGGATTGGGAATGCAAACCCGTGACCAGTCGTTAGTTGGTTTGGTGAAAAAAAGAAAAGTAAACCGTGAAACAGCACGTTCCATTTGCCGGGACGTTGCGGCTTTCGACCAATTGTTTCAACTTTCGACCGTGAGAGGTGCCTGAGAATGCCGGTGAACGAAAACACACTGATCAACGCTGGACTCCAAGTCGGCCTGGTTAAAAGCTCGGCGATCAGTCGACTCAAGACCCAGGCCCGACGGGAGAGGATCGGCCTGCTCGAGGCTGTGGTGCGGGAGGGACGTTTTCCGGTAGCAGCCCTGTATCAGGCCCTGGCGGATCTTCGGGGAATTCCTTTTCTTCACACCCGCGATTTGCAGGGAGATGAGGACATCATTCCTAAAATTCCCGCAAATCTTTTACAACGACGCCTGATTTTACCCGTCCGCAGTTCGAACGGGGTGAACCTGCTGGCGATGGCAAACCCGGATGACCAGATCAGTATTGATAGTGTTCAACGCGCCAGCGGTAAACGGTATAAGCCTGCGTTGGCGGATCCCGAGGCGTTGGACGCAGCTATCCGGAGGGAACTGAAAATAACCAACCCGAATGTTGAACCTTCGGATGTAACCACAGATGGGGATTCGGTGGCGTTGTTGGATTCCATTATGAAGGAAGCTTATTTACGACGCGCATCCGACATTCATCTGGAGCCTTCCAAACACGATTTACGGGTACGATTGCGCGTCGATGGTCACTTGCAGGATTACCCGAAAATCCTTTCTCCCTCAGATAGCGAAGCCTTAATGACCCGTATCAAAGTTCTGGCCGGTCTGGATATTGCCGAACAACGAATGGCTCAGGATGGCGGCATGACCTATCTCATTCAGGGGTGGGAAACCGGAGAAATGGATATTCGTGTCGCCACCATTCCTACCCGCTGGGGAGAACGCACGACCTTGAGAATATTGGGTCAGGAAACCAACCGCTTCAATCTGGAACAACTGGGTATGCCGGACGCTGCTTTGGCGCGGCTTCGCAAGGCAATCCATTGGCCTCACGGAATGATCCTTGTGACTGGACCCACTGGAAGCGGAAAATCCACAACCTTATATGCCGCCCTGCGGGAATTGGATGCAAATGAAATCAATATTCTCACCGTGGAGGATCCGGTAGAACAGATTGTCCCTGGAATATCTCAAGTCCAAGTGAGTGGGAAACTGGGTTTTGCAGGAGCCCTGCGCTCTTTTTTGCGTCACGATCCCGACGTAATTCTGGTAGGGGAAATTCGTGACTTGGAAACCGCACAAACAGCACTCAAGGCATCGATGACGGGTCATGTGGTTTTGTCAACTCTTCACACCAACGACGCTATCAGTGCTGTTTCGCGTCTGGTTGATATCGGGGCGGAACGTTATTTGATTGGTTCAACCTTGATTGGTGTTCTGGCCCAACGACTGGTGCGACGTTTGTGTCCGCATTGCAGAGTATCTTATAGCGCCACCAAGTCGGAGCGACAGTCATTAGGAAAAAATGCGGATGAAGATTTGACTTTATGGAAATCGAACGGTTGTCCCAATTGTCTGGGAACAGGTTACCTCGGACGAATTGGTCTTTTTGAAACGCTTTGGATGAACAACCGCATGCGGCAACTCATCGCCGAAGGTGTTTCCGAGACTCAACTTCGGTCTGCGGCAACAGGTTTGCATACATTGTCAATGGACGGGCGCGACAAAGTGTTAAAGGGCCTGACCAGTTTAGAGGAAGTTGAACATTTAAACATTAAGATGGATGATTAGCGATGGCACAGTTTTCCTACATCGCCCTGGATAATGGCGGCCGCGAACAACGTGGACTGATTGACGCATCCGATGAACGGGAGGTCGCTCAGCAGTTGCGCGCACAATCTCTTTTCATGGTTGCCGTTCACGAAGGTCAGGCAGTTGATCTTCCGGGGGCGCGACAAAAATCGTTGCGTTATTTTCTGTCATTCTTCTCTCCACGCCGCTATTTACCTCCCAGTATTAACGACCGAAGTCTGTTCCTGAGACAAACAGCATTGATGTTGAAATCAGGGTACACCATCGTGCAGGCTCTGGATGCCAGCAGCCAACTGACAGACCGACTTCGATTTTCGAGAACAATCCATCGAATGTCAGATGCCATTCGGCGCGGTGCTAGTTTCTCTTCGGCAATTGCAGCAGAAAAGCGTACTTTCACATCACTGGAAGCCAAACTGATTGCCAGCGCGGAACAAGGGGGTGATTTGGCTCCTGTATTGGAGCGATTGTCCGACGACCTGACCCGTCGCCGTGAGGTCCGCCGTCAGTTTCTCGTGTCCATGATCTACCCAACCATTCTAATCTTTTTTGGAAGCGGGGTGCTTTATTACCTGGTTACGTCCGTGATTCCAAAGTTCGCTCACTTTTTGGCAGGCCGAGGCAAAGCCTTGCCACCCCTGACTCAGTTTCTACTGGATATCTCGGACTGGTTTATTGTTTATGGACCTACATTAATCAGCTGGTTGGCCATCATAATTTTTTCTTTGCTGGTGGCCTATACCACGGTGATCGGAAAAAGAAAAATTGATCGCGTCATGCTTAACATTCCCGTGTTTGGAAAGACCGCTCTGTTTTCAGGAATGGCACAGGCCGGATGGACCATGGGGATGTTATTGCGAAGCGGAGTGACATTACTTGAGGCATTGCGTATGACCGGCAGCGTCATGAACAACCAAACTCTGGCTGATGACTTTGATCGCTCCGCAGATCAAATCTTAAGCGGGCGGAGTCTTGCCAGTGCGTTCAATCAAACCGTTTTCCCAATGCTGATGCAACACATGGCTGCTGTTGGAGAACGGAGTGGAGCGCTGGAACAGGTGATGGAAGAGTCCGGAGATTTTTATCGCAAGGAGTTGCGCGCGAGGATTGCAACCCTGACCGAGTGGATGGTGCCCGCCGGGGTTCTTTTGATCGGTTTGCCTGTCGGGATTGTGTATTACGCGTTTTTTACAGCTTTGCTGGCCGTCTCAGGCGGGAGATAAGATCAATAACACACAAAGAATTTGGAGCAAAATGAAACACTTTTTACAAAATCAGGGATTGCATTCATTTCTATTAACCATGGTGTGTCTGGGGTTGTTCAGCATTTCTGATGCATACGGTGATACCGCACGCACCACAAACAACGGTAATCCAAAAAATTCCCTCGCGAGGGGCACAGGCGAAAGTGGAAGTATGTCTAATGAACGGGCCATAAAAGTAGAAACACAACGACGTACCGGTTATCGAAACGGCGAACGCAATCCGTTTGCCATAACAAATCGTTTGCAACGAGTCAAAAAACGGGACCCGAACGAACTGCAGTTTCAACCCGCCCGAATCGGGAGCCGCATCCCCAAAATGAAACTACGGGGAATCATACGCCGTAAGGGGAAAAGGCTGGCTGCTTTATTGGAAATCGAGGGCGCAGGAACGCATGTCGTTCGTGAAAAGGACGCTGTCGGATTGAACGAATTAGGAAAAGATATGGTGATCCGCATCAAAAAGATTAACCGGTTAAACCTGGTGGTCGAAGTGGGGTCATTGAATCGTCTCATGATTGTCAGGTGAAGAAAAATGAAAACAAGTAAAAATGATTTTTGTCTCGGTTCGCTGTTGACCGCATTTCTTTTTGCGGGGGTATTAGCTCTGGGCAATCCTGCGTTTGCAGGCAATGGCCAGGAAGCTTTATCGGATCTTGAATTCAAGGAAGCGCTGGTCAAAGACGCATTCCGGGTCATCTCTGAAATAAGCAACACGAATATTGTGGTCACTGCAGAATCCGGCAAGCGCAAGATCACTGTCTATCTGCGTAATACAACCGTTGAAAATGCTATTGACAGCATTTGCCGTGCCAGTGGCCTCTGGTATCGCTATAACGACAAGACCGGGGTATATCTCATTATGACTTCCGATGAGTACCGTAAGGATATTGTCGTTTTTCGTGAAGATATTGTCGAAGTCTTCACGTTAAAGTTTCAAAACGTTTCCGCTGCAGCAAGAATCGTCCAGGATTTGTACACCGATCGTGTGGAATATATTTTGACCATAGATCAAGATCCATTTCAATTATTCGGTGGCGGCATCGGAGGTGGGGGTTTAGGCGGAGGCTTTGGTGGAGGTGGTTTTGGCGGTGGCGGCTTCGGCGGCGGTGGTTTCGGCGGTGGCGGCTTCGGCGGCGGAGGTTTCGGCGGTGGCGGAGGCTTCGGTGGTCGTGGATTCGGCGGTGGTGGTTTTGGACAAGGCCGTTCCAATCTTGGCCGAAGTTTCAGAGGCCGGAATTTCAACAGCTCCAGAGGAGGAGGATTTGGAGGCCGAAGGTCAGGGGGGTTTAGTGGAAGGGGGTCGGGTGGTGATCTGGAACTGAAAAAAGACAAACCTCTGACACCTGACCAACTGGCTGCCTTGGACCAATTAAGGCAAGGCGCCAAAGTTTCAGAACAGGATGTTGCTGACATTATTCAGCGAGACGCCCCATTAATTTATCTGAGCGCCAATCATTTGCACAACCAATTGTTAGTACGAACCAGCGACCGTAAGGCGATGGATCATATCCGTACTTTGATCGAGGATTTGGATAAACCGGTTCCCCAAGTCCTTCTCGAAATGAAAATTCTCGAGGTCACCATTGGTGAAGATTTTCACTCGATATTGGACCTGAGTTATTCCGGTGGTGGTTCAACCAGCGGGCCGGATACGGGTCAGCCGGCGAATCCGTTTACGGGAGGAAATATTGGATCCAATGCTGCTCTGGGATTGGGCAATTTTGTTCTTGAAGGAGGAAGCACCGGTATATTTCAGTTGATGAGCGACCATATTCTGGCAAGGCTTCAGTTGCTGGAATCCGAGAACAAAGTCAGCATTCTGGCTACCCCGATGATTTTGGCATCCAACAATTCCCCAGCCCGTCTGTTTATTGGCGAAGAACGTGTCCTGACCACCGGTGTCAGCACGAACCAAACAACCAACGAAAACCTGATCAATACTGCAACCACTGCAGAAACGGAAGTCCGTGATATCGGGAATACGCTGTTAATCATCCCAAGTGTTAATTCTGATCGTACGGTAACCTTACGCATTGTTCAGGACAACTCTACTGTATTACCGGCCAGCAGTCGTATTCCAGTTGCCGGTGAAGACGGAGATATTGATGAGTTCTTTGTGGATACCGTCAATACGGCCAACGTGCAGGCCACCGTTCTCGCTCGTGACGGCTTGACAGTCGCTGTCGGCGGCATGATCCGGACTGAAGCTTCCGACAATGAGGAACGGGTTCCTTTACTGGCAGATATTCCATTCTTGGGCCAAATTTTTCGTCGGGATGTTCGTGAATACACAAAAACCGAACTTGTTTTACTCATCACCCCCCGTGTCTTTTTTACTCCGGAAGAGGCTCAACTGGCAAGTAAAGAACGAGTCGATGACTTGTTGGAAAAACCCAATGCCCTGGATACCTATTTCAAAACAAGCCAGACGGTTCCCGACCGGCCCGATCTGGTGCGACCTCGTTTGGGAGGGTGGGCAGACAAAAAAGATCGCAAACAGAAAAATAGTTCTCAACCCAAAAGCAACGGAGGCTTCATAGAAGTTCCTGAAAAAGATTTGGAAAAAGTGGATGTTCCAAGGGTACAACCTGATTCAGAATCAAATCAAAAAACAGGTATGCTACCTTCCAATCCATCCAACCGTCCCTACCTGGGAAGAAACGCCAGGAAGGCTGCCCCCAACTCAGACAAGTACTCCAAACAAGTTAAGAACGAAGATCCGGTAAAATCTTACATCAGATTGACTCGTTATGCCGTTTTAGCGGTGAAAAACCCCGGACAGAAACCGCCACAGGGAATAAGCCGTACCACTGTTCCCAAAATGGCCAAAGGAAAAAGCTTGATTGCAGGCAGGGCTGTCGAAATCAAAGTTCTTAACTCATGGAAGGGCTATGGTTATTACGTCACCGCAGTAGTTTTGCATAACCGAAGTTCCGTAGAAGTACCAATTCATCAGAAGCAGTTCCAGGCCAACTGGCGTGCCATCACATTAGAAGGGAAAACACTGGCAGCTCGCGGGAAAATCGGAGACCGGACTCTGGCGTATTTAATTTCGTCCAAACCCTTTCATATTGTTGTCGGAGGTCAATAGTGTTGCTTGATAGGAAACCAATTGATTTGTTGTTGCGGCGGGGGCTAATAATCCTGTGCCTTGGCACTATTGGAATCTCAACGGGCTGCACCACCGCGCAGACTGCTGGAAGACCGAAAGTCGAATACACAGTGCTTAAAAACAAAAATCATCACAAACAGTTCACGCCTGCAACTCGAAACTCAAGGAAAAGAGCTCGAAGAATAATGCTAAGAAACGTGAGAAGCAAGGGGGATGATTTGATGATGTACGTCCGCCCAGAAGCAAAGCCTCCCGAGCAATACGTTCGTTCCAGACGGGATGGAGTTTCTGTTAGTGAAAACATACGGCGGAGAAAATCTGTTAGTCCCGAGGATAGATTGCTCAAAAGATAATCGATTTAACAGGAGATCAACATGGACACCCGATCAACAATCCAAACATTGATTCTGGCGACTTTTTTATTTTTTGGGTTCGATATACACGCATCGGTTTGGGCTGGGGGAGACATGACCAGCCAAAAACCTGTCGCAATAAAAATGGAGCTTGGAAGCGAGTCAGGGGAAATGCGTTTCCATCCGGATTCGCTCGAATTGGAAACGGGCAAGCTTTACCTGTTGAATCTAGAAAACCCAAGCGACAAAAAACACTATTTCTCTTCCGATGGATTTGCCCGAGCGGTATTTACCCGCAAAGTCCAAATCAACCGGCCGGATGGCTCGGCTGTGGCAGAGATCAAAGGCTCTATACGGGAGATTGAAGTTTATCCCGGAGGTAGTGCCCAGTGGTGGTTTGTACCTGTCAAGGCAGGGACATTTGCTGACCTCAAATGCACCATAAGAGGTCATGCAAAAAAAGGGATGAGGGGGGTCATCCAAATTCGCTAGCTGGATGCTACGGCTGGCTTATTTCTGCTGAGTGACTTGATGCAGAAATAATTTATAAACGTTTGGCAGTTAAAGATATAGAAAGAAGGAAATTGATGATTAAGTTGAGAAACCATGTTCTATTGACAATCGCATTGTTCCTATTTGTAGCGTTGAATATTCAAGCCCTTATCGCCAGTACTGCGGCGGCTGATGATTTATCAGAGCCTAAACTAGACCTGGATTCTGCAGCTATCACCGTTGCACAGTCCTCCGCTGCACAGTCCTCCGCCCAGTCGTCAGAACAGCTTTCTAAAGTTGTCACTGCAAGCCATACTGATAGTGGCGATTATTCCATATTTAATCCAGTGCCCCGCGAAAAGATGAGACAGTTCTCATCCGATCGGCCGGACCTTACAGAAAGCCCCATCACGGTAGATGTGGGTCATTTTCAGATTGAAACAAGCTTTTTCGACTACAACACCAACGTTGATAGCGGTGTGAGGGACAGAGATTGGGCTCTCCTGGAAACCAACCTGAAACTCGGAATCGCGCATAATTTTGATCTCCAGTTTGTATTTACACCGCTGACACGAGTGACCACTGACGAGGGTGGAGTATCAGACACAACGGATGGTTTTGAAGATGCTCAGATTCGCCTAAAAATGAACGTTTGGGGCAATGACGGCGGCGACACCGCCTTAGGCATTATGCCCTATATCACGATACCTTCAGGCAATGATCTCAGCCACGACCATGTGGAAGGAGGCGTCATTGTTCCCTTTGGAACAGACATTATGGAAGGATTGGGTTTTGGAGCTCAACTTGAGCTTGACATTGTTTACAACGAAGAAGAGGACGACTATGAGACTGAGCTTATGCATACCATGGTATTCGGTCCTTCAATCACTGAAAATCTGGGCATCTATCTGGAATACGTCGGCACTATCACCGAAGACAAATACCAGGCTATCTTCAGTAACGGAATCACCTACAGGGTCAATGAGGATTTGCAGCTCGACGTGGGTTCGCGTATCGGGTTGAATGCCGCGACCGATGACTTCGGCATATTTGCCGGTTTCACCCGTCGGTTCTGAATGAGTTGTGCCGGCCCGGCAAAGAATAACAATCCTGAACTATTAATTTTATAGAGAGTTGAACGTGCAAGATCAAATTAGAGAAATTCATGCGGACGATCAAATGTTTGCCGGTTTTCTAGCGACGGTACTTGATCAGCTCAATACGGTGATTCTGGGTAAATCAATGCAGTTACGACTTGCCATGACCTGCCTGATCGCGAAAGGTCACCTGTTGATCGAGGATATTCCCGGTCTGGGCAAAACAGTCCTTGCGCATGGTCTAGGGCAAGCTCTGGGCATGGAATACAAACGTCTTCAATTTACCAGTGACTTGCTTCCAGGAGACATCCTGGGAACTTCTATCTATGACACTAATAGCGGACAGTTTAATTTTAATGCCGGGCCGGTTTTCACTCAGTTGCTGCTGGCGGACGAGATCAATCGAGCTACTCCAAAATGCCAGAGCGCACTTTTGGAAGCCATGGAAGAACGGAAAGTGAGCGTGGAGGGAGAAACCCGCCATCTGCCGGAACCTTTTTTCGTCATTGCTACTCAGAATCCCATCGAACAGCAGGGGACTTTTCCATTACCGGAATCTCAGTTGGATCGTTTTTTAATGAGAATCGAAATGGGTTACGCCAGCCGGGATGCGGAATTTGAATTGTTTCGTGGTGAAGACCGCCGGGAAATGCTGGAAAGTCTCCAACCTGCTATAACCGCGCAAGAACTTCTGGACTTGCAAAAACAAGTCGATCAGGTTCACGCAGGAGATGCTGTTCTGGAATATTTATATCAGGTGCTCGAGTTCACCCGTCAATCGGGCTTGTTTCAAACGGGGCTTTCTACCCGTGCCGGCTTGGGATTGTTGCGTGCCGCTCGTGCCTGGGCCTTGGTACATAATGAAGACAAACTTTTGCCAAGCGATATCCAAGCGGTATTGCCGGCGGTGACCGGCCATCGCCTGCAGCCTGTAGAAGGGTACATGTCCCCAAACCAAATCGGAGAGCGGGTTATTGAATCGGTGCCCGTCTGGTGATCTGAAATGATTCCTTATTCCATACAACGATTGCAGGGACGATTGTTGCGACCCTTTTCAAGGACCAAAGCCCTTCGTCGAAAAAGTTCTCTTCGAACCCGCCTCACCCCAGCAGGATGGGGCTTCCTGGCCTTGATGTTGTGCGGGTTTTTGATGTCCGTAAACTTCAGCAATAACCTCATTTTCGCTCTGACTTTTCTACTGTTTGGTATTGCATTCGTGGGTTGGTGGCAGACTCGAATGAATGTTGCGGGCCTGACTTTTGGACAATGGAAATGCGAACCGGTTTTTGCCGGCCAGGATATTCATTATCGGTTGACGATTGACAACTCTTCCGGGCGCGGAAGAATGGGTATCACCGTTTCCTCGCCAATACCGGTTAAGACTAACGAAATCGAAATTTTGGCCAGTGAAGGTGTGGAATTGAGTGTAAAGCGGTCAACGCGCTCCAGAGGGCTTCTCCCCTCTTCCTCTGCTTGTCTGCAAAGTAGTTTTCCATTGGGACTATTCATTACAACATTAGCTGTGTTAGACCTTCCGGATTGTCTGGTTTATCCCGCTCCCGAGGGAGCACAGCCCTTGCCAAATACGGCCGACAGCCACAACGCCCATCTCGGTCGAGAATCTGATAACTACACCGACATGAGACGCTACGCCCCGGGAGATCCACTTTCCCGTATTTCCTGGAAAGCCTGGGCACGTACCAACAAGCTCTACACCAAGGAATTCGATGGCGCTGAAGGTGAACACGCCCTTTGGCTCAACCTTAATGCTGTCCATAAAAGCGGCACGGAAAGCAAAATTTCCCAGTTGTGCCGTTGGGTTTTGGACGCCCAACGGCAAGGCAGGGAATATGGATTGGATATTCCCGGCACAAAAATTGCCCCGGCAATGGGCCAATCGCATTTACGATCCTGTCTGAAAGCCTTAGCACTTTATGGAAAAGCGCAGGGTAGTCAGGTAGATGATGAGCAATGAACACCATTTTGAAAAGTAATTCCAAAGAAAATTGGGTGTTGTTCACTCTGTTGCTATCCAGTGTCCCCAGCCTGTTTCACTTGCCAGGTTGGGTAACGGTCATATCTCTATTGGGGGGCGGACTGCACTACGCCCGGTGGGCGGAAGGCACGTATGGAAAATTGGCCAGCGCTTTGCTGTTGGCTGCCATAGCAGTGGGAATCCATTTCAGTTTCGACAGTTGGTTCAGCGGAGATGCAGTTCTCAGTTTTTTTATAGGCATTGTTTTTCTTAAATGGGGAGAATCAAGAACACGTCGGGATTATTTACTTCTGATGTTCGCTGCGGTGATCCTTGCAGCTGTCGGATCTCTTTATTGGGAGTCTTTGCTCAACCTTCTCCATATGTTTGTCGTGGTACTGGCGCTGACCATCAGCTTATTGATCATTAGTGCCGGCGACCAGATTCTTCGATGGAAACTCATAGTGCGCCGAACTCTTGAACTGTACCTATTGGCAATACCCATAATGGTGCTATTGTTTCTGACCTTCCCCAGGATTCCCGGACCGCTGTGGGATATCGGGCTTGCATTTGGATTGCCCGTCAAAGCATTGATGGAAAAAAATCAGAGTGGTTTTGGCGGAGTTAAAGTTCTCAAGCCAGGAGGCATACACCGGCTCAGCCAGGACAACGGCAATGTGCTGGTCGCCCAGTTCCAGGGGGCTGTGCCTTATAAGAACCGGTTGTACTGGCGTGGTCCCGTTTTCTGGGACTACGATGGTGACAACTGGCACCTGCCGGAAGGTTGGGATAACAGAGGCAAACTTCTCAAACGTGCCATTCGAAGTAAACAACGTCTTGAGAGGGAACTTCGCTGGAATCGGCACCCGGTGCGATACAGCCTGAGAGTGATGCCCAATGGCGGACGATGGCTGTTTGGACTGGAAGTACCGGCTGCATCAGCTCCGGAATCATTTATTTCAGATGAATATCAATTACTGAGCATCCGGAAAATTGATGACCATGAACCCAAACTTGAGATGCTCTCTTATCTTGATTATGGCATCGGAGAAAAGCTTACTGTCGAACAACGCAAAAAAGGTCTTGCCTGGCCAGGAGAGACCAATCCACGGTTACATCTTTTTGGAGAACAGTTAAGAAAAGATTTTGAAAAACCGGAGGAAATTCTTTTTCAGGCATACAAACACCTGGCGACGAACAACTTTCAATTTGACTCCGCGAAAGTTCTTCCGACGGGACCTGATGTTCTGGACCGCTTCTTCTTTGACGAAAAATCAGGTGGTGCGGAATACCTCGCGGGAAGTTTTGTCCTGTTGCTTCGTGCAGCTGGGATTCCTGCCCGTTTGGTGAGTGGTTTTCGGGGAGGAACCGTTATCGCCCTGACCAACTTCGTTATTGTGAAACAATCGAACGCCCATGCCTGGGTCGAAGCGTGGTTTGATAACAAGGGCTGGATTCGGGTAGAACCCAAAGATATTGTCCTACCGCCTGAAAAACCTGCGACTAAAGAAAACGAAACTGCCAAACAGCCAACTCCGGAGATTCAGGTAAGACAGGCGGAACGTACCCAGAGCCAAACAAACCATTCCACTCCTTCAAAAACCAATACAGATATGGATGTGCAACTTCCGAAGTGGATGGACTTGTTTGGCGGAATTCAGAAATGGGTCATTGACTATGATCCGGATCGTCAGGTGGAGTTATTAAAAAGCGTAGGAGTGAAAAACACAAACTGGAAGGGCCTGCTAACCAGCGCCTTGGTTGGAGTGTTGTTGCTGTCCGGTTTATTTTTTGGATTCTGGAAATGGCAAACAAGGCGTCGGTTCGATCCTGTCATTTCTGCCTATCAGCAATATTGCAACCAGTTGGAGAAAATAGGCCTGTCGAAAAAAGCGAATGAATGTCCCAGGGACTTTCTCAATCGACTCGTCCGGGAACACTCCGAATACGCAATTGGTGCCGGTGATATTACTGAACGGTACATCGCCATTCGTTATGGTCGGGAACAGTCTCCGGAAGCGGTTGCTTTATTTCAAAGACAAGTAAAACGTTTTACATCAATGATTTAGGTGATTGAATGAGAACAACGAAATCCAACTTACTATCAATATTGTTCTTATTTATTTTGCTATTCCCGGTGTCAGCGCAATCTTCAAAACCGAGTGTCACAGAAGACTACCGTCCGGTTGTTGTGGAGATGGTTGAGCGGGGTGACCGGGCCATGAAAAGCTATTCTCCGGAAACAGCAGTGAAAACGGGTAATGAATTTTCCCGCATCTACTTTGATGTATTTGAAAGCAGTGGAATGGAGTTC
Source organism: Nitrospinaceae bacterium (assembly GCA_028278405.1). Lineage (GTDB taxonomy): Bacteria > Nitrospinota > Nitrospinia > Nitrospinales > Nitrospinaceae > SZUA-226. The sequence goes on from JANQEK010000022.1 coordinate 126,354, forward strand.
ACTCTCGGTCTTAAAGATAAGTCCCTCATGGAAAAGATTGAATTCGGTTTCAGCCAAGCCATCAATCTGAGTATGGAGGGAAAGGAAAAATCCGTTGTCAACAAAGTTTGGAATGAACTCAAAAAAGATCTGTACCTAACGGTAGAGCGTTACCCAAGCGATAAAAAGTCAACCGGGTTTTGGGGAATGGTATTGCAATCATTTCTTATTTTGGCGCGCGAGGGTGCGGAAGCCATGCTGGTCGTGGCGGCACTGGTTGCCTATCTTCGGCGGTCCGGTTTTTCAGACAAAATCTACGTCATCTGGCAGGGTGTCATTTGGGCCGTGGTGGCTAGCGTGGTAACGGCCTGGCTTCTCACCCAGGCATTTCATGTCAGCGGAGAAAGCCGTGAAGCCTTTGAGGGAATTACGATGTTGTTAGCCGCTGCAGTATTGATCTATGTCAGTTACTGGCTGTTTTCCAAACGCGATGCGGAAAAATGGCAGGCTTTTATACACAAGGAGATGAATAAAGCGATCAGCCGTGGAAGCCTGTTTGCCCTGGGGCTTGTCGCTTTCCTGGCAGTGTTTCGCGAAGGAGCGGAGACCATTCTTTTTTATCAGGCATTGATCGCCAGTGCCACTGGAGAGTTGATGGCCGTCTGGACCGGAATGGGCCTCGCCGTGCTGGGCTTGGCTCTGATCTATTTTCTCGTTCGATTGGCTTCGATTCGGTTGCCTCTGAAATACTTTTTCTCGTTCACTGCGGTATTGCTATTTGTGATGGCCTTTATTTTTACCGGAAAGGGATTACTGGAATTGCAAGTGAGCGGTTGGATCTCAACCACCTCATTGAATGGATGGCCTCAGGCAAGCTGGTTGGGCTTGTTCCCGACGCTGGAAACTCTGTTTGGACAATTGCTTGTGCTTGTATTGGTTCCATTGGGCTGGCTGTATGTGCGTCGGAGCCGAAAAACTTCTGCGGTTCAAGTGTGAACCAGATTGAAATGATAGGACTGACAGAAAATACAGTTTACTTCAATATTTTTTAGTGACATTGGAAATATTTTTTGGATTGGGAACATAAGATATGGCGAGCCGATCACCCGCCCTTTTATTACTTTATGTTCTGCTTAGTAAGGTTTAATTAAGGAGGATTTGAAATGAGTTTTTTCAAGCTAACCATCGCCGAAGACAAGGTGGAAAAACAGACTGAGGGTTATCAAAACCTGATGTCCATACTATATGCTTTTATCATCGCTTTCGCTGTGACGCTTATGAGCGGCTTGTGGTACCACCTGGTTCCCCGGGAAATAAACTGGAATGCTTCACAAACTATTTTAGTTTTGCACCTGGGAGGCGGCTTGATTTCTCTTATTCTGTTTGTGGTTTACTTTTTCTTACATCAAAAAGACAAGGAACAACCCTGGTGGTGGCTGCTGACTCCGTGGAAACTCAAAAAAGAAGCGGACGAAGAATCCCAGCATTTTCGGCAACGGCAGTTGGGACACGTACTGACATGGATTCTCCTGATCATCTATGGTACGGGAATTGGAATGGCCTTGCCGGGATTACTTTTCTATACAGGGAAAGTCTGGATGCAGGGTTATTACACCACACAGATCCTGGGTGGTTTCCATTTCTGGGTTAGCGTGGTTTTGGTTCCAGTGATTTTTATTCATATGCTTTGGCTTGTCAGGAAGGGGGGGTTAAATAATGAAAATTAATCTAACGGTAACCCGTCCAGTATTACGTCTGGTTGTGGTTTCTGTCTTGGCTATCGGGGTCTTCGTGGCTTTGACAGCATACACACCTTGGAAAAAAAATACGGGTATCGATGTAGCGAAAGACTTGACTAACTATTCGATGCCTTGGACCAATAACAGCCCCTTCTATCCATCGGAATGGAAAATCGAAGGAGACAAATTAATCGACTGGCGTGGGGTTCCCTCTGCCACATTTTGTGCTGAATGCCACGAAAAAGAGTATAAGGAATGGGCCTCTTCCATTCATGCAATCACCGGTCCAGATGTTCTCTATGAAAATACTATCACCAAGAACGAACTCGGAAGTAAATACGGTGGGGAGTTGACCACTGAAAAGGTACGTTGGTGCGACGGATGCCATGAACCTCTCGCGATTCTTGCGGGAGAGGGTACACCGCTTCCCGTGGTTGGACCCAATGAAGCATTGGAGGAAGGAGCCAGCTGCGTTATTTGCCATACGGCGATAGAATCCCGTCCGTTGATCGGTAACGGTGCGCTGACTCTTAAATTCAATGAAATGCACCGATTTCTTGATCCTGCTCTGATCATGGCAGCGCCGAAAGAGCATGCCAAAGCGATGCAGGCCAAATCTCACAATCCGTTAATGGGTAAGTCTGAATTGTGTGGAGCTTGCCACACTGAGATTCGGCCCACCCGAGTCAATGGAAGTTTTCCGATTCATTTGCAGGAAACCTTCGATGAGTGGCGTCTCAGTGATTACGCCGAGGAAGGCGTCCAGTGCCAGCATTGCCATATGAATCCTGATCCTGGAGAGTACGTGGCCGCCCTCAAGCGCGGGGAAAAACCCAAGCGGGTGGTTTCGCACCGCTTTGTAGGCAATAACTATGTGCTCACCATGGCTGAGCAATTGGGTAACAAAATCGCTGAGTTGCGCGGCGGCTGGGTTCCTGGGACCAATAAGTTCATTTCCAAAGAGGAATGGCTGGAGGATCTCAAGAAACAGCATGGTCTCATTATTAAGCTTCTCAAATCGGCTGCGGATATCAGAATCAAGCCCAAATCCGCAAATAACGATGAGGCCAAAATCGAGGTGGTCGTCACCAACAGTGGTGCAGGCCATTACCTGCCCACCGGTCCACTGGATCAGCGACATATGTGGATTGAGGTCATCGTCAAGGATGCCCAGGGCAAAATGATCTATAACAATGGCTGGTTTGATGAAAAGAAGGGGGTTATTGATCCGAAAGCGGCTTTATACATTAAGCATCTGTATCAGGATGACGGCAAGATTGATCCCCGGCACATCTTGTTTGATATTAAGTCAGTCGACTATGCCCGCCACCCGATTCGTCCCAAGGAGAGTGATTTCGTTCCTTACACGATTCCATTGCCCAAGGGCGTCAAGGGACCGTTGAAGGTGGAAGCGAAACTGTGGTATCGGCTGGCCTTGCAAGACTTGTTGGAAAATACAGCCGAGTATCAGGATCCAGCTCTGTCCTTTGATATTTTGAAGTTCATTGTTCCCCGGGTTTTGATGGTTGAAACCAGCACCGATCTTGAACTTCATATGAAAACAGCCAGCTTGAAAGGAATGAAGTGATATGATTCATTTTAAAAATATACAAATAAGTAATTCATCCAGCGATGCGGGGTTCAGTTTCGTCGAAGTGATGGTCAGCCTGGTCTTCCTAGTGATCTTAGGTGGATTGTTTGCCCGGTTTACCATGGACATGGAGAGCCCTGAGGAGAAAAACATTCGTAAAGCCAGAGAAGGGGTGATGTTGCTCAAGAGCGCCTTGGGGGCTTACGTGTTTGACTTGCAGAAGCGTCCTCCCTCCAAATCGGAGGGAGGTTTGCAGGCCCTGGTAAAAACGGAGTATCTGGAAGCAGTCCCAAAAGATCCTTGGGGTAACGTGTACCAGTACAACATTCCTGCGGTTTACAGTGGACGCAGTTACGATCTCTATTCTCTTGGCCCGGACGGCAAGGAAAGCGAGGACGATATCGCTGATTGGAACCTTTATGGAGAAGTTTATCGGGGCACCAGCCGAATCGCCAGAAAACGAGACCGGGCCTTGAGCAAATACGATCCGAAGGTTGAAAAAAGTTCAAGTGATCAATGATTGAATTGGTTTTCAGAAACGTTTTGGAAGACAGTTGAATGGACCATAAGGTTGCAATCGTCTCCGAAAAAATTACTTTTGAAGTACAGGAAGATGAATCCATCGTGGATGGTGCGCTGCGAAAGGGAATTGGCCTTCCCTACAGTTGCCGCAATGGTCAGTGTGGAACCTGTAAAGCAAAAGTACAAAAGGGGACATGGAAATATCTGCACGATTTTTCGCCCGATATTTTGACTCGATTTGAAATCGACCAAGGGATGGTGGTTCTCTGCAAAGCAGCGCCTTTAGAGGCGCTCCAAATTGAATTTGATCATCCTTTGGAAGAGCGCATCGAACCCAGAGTTCTGAAAGCGAAAATCGAGCAGATCGAGCCGGTGGCATCTGATGTAATTCATCTGACACTGCGCCTGCCGGAAGGGGAGTCATTGCCCTTCCGGCCGGGCCATTACGTCGACTTTCTTCTGGAGGAAAACCACAGGCGATCTTTCTCACTTGCATCGCTGCCCAGTCAAGACAGCACGCTGGAGTTTCATATCAGGAAAATTCCAGGCGGGTACTTTAGTGAACGTTTGTTTACTGATTTTCAAACGGGCGATGAAATCCGTTTTGAGGGACCACTGGGCTCATTCCGCTTAAATGATCGGACTACACGACCAATGATCTTTGTCGCGGGCGGAACGGGATTTGCTCCCATCAAGCCCATGCTTGAACGGATCCTTGTCAATCGAAAAACAGAACCTGTCTGGTTTTACTGGGGAGTCCGAAATCCTGATTCTCTTTATATGGATGAATTGGTCAAACAATGGGAAAACCAATATGAGGGTTTTCATTATATTCCCGTGGTTTCTGAGCCGGACAAAAAGTGGATGGGGAAAACGGGTCCAGTTCACAACGTCGTGGTTCACAATCATTCAAATCTTTCAGGATTTGATATGTACATGGCGGGCCCTCCCGCGATGATCAACGCAGCCCGAACGGTCTTTCTGGCACACCGTCTAATGGAGGACCGGCTATTTTGTGATACGTTTTTACCAGGCTATTCTTTACCAGAAAAAACAAAAAATCTTCTCGTATCACGCATCCGACGTATATTCCAAATGTAATTTGGTTTGAAATCTTTTTGGACCCTTCATTTTTGAAGCATCTCAAGACCATGACCCCATTCCCCTTTGTTTTACAATGGGTTACGAGATTGACTCGAGTGTCCTTGGGGTTACCTGATTTCTCAAATTGTTAAAATCATTTGCATGGTAAACCCCGTTGTTCCGAATCTTCATCCAGCCAAGGATTGCAAACGTTACCGGTTTTTTCATATCATATACATTCCTGCCATCCTTTTGTCGGATTGATGCGTGCAAAATAAGTTCTCCCGTTTAAAATCAGCCTGGAGCAAGGATCATCCGTTTCTGGATGGATCGATGATTTCAAGGAGCACGCCTTGTAGTTTTTGCCGATCGGAAGCCGGATTCAAGATTGGGGAAGTGGCCTATTGGGATATTGCGGAAGCCAACGTCGTACAATGCGAAAAATGTCGGCAAATGCAATTGGACCCGATGTTCACAGAAGACGAGGTCGTCGCGGGGTGCATAGCCAGCCATGCACATGAAAAACAGAAACTCCCTCCTCGCTGGTTTATCAAAAACAACAAACGTCATTTTCGCGCCGGGGTGCGGTTTGCGGCTTACCTTAAGTCCAAGGGAATTCATCCCCGCCGTGTCATGGAGATGGGACCGGGTGAAGGTTATTTCAGTCGGGCTTTAGCCACAATGATTCCTGGACTGGAAGTGGTTTGCGTGGATGCGGACGAACAAGTCGCCATCGAATTAAAAAGAGATCATGGTTTTGAAACCCATGTCGGTCTGGTAGAGGATTTGAGTTCCGTGCCTGATAATGAATTCGATTTGATCATCGGTCGAGACTTTCTGGAGCATGTCATAGATCCCGCCCGGGTAATTCAAAATTGCCACCGCCTGCTTAAAACCGGTGGCCATCTTTACATATTGACACCTAACGGTTATCAGGATGTCTGGCACATTTATTTGAGGTGGAAACTGTACTCAGACAAGACGGACCTCTTCGGCAACCACCTGAACTATTTTGACGGAGCAGCACTGGTGGAGTATTTAAAACAGTCCGGCTTGACACCTGTGGACTGCCATCAGGAAGGAGCCAAAACTTTTAGACGTGGCGCCGGATGGTCATTTGACCCCAGGCATGCAGGTCCTCCTCCGAAGCGTCTTCCCCATCGCGATTATTTTTTTGAACCTGGAAACGATCAGCCCGTTTCAGTGGAGGACGTGTTGCCTTCTCCGGTTTGGCTGGATAATGCTTTTTTCAGGAAACTTCTCTCCCTCCGTTACACTTTGGGCCACTTACCCAGTCTGGAATTTTCTATCAACCGACAAGTCGGACATTATATTTCATGTTTGAACCAGAAAACGTGATGCTGGAAGACAAAAATATGCCCCGAGATGACCCCATCCCCTCATACACCAACGGGGCTTGAATTACGCCCTCCTTTCAGGTAATCTTCCTGTTTCCAATCCCTAACTATTGAAGAACAATGCTGAAAACAACACTGATCGGGCATGCCAGCCTGCTCATCCAATCGCGGGAAACGACCATTCTGACCGACCCCGTGTGGTTCGATTACCTGTGGGAAGAGATCAATGTACTTTGCCCCCGCACGGAACTGAACAAAGACACCCTGCCTCCCGTCGACGTTCTGTTTCTGTCGCACCGGCACCAGGACCATTTTGATGTGCGCACCCTGGCCTATCTGAAGCGGAACAACCGCATCCTCAAACCCGATGTTCGTATCATGGCGCCCAACGACGACATCCTGTTGGAGGTGCTCAAGGAGCTGGAATTTGAAAACGTCGAGATTCTCGCCGATTTTGAACCCATCCAGGTAAAGGATGTCACCATCACCCCTACCCCCTCGCTCAATCAGGCGAGCACGTCTCAGGATTATTTTCCGGAGCACGGTCTGTTGGTAAACGACGGCGAGGTTACCGCGTGGAACCAGGTGGACACCATCGTAAGCCCTGAAATTATCGATCATATTGGGAAGCAATACGGCGGAGTGGATTTTGCACATTCCCGGTTTCTACCCTTGCTGGAAGGAAATTTCACTTACCACAAACCGGTGCAACTGCCATTCGACGAGTATTGTTCGTTCCTGAACGCCATGCGTGCACTGTCTCCACGGTTTGTGGTGCCCGGTTCAGCGGCCTTTCGTTACCGGGACGAATTCGCCTTTATGAACCACTACACATTCCCCACCACTCAAGAGCAGTTCTTGAGCGATCTTTCTGAATTTTGTCCTGAGATTCAAAGCAGTCCCTTCTTGTCCGGAGATGTGGCCCATATCACTGCCGACAAAATCCACGTGGAATCCCAAGGCTCGGATTTCGTACGAACGGTTGAAGACGACAGCTACCGTGTCGCGTTCAAACCGGTGCTGGAGGTATCCCCCATTCGAACCCAAACCAGCGATCCGGCGCAACACGAACAGGAAATGAGTGTGATCCGGGATTTTATTGACAACCGGTTTTTGGATCGGATTAAAGAAAGCGAGATATTGCCGGGATGGCAGCACTGGAAGATGATGTACCAGTTGGAAGTGTTCGGTCAGGAGGGTTCAGAAGTCTGGAGCATTGATTTCAGCCAACCCGAATTTCGCATTCAAAAAGGGGATCTGGGAAAAATCAACTTATACGAGGGAATTGCTTCTTCAGAGCTTTACGCGTTGATCCAAAAAACAACTTCCTGGGATTACGTCGCCCTGTGCGGCAACTATCGGACCTTCAACAATATCTATCGCATCACGAACGGCAGTCTGGAGTATTTTCCGTCCGAGAAAATCAACCAGGCTTTGGAGCCCCTTATGGACACTTTTCCCGCAGATTTAACCATGGACCGGGAAAAATACCTGAAAGACGTGAGGCGGTGGAAGGAGAAGGCTTGAGCAGGCGAAATAGGGATCGATTGTATTAAGAAATAGGAGTTTCAAAAAGCCTTCTATTTGTAATTTTTCCTTCCAGCAAGCTCCACAAACAGCCCCTCCCAAGGGAGGAACTATGAAAGTGGAAGCAGGAACCCGAAAATCGGGTCATTTTTGCCTTACTGGCCGGTTAAAAATCGCATAAACCAACCAAACGACCAACAGACCTACCAGGCCTTGCGCTCCAAGATTAGAGATAACGGAAGCAATGCTGTTGATCACATTACCACTGAAAAAAGGAACAGAGCCGCCAAACAGAATCTGAACGATAATAGCCAGACCCAGCAAAGCGATTCCTACATCAGTCGTAGTTTTAATCCACTTATTCATGTCGTTTAACATCTTCTTCTCCTTAAAATTTTTAATTCAACAAAACCATAGTCCAACGTTGGTTCAAGGACTAATGTCAAATACTGCAAAAAATTTTACAGAAAACTACTTGGTCGTTGCCGGACGCGTGAAAATCGCATAGATCACACCGACAGCGGCCAATCCCACCAGACCTTGCGCACCCAACGCGGCAACGACATTGGTGATACTGCCGATCACGTCACCTCCAATAAAGGGAACCACTTTCCCAAATAAAATTTGGAGGACGATGGCCAAAGCCACTAAAGCGACACCAGCTTCGGTCATCTTCTTGATCCATTTAACTACATCGTTCAACCTGTCCATCTTTTGTGTCTCCTATTCTGTTAAGCCCAGAAAATTCAATGTAAATCTATTATCTTTACACTAACTTAAATTGTAAGAAGATTCTGGCAGGCTGTCAATTATCGTATTAAAATCCACCGTTTAAGTTTCTACTCTGTCAACTGGATGAGTGACCTAATTATATTAAAATCAATAAATTAGGGCAGAACTGTGATTGGGATATTTTCCAAAAATTTTGTAAGAAAAAATTACTCTGAATGGGGTGGGTCAAGAGGTTTGGTCGTAAAAAATGACCGGGAAATGCTTCAACGGGGGTTGGAGAAAACGACTAACGATAAAATATATGGCGTCCAATTCTTTTGATTCGTTTTTTTTGTTTGGCCCATCTCGGTTTGATCCGCGTGGCGTGGTAATACAACGCTCCCTTTAACTGAACCACTTCCGGATTTTCATAAACGGTTTCGGCGACCTTCCAGGCTTTCTTCCACTGCTTGCTTTTCGGTGATGGCACCGAGTCAAACTCGGTCCAGGCGAAAGCGCCGACATAACGACGGCGTCGCTTGTCCCATCGTTGCTCGTATACCACTTCACAAATGCTATTGGGAAAACGGCTGGACTGGACGCGATTGAGGGTCACCTTGGCCACTGCCAATTTCCCTTTTTCGGGCTCACCACGGGCCTCATAATAAACGTTGCGCGCCAGACAAGTTAGATCACGGTTGACCGCCTTGCCATCGACGGTGTTATACATCAGCAAACCTATCGTAGTAACCGCCAGACCCAGGGCACCAAAAACAAACCACAGCCCCCTATCGGTTAAAGACCAAAAGGCGGACATCCGTATCTTCATGTTGAGGCAGTGGTAGCGCGTCCTCAGCCAGAGATTTCCCACCCAGGCCCAAAGGCTTAACGATTTGATTTTGTAAATCCACTCTTTAAGCATGTTCATAAGTATAGGGCAATTCTGAGCTCCAACTCCCGAATGACCCGCATCTGCAAGCTGAGGCCCTCCTATTGAATTGAAAAACCGCTGCCTGCGGCCATGCGAAAAAGTAGAAATTCGGTTGACAGGCAGATATGCTCCCTGATTCTCGATCTAAGTGTGAGCGGAATTCGGGTCATCTTCGCAATACTTTACACGCCCGATGTTTTTTGCCACAATGCGCCCTGCAAACCTATTTGCCTAATAGAGAGCGTAAAAGTATGGAACATTGGTATATGCTGTCATTGGTAGGGCAAGACCGACCAGGTCTGGTGGCCCAGGTCAGCGCGGCTTTGTGCAAAGCCGGGTGCAATCTGGGAGATTCTTCAATGGCGCGGTTGGGAGCAAATTTTACCATCATGGTCATGGTGCAATGGGACGGACCGGTCGAACGATTGAGAGAAATCGTCCATCCAATCAGCCAATCCCTTTCCCTCACCCCGCATATCGATGAACTTTCCGGCGGGATGGAGCATCATATCGAACCCGATGTGCGCATCAGTATATACGCTAAGGATAGACTGGGAATTGTGGAGGATGTAACCACAGCCCTAGCGGAGGCGGGGTTGAACATCCTGCATCTCGATTCAAATACCGACTCGGAAAAAGGATCGTCGAACAAAACCTACTACCTGCACATCGAGGGCACTGTTTCCAAAGGACTGGATCCTCTGTACTCGGCTCTCGACCTCCTGACCTCGGAAAAGGACATGAACGCTCAACTGATTCCCATCAACACGCAGATCCAATAACCCGTCGTTCATCCGAACAGATACTGGATGCTGCTGCGGCTCACGCGGCTGTAATGGTCGCTCCTAGAACAACGCACCAGAAAATAGCAATCCTCCGATTTCGTGTCGCACACAAATTCCAAGCTGAATTGATCATCGGCGCACTCCGGACATTTCTTCTTTTTAATCTCATCCTGAATCTTCGGCCACAATTCCTCCATCGTTTGGGTATCGTTGGTGACAACGAAACGGTGGCCACAATGACCACAGATCGCATGAACGTCGCAGGGAGAATTCGGTGATTCACAACTGAGATTGGCCCCAAGGCGGGAGTTCAGGCATACCGGACAGGGAATTTTATCTATAACCGCTTCAATTTTTTCCAATGTGCTCATCGCACCTATCCTCCGAAAATATTCGTTAGTGATGAGTCGGAGGTGCCGTTCATTCCTAACTTTTTTCTTGAATTAATCCATCCTGGATCATAATCAAAAGGCCGCCCACAAATTCCAACCTCACTCCCCTGACTGTTACATGCCATGGCTTCAAGTTGATCTCCGCGGGACATGGAAGTCCAAGAATCAAGCCTTTCAAAGTCCAGTTTTTCAATATTTTTCTCGAGATTTGCACATTCTTGAAGCCGATAAGTACCGTTTTTGAAACAGGTTGACAATATCGTTACAATTATGGATACAGACCCTAAAAACTCCGATCCATCCCTGTCCTGAACAATGGTTCTGATATCGGATTGAAAAATAGTCGATTATTCTAAATCCGGAGCTGCGCAAAGGAACCTCTCCATTCAATCGACCCACTTCATGACAATTTGTGTAACAATTTTTCTTAATTTTGTCACTCTAATGGGTTACATGCGGAAAAAACTCTTTATTGGCTTAAATTTAGCTCTATGTCTACCTGATAATATTTCAATGATTTACATTAAAACCTCCGCATTAAGTACCGTAAATCTAAAAGTTGGCCTGAATTTTGCTTCTAACAGTTCAAGCGAATTGCGAAAAAAGAGGAGTTTGGGCAGAAATCAGCCTTATACTATTGATATTCAATATATAAACAATTTTTTGTGTACGGGGAGGCGGATTCCGCGATCAAAGGGAACTCTGTAACTACTCGATTTATTTACTATGCAGCCCAAAATCACAATGAATAACGAGCGCGGTCTTACATTAATAGAAATGCTGACGACGTTGATCATCCTCTCCATCGTATCCGCCACGGCGGTACCGAATTTCACACTTTGGAGAAACAACTACCAACTCCGTTCGGAAACGGAGCATGTGCATTTGGATCTTCTGACATCGCGGTCGACGGCCATCAAGAATAACAACAATGTTGTGGTCACATTTAATCAAAGCGCTAATACGTATTCCATTTTAAACGACACCAACAACAATGGATCGGCCGACACCGGAGAAACAGAGACTACCAGACACTTGCAAAATGAAGTTCAGTTTGGCTTTGCCGGTCCTTCAATAAAAGATATGGATGGTACGACTGTCACAGAATCCGTCAAAATGGGACCCTCGGACGTAATCACATTTACTCCCGATGGACAGGCTGATTTAAGCGGGGTACTTTTTTTAATTCATAAAAATCACCTTGCAGAAGGTGATAACGGACGCTTGCGGGGAATTAATGTTATTCAGGCCACCGGAACGGCGGAACTATGGGAATACGCTCCCGGAGTAACTCCAATTCCTTGGTATTAAAAACGGGTGAAAAAATTATGAAATCTTTAAATTCAATAAAAATGCAAGGGCAATCCCAGTCAGGGTTCACATTCCTTGAGGTGCTGATCGCAATTTCGGTTTTATCTTTCGGTATCCTGGGTCTGCTGACGACATCGCACACGGTAAGTGTCAATCAGCGAAGTGCAGATCAAGTTACGGAAGCCACAATGATGGCAACCGATGAACTGGAAGAAATAAAACGGCTTGCCACCAATGAACCATTAGGAGGTATCTATGGATTCAAGTACCTGGTGGACACTTCAGCCACCGGCTATTTGAATTCCACAGATTTTGCCAGTGCGCCCAATGACTTTACCCGTGTCAAGACTAATCAATACCATGCGACGGACCATCCGGACATTACACCGGGTTTTACCAGAATTACGACCCTCAGGGTTCATCCGTTTGATGATGGAACCGTTACTGCGATGGAGAATTTTGCGACCACTTCGGCCCAAGACCAAATCCATATGGTCGAGGCTATCGTAAACGTAACGTGGAACGATCATGACGGTCGCACAAGAAATGTAGAACTTTCGACAGTGTTACAGAGGAGACAATTTATCCAATGAAGAATATAAAAAGAAGTTTCTCACAGACTAATGATATTGAATTGCGCCGGGACAACGGAGAACAGGGTAGCACCCTCGTTGTCGTACTGGTTATGATGGCTACCATGTTTGCCATTGCCGTAGGAGCAATCAATCTCACCCAATTGAACGTATCCTCCTCTGGCGCGCACAAAAAGGGAAAACAGGCTTTTTACGCTGCTGAAGTCGCCCTGGACCTGGGAGTTAACGACATCGTTCAGGAATTTGAAGACTTCAGTATATACACTACCTCTGCAGCTAAAGGAGGGAACCCCGGCATATCCGATACCTACAAGGATTATGACATCTATTACAATATAACCAATCCTCTGGACCGATATCTGTATAGAACGTCTGTGGGTAATGGAACCATTTTTCACTACGCCTATACATTTGACATTGAAGCCAGTTCCACTTCTCAGGTCGACCATTCAAAAGAAACCTTGAATGAAACCATCCGGATTCTGGAAACTCCGCTGGTTCAATATTTTGCTTTCTACGCAGGCCAGGGGGATATTGCCGATCTCGAACTGTATCCGGGCGCAGACATGATGATCTGGGGACGGATGCACGCCAACCGGCACATGTATATGACCTCCAGGAGTACTTCCAGAGATATTACTGTCAGAAACTTTGATCTCGCCGGTCAGTTTTCCCCGCATTTTTTGACCATGGGCGGAGAATTCAGAGGCGACCAGAAGCATAACACTTCTACCTGGCCGCAAACTGGCGTGTTTGTACGAATTAACAACACACAGACCACCAATCCGACATCTGCCGAGTTTCTGGAAGTGCCTTTACTCGTGGATGCGGGTAATGAAGCTACTGTAGAAAGCGATTTTAACGATTTCTTGCTCATCAATGAAAAATCCTATCAGGCGCCTGACCAAACGCAATTCTGGAGAGGCGGTTTTTATGAAGGCAAAGCGGAAAATCCGGAAAATCCCCGGATCGACGCTATGAAAATCGTCGGTTCAGGAGCCGGATTAGAAGTCTGGGTTTCGCGCCCTGCCTACACCGAAGTTACTGGACAGATCTTGGCCGGAACACTTCCTAACGGCGGCGGTACCATGACGGATCCTCCGATCCGGGAAGTCACTGCGGATGATCCAGATGGACCCGGACCGCTACCTGCTGGATCTAATGGAGACGGAATCAACGCTCTCTACGATCGACGGGAAGCCAAATGGGTGGATTTCACGGAAATCGACCTGAACCATCTGGGAACCTGGTACAGAGATTACCTGGACAGCGAAGGTCTCGACTGGGCGGGTGATGGCATGTTGATTTATGTATCGCGCTCTCCCCTGCAGACACCGTCTGCGGCCTGGGACAATAATGGCAGCGAACTGCAAGCCATCCGCCTGAGAGAAATCGGAGCGTCGACGGACAGAGTTCATGTCAATACGACAGTCGCTTCGGACAATCCCGTCTATATTATGGGTGATTTCAATACGGACCAACAGGTGGGTGTGGCCATAGTGAGCGATGCCACAAATATTTTGTCCAATAACTTTAATACCAAGGGCACAGCGGGTAATCCTCCGCCTGCTGCCAACACCACGATTAATGCCGCATTTTTCTCGGGTGTCAATGTCAATACTGAGAACGGCGGGAACGGCCCCAGCGGCGAACGTATTGGAGGCGGTTTGCATAACTATTCCCGGCTCCATGAAAACTGGGGTAATCCCAATACGCTTACGATCAACGGCAGTTTTATCGCCTTGTGGTTGAGCACTCAGGCGACCGGACAATGGTGCCATTGGACACCAAAAGGCTGTTACCTGCGACCCACCCGTAATTATGGATGGGACGTTAACTTCGAGAATCCGACCTATTGGCCTCCGTTTATTCCCTCTATATTCAGTGTAGAGCGGGTAGGTTTTCTTGAAGGATAAGATTTATAGAACACTTTACTTTAATTAACCATAAATGAATAAGAGAATGGTCATGTCAAACATAAATTTTGCAGAACGAATTAGAAAAAATCAGGCTGGGTTCACCTTCATTGAATTGCTGATTGCAACGGTCATGTCCCTGGTAATTCTGGGGTTGCTGGCTCAAGTGTTTCGATCGCAACAGAAGGAATTTGGCCAGCAGAGCGGACTCAACACCATGCAGGCTAATGGCCGGGCGGCGACTGAATTTATCGCACGTTCCGTGCAAAATGCCGGTTTCAATGTTAGCCGCGGCACTCGCTTTCTTGCTGCATCGGACCATTATCTTACGGCAGTTTATGACGCCAATAACGACGATGTCATCACGAACGACGAGGTCATCACCTATACCCTCGCCAACACCTGGAGTGGCACAGCTAGCGAGAACTATTCCTTTGTGGCACGTTTTGATGTCGACGGCGACGGCATAGTTGAAGGTACCGAAAATCCGACTGTGAACGTGGGCATGACCACGTCGGCAGGGCCTCCGTTCAATCTGTATAAAGTGATTCCCAGTGCCGACGGCACCTCTATCGAGCGGAGTCTGGTTGCAAGAAACATCGATAATATGCGAATCAGATACTATGACCGCAACGGCCGGCTTTTGCCGACGGCGATCGATACCTCCAGTCCTCCGGACGGAACCCGGGATACTCCCTTCGATGCGGATAATGACGGTGTGCCTGATGTCGGAGGAAACTGGACCTATGATATTCCGGCGAATGAATTGAATGATATTCGAAAAGTTGAAATCGAAATATTGGCACGGTCACGCAAATCCAGTCCCCGGGAAACCATCTACTCAGGAAGTTACCCGCTGGGAACCCTGGCCGCTGTAACATCGGGAAGCACATCTTACAGCGATATGCACATGAGGGAAACCTTCACGGCTGAAATGTCACCGAGAAACCTGGTTCTGGCCCCCTGGGGAAGCATTGATATAAGAGCCACTCCGGCTGTAGTGGCCTGCCCCACCACGGATGCAGCGATTGTCGCTACTCTGCTGGATGCGAATGGTGATGCGGTTGGCAGTACAAACCTTAATTTTACTGCAACCGGTACCGGCATTTCAGTGGCTCCATCTACCGATCTGACGGATTCCTTTGGTGAAGGTGTTACAACTGTAACGTACAACTATACGCAGCCGTACATCACCTCCACGATTTCAGCCAGTGCAACGGTTACTGACGTCAATGGGGATGATCAACCTGTTTTCAGTGCTGCGCCGGTGAGTTTTTCCTATGGCACTCAAGGTGGGTTTGTCGATAGATTCGATGGTTTGCAGCTGCAACCGTGGAATCCGCTGGGAGGTGTCAACAATTTTGAAACTCCTCCCGGTGAAGAGTATTTCAGATCGGAGCTTGTTGGAGCCGGAAACTTCGTGGGCAGTATCAATGGATGTGGCTCCTGGGAGGACTATTCAGTCCAGGCCAATCTGAAACAGGAAGCGTCAACCGTCTGGCAGGACGATCAGTTCATGGGTCTTATCTTAAGGCAGGCGGACGCCGCCAATTATTACTGGATCAGCGTTGTCAATCCTCCGGGTCTTAACAACGAGAGACTGGAAATCGGCAAAACCATTGCGGGTGGGCCTACGGTCTTGCGTTCCAAGAATTTGTCTCACGAGGATATTCTTGATGATACGATACCAGATCCTTACCAGTTTGAAATCGACGCCACGTATACGATTAAAGCTCAGATCGTGGGTGACGATATTCGGGTCAAGTTCTGGAAACCGGCAGACCCGAATAATCCCAATGCGGATGAACCCACGAAATGGTCCTTACCGGATGTCGATGATACGGTTAATGTAGAACTTCCTGTAACGGACCCTGACATTAACAATGGTAGTTTCGGGCTGGGAGCCACGGATAATATCTTCCAGTTTGACGATGTTAAAGTGACCAATCCGTCAGCAATTTAAATTCGCTGCTCGGATTTATTGGAGATAGATTACAAACACACCCCGGTCCAAAAAAAGGACATGGCCTTCAGGGCCGTAGTCCCGGACCGGGTAAGGTTTTCTCCCTTTCAAAATGTAAAGGCAACCTCAAATGAGGTTGCCTTTTTTTGTTTCGACGGGAAAACATGTCATCCTCAATCTCACTGAAATAACAAAGGTTAGCTTAGCTCTGGTATAATCGAAATCGGTCCTTCCATCAACCGAGGTTTCCCCATAATGAACCCATCTTCAATACAATCCGCCGCACCGCGCGAAGGCCTGAAGTGGGTCAAAATCAAGCGCTTTCTCAGCCTGCCCTTTTCTCCTGAAAGTCTGAAGACTTATAAAGCCGTTAAACGGTTTGAGGAAGTTCCCATCGAGGTTTTGGCTGCAGACGGCATAAAAGGAGTTCTGTTGGACGCTGACGGCACGCTGGGGCCCCATCACAGCCGGGTATTTTCCGATTCGGTAAGGAACCATATTGAAAAAATGACAGCTCATGGACTGCGTGTGGCCATCTACACCAATGCCCAGGAAGACCGGTTCGGGGCATTTAACGGCGTTGCCATCGTCACCGATGTTCCACCCAAACCCGACCCGCGCGGCTTCGCAATTGCCATGAAAAAATACCTGCAACTGGACGACCCGGCAGAGGTGTGCATGATCGGGGACAACTACGTCACCGACGGCGGAGCCATCGATGCCGGCATGCGTTTCATCTATGTCCATCCCCTGCCCGGTCCGGAAAATCCCTTTCACCGGCTTACCCGCTGCATCGCCTACTTATTTGCGCGGCTTTATTCCTCAAAAAGCTTCCGCCCCGTCAGAGGTAAGGATACCCTTGACTTATAGACGCAAAAATGGGTATAAAGAGGTATCTATCATTTAAAATCGGTTATCTATGAAGCGGTATTGGATCATTTTGTTAGGTGCGGGTTTATTGGGATTCTTTGCGATCCCCGGCAATGCTGCAGCACACACGTCGCATATGGGCGTTCATGCCAAATCCCCCTTCGATGCACCCAAAGTGAAGAAATCGCTTCATTGTCTGCTTCTAAAGCATCATCATGCCGCACTCCCGGTCTGCCCTCACACCCAGCATGGCCGGAGCATGGAAACCCAATTCAAAGCGGATTGCGGCGATTCTCCCAGCGGCGCCCCGGTCCAGATTCAGTGGTCCAAAATGCTGATGCTTTTCCCGACTGGCGGAGAAGCTGCATCAACCGAAACAAGAAATTTTTCAGCACCAAAACAGTTTCGCCTGCTTTCTCCTTTTGCGAACCTCCTGGAAAAACCCCCTCAACACGCCTGATTCATCCTTTTTGATTTTCAACTCCTGAAAAACCGCCAATCGCGTTGTGTACTGAAAGTTTTTACACGCTAATAAACCGGCGCCTTCAGGACAATTCTTTTTTCACAATTTATAGGAATCAGGCAAATGAAATTTTTTCTCCATAACTTTTTGACATCCAAATTGAAGCGCCCGTTGCAAGCGCTGATTTTGGTTTTGTTTTTGGGACTGTTAATGCCCACTGTATCACTGGCTTATGTAGGGCTTTGTTGCGCACACTGCGGCGGCAACATGCCTTTGAACATACCGGGGGGCGGCATCCCGGAACCGAAGGAATTTCGCTTCAAGCTCAGCCAGATGATCATGTCGATGGGTCCTTTACGGGAGGGCACCAATAATTTGTCCGAGGGATCTCTCCTGGGAAACCCCATCACGCAGCCGGGAACCTTTGCCGTGGTCCCCTCGGCCATGCAGATGTACATGACCATGATCGGCGGCGCCTATTCGTTTACGGATAACTTTGCGGTGATGGCCATGACCAGTTTCCGGCTCAACCGCATGCAAATGGAATTCAACCGTGGGTTACCCCCTCTGGCGGCCACCGGAGTTCCAGGCTTTACCATGGAGTCACGGGGATTCGGGGACATCAAGATTCTTGGGAAATACCGCTTGTACAGTGATGACAACCTGGCTCCCAAAACCCAGGTTTCCACTCTGTTTGGTGTTTCTATTCCCACTGGGAACATCGACAAAAAGTTCAGAAACAATCCGGTGACCTTGCCCACTCCTGCAAACGGAACGATTCTGCCGTTCAAAATGCAGTTGGGTAGCGGTACGTTTGATCCCATCTTCGGTCTACTTTACCAGGGATCAACCGATCCGTTCTGGTACGGAGCCAATGCCACGTACACAGCTCGGGTTTACGATAACAACCGGGGTTATCAACAAGGGGACGAATTCCGCCTGGATTTTTACGGCATGTATCAGTTCCATGAAAAATCTTTGGTTCATCTGCAGTTAAACGGTTCCTGGGAGGACCGCTACAGCGATGAACCGGATGCAGGCCGGTTGGGACAGGGTCATTTCCTGAACAATCCCAATAACCCCTTTATCAGTCCCGTTTTCGATCCGGCCAATTACGGCGGAAGGAAAGTGAGTGTGACTGCCGGTCTTCAATGGCAACCGTTTCCTTTGAATATCATCGAACTGAACGGCTCGGTACCCTTTTACCAGGACCTTCGCGGACCCCAGTTGAAGGAGGACTTTCGAGTCATGCTGAGCTGGTACATCGAAATCCCGACATCTGGTAGTCGACGTTACACGGGTACGCAACCACCGAAGGAGTTAGGATTTTAATGTTTCAAGGATTTAAATTGACTTTCTTATGGGTATTGATCCTGACAGTTGCAGCGGTGGGATTGTGGAGCTGCGGCGCAGGATCTCTGCCCGAAGAAGGATCGCCGGACGTGGCTTTGTTTCGAAACAAATGTACGGTGTGCCACAGTTGGCCGCATCCCGGGCGGCACAGCGTGCATGAATGGAACCATTATCTGAATTTGATGGAAACCCACATGAAAAACCGGGGACTGACGTTCGAGTCTGAAGACAAGGAAACCATCAGGGCGTATCTCCATAGAAATGCCCGAAAGGATTGAATATGAATACCAATATCCGGAAATACCTGTCTGCATTGTTTTTGTTTTGTGCGGTGAATGCGATTCCTCTAGCCGCATCGGCAGATTTGTTCGAGCAATTCGGTGTGTCGCGTCCCCGCACTTCGAAACCGGCGCCTGACTTCGCCCTCAAGGACGTCAATGGTCAAACCATCAGCTTGTCACAATTGAAGGGGAAACCCATTCTGCTCAACTTCTGGGCCACCTGGTGCGGTGCCTGCAAAGAAGAAATGCCTTCCATGCAAAGGCTTCACGAGGCCGCAAAAAACAATGGAGGGTTTCATGTGATCGCCATATCGATTGACCGCTCGAACTTCAAAAAGGTGGACCAGTATGTGAAGACTCTGAATCTCAAGTTTCCTGTCTTGCTCGACCCCGATCGAACCGTCAGGAAATCGTATTTCATTCGCGGCCTGCCGACAAGTTATCTCATCGATGCCGAAGGAAAACTCCGGGGCTTTGTCTCGGGAGCACGCAATTGGGACAGCCCGGGGTCTGTCGAGCTGATGAAATCTCTCAATTGAGGATATTCACCGCCAGGCAGAAAACCTTCATGCAATGCAAACAATCGGCTTGAACACCAAACCCTGGAAGAGAACCCGATACACCGGTTCGATTCGGCTTCTCATTTTTCTAAGTTTTCTTATCGCCCTTCCCTGTTCCGCATTTTCCCAATCTCCGCACCCTCTTCTTGAAAAACTGGACTCTCACTATTATTACCCGTCGCAATTGGGCCTGAAAAAACTCTCTGTCAAAGTGAAGTGGTTGCAGAAAGATTTGGCTTCTTCCCAGCTCAATTTCATTTCTCATCCGGAGGTTTCCTTTTTCTGGGACATCAACTCGGGAATACGAAGATTCCAGATCGACCCCCGTCTTAGAGGATTAACCGACTCGCGAAGAGAAGAAATCGAAAGTTTTTTCCTGAATTACCGGGAAGTTATCCTTCCCCGGAGCCTGAACCAAATGCTTTCCGGATTTAAGTTCAATGGGATCCAAAAATTCCCTTCCCAGACTATTGCCGAATTCCAATCTCCCCGGAGCCAGGATGAGACTCAAAAATACATTCTGAATATCGATTCAAAGCACGGCAGAATATCCAAACTCAACATTGAAAGAAGAAACCCTCCGTACAAAGTCGTTTCTTACTTCAAATATTCCAAAAAAGAGGGCAAATGGCTGGTTTCTGAAACTCTCGCCCAGTTTGATCTGGGAAGAGATTCCTATTCTGAGACAACAAGCTATACTTATCGAAAAATTGACGGATTCTGGCTCCCTACAAAAATCAATCAAATTTTGAAGAAAGGTCGGGAAGTTGTGCACTTCTACAGCTTCCTGATCAGTGATTTTCAAATCAACTAGCAACATCCCTTCTGAATAACCCGCTTCTCTCCCGCACGGGATTTCTGCAGGAAATTCAAATCAAACAAGCTTCGAATTTATTTCCGCACTTTATCGTTCGCTATAATACAATGGCAGATAACGGAGTAGAGAATCATGACCAAAACAAAAATAATCATCATGGGAGCGGCAGGACGCGATTTCCACAACTTCAATGTGGCGTTCCGTAACAATCCGCAATACGAGGTGGTAGCTTTCACCGCCACGCAAATACCGGGCATCAGTGACAAAATGTATCCTGCCAGTTTGTCCGGTGACCTCTACCCCAACGGCATCCCCATTCACCCGGAAGAGGAATTGGTCGATTTGATCAGCAGGCACCAGGTCAACCGGGTGATATTTGCCTACAGCGATGTGACACATGAAACAGTCATGCACAAGGCCTCTGCGGTCCTTGCGACAGGAGCGGATTTCTGGCTGATGGGTCCCGACAGCACCATGCTGAAGTCCTCGAAACCTGTCGTCTCCGTTTGCGCTACACGCACCGGATGCGGAAAATCCCAGACCACGCGCAAGGTCATGCAAATTTTAAAAACCGCCGGGAAACGAGTCGTCGCGATCCGCCACGCGATGCCTTACGGCAACCTCGCCAGACAGAAAGCGCAACGGTTTGCCGCATTGGAGGATTTCAAAAAGCATGACTGTACCATTGAAGAAATGGAGGAATATGAACCTTATATCGCCATGGGTGGAATCGTGTACGCTGGAGTCGACTACGAAGCCATTCTGCGAGAAGCGGAACAGGAGGCAGAGATCATTCTTTGGGATGGTGGCAATAACGATATTCCTTTTTATGCTTCCGATCTGGAAATCGTTGTGACCGATCCCCACCGGGCCGGGCACGAAACGCGGTACCATCCCGGCGAAGTCAACCTGCGTCGTGCTCAGGTGGTTATCATCAACAAAATGGACACGGCCGAGGTTTCCGAAATTGATAAACTCCGCCACACCATTGCCAGCACCAACCCGAAAGCGACGGTCGTCGAAGCAGCGTCTCCGATCACCGTCGAAAAAAAGGAAAAAATTCAAGGAAAACGGGTTCTCGTAATCGAAGACGGCCCTACGTTGACACACGGGGAAATGCCTTACGGCGCGGGGACCATCGCCGCCCGACAACTCGGTGCCAGCGAAATCATCGACCCTCGCCCGTGGGCCGTCGGATCGATCAAGGACACTTTTGAAAAATACCCCAATGTCGGCCCGTTGTTGCCGGCGATGGGTTACGGTCCGGAACAAATACGCGAGTTGGAGGCCACCCTCAACGCAGTCGATTGCGACCTGGTGATCATCGGCACACCTATCGATTTGAACCGCGTGGTCAAAATACAGAAACCTACGGTGCGGGTTACTTATGAACTGCAGGAAATCGGCACCCCCAACCTGCAAACAATCCTAACTCCTTTTTTGGCATAGCCCTTGAGCACTCCTTCCGGAAAACCCAGTTTGTTGATCGCATTCGGCGGCAACGCTCTGAATGTCCCCGGCGACCACAGGCCTATCCAGAAAGAGGAATTCCTGGTGGCACGCCGAAGTATGGAACAATTGATTCCCCTTTTGAAGGAAGGATACGAAACCATTGTTCTCACCCACGGTAACGGACCGCAAGTCGGGCAGATTTTTCTCCAGCAGGAGCTAACGGCACACGAGTTCCCCCGTCAGATCACGCTCGACGTGTGCGTTGCAGACAGCCAGGGCCGCATCGGCTACATTCTGCAAAATGTATTCGACAACGTGTGCAAGCGACATGGCATCAACAAAAAATCATTTTCTGTGATTACACAAGTCGTGGTAAACCCCGACGATCCCGGTTTTCAAAACCCGACCAAACCGATAGGCGTGTTTTACGAAGAAGACGAAGCCGTCCGTTTACAAAAAGAACGAGGTTGGATTATGAAGGAAGATGCCGGACGCGGATGGCGACGCGTGATACCCTCCCCACAACCGCTGGAGATCGTCGAGGAAGGTATTTTTAACGACTTGCTGGACCAGGGACTCATAGCTATAGGCGCCGGGGGAGGAGGAATCCCGGTGTTCCGCAACGCTCGTGGAGAGCTGGAGGGCATTGAAGCGGTGATCGACAAGGACCGGACCAGCGCGTTGCTGGCTTCCAGGGTCGGCATCGACACTTTAGTGATCCTGACGCAGGTCGATCATGTTTACCTGAATTTCAATCAACCGGACCAAACGCCCATCGAAACCGCAACGGTCTCCGAAATGGCAACCTGGCTGAACAAAAATCATTTTTCCGAAGGCAGCATGAAACCCAAGGTGGAAGCCGCCCTTTATTTTCTCAAGCAGGGCGGAAAAAAAACCATCATCGCACACTTGAACCAGTTGGCCGACGCGGTAGCCGGGCGGGCAGGCACGCACATCCTTCCCGGTTGAGACTTTAAAACCCTTTCCCCTTACCGGATTACAGTGTATAAATCATAGGAAAAATTTTGACTGGATTGTTCCCGACAGGAGTGAACCCATGATTTTTTTATGGATAGGCATCGGAGGATTCATTGGCGCGATTCTCCGGTACTGGATCAGCGGCTGGATACAGGCGGGAGCTGTGACTTTCCCTATCGGCACGCTGGCGGTCAATTTCATCGGCAGTTTTTTTCTGGCGCTGGTGATGTTTCTGTCAGAGTTCAAAGGATACTTCAACGAAGAAACCCGTATTTTCCTGTCCATTGGTTTGCTGGGATCTTTCACAACGATGTCGACCTTCAGTTATGAATCGTTCAAGCTGCTGGAACAGCAGGAACACTTATTGTTCAGCGTCAATATCATTGGTTCGGTTGTCCTCACCCTGATAGCTATTTATCTCGGGAAAATCATTACTTTGAATTTATAGCGAGTCGATCATGAAAAAAGAAAGCGACGCCATTTTGTTACGGATTTTTATTGGAGAGTCCACCACATACGAAGGGAAACATCTCTACAAATATCTGGTGGAATTTTTCAAAAAAGAGGGTTTGGCGGGCGCAACCGTTTTGAGAGGTATTGACGGTTTCGGGAAGTCGAGCCACGCCCACACCACATCCATACTGAGGCTGTCGACTGACCTTCCTATCGTAGTGGAGGTGGCAGACACGCAGGCCAAGATCGACGCCATCAAACCCAAATTGGACGCAATTGTCACTGAAGGGCTGATCACTGAGGAGAAAGTAAAGATTATCCTCTACGAGGGAAACGACAAACCCCCTTCTTAAAAACGATAAGTCGCCATGGTGCCGAGGTAAATGATGTCATTGCCGGGTGGTGTTTCCCGGAGGAAGGGTCCGGCGTCAAAGAAAACAAAAATCCCTTTGATATCGAGGTGACGATCCACCTGCCATTTGAGTTCCACTTCCGGTTGTGTCCCGACATAGCGGGCCCGGCTCGTCTGCCCTGTTCTCAACAAACCGTTGGCGATGGAATAAATGCCGTCGTCCAAGCTGTCCCGCCAGATGAATTCGGTGCTGAGCGTCAAGAACCAGTGTTTGTTGAACTGGATGTTGAGTTTGGGATGCAGGTCGCGCTGGTTGATCAACCCCGTCGCGGCCAATTGGCTGATGTGCTTACCCTTCGGAAAAAATGGATTGAAGGCATTGAGATCGGCATTGTTCGGATCGTCGTCCCCGCTGTAGATATCGGCCCGCAAACTGAACCGGATTTTGGAATCAGCGCCCAGGCGCCAGGTATACCCCGTGTCGGAGACAATGGCATAAGCACTGATTGTCGAGTCTCCAAAGCTTCCAAACTGGAACATTAACTCGAAATTGTAGTCGAGCGCTCCGTGCTTTCCGAAAAGCCGGGTACCGATACTGTGCCGGACTTCGTTAGCGGTTCCCTGGTCGAACCGGGCCTGTTCGCGGTTAAGACCGATGTAATAGAGGTCTACTTTTTGCGGGAAAAACCAGGTTACGTCCGTCACCGAATACAGCCCCCAAAAAGAATTTTCATTTCCAGAATTATTATCAAAGTAGTCGCGATCGATTTGAACCAGTCTTCCAGCAAACCCGGTGAACTTCGTGCGTCCCGCTTCCGCCATGATTTGCACGGCATCGTGACTGAGGCGTAGATTAGGCCGTTCCCGGTAATTGATAAACCGCCGGGAACCAAAAATGAATTCCTGCCGTCCAACCCGCATTTTAAAATTGGAATTTTTTAAAGCCTGCGGAGAAAAGTCCACGAATAGTTGATGGATATCCAGCCGATCTTCATCCACTCCGCGTGGCCCTCCGGAACGTCCGGTCTCGATCCCGCTCTGAATCTGCGAGAACACACGGAACCGGTCTCCCACATGGAGATCGGCATGCAGCAAATAACGCTGCAGATACCAGCCGTTGTTATCCTCAACCGTTGCTCCCCAGTTTTCATTACGAATACTTTCATAGTGTTGGCGGGTTTCGCCTCCAAACGACAGGTAAACCGTTCCGGTTTCATCAAGTGGAATATATTTGAGTTGGTCCCAGAAATCGGTGCGTTGAGCAGGATCCTTCAAATAACGGTAGTCTTCGAGATAACGGGAAGAATCATAGGGTGGGGGGGAGACAATTTCTCCAGCAAACGCAGGCCGTCCCGGCAAAAGAAAAGCGCTCCCCAGGAATAGAACGGCGCCCAGGCAGAGTGATCTGAAGATTTGAAACCAGTTCATAAACCAGTAGAGCATTCGCGAATTGTTTAAAAACCTCCGGGTCACACCAAAGGGCCCGCCGGTTGCCCGGTTATATTTGCAGAGGATGTCTCTTTCAATTGAGCATGGCATCATCCGGGTTAACAGGCATATCTCCAATCGTGAAGACCATTGTTTCCTTCGATTCACGTACCTGAATTCCCTTGTTATGCCGAACTTCGTACATTTTTTGAAATACTTCAGAATCCAGACTGCAGGACCCTCCGTTTTCTTCGATCAAAACCATAAACGCAACGAGCAGTTTTTCAATATGTGGGTCCATTTTTTATCCAATCCGTTTCAAGTGTTTTTGCTGCATAACCACCGCCAGCTTAACCAGATCCACGTGGCAAACATTCCCAGCCAACCGAGGGTTTGAGTGGTTCCTGCAATCACAGTTGTTTTATCCAGCACGTTCCAAATGGTGAACAGGTTTCTCCAGTCATGCGCTTCACTTCCCAAACCGCCGATCAACGGCAAAAGAAGAACCTGGGCGTCAGCCATATACACGGCCACGTCTAAAAAGTTTTCAAAAAACCAGAATGCGCCTACCGCACACCCGATCGTATCGCGTTGCCGCCAGAAGGCTGTAGTCACGATGAGGGGAATCAACAACTGGCCAAGAGTTCCCCCCAGGATGCTCATGGTCCGCCCGAAAAAACTGAATGCCGGGTGGCCGAACTCATGGAAGACCAAGTTTACCCTATGCAACCCTCTCATCCAAAAGGAATGATGCCCCAACAAATCCGTTTTCAGCAAATACATCAAGTACGCAAAGCACACGGAGGTCACCGCCAGTGCCCAAAAAGGGACGGGTTTCCAGGGATGAGATGCCGGTTCCACCGCCCTCGCCCAGAGCTGGGTCAGAAAACCGGGTTCGGACTCCTCTTCCTGCAAAACCGGGGTTCTTTCAGGTTTCCGATAACTTCTAAAAGGTTTTTTCTTACCTTTGTTCGAGATTAATGGCATAACGATGTCGCTTCATCTGGATTGACCAAGGGTCTTCCAACCCGCATCAAAAGATCTCAAAAATACTCTTTCTTCTATGGTAAGCAAGGGTTTCAAACGATCCAAGTAAAAATGTTTAACCCGGCTGGAGATATGGTACACTTGCCAGAATCTTGATCGGGATAGCTCAAAGCAAGGCGATTTTTCAACCTTTTAATTCGGAATAAAACCATGCTCAGCCGAATTATTAAAGTTCTGAAAGCCCTGAATTCCAATGAGGCCCCGTGGCAAATCAGCCTCGGAATTATTTTTGGTTCGATTCTGGGGCTCACCCCCTTATTCAGTCTCCATAACCTGGTCATCCTGTTTCTGGCCCTGATCATCAATATGAATATCAGCATTATGGTGATCAGCTGCGCCCTATTCTCCCTGATCGCCTACGTCCTGGATCCTTTATTTCATCAAATAGGGTTTGCGGTACTAACTTCAGAAGGCCTGCATGAGTTCTGGACCCAGTTTTTCAGTTGTCCCGTATTTCTTATGGCAAACCTGAACAACACGATTGTCATGGGCAGCTTGATTGCCACTCTAGCCGCTGCGGCACCCTTGTTTTTCCTGTTCAACGTTCTAGTTGTAAAATACCGAAACGTTTACAATGCGTTCATCGGTAGGTTTCCCCTGTTAAAATTCCTGAAGGTTTTGGATCTATACGAGAAACATTCATGAAATCTGCCGGGAAAAAATTCAGAGTTCAGGGAATCGCCGTTTTTGTAGTCGTCACAGGTCTGATTGCCGTATTTTTTGTTATGTTTTTGGACGGCATTATCAAAGACACCCTCGAGGATCAAGGTTCGCGCATAATGGAATCGCAGATCGATGTAGGTTCCCTGTCTACCTCCCTGCTCTCCCAAGCCGTGGATATTGGAAACCTTCAAATCGCAAATGCGGACAAACTGGAAGAAAATCTCGTGCAGTTCGGCCGTATCAAATTTGACTTTGATGGAGGCCGGGCCCTGTCCAAAAAAGTGATCATCGATGACATGACATTGGATGGTCTCCTCCTGAACCAGAAAAGAAGGGTCCCAGCGAAACCCTATAAGCCGGCGCGCGAAGAATCCGAAAAGAAATCTGAGGAGGACTCTTCGACTCCATTTGGTATTCCCCTCGATCTGGATTTTAAAAATCCCAAAGATATTATTAAGAATGAAAAACTCGAAACCCTCGAAGTCATCAAGAAAACGAAGGGTGATTTGAAAGCGTTAGAGGACAAATGGAAAGCCGAAATCGACAAAAACTTCAGCAAAAAAAGCCTGGCCCAAATAAAGCAACGCATCAAAAATATTAAGACCAAAAGCAAGAATTTAAAAAGCCTTGAAGCCATCCAGTCATTCGCTGAGGAAATCGAAGCTCTGGACAAAGATATCGAAGCCCGGATCGAAGCCATCCACAAATTTCAAAGAGAACTGGAAGCGGACATCCGAAAGGCTGAAAAACTTTTAGCCCATATCACGACTCTTCCTGAAAAAGATTTTGAGCGCTTGAAAAAGAAATACTCGCTGGACCTGACCGGTCAGACGGGGTTGATCAGCCAAATGGTATCGGGCCCTTTGAAAACCAAAATTGACAAGGCGTGGGCTTATTACAAACAAATCAGTCCTTATTTAAAAAGTCCTTCTGACACCAAGCCGGAACCGAAAAAAATCGAACGCAGCAAAGGTCAACTTATCAAGTTCCCCTCTCCCGACCCTTTCCCGGATTTTTTAATTCGACGGGCCAAACTGTCCATGAATGTATGGGAGCAGGATGTCAAGGGAAGCTTTGAGGGGTTGACCAGCGACCCTAAAAAATACGGCAAGCCGTTTGTCCTCAATTTTTCAGGAGACCAAACCGAAGCATTCAAGCAATTCAGTATGAAATTGATGTTGGACCGGACTCGGGTCGAGGCGGCGGATTTCCTGGAAGCCAAAGTGGGCTCCCTGAAAATCAAACCCGTTCCACTTGGAAAACTGGCGGCTTTGTCTCAGGGGCTTGCGGATATCAATGGAACAATCAAAATTCAGAACGAGCAGAACCTGAAAGGAAACTTTACGGTTAAAGTGCACAGCGCTTCATTCACCCAGCCCGAAGCATCTGCGAATGAATTTTCCCGCATTGTTGGTAAGGTTCTCAAGTCAATCAATCGGTTTTACGTCAAGGCGGTAATCCGGGGAACTCCGGACCAATACACACTGGATGTAAAAACCGACCTGGACAAAATCCTGGAGAAATCCATCAGCAAAGTTTTTGACCAAAGAATAAAGAAATTCGAAAACGACCTGCATAAGCTGATTGAATCCAAAACCGCCGGACCTTTATCAGAAGCGAATCATTCTGTGGCTGAACTGTTGAATTTGGAAAAAAACCTGAAAGCGGAAGAAGCGACATCCAACGATCTGTTAGGCCAGACGGGTCCAGACACTTCACAGGGCAAAGATCCTGTCGGCAACCTTTTAAAAGAACTCCTGCCCTTCTAGCGTTCTGCGATCAGGAATTCTCAGTAAACCGGTATCCTTTTTCACGCACGGTTACAATGTAACGCGGATTCTGCGGTTTCTTTTCGAAATATTTACGGAGGCGGGAAATAAAATTATCAACGGTGCGTGTTTCAGTGTTGGGACTGTAACCCCAGACCTTTTCCAGCAGTTCTTCGCGGGTGACCACCTTACCGCGATTGGCGATCAATAGATTCATCACTAATGTTTCCTTCGAAGTCAGATAAAATTCTCCATCGACTCCTTTGGCTTTACCCGTATTAAAATCCACCCACATGTTGCCGAACTCGAAATGCTCCAGATTACGGATAGGCTCCTGATACCAATCCTTGCGCCGCAGGATTCCTTTGACCCGCAGTAGAAGTTCCGGGAGATGGAAAGGTTTGGTGATGTAATCATCGGCTCCTGCTTCCAGGCCGAGCGTACGGTCTTCGTCCGTGGTTTTTGCGGTCAGCATCAAGACGGGAAAGCGGATGTTGGTTTCACGGACCTTCTTGATAACTTCAACGCCTCCCATTTTTGGAAGCATGAGATCAAGGATCATCATGTCGAAATCCTTCTTTCCCAGACAATCGAGCGCCGCAACTCCATCTTCGGCCACGGTAACTTGATAACCTTCCTTTTCCAAGTTGTACGAAAGCCCCTTGGCAAGATGTTTCTCATCTTCCACCAGTAAAATTTTATTTTCTTTACTCATGGTTTGTCAGATTTAAACTTCAATATGGGATTCCAGGTTCACGCCGTTCATGGGCAAAGACACAGTAAAAGTCGTGCCTTTACCCCGACCCTCGCTGCTTGCTTTGATTTTACCCTTATGATTTTTCACAATTTCCCGGGTAAGGTACAGGCCCAAACCGGCCCCTTCGATATTCTGCGTCTCTTTGTTTTGTACACGATAAAACTTTCCAAATACTTTTTTGCAATCTTTATCGCTCAACCCGATTCCGGAGTCGATAATTTCAATATCACAAAACTTTCCATTCTCCTTTACCCGAATGGTGATCGAACCGCCTTCAGCTGAATATCGCAATGCATTCCCGATAAGATTGTTGAATACCATCTTCATCGCCCGCTTGTCCAACTGCAGTGGAGGACACTCTTGAACCTCAAGCTTGGCTTCTATCTTCTTTTCGGCAAACCGCCGCTGATGACCCTCCATCACTTCATTTAAAAACGGCTTCAACTCTACTGATTGAAAATGCAGCTTCAGACCTTTGGGGTCAGCTCCGCTGGCTTCCAGGATATTATCGATCAAACCGGAAAGACGCTCGGTGTCGGTCAGCATGATATCTACAAAATCCCTGGCTTCCTCCGGTGATACCTTTTGAAGTTTCATAGTTTCCAAATAGAGTTGAATTGACGCCAATGGAGATTTCAATTCGTGCGATACACTGGAAACAAAATTGCTCTGTAAGCG
This sequence comes from Nitrospinaceae bacterium, assembly GCA_028278405.1. GTDB lineage: Bacteria > Nitrospinota > Nitrospinia > Nitrospinales > Nitrospinaceae > SZUA-226. The sequence continues at coordinate 156,676 of JANQEK010000022.1, forward strand.
GTTCAATCGGGCCTGCTTGCCCCAGAACACGAAAATCAGGAGCACCCCTCCCAGAATGACCATCATTAAAAAACAGCCTTCAAGCAGGATCACCCAGTTCAAGTCAGCATCGAACAATCCCGGCTGGATGCTCTTGGCAAACTCCTCAAAATCCCGCCGGTTTTTGATGTACCAGTTGATCCAAATGCCCATCAAAATGATCCAGGCAATCTGGACCCCGATAAACACAAAAATCGGGTGAAATATGGTTCGAAGTTTGTTCATCATGGCCGATTCCTCAGAAAATGCGCCCTGCAGACCATTTTACATTATAACCCATTGAAAAATAGGCACTAATCAAGGCTGTGGAGCCTTGGAATGTTACATAAGTTTTACATGAGGAAACATAAAGTAAATGTACCCTAATACAAGATATAGAGTACCAATTTATTGAAAGATTTAAAAGAAAGGTGCCCCATGGGTCAAATACAGTCGCTACCTCAAAAATATCGAATGGCTTACGTGAATGTTATCGGTTTTATTGTCATTCATCTTGTGGCTTTAACCGCAGTATTTTTGCCGGAGTACACTTTCTCCTGGAGCGCTGTTGGAGTCATGCTACTCCTGGTATGGATGACCGGATCATTGGGGATTTGCCTGGGCTTTCATCGCTACCTGACCCACAGAAGCTTTGACCTTCCCAAATGGCTGGCCAATTTTTTCGTTCTGATGGGAACTCTGGCGATGCAGGCCACTCCCATTACCTGGGTCGGTCAGCATAGAATGCACCACGCCAATTCGGATACCGATAAAGATCCCTACAACGCCCGCCGAGGACTCTGGTGGTCTCATCTCGGGTGGTCTTTTTATAAAACCCATGACTTTGATGACAAACGGAAACTCCTGGAATACACCAAGGATTTCTCCGACGATAAGTTCTATCGATTCCTGAGCGATTATATGATCCCCATTCAAGTCGTGCTCGGAGTGGTGCTTTACCTGCTGGGCGGAATTCCCTGGGTCGTTTGGGGTATCTTTGTTCGTTTGGCGATCGTTTATCAGCAAACCATGTCAGTTAACAGCGCCGCCCACAAATGGGGATATAAAAATTTCGAAACCGACGATCTGGCTACCAATTGCTGGTGGGTCGGCATTATCGCCTGGGGCGAAGGCTGGCATAATAATCATCACGCCTTTCCGAAATCTGCGCGCCATGGGTTGAGACCCTGGGAGATCGACACCACGTGGATGGTTATCCGCGGACTCAATTCACTCGGGCTCGCCACGAATCTCCAAATCGCCACTATGGAACGCGATGGCTCAGCCGGTTACTTTACGGGCAAAGTGACGAAAGAAGCTGCGTAAACCGTTTGAAATTTTAAGAGTCACCCGCTGATCCCCCGGACTCCTTCCAGCCGGGAGATCTCCATCAGCAAATTCTCCTGACTTTCTCCCTTTCTATAGGTCAACACAAAATCCAACTGGACTTCATGGTTGATCTGGTCTACCCGATAACGGGTTTCCTGGATTAGGAATTTACTGTCATGGATAAGCTCCGTACAACGGTCCTTGATCGATCTGTATTTTTCGAGATCCATCCGGATCGATAGTTCTCTGTAATTTTCCACTGACATCCAGTTTTCTACATAACGGAAAAAGACCAACATAATGAACACCAACAGGGTTCCCCAAAGCGCCAGAGGGAACAATCCCTTGCCGATGATAATTCCCAGCCCGGCAACAAACCAGATGCAACCTGCCGTAGTCAGTCCGCGCACCATGTTTTCTTCCCGCATGATGGCTCCGGCACCTAAAAAACCAATCCCGGTAATGATCCCGGCGGCCATGCGATTGGGATCAAATACCGTTCCCGGATCGAAATGATTCTGGTAATATTCGGATCCCACGATCAACATCGTGGCTCCCAGACAAACTACGATGTGAGTCCGAAACCCAGCGGGCCTCCCGTGCATCTCCCGCTCCATACCAATTACGCCTCCCAGCAATACCGCTAGAATCAAACGAGTCAGAACTGAAGACTCGATCAGCCAACTGAATTCAAAATCCACAGAACCCCCTTAACTAGATCTAATTTTAATTGAACGTTTCAAACTCCACATGGTACCCGGCATACTTTCTAAGATTGATAACCCGGTGTTCGAATATCAAATACTGGCCCTTGATACCCGTCAAGCGGTCACGAAGTTGAGGCTCTTTGTCCAGATTATGGCTTACAATTTTGGCAGGGACCGCCTCGACCGGGTAGTGTAGTTCCTGTACGACTTCATTCTCCAGAAAATACTGTTTCAGGTCTTTAGGAATCCATTCACTGACCTTTTCCCGCTGTTCCTGCAAATCCACCGATGATACTTCTCCCTTGAGCATTTTTCGCCAGTTGGTCTTGTCCGCCATATGTTTGGCCAAAGCCACTTCAATCAATCCGGACAACTTTCGCTCCGGAGTGCGGGCAATCACCAGACCCTGTACTGCTCCCTGGTCGATCCAGCGTGAGGGAATATTCCAATTTCGAGTCACACCCACTTTGACCCCGGAAGTCAGCGACAGATATACCAGATGGTCGACCTTGCAGTATTTCTTGAAAAATTCCCGATCCTGTTCATTGCCAAATTCATGCTCACACGTTTCCGGACGAACGGCGCACATCGCATTTTCCGGAAGGTCGCGGGCACATGGGAAACAATATCCCTGATCATAAGTTTTTTTGATCGATCGGCCACACTTAATGCAGGTGATTTTATTCAAAAACTTTAAGGACATTTCCTGACCAACCGCCGAATTCACCGGTACCGGTTTGTCGTCCAGGCTCAGGAAATATTCAATAGGGTCTGCATCCTCATGAGTCATTTTACGGAGCTGCCCAGACACTTTCATTGTGTTCTCTATTATGTAAGATGGGAAAAGACTCCGGGTTATTCCACCAGAAGTTTATAAATTACAAAGTTCAAATCCATTTGCATTATATCATTGCCCTTAAATGGACAGCGGCAAGAACTCATTCAATGGAACGGGTGAATTAATTCAACGCAGCGCGCTCAGGGTAAGAAAAGAGTAAATGCTTTATAAAACAACATGGCAAGAACGGCGGTGAATGGAACCGTGGCAAACCAGGAGAGAACAATCTTTTTAATGATAGCGAGGTTCAAGCTGGCCAACCCGCGGGCCATCCCCACGCCGATCACTGAACCCACCAGGGTGTGAGTGGTTGAAATCGGCAGGCCCATCTTGGAACAGACCAAAACCACCGTCGCGGCGGCGAACTCTGCCGAGAAACCGCGGGACGGTGTGATTTCAGTAATCCTTTTACCCACTGTCTCCATGACGCGCACTCCCCAAATCAATAACCCGATCACGATACAGGTCCCTCCCATAGTCAGTATCCAAAGCGGCATTTGTACCTTCATTTCAACACTTCCATTTTTCAAAATGGAAACCACTGCGGCCAACGGACCCACGGCATTGGCCACATCATTGGCGCCATGGGCGAACGCTACGTAGAAGGCTGTGATTACCTGAAGAAATTTGAAGATATGCTCGGTGGAAACAAACTGTTGACTCATGTCCGATACAGAAACATCTTTGACTTTCTGTACCAGAACTTTGGCAATGACAAACGTAATAGCCCCTACGATCAACGCAATGACCATGGCATTCTGGAAATCCAGATGCAGTTTCAGGTTTTTGAGCCCTTTGTACACCATGGAATTCGCAAGGATCACAAACACCACGAACACCATAAAAGGCACCAGCTTTTTCGATTCTGCTACCGGATTTTGTTTATCGAGAATATAAACCGTGATAAACCGAAAGACTCCGTAAGCCACCAATCCACCCATCAACGGGGACACGATCCAACTCATAACAACAGATCCCACTTTTCCCCAGTTGACGGCATCCCCACCGCCTGCAATGAATCCGAATCCGACCACAGCACCGACAATCGAATGGGTCGTAGAAACCGGCCAACCCAGAAAACTGGCTATGTGCAACCAGATGGAAGCCGCGACCAAGGCTGAGATCATTCCATAAACTAGATGCATCGGCGTATCGCCAAACACATTGGGGTCGACCATACCCTTGCGCACGGTGTCAGACACATGCCCACCGACAAACACTGCGCCGGCAAACTCAGCCACCGCGGCAATCACAACGGCTTGACGGAAAGTCAGAGATTTGGCTCCAACACTGGTTCCCATGGCATTGGCCACATCATTGGCGCCAATGTTACAAGCCATATAAACGCAGGCAAGGATACCAAACCAAAGAAGGATGGTTGCTAAATCCAAAGGGATCTCCAGGTAAAGATTCGCAGGACCCGGAAGAGGTCAGTTATTTGGCAAGAAAAATTCTAAGGGTTTTACCAATCTGTTCGGACTTGTCAGCCACGGCCCCCAACTTTTTACTCACTTCATTCCAAAGCAACAAGTCAGCTGAGGACAGGGAATCATCCAGCGAAAACAGCTTCTGGGCAAGGACAAACTGCTTTTTATCCGCCTCCCATTCGTAGGTCGCCAGTTGATGACAGGCTTTTTCAACTTTTTCGGCTTCCACCCCTCCGAACGAAGCTTCTAAAAGATTTTCAAGTTCATGGATCAAGTCGCAAGCGCTGGAGGCACTCATGACCACATGATCGACCAAGTCATTCAGTGGTTCTTTGAGGTCGTCTGGATTCGCTAATTGACGAATACGGAGAATAACCGCCAAATCCTCCGTGGAATCGGCAATATCATCCTGGGCTGACAACAATTGCATGAAATCACGTTTATCAACAGCCAGAAAAATACTTTGCGGTAAATGATCTCGGATGTCATTTTTGATTTTATCCGCGTCGTATTCCAATTGAATGATCTTTTCGGAAATCTGCTGGACCTTTTTGTAATCTCCGGAAAGCTGGGCATCAAATAAGGGTTTGATCTGGTCGACGCAAGTGCGCACCTTGTCGATATGGCTCGTCAACGGTTTAAAGGGCGATTTGGCGAACATTGAAAAGATCGATCTCATAGTTTTTCCTTCAAATGTATTAAGGGAAAATAACCTCAGCAAGAATTAGCGCCAGGTTATTGAAAAATCCCGTCACCTTCCCAGTAAGCACCCGGAAGATTTTATGAATGCTTTGTAACATGATGCTGGGGTCAAATGCAAACCGCCACTTTAACCCATCATCATGCGCCATTCCGCCAGACTGCTGATTTGCAGATAGGAATTGGATTCGCGGACTTCGCCCATGGGAGCCGAACCGTTGCCACCGTAGTTGTGACCGGGATACAGGATAACTTCATTTTGAATTTTTGAAAGACGCTGCGTCAGGGTATGGTACATCACCTCGCTGTCTCCTCCCGGAAGATCCACCCGTCCGCAACCCTGCAGAAACAGGGTATCGCCTGCCACCAGATAATCTCCGACCCTGAAGCATTGGGAGCCGGGCGTGTGTCCGGGCGTATGTAGAAAAGAAATGTCGACGGACCCTACCTTCATTCGTTCTTCGCTATCCACCTGTGTCATATCGGAAAGGGACACACCGGTGACCTGACGCAAACCATCCGCTTCGTGTTTGTTCACGTAAATGGGAACCGGATGCTTTTCCATCAATTGCGGCAGACCCAGGATATCCAGTCCGAAAATCTGTCCGCCGACATGGTCCGGATGATAGTGTGTCACCAAAGCCCCGGTAAGTTTCATCCCTTCCGCCTCGATGATTTTCAGGAGACCTTCGACATCCCATGCGGGGTCGACCACCACGCACTCCCGCGTTTCCCGGTCGCCGATCAAGTAAATGAAATTGGCCATGGAGCGGGCCGATGGATCGGCCTGGCCGACATCCACCCCGCATAGTAGTTGCTTGAAGTAAAGAGGGTTTGTTTCCGTCATGGTTTCCTTTCCATAGAGATTCAGGGTTTCAACAGACGATTGAGCATTTCCGCCAAGCGAATTCCAGCGCGGCGCAATCGATCTTCGACTATAGCCCGTCCCTCGCGAATATAATCCTGCGATAATTCCCGATCCATGGAAAACTGTAAACGGTACCCAAAATCCAGAACCAGGGCTCGCGACTCGTTGGACCAGTCATCGGGCGTCCCGCCTATCCAACGAGCTTTGTCTTCCGGAGTGATGGATCGGTTCAACCGGCGGGCGAACTGCAGTTGTGAGCTTCCATCCAAAAAAATCAGATCATGGTCCCAGACACGATGAAGATTGGTTGGCTTGTCTCCAAAATAGACGTCAATCTCGTTGCCTCCACGATCTTTTTCGTTGCCCAGGTGCATGGGCTGGTGAATATCGGCCACCAAGTGTACCAAAAACTTGAAGGCTTCTTTTCGTGTTTTTCGGGACGCGCCGGGGTCAATCAAAACACCTTCATACTCCTTGATTTTTTCGGTCACACAGCGTCTCCGGGGACAATCCCGTTCCTGATCATATGTACGGTGATTGGCAGCAATGTTGGTGTAGTGCAGGACATCCGGCTTGTTTTCGTATCTCTTTATTTCATCAGCCCAGTTGGCGACATTTGCCAGATGATTTATGTTAAAATTTCTGCCAATGGTTTTTCGAACCTGGGGTTCCAGATTCATTTCTGCGATGTGACCCACAATGCGATGACCCGCCGGGCCCCAGGCCAACCCTTCCTGCAGAGGTAAAGCACTCAGAAGGATGCACCCGGTCAAGTATCGGACGATTCGGTTTCCCATGCAAAAGTAACCCGTTTCTTTATCGACATAAAATGATTAAAGCGGCTTATCATACCATCAAGTTCTGGATCATCATTATCATTCTTTCGATTGTTTTGGGAACACTGGCTGTACTGGCTCGATTGTTCGATTCCTCGAACAATCTTTCGCACAGGGTTTCCGGTTTATGGGGAAACTGGCTGTGCAAGTTTAATGGTATTCAGGTCGATGTCGAAGGCTTGGAAAATATCAGGAGGGATCAGGCTCAGATTTTTGTCGCTAATCATCAGGGGTTTTTCGACATTTTTGCACTTAACGGATTTTTACCGGTACAACTTCGGTGGGTCGCCAAATCCAGTTTATTCAAAATTCCTTTTGTGGGATGGTCGATGACAGCCTCGGGCTACATTCCTGTGGAACGGGAAAGCCGGAAAAAATCCTACCAGGCTTTTCTGGCCACCATTGAACAGTTGAAGGCGGGAAACTCTATCGTGATTTTTCCTGAGGGAACCCGATCTGCAGATGGAACGATCGGTCCGTTCAAAAAAGGAGGACCCTTGCTTTCGGTGCGATCCGGCTCGCCGCTGGTACCGGTCACTCTCATCGGAACGGGGAGTATCATCAAAAAAGGAAGCGGCGTCATCAATCCCGGACGAATTCAGATCATTATCTCGCCGCCTCTATCCAGCCAGGAAGTCAAGGAAGAAAAAGAAGAAAACGTGCTTCGCAATCTCCGCGACACTATTTGCAAAAATTACGAGAACCATCGAACTTTGGAAGGAGAAAAAGAAAATATTGCTCAAGACGGGTAACCGCCGTGTGATCGTCCGGCTTATACACCCTTTTCTTTCTGGATGAATTCCCAGACTTCCCGGGGATGTTCGCGCAGGTCTTCGATGTCATCCCAAATTCCGCGAATCATTCCGGTTTTGTCGATCACAAATGTGGTTCGGTGAATGCGTTTAACCATCTGTCCCAGATCATCCACCTCTTCGGTCACACCATACAAATCGGTGACCTTCTTATGCTCGTCCGCCAACAAGGTAAATCCAAGCTGGTAGATTTCGGTGAACTGACGGTGGGACTGCAGACCGTTCCAACTGATTCCGAACAACTCGACTTCCTTGGTGCGAAACTTGCGGTTCCATTCATTGAAACAAACCATGGCCCGGGTATCTTCCGGACTGGCGTCAAAAACATAAAACGCCAGGATCACCCAGTTTTTACTTTCGTAATCCTTGAGCTTAATGGTCACTCCTTCTTCAGCGGAGGGACTGGTGGCGCCTGCTTTGTAACCATACACCGCGGGCAGCTCAAAATTGGGCGCACGGTCGCCGACTTCCAGTTTGTCAGCCATAAAACCTTCTTCGTAAGAGGTTAAAGAGGAGGAGTGTTCTATGCGTCGCCGAAAGCTTTCTTCAATAAGGGCTCGACTTCTCCCTTACTTTCCATTTCATCGAGAATATCGGTATCGCCGTAAAAATCCCCGTTAATGAATACTTTCGGAAGCGTCGGCCAATTGGTCATCTGATTTAGAGCTTCTCGCTTTTGCATATTTTCGAGAACATTGATGACTTCAAACGGGTACCCGTATTTATTGAAAAACTGGATGGTCTCCACCGTGAAACCGCACTGTGGAGCGGCTTTGGTACCTTTTCCATAAATCAGAATTTTGTTCTCGGCAATTTCACTTTTAATTTCGTCTTCTAGTGCAGACATGAGCTACTCCTTAAAAAACATGATTACATGTAAAATTTATGGGTTATGCGGGAACATCCGTTTTGATTTCCGCCGCGTGAATTCGTCCGTCCTTCATAGCGTCGTTCAGGCAACCCTGAACCATTCGGTGACGCTCCATAACATTTTTACCTTCAAATTCCTTGGAAACAACATGGATTATAAAGTGGTCGCTCATTCCCGTTTTATCCATTGCATTGACTTCTGCATCAGGAATTTTTGCCTGGACCAACTCTATCAAGTCTGGAATTCTGATCATTCATTCACCCTTTTCTTTCATCGCTTAAATTAAAACCTTTAAGATTCAAGCGATCCCGAAAAGGTTTTAACTTTTTTGTCACCTCAGAAATATATCATACAATTCCTTCCATCAGTATATTTTTAAAGGTTTATTTCTCAATAAGTTACAAAGATTTTTGACGGACGGGACCGAGGCTCAATGTTTGACGGTCTCTCAAAATTTCCGGTATAATACTGAATCCAAAGGACAATTTTGGTATCTAAATAACACATAAACCTTTTGATTTTTAGGGAGCCTTCAATGCCCGACACACAACAGTTCGTTTCCATCACTCCGGTTGCCTCGGAAGAAGTGATCAAACTCATTGCGCAGGAGAACAAACCCGGCATCGGTCTGCGCCTCGGCGTCAAGGGGGGCGGTTGTTCCGGTCTTTCGTACGATCTCGGATTCACCCCAAAAGAAGACGGAGACACGGTCATCGAGCACGAGGGTTTCCAGGTATTCATGGACCCCAAAAGCCTGATCTATCTGAAGGGGATGCAATTGGACTATCAAGGGGGGTTGCAGGGAAAAGGGTTTGTCTTCGTCAATCCCAATGCCAAATCCACCTGCGGTTGCGGGGAGTCGTTTTCTCTCACTTGACCCGCACCAACGTGACCTGGACCCAGCCAAGCAAAGTTTTGAAATTTCCTCCGGGTGTTGGCCCGGTCAGCGCATCTGGTCTCGACGCCGATGCGCTTTTTTAATGGGTAAAACGTCCGATATGAAAACTCTTACCAATATTGATTCCGAATACAAGCAGGCCCGCGAGGGTTGCGTCTATTTCTCCTTAGAGGATTTCTGCCTGGTGGAAGCAAAGGGCAAGGACGTTTTTTCCTTCCTTCAATCCCAGACCACAAACGACGTTCTCAACCTGGCCATCGGTTCCGGTTTGGGCAATGCCCTGGTCGACCGTAAGGCGCGCCTGTTGGGAAATTTCTCCCTGCATAAAACCTCGGACACTTCGGCGCTGATCCTGATTGAGACTCAACAACGGGATGCCCTGATCGATCAGCTGGAAGAATATCATTTTCGGGAAGACGTAGAATGGAACAAGGAAACATCTTTTGGTTTTCTACTGGCGCTGCAGGGCCCCAAAAGTCCAGTGGTGTTAGATAAGTTAACCCAATCCAACGTCGGTCTTCACAACACCAATGACATTTTCACTGCAAATATCGACGGGTTGGAAATGCAGGTGATCTGTAAAAGCTTGACCGGTGAAGAAGGCTATCTCCTGGCTTGCTCCGCTGACCATAAAGAGAATCTTCTCCAGGCTCTGAGCCAGATAGACGATTCGGCAGGAGTGGTTCCCATTGGTCCCGAGACCCGGGAAACATTGAGAATCGAAGCCGGCCTTCCCCGTTACGGCCGCGACATGGACAAAACTCATATTCTCCCGGAAACCGGACTGGAGCACACCTCGGTCAGTTACCACAAGGGCTGTTATATCGGGCAAGAGGTGATTGCACGGATCAAAACCTACGGTTCTCCGGCTTTTGCGCTTATGGGAATTATTCTGGAGGGAGATTCCCTGCCTGATTTGGATGCCACCATTAAAATGAAAACAAAAAAAATCGGTGTCGTCAAAAGTTCTGTTTATTCTCCTTCTATAAAGAAAGTGATTGCGCTGGCTTACTTGCAAAAGGATTTCCGCAGTCCCGGTCAGACTTATGAAGTGAGCCTGAACGACGAACCCGCAAAGATCACCACCTGTCTGCTCCCGTTTTACCAGACAGCCGGCAAAACCGAGCGCGCCAAACAGCTCCACCAACAGGCACTGACCCTGTTCAAGAAAGAGGAAAACCTGGACGCTCCCATTACTCTGTTGCGCGAAGCCATTGCGCTCGATCCTAAATTCGCGCCCGGATACGAGGCACTGGGGGTCATGCTTTCCAAGCAGAATAAATTGGACGAAGCGATTGCATTAATGAAGCGGTTGGCGGAAATCGATCCGCAGGAAATTATGGCGCATACCAATCTTTCCATTTACTACATGCAACAGGGTCGCATTGAAGATGCTGAAATGGAAAAGGCCGAAGCCACGGCGATCCAGTTCGAAAAACTGGTTGAGGAAAATCAGGCGAAAAAGGCCCGTGAAAAACAGTCCTCTCTGGAGGAAGAAGAAAGAAAACGGCAAGTGGAGATGTTCTACAAAGTGCTGGAGATCGATCCGGTTGACCAAGTGGCTAACTTCGGCTTGGGTTCCATCTATTTGGACACGGGTCAATATGAGGAAGCTCTGGTTCCTCTGAAAACGGTTGTGGAACATTATCAGGATCATTCAGCAGCCTATCTGGCGCTGGGAAAAACTCTGGAGAAACTGTCGCGAAAGGAAGAAGCAGCGGATGTTTATCAAAAAGGAATTGCTGCGGCTTCCAAAAAGGGGGATTTGATGCCCTTAAAGGATATGCAGAACCGGCTGAATCAAATTTTGCACTCCGGCTCCTGACTTTTCAGAAAACCCCACATGTCCGACTCGGTATTCAGCACTCCTTTTTGAATCAAGCCTTGTGTGATTGAAACTCCGTGATCCATCAAAAACCAGCAACGCAATAAGAACTTTTCTTCCGGAGTGGTGTGGGCATCCTCCCATTCGGTAACGGAAGTGTGCTGTTTTAAGTCCCGCATCAGCGCCTCCGGAATGTTAAGCCTTCTCTTCTTCACAAAAGCGTTAAATCCCTCGACCAGCATGGGTTGAAAATCTTTCCGGCTGATTTTAATCAATTCCGAAACACTGGGCAGGTTTTCCTTGTGGTATTGAAAAAATTTGAGCTTGTAATACTGATGGATGGTTTCGAGTCGGAAATAACAATGAAGATCGACCACGTTTTCACCATACGCCTGAACAAGGTATTTTCGGATCAAAGGCTTGCCATTTTGCAGAAGTAATTTATTCAAACGGCCGCGGTCGAACAAGTGAATGCGCACCGTACTCAAATGCTTGCAGCATTGTTCTTCGATATCCTTTCGCAGGCTCTTATTCTGCGGAGGCACCCGGTACCAGTAAATTTCGTCCCGGGCCACCTGTAGGGCTTGCTCATAGGATTCAGCGATCTGATGATTACTGGCTTTCTTAGCCTGGCGGGCAATCTGATAGGAGTTCTCGTGATCGAAGCCGAGTTCAATCAACCGACTCTGAAAGTCCTTCCGGCTTCCCATCAGGTAGCCGCCACGCTCCTTGATATGATCCTTGGCCTTATCCACACCCCGCAGGGCGAGGCTCACATCCCGCGGAGTCAAATCCAATTCCAGGCTGTGAGCGAATTCATAAATATCCTGAAGGGTTTTATAATTTAACTTGTCGATATACAAAAATTTCTGGATATTTTTTTCCTGGAATCCGCACATTTCAAAAATCTTGATTTTTTTGTATTTCACTTCCTCCCAATATTTGCGGGTTCCCTCCTTTTTGCTGAATTGCCCTTCAATCTCCGACCGGGCTTTAAAAAAATAGCTGCGCAGCAAATACCACTTGGATTTTAAAGTGGATTCAATAATCCATCGGTATTTGGGAGTCAAGGCGGTCAGCTTGGGGTCGTCGAGCATTTCGATTTCCCCAGTAACCAGAATATAATCCAATAATTCGAGATGCCGCTCCAGTAGAACCGGGTTGACGGTTTCAATAAACTTGCGATAAATCGTTTTCCAGCGATAAAGATCAAAGCCTCCCGAACTACCATTGGATTTCCCGGCAGACAGTTTTTTCTTTATAGACTGCATGCCGTTTTTTTCAATCTTTTGAAACAGCTCGTCCCTCGCTCCGATGTCGCGGATTTTAATCTGCTTAAGGCGGCTGATTATGGAATGGGATTTTTCCTGAATTTCCCGATCGAAGTCTGCGTAGGTTTGGCTGGAAGAAAAATAGATGGAGGACAACAGATCATCAACCATGTCCAGGGAGACCATCGTTTTCCTGGACAGTTTTTTATACTGGCTGAAATCCAGGGTTTTATTGCCCGTCTGACAGGATCGTATATCGTTCAGATAGGTTCGGGCACGATCGAGATCTTCTGTCTGGACATAAGGATCGTTAATGACCTTAAGGAACAGAAATTCGGCTTTTTGCAAATCCCTTTTTGCCAGAAGCTCCAGCCCCTGGTTCAAAGGATCAAATACAAACATAAGGCACGGTGACGCCTTATTCTTTTTGAAGCTTCATCCAGGTATAAAGGTTTGAACACCTTCCCGGCGAAAAATATTATCCTGCTTGAGCATTTTTCAACCCAATAACCTAATAGTGTTATTGCTTCAAAACCTTGGAGTGCGCAACTGCCACTCTGTATATATCAAGATGAAACCGAAAAATAAGGCAATTTAAGCCCCATCCAGAATTCCGTGGGGCGCTGTTGATATCGAAGTACTAAGCAAGACACAAATAGTACACAAATTAAGATGCGAAAAGGCTGTTTCGGGTTTTAAAAAATTCCGAATCGAAAAAGCTTGTATATTGACCCATAAGCCCTTTCATTAAAGAGTCTTAGAACTTTCGACAGCAGATTGCTGTATACACTGGAAGGATTAATTGGCAGGAACCCTGCCCGGACCACCCCTCTCGGACCCCGTATGGGACGGGCATCCGAACCGAGCGCTGCAGAGACAGGTTATTTGATCGGTTCGCACTCCGCCGGAGCGTTGGCAACCAAATCGTTTTCCATACTATAAGAAAGAGATCGGTATTCCGGCTCTTCCACTTTGATGGGCTTCACATCCAGCAAGGCACACTCGTTTTGGACCATCAGTGAAAGGATATCGACGATGTCCTTATACAAACCCCGCTCAGCTTTACGTGCAGTAAAGATGCAGAATAAAGGAGTCCAACGACCGATATGGTTGCGAAGGAATTTTTTAGCAGTGGAACGCACAACGGCGATTTTCTTTTCATCGTGCCCGTTCGTGATGCCATAGGCTTCACGAAAGCACAGATATGACAAAAATGAAAGCTCTACGGAAATATGATCGACCCGCTCTTTCCCTCGGCTTTTGGGGAACTCAAACCCAAACGTTTCATAGAAACCGCCGAGTTGGATCAAAACATCGGTCTGGGACTGAATTCCACCTTCAGTTCCGTATTGCATTTCGTAGGGAGGGCACTCCTGGGAAACCGCGTGTCCGAAAACGCGGATGTACTCCTGTTGCACCTGTTTCAAAGCCATTTTTGGGAGATACTTGCCAAAACGATCGATCATTTCCTTGACCCGGCCCCAGTCTTCTTCGTCCAACAAAACCACATCGAACGGCTCCAACAAGGATTTCGGGCGAAAAAACTTCCGATTCCACGGATAACTGAACGCGTTGGACAAAATGTCATAAATCCTGCCGCGGGCTAATTGCAGGGAAATTCTCTGCTCCTTACATTCCTCCATAGATCCCGTTTCACCAAACTTCAACATTATCGGATCTTGATTTTTTGCTTCGCTCACTTCGGACATGGGACTCTCCCTAAAAATAGTCAGGCCGTCTGGCCCAATCTCCGTTTAAAACCTCAAACCTTGCTCTCCCCCAGGTCTCGTTTCCGGACCAGTTCACAAGTTTAATTTAATTTCAGCCGAAAGGAAATTTTTAATAATCAAGCTATCACAAACAGTAAATAAATCAAGAGGTTCCGGATCTCAATTCGTATACCTCAATACATCGGTCACAAGCGCCATCTTTACTTTCCCAGTCCGGGAAATCGATCTGAATGGCCTCGATAACCATTTCGTCACACACACTCTCTGGGTCATCCACCCAGTTGTACGTCGGAAATTTGCACAACGGACAGGGTGAACCCTGCAAATGGATGTACTCGCGATCTTCTTCGGTGAATTCCTCCGAGTAATCGATGTAAGTACTGATCAGGGTTTCCAGGTCGGTGGCCATGGACAGCAATTCTTCATGCGTCAGCTTTTCCGTATTCCACAGGCCTTCAAAAATTCCCCGTCTTTGCTGTTCTGGAATCTTCCGGTAATAGTTGTCGAACTCCCGGTAACGGGCTTCCTTGGTCATTACAGACCGGATTTTTTTCCGGGCTAGGCGCGAATCGACGAAAATATTCCACAACAGGCGGAACCGCGCAGTGATCAGGTTTTTCATTGACGGGTTGCCCGGAATGAAGGCATCTTCGTAATCGAATGCCGGGTCCATCATGTCCCGCGCGTGCATAAATTCGTGAATCAAAAAAGCCCCAAGCTCTTCCACCTCTTCCGGGTTGGCGAAACGGCTGGCCAGCACCCGCATTTCGATCACCGGCAAACCGGAAACCCGGTTCAACACGTTAGATCCTTCGTCCACCTTGTTGATGGCGCGTTTGATGGTGATCTCCTTGATTTTCTCCTCAAACGAACGATCCTCTTCCTCATATTGAATTTCTGACAGGTCTTCGTCGACAGGCGCCGATGTGTCGTCCAGAGTTTCTATCAGTTCTGCATCAGATGCATTTTCAGAAGATTCCGATGGGGTATCCTTTTCTTCCGAATCCTCATTCGATTCTTCGTCACCTTCCGCCACAGCCACGCCGCTTTCTCCGCTGCTCTCTGCGGAAGTTGCCAGAGCTTTCTTCGGTGTTTTCTGCCGTTTGGGAATCAACCCACAAGCCTCGAGCGCCTGTAGAACATGATCCCCCAAATTAAGTTTTTCCCGGAAAAACAGTTCATTGACCTTGGCAAACGCTTCTTCGCGGTCATCTTCCGGCAATTCATAAATGGGATCGGCAAGAGAGTGGTATTCGTCATAATCGGCCCGCATCCCGGAACGCTCCAAATGGTTCAGGTGCCGGAAAACCGATTCTTCCATTAATTGAGGACTGTAATTGATTTTCATAAGGTTGGCTGACTATCCAAATAAATTCCTAACTCCAAATAAATACAGGGATCCCTCAAAAGGTGATACTTGAAATTTATAGAATGACCCCGCCCTTGTCAAGGCTTTCAGCTCTGATTCCGGCAGTGAAAAAATGGATTAAAATAAGGTCTTTCTTCTTTTCAGGAGAACTCTGGTATTCGCAGGGTTCGCAATTTGCCAGGAAACAAAAACTTTAACTTTTTCAACAGGTTATACCGCTATATTTTGTCAATCCTTTCGACCGTTTTCCGCATTTCTTCAATGGAACTGGTCAGCTTTTCAGGATTTCCCAGCAGTTGAGCCACTTCTTCCGCCTTACCCAGGTAATCTTCACAGGGATCTTTGCGCGACTCGGCCAGATTCATCCGGGCTACGGTCATGTACAACTGCACCAGGTTGACGAAGTTCTTTTTCTCATTAAATATTCCGGCAGCCTTCTCGAAATAGCCCTCGGCTTCTTCATATTTCTGACCCCGGAATTTGAGATTACCCAGAAAGGTATAATCCTTGGCGGAACCCAATTCATCGCCCACCTCCAAAGTGTAATCGAGAGCCTTTTTATAATATTCTTCTGCATACTCCGAGTGGCCCCGCCGGAAATGGTAATTACCGATATTACGGAAATCTTCCGCTATCTCCTTGGCATCTCCCAGCTCTTCGGAAATAGCCAACGCCTGCTTGTAGTACTCCTCGGCTCTTTCGGTGTACCCCTTCTCCAGATAAAGAGCTCCGAGGTTCCTGAGGTCGACGACGATTTCCCTGGGATCGTCCAGCTTCTGTGACCGCTCAAGCGCCATCTTGTAATACGGCTCCACTTTGGACCGGTCTTTTTTCTCGTTATAAATTTTCGCCAAACTGCGGATGTCCTGGCAGGCGTTTCGAAGGTCCTGCAGCTCCTCGGCAATGGCCAGGGCTTTATGGCAATACTTCTCCGCCTCATTCCAGTTTTCGTTGTGCTGATACAGATTGAACAAATTCCGGTAATCCTCTGCCATTTCCTGCTTGTTATTGACCTTGGTGTTGAGGTCGAGGGATTTTTTGTAAAACTGCTCCGCCCCGGCCCAGTCCCGCTTCTGCAGATTGAGGTTGCCCAGATTGCGATAATCGTTGAGTAATCCTCTGCCACTGCCGGTCTTTTCGTTGATCTTAAGGGATTGCTTCAAGAGCTTTTCAGCTTTGTCCAGCTTGTTTAAATGAATGAGTACGATCGCCCGGTTGCTGTATAACTCCAGCAAAGCGTTGGAATCGGTGCTCAATTCCTCCCTCAGGGTAATGGCCTTTTCATAGTATTGGTCGGAAGCTTCCCAGTCCTCTTTCTGGCTCATAATGCTTCCCAGGTTGCCGTAGGTAGAACTCATACCGCTCTTGTCGCCGGTCTCTTCCTGGATTTTTAGAACTTGCTCCAAAGCATCCTGCGCATCCGCGAGTTGGTTCCCCAGGAAAAACGTATTGCTGAGATCGGTGAGCAGAGAAATCCTCTTCGCATTATCTTTCTCTACTTCCGGTTTTTTGAGTTCGGCATCGATCTCTTCTTTACGTTTCTGGATACTTGTGGGATGGCTGATCAGATAGAGCAGTTTGTCCTGTACAATGCGGACACCTTGTGGATCTTTCAGAGCCTCGTACATGGCGTTGGCGTTTTGCAGGAATTTTTCCGCCTCTTCAAAATTTTCTTTTTGTAGAAACACCTCGCCCAGCGCCTCGTTCTGTTGCGCCATACCCGGCCGGTTCTGAAGCTTTTCCATGATCTGCAGGGATTTGCCGTACTGCTCCGCCGCCGCGTCCCAGTTCTTTTTGAGGGTTTCAATTTTCCCCAGATTGGCGTAACTGCGGGCCTCGCCCAACTCGTCGCCCATTTCGGTCATGATCTTCAGCGAGCGATTATAATAGTCGTAGGACTGGTCGAATTCTTTTTTATGAAGATATAAGATACCGAGATTGCCGAGAAGGTAGGCTTGGCGACGCTGGTCACTTTCTTTTTCGATAAATTCCAGCGCCTGTTTGAAATTGGTTTCCGCCTGATCCAGTAATTCCGGTTTGCCTCCCAACCCTTCCTGCAACAGAGTGCTCCCCAGATTGGCGTGGCAGATGGCGATCGACGCCGCATCGTTCATTTCCTCCAGCACACTGATGATCTTGCGGTTGATCTCGATTACTTTGTCAAAGCGTTTTGCCTCGTAGAACATCTCCTCCAACTCCTGATACTTCTTGATCAGGTCGGAATGTCGTTTGTCCTGTGTGAGCTGATCGATTTCACCCTGCGCGTCTTTTTCCTTCGCTTCAAGATACTCTGGCTGTTTTTTGAGGGATTTGATTTTCTCTTCGACAACCGTGATACGCTCGGCGTCCTCCTTCTCTGACATCAGGCAGGCTTTGACTTTTTCGAAATATTGTTCCGCCGCCTGGAAATCTCTTTTCTGTAACGCAATGTTGCCAAGGTTTTCGTTGTACTGAAGCTGGCCTTTCATGTTTTGGCTCTGCTCGACCAGCTTGAGTGCCTTCACATAATTTTCCTGAGCGGAGTCCAGTTCGCCCTGGTAGAAACTCACGTTACCGAGGTTGCCGAGGGAGCTTTCGATACCCCTCTCATCCTTCAGTTTTTCCATTAGCGTGAGAGATTTTTGGTAATAATCGCGGGCCTCGTTCCATCGGCGGCGCTGGAAATAGATATTCCCGAGGTTACCCAGGGTGTAGGCCTGGCCGGTCTCGTCCCCCGAATCCTCCATATGCTTGAGGGCTGTCAGGAAGTTTGTTTCCGCACCCTTGAAATCTTTTTTCTGAAGGCTGGTATAGGCCATTTGCTCATATTTCTTGCCTTCATCGCTGGCACTGCCGGTCGATTGCTTTTCCATGAAGTCTCTCTCTAATACAAAAAGGGTATAAACCCCTAAAAAATAGGGGCCGGGAAAAGGCCCTCAATTTATCTAACAAACTGATTTTTCACAGGATTCTCTGTGGATTATATGTTGCTGAAGGGATGCTGTCAACAAGGGGAAAAGGGAAATCCTTGAAACTACAAAATTGATTCTTTAGAATTCAAAAAACAAAAAGAGCAAACAAGAAAGCTATTAAAAAACAAATATTTATGGAAGATTTGTTGATATAAAATGAAAGTTAAACTATCACTCTTTGGGTAAATTCTTTTTAATAAAATTAATTTCTTCCTTAAGGGATTTTAGGTTTTCTCCAAGCTGGCCTACAAATTCGCGAAGCCATTGCTCTTGCGGCGTTTTAAGTTTTTCTACTTTCACACTTGGGTGAAATGGATTGGTTTCATGATTATTAAAAATATATTTGTAGGCCTCTTCTTGATTCGGCAAAATGCCTTCTGCTTTAATCTCTTTATATTTTTCGACTTTCGTATTCCAACGGTTAATCTGAATAATCTCATAGTTGTGAGCTTTACTCATTTGATAACTGGCTTGGACCCCGATTAAAGCAACCAACGTAAAAACAAGGTAAGACCAAAAGGATTTGTCTAAAAGAAAACCAAGGGACGTATCATCGGATTGTATCTTAATGCTGTTTTTCTCACTCTCAACATTCGCTAAATTTTTGTTTAACTCCTTCCGCTTCTTTTCCTCTAATTTAAGTTTTTTATTTCCTTTATCTATAAATTCAATGAAATATCCTTCAATCTTTTCTTTTAAACTACCATCATCAAAGCTATCCAAAAACTTTTCTATACCACTAACATCTACTCGACAGCGTCCATCTCTATCAGTTCTTCGGAAACCTCGTAAATCCATCAAATCTCCGGTAGCCTTATCCCACTTGGCCAGAAGATCACGAGTAAATGTCGAACAACTATTTAGACTGTCAGAATTTGCTTTCTTTTTCAATTTATTGAATTCTTTTTTTATTGAAACAATCGAATTTAATGAAAATGATGTCGAACGCCGACCTCGGGAACATAGAAAATTGATCAATTTCTCGAACGTTTTCTCTTCCGCAAATACTCTTTCCCAACTTTTGCCTAACGCTATATTAAAAACTCTTCTCGAGTCTTCTTTTACAAAATCGCCCGCATAACAATACATATTTTCAAGAGAATGTTTACCAATTAATTCCTTAATAGTTTTAATAAATAATTTTTTGTCATCAGAAGTTACACTTAAACTTGAAAATCCATTGGCAACATCAGGAAATTCCTCCCCTATAATTTCAATCGCTTGATCATACGAGTCTGGAGGCAAATAAAGCAATTTACTTAGCTTATTCACATCAAATTCTTCATTTAATAATTGAATTGTAAAATTATTAATAACTAAATCTTGGCTCAATTTTTTTTGCTTACTTTCAAGCTCTATCAATTGCTCAAGCGCCTCTTTAGACCTTAAAGCATTTCTACCAACAAATGTGTCGTAGCCTATTCTGAAAACTAGTAAAAAAAGCAAAAGAATAAAAAAACTAACCATCATTCTTGCTGCCTTTTTTGCACCCTCCGTATGATATTTTAAAGAATCATCCATGAATGCCCCCACATTCAAATTATTTTTCTAGATTCTGATTACCCAATTTTTTTATGCAACATTATACTACTCCAATATATTTGCATAGTGGATTTTCAATTTGAGGTTCTATGAATTGCGCTGGGAAGTTTGACAGGGCTTCACGATCTTCTTATAATCCTCCCTTCGTTCCAATATCACCATTTTCAAAGGGTTTACTGATGGACAAGGACCGGTTGATCGAGGCGCTCACACGCGAGGGAAACCTTTGTTTTCCGCCCAACCAGCGCATGGCGGAGATCCTCCGGGAGCCGCTGACCCGGCTCAAAAGCGAAACCCGGAATGGGGCCACATTCTGGTTCGAGGGGGATAAATCTACCCCAGCCAATATCCGCATCAAGATCTACCCGACCGGCCACATCGTGTTCTACAACACGTTCGGTCGGCGCTTCCTGATGACCGACCCGGAGGGCAATCCCCTCCATGAGGCGGAATGGGAGGCGGATGAAGCCACCCACGAAATCAAGCTGAAACAGGCTCGCTGCCAGCTCGACTGCCAGCAATGGGTCGGCATCAAACCCCGCGCTAAAAAATTCTCCACCCACATCAACATCAAGGGCCAGCCGGGATGGGAAACTATGACCCTCAACCAGTTGCGTCATGGAGCAGCACAGGCCTGGCAGGTGCCTCACTCGGAAGTGGAGTATTTCTACAAAGATGAAAACTTCGTTTCCACTGGAGAGAGCGAATACGACGTCAACCTGTACAAGGATGGTCTGTATGCCCTGCCCGGCGGAACGTTCGAAACCCCGGTCTTCATCAGCTTCATGTTTTCGGTGCAATGGGAGAAGCTGGACCTCATCCCGGTGGTGGAGTTGTTTCAATCGACCCTTCCGGGAAGCGGCGGTGCGGTGTTCGAGTTAATCTGGGGCCTGTTCGAGGACCAGTCGCGGGAAACACCGTTAGCACCTTTGCGCTACCGGGGGCTTCCCACCTACCCTTCGAAAGAGGCGTTCAATATTTTCTCGGCGTTCTTTTCACCGAAAGGACCGGCAGGAGAAAATACCATAGACGTGTTCATGGACACCGACCGCTCGCACGAAATCGAGTGGATCCCGCGGTCTGATCCCCCATGGCGTTATTTCAGCACGGTGCAGTCGATGAGTCTCACCGTGCAGGACGGTTATCTCTATAAACTGACGTTGTACGACGACCCGATCGGTATCTCCTACATCAACACCGCACGCGGCGGATTCGGTTCCTGCCAACGTTACATGTCGGTAACTAATGGCCAGATCACCTTGCACGACGGAACAGAACAACAAGAGGTTCCTATCGCTGAGCAATGGGGTGTGACCGATCAAGCACCTGCGAAGGCTCCACCGGCAGCACCATTCGGCTGGCAGCATTTTTTCGGCGGCAATACACCCGAGACCGACCCGGTTAAAATTCTTTATACTGTCCCCTTCTACCCGGAAGGTGAAGCGTTGATCGACGAGGCCTCCCTGCAACCGATGGTGCTCGACCAGATTTTCGAATACATGGAGCGAAATGACGACATGGAGAAAAAGCTGGAGGCGGTCGACTCGGTCCTCGTGCACACCTTCGACAGTGTCATCTCCGGTTGCGTCGACTGCACACATGACCGGGAAGTGACAGTTCTCTACGGCGATCCAGAGTTCGCCGTGAAGAACGCCCAGCAGTTGTGGAATTTTGCTGCAGGACGCAAGCAACTCGACAATCTGAAACGTGTGAAGTTTTTAAACGAAGCCGAGTGCGTGGACGAAGCGTACCAGAAAACCTACAGCATGATCTATAAATGGATACCCTTCGTGTTCCACCAGAACCGGGAAGCTGCCGAGGGAATGTTGAAATCGGTAGCCGATGCGCTGAAACCGGGAGGAATGTTGTTTCTGTGTGGTCCCGGTCCCATCCGCGGTCTGTTTGAACATTATGGATTGCACGCCCGCAATTTTGATCCGGTGATCGATATGCCCTTCTTCAACCAGCACCGCAAGATGTGCCCCGAGAACCAGGTTCAACCCGATGTCACCGTCTTCCTCGCCGAAAAAAAATAAAGCACTCTTTTTTGATAGCTTCTACACCAACTGCTTACCATAGTGATGGATATTTCCATTCCTTGTAATACGCCCTTATTGGCTTGACACAGTTTCTGCTCAGTAATAACATCTCCTCACTATATCGGAAAACCTTGTTGTTATATCGGTACCCTAAAACAAATTTTTATACCAACAGTGTTTTGAGGTGACGTGAAACGTCTATCAAAAACAGAACATTGTTTTCGTTTAGTGATTTATATAGCCATATTCAAATAAGCAATACACCTTGGAAAGGGAAATCTTATTCGGATAAGCACTACACTTGAGGAGAAACCCATGAAATTCAAAATCAGGCGATTCCATGCAAATCGGATACTAATTCTTGTTGCCCTATTGCTACTGAATACATCGATCGTCTTTTCAGCCGTTCCCGAAATTATCAATTATCAGGGGTCCCTTTCCGATTCGACGGGCAACCCGGTCAATGCCACGGTGAATATCACATTCACCCTGTACGATGTCGAATCCGGTCCGGGGACGATCCTCTGGCAGGAAACGCAGTCGGTGGACGTGACGAATGGATTGTTCAATGTCCAGTTGGGAGCCGACACGGTGGGCAATCCGCTCAGCGCCTCTATTCTTAACGATCCGGTTTACCTCGGAGTCCAGATCGATACCGATGCGGAGATGACACCGCGTCAACGCGTCACCAGTGCGGCTTTTGCCATCAAAGCCCAATCGGTTGAGAATGACACCCTGAACTCGCTTTCCTGCGGCAGTGGGGAGATCCCAAAATGGAACGGTACCGCCTGGGCCTGTGCGGCAGATACGGATACCGACACAGACACGAATGCCGCGATGATCTGTCCGGACGGAACTTTTCTGAATGGAGATGGAACTTGCGATCCGGTCGTCGTTGATACCAACACAACCTATTCCGCAGGAAGTGGTCTCGTACTCAACGGCACCACATTCTCGATTGCCGCCAACGGTGTTACTTCCAATGAAATTGCCGACGATGCTGTGACGGCCGCCAAGATTGCGGGCGGCGCAGGCAGCGGGGTCGACGCCGACCTGCTGGACGGTCTGGAAGCCAGCGCCATTCAAGCAAACGCCGTTGCACAGGCAAACGCCAACCGTTCCGTTCTGTACACCCGGTGGGGACGGTCCGACTGCCCCGCGGGCGCCACCCTGGTTTATGCGGGGATAACCGGAGGCGGCCTATACACCCAATCGGGTTCGGGCGGAAACCAGTTGTGTCTTGCTCTCGACCCTACTTTTGCCCAATTCGACAATGGTAATCAAAACGGGGCGTTGCTCTATGCGACTCAATACTGGTCCGTTGGCTCCGTTCCAGTCATTTCAGCACTTCATATGCACTATGTTCCTTGCGCAGTCTGCGAAAAGAGCAATGCCGCCGTGATGTTCATGCAACCCGGGAAAGACAGCTGCCCAACGGGATTTAACACGGAGTACCCCGGATATTTGATGGCAAAACATTACACGCATTCGACCAGTGAGTATGTTTGCGTGGATCAGGCCCCTACCTCTTTTAACGGTTCAGCGGGAGGAGGTTCCCTTGGCAATCTGCTGTACACCACAGAAGTGGAATGTCCCGGGGGTGTGAATGATCCCCTGTGTGTGAATAACTACGTGAGCCAACGAGAGGTGACATGCAGCGTTTGTACGAAATAGGACCTCGTATTGGAGTAACGACTAAACTTTTAAGGATTAAAAACAAATGAGAAAAGAAAAAGGGAAATCCGACTTGAAGCGCTTCTATGGAAGTTGTGTTTTAGCGATCCTTATAATTTTGACTCTTTATACGTCGACTGTCTTTTCGGCGATTCCGCAGATCATCAACTACCAGGGATCGTTGTCGGATTCCGGCGGCAACCCGGTCAACGCAACGTTAAACATCACTTTCACGTTGTACGATGTCGATGCAGGGCCCGGAACGATTTTTTGGCAGGAAACACAGTCAGTGACGGTGACGAACGGGCTGTTCAATGTCCAGTTGGGAGCCGACGGAGGTAACCCGTTGAACTCTGCGATTTTTGATGACCCCTTGTTTCTGGGAATTCAGGTCGATGCTGATGCCGAAATGACACCACGCCAAGCATTGACCGCTGTGGGTTACGCCTTCCGATCGAAGACGGTCGAAAACGATACACTGAACTCCCTGCCTTGCGCTGACGGCGAGATCCCGAAATTTACTGGAGGCAACTGGGCCTGCGCGGCGGATGACAACAGCGGCGGCGACATCACTGGGGTAACCGCCGGTAACGGCCTCTCCGGGGGCGGCACTTCGGGAGATGTCAATATTTCCGCCGACACGAACGTCCTGCAGAGCCGGGTGACCGGATCTTGTCCCGTGGGTCAGTACATTCGAGTGATTCAAGCGAATGGTACTGTGGTGTGCGCAGTCGATGCCGATACCGACACCAACGCGGCAAATATCTGTCCGAGTGGAACGTTTCTGAACGGGGATGGAACCTGCGACCCGGTCGTGACAGATACGAATGCGGGAACGGTCTGTCCGACCGGGAGCTATCTAAGAGGAGATGGCAATTGTCGGGATATCGGGCCTCACCGTTTTTCGGGAACCGTGCCGGTAGGTGGCACAGTGACGATCGGGAACGGTTCTGAAGGTGGACAGATCGTTCGCATCGTGTTCGGTGACCGTGTTCAGCAGATTAACTACACCATGTTCACTGGGATGGCGCAAGACGGCAATACCGCACTCAAGGGTTTTGTTTTCGAGACCGGCAGTAGCACCGTCAACAGCCTGATACTGGCCACTAACGTTGATTCAGATCAGTACGTTGCCGCGAATGGATTTGGGGTATTGCGAGGCTCCGGCAACGCGGGTGTCATTAAACTGAGAAACAATCACCCGACCCTGGAGTTATTCTACGTTGCGATCTTTGGGCCTTCGGGCAGCATGCCGTGGTAACCCAAACGGTGAAACCAAACGTTTGCAGGTTGCCGAGTCGCCTCATGGTTGATGTCTTGATCCGGAGAGTGTCATGTTCTACTCCGAATCGAGTGCAAACATAAAATACAATTTTTATAAAAGGGCAATGGAGGAAAAAATGCGCATTCCATTTTATGAGAATCTTCGAATCACGAGTCGTGATTTCCGGAAAGCCGGAGTGATCGGTTTAACAATACTCATTGGGACTTTGCTGTTCGCTGCCAATGCCCACGCAGTGGTGCGGTCCAGCGCCAATTTCACCATGAACAAGGACGTGCTGGATTCGGGCGGAGGGAGTGCATCGTCCGCCAATTTCAGTTTGAACAGCTCGATCGGACAGTCCATGCCTGTGGGGTCTGCCTCATCCACAAACTTCATGATTATATCGGGCTATTCACCCACCCTTCTGCAGAACGTTATAAAGTTCAACAACGACATTATCCTGAACCTCCCTTCCGGAGTGTTTGCTGTTTTTAACGATAATACCTCCGCGTCCCTGATTCACGGAGAGACGGCAGAGGCGGTCGCTACCGCCGATGTGGACGGCAACGGGGAAGATGATGTGATCGTGAGCTTTCCCTCCGGCACCGGTCCCACCAGTTCCGGAGGTACCTGGATCTCCCGCAACCAGGGAGCACTGACCCTGTTAGACAGCAAGACGGCTTTAAGGATCGCCGTGGGCGATCTCGACGGCAGCGGTTTGGATGACCTGATGCTCGATTTCGGTGCCGACGGCCTCTGGCTGGGCATTGATGATAACCCTCCCTTCCTGTTGATCGACCTGCCCCCAGACGCCATGGCCATAGGCGATCTGGACAACAACGGTCTGGACGACATGGTGCTGTCGTTTACGGGTTTTGTGGGTTTTTCAACGTTCTATGTGCTC
>JANQEK010000042.1 GCA_028278405.1 Nitrospinaceae bacterium
AATTACTGGCCTCAAAAGAAGATATCGTCCTCGTGCTGGACAACTCCATTCAATACCTGGAATCGGTGGAGGGAAAAGCAACCGATTATGTGATCAGCCGCAACCTGCAGAATCGCACCCGACGGAGCATCAACTTTGTCCACCAGAACACCGTCGCCAAAATCGGTAAAAATATCGATCCCTCGTCAGCCACGCACGAGTTCATCGGCCTCGCCAAATTCTCGAAGACCGGGGCCGAACAGTTTCTGCAGACCTATCACGACGTACTGAAAAATCAGGAAGGCAAAGTCCAGGAAGCGGAGGACGTTTCCCAGTTCCGACTGACCGACCTGATCCAGGAGATGATCGACCGCGGCTTCAACGTCCACTACCTGGAAATCCACAAAGGCTGGCTGGAAATCCATTTCCCCAAGGACATCGAACTGGCCAACGAATTGTTCATCGCACAGGAACATCCCTCGGAAATTTCCACGCATTGATTTATGCTTCCGTTTTCTGCATAATCTCCATTCGCTTGGCCCGTTAACCTGAAAGAGCTCCATGTACTATTCGAAACTATTCATACCCACACTGAAAGACTCCCCAGCCGATGCTGAAGTGATCAGCCACAAATTGATGGTGCGCGCCGGGATGATCCGGCAACTGGCCGCAGGAATTTATTCCATCCTGCCCCTCGGCCTGCGCGTACTGAAAAAAGTGGAACAGATCATCCGCGAGGAGATGGACAACATTGGCGGACAAGAAGTATTCATGCCCAGCATCCAGCCTGCCGAGCTGTGGCAGGAAAGCGGACGCTGGGAACTGTACGGAAAAGAACTCCTGCGGCTCAACGACCGCCACGACCGCGAGTTCTGCTACGGACCCACGCACGAGGAAGTGATTACCGATATCATCCGCGGCGAGATCAAGTCTTATCGGCAACTTCCGTTACTCACCTACCAGATTCAAACCAAATTCCGCGACGAAGTGCGGCCGAGATTTGGCGTCATGCGCGGACGCGAGTTCATGATGAAGGACGCGTACAGTTTTCATGCCGGGGAAGCCAGCGTTCAGGACATGTACGAAAACATGAAACAAGCCTATTCCAATGTCTTTCGGAGATGCGGGTTGGAATTCAAAATGGTGGAAGCGGACAGCGGCACGATTGGCGGCAGCTTTTCACACGAGTTCATGGTGCTGGCCGATTCGGGAGAAGATGCCGTCGCGTTCTGCGACAGCTGCGACTACGCATCCAACGTGGAAAAAGCCGCCGCACGTATCCCTGAGAAAACCGATCCACCCAAAAAACTGGAAGACTTAACAAAAATACCCACTCCCGGGAAAAAATCGGTTGAAGATGTAACAAAATTTCTTAAGGTTTCACCGGAGCAAATCGTCAAAACTATTGTCATGGAAAATGAAGACGGGTTGGTGGCAGGTCTGGTACGCGGCGACCGGCAACTCAACGCCGTCAAGCTCAAAAACCTGATCGGGTGCGACTGGCTCCACGCAGCACCCGAATCACTGATCACTTCCAAAACCAAAATTCCCTGCGGTTTCATCGGCCCTGTAAAACTGGACATGAAAATTTATGCCGACCACGAAGTGGCCGTCATGCATAATTTCGTGACCGGCGCCAACAGCAAGGACGCCCATTACACCGGAGTTCAGTTCGAACGGGATATCGAAACCGTGCAGGTGGGCGACCTCCATGAAGTTCAGGAAGGCGATCCCTGCCCTAAATGTGACAGCGGATGCTATCAGGTAAAACGCGGCATTGAGGTCGGACATATTTTCATTCTGGGCACCAAATACAGCTCCTCCATGAAGGCTCACTATCTGGACGAGCATGGCAAAGAAAATCCGATGATCATGGGATGTTATGGCATCGGCGTGGGCCGCACTGCCGCTGCGGCCATCGAACAGAATCACGATGACAAGGGGATCATCTGGCCCGCCCCTCTCGCCCCCTTTCAAGCCGTGGTGATTCCAGTCAAATTTGAGGAGGACAGCCAACGCGCCGCCTGCGAAGAGGCCTACAAAATCCTTGGAGACCTGGGGGTCGAAACCTTGCTGGACGACCGCCCGGAACGACTGGGGGTTAAATTCAAGGACGCGGAACTCCTGGGAATCCCTCTCCAGATCATCATCGGCCCAAAAAATCTTGAAAACAGTCAGGTTGAGGTAAAGTCAAGAAAAACGGGGATTTCCGAGCTTATCGACTTCCCTGCCGGTCTCCAGGATATCCCCAATCGGCTCAAAAACTCCTGATACTCCAGCCCCAAAATGACATTTCCCTTGCAGGCTCTGCGGGGATTATGTAAAATCAATTCAAATTTAAAGGGCTGCTAAGCGGGCTCTCTGGCCCGCTTTTTTTGTATGAGCCTTAATAATCAAAAATTTATATCGTTTTTCTGTCTTCGAACATTTCGAAGAATGTCATTTGAATTATATTGATCATTGGTTCTTGTTCTTTCTCAAATATGGGAGCCTTGAAAATGGGTAAGGGCTCGGTTACGGAATCCATCGAAGAGCTGGTGACTCCAATCATCAATGAGAACCGCCTTGAACTGGTCGACGTTGAGTATAAAAAAGAAGGCAAAAACTGGTTTCTGAGAATATTTATCGATAAAGAAGGTGGAGTCACGGTTGACGATTGCACACGGGTCAGTCGCCAAATTGAAGATTTGATTGAGGTGGAAGAAGTCATTCCCTCAAGTTATGTCCTGGAAGTTTCCTCACCCGGATTAGACCGGCCTCTAAAAAAGGAAAAGGATTTTCTTCGGTTCAAGGGCAAACGCGCCCATGTAACCACCTACACTCCCATTCATCAGCAAAGGAACTTTAAGGGAACCATACGGGATTTCCAGAAGGACGTACTGTTTCTGGATATCGATAGTCAGCGTGTGGAAATTCCCAGAAATCAGATTGCCAAAGCAAAACTGGAAATAGAATTTTAACGATTATGAGCATTGAAGTCATTCACATCATTGAGCAATTGTGCCGGGAAAAAGGCATCGACAAGGATTTTCTGGTCGACGCCGTCAAAACCGCGGTGGAAGCCGCTGCGCGCAAAAAGCTTCCGCATGTGGAAAATATCGTAAGCCGGTTCAATGAAGAAAACGGTGAAGCGGAAATCTGGGCAGAACAAACTGTTGTTGACTCCGTAGAAGATCCGGATAATCAAATCCTGCTGAAAGATGCTGTCAAAATTTCTCCCGAGGCTCAAGTTGGAGAGATCGTTCTGGTCAAACAGGAAATCAGGGATCTAGGCCGCATTGCGGCTCAACTTGCCAAGCAGGTCATCCTGCAAAAAGTCCGGGAAGCTGAAATTGAAATCACCTACAACGAATTCCAGGAAAGAAAAGGCGACCTGATCAACGGTATCGTTCAGCGTTTTGAACACGGAGACATCATTGTTGAGCTGGGAAAGGCCGAAGGCGTCCTCCCTCGGCGGGAACAGGTATTCCGTGAAACCTTTAACCGGGGTGACCGGATTCGTGCGTATGTCGTAGACATTCGAAAGACATCTAAAAATGCCCTGGTTATTCTTTCGCGAACCCAC
This sequence comes from Nitrospinaceae bacterium, assembly GCA_028278405.1. Classification (GTDB taxonomy): domain Bacteria; phylum Nitrospinota; class Nitrospinia; order Nitrospinales; family Nitrospinaceae; genus SZUA-226. The sequence goes on from JANQEK010000042.1 coordinate 3,545, forward strand.
GTGGGACTCATTCAGTGCCTGTTCGAACTGGAAGTGCCCGAAATCAGCGAAGGCATGGTCGAGATCATGGGCATCGTACGCGAACCCAACGGCCGCACAAAAATCGCCGTTCGCAGCAACGACCGGGACATCGATGCGGTCGGCGCCTGTGTCGGTATGCGCGGTATGCGTGTTCAAGCCATTGTCCAGGAACTGCGTGGAGAAAAAATCGATATCGTTGAGTACTCCGAAGACCCTGAAGTGTTCATACGGAATGCGCTGAGCCCGGCCAAAATCACACGGGTGATTTCCGATAAAGAAGAGAACCATATGACGATTATCGTGGCGGACGACCAAATGTCTCTCGCCATAGGGAAAAAAGGTCAGAATGTTCGACTCGCCGCAAAACTGGTGAAATGGAAGATCGATATCAAAAATGGCTCCGAAGCAGGTGACCTGCTGGAAGCTTCCGGCCTGAAACCTCTCAAGGAATCCTCGACGGAAGATTTTCTTGAGGTCATCAAGAATGCCAAAGGATTCGGAGAAAAAATTGTTGCCATACTTTTCACGAATAACGTCGTGAGTTTTGAGGAAGTCCTGGAACGAGGTATCGAAGGGCTGACCCAGATTACCGGCATTGGACCTAAAAAAGCCGAAACCATTTATGAGTTTTCCAAAGATTATGTGAAACAGATGGCGCAAGCGGCACCTGCTGAGGAAGAAGTCTCTACTGAAGATGAGGATGCTGATACCGCCCTTCAGCCCGAAGAGGAAATCGAAACAACAGAGGTTTCCTCTGAGATCGAAGAAACGGAAGAAGATCAGGAGTTCCCGGTAAGCGATCTTCCAGAGGTGGATCCGGCCATTATTCAGACTTTGGAAAGCAATGGGTTTCAAACCATTGCTGAATTATCAGTCACTCCGGCAGACGAATTATTTGCATTGGAAGGAATTGACGAGGAATTGGCAAACAGTCTGGTCGAACAGGCCCGGCTGCACATGGAAAAATTTGAAAATGTTTAAGAAGGAAATCGCCATGGGTAAATAACCTGTCGCTTGCTTTTCCCTTACAGCATTAGGAGAACTTTCATTGGGAAAAATCAGAATCAATAAATTGGCGTTGGAACTCAATATTCCCAACGACAAAATCATCGACGAGCTCAAGAAGAAGGACGTCCCGGTCAAGAATCACATGAGTTCCATCGATGGCGAGGTGGCGGAGTATGTCCGTGGTTTGTTTACGGATAAGTCGGCTACCAAAAAAAAGAAAAAAGCAACGACCAAAAAAGCAGCCGCCAAGAAAAAAGAGTCCACGGTAGCAAAGCCGATCACCGCGAAAACGGCTGCCAAAGCAGCCGCCAAAAAGAAAGCCGACCAGGAAAAGAAAGCCAAGGAAGAGGCTAAAAAAGCCAAAGCAACCCCTGCCAAACCCAAGGCTAAAACCAAACCCAAGGCCAAAGCAAAAACCGTTGAAGCCAAAAAGGAAGAAACTGATTCCGACAAGCAAAAGGCATCCCGAAAACTGGGCCTGAAAGTCGTCGTCAAACCGGAAGAAGCGGAAAAGAAAAAGAAGGAATCGAAAGCCCCCAAGGAAAAACCGGCAGCCAAAAAGAAAAAAGAAGAACCCAAATCACCTCCTCCCCAAAAGGCCAAGGAAAAGCAACCAGAGGAAATCGCTCCGATCGAAGAGCCGGTTGAAGAAGGATTTGAAGTCGTCCAATTGATGGACAACATGCCTCTACGCGATGTGGCTGAAAAGTTAAAATGCACGGCTAACGACATCATCATGGATTTGATGGCTCTGGGTTCTATGGCCACCATCAACCAAAGCCTGAGCCTGGAAGTTGCCTCCAAAATCGCCGACCAAAGAGGATTCGAAGTGGAGGTGATCACGCCTGAGTCGGAACTCGGCTTTGAGGAGGAAGAAGAAGAGGATTTGGAAAAAGACCGTATTCCCCGTCCCCCGATCGTTACGATTATGGGGCACGTGGATCACGGTAAAACCTCTCTTTTGGATGCCATTAGGAAAACCAATGTTACCGGAGACGAAGCCGGAGGAATCACTCAGCACATTGGCGCTTATCAAATCAAAATCAAGGATTCCACTATTACTTTTCTCGATACACCGGGCCATGAAGCTTTTACCGCCATGCGGGCCCGCGGGGCGCAGGTCACCGATATTGTTGTGCTGGTGGTCGCAGCGGACGATGGTATTAAACCGCAAACTTTGGAAGCCATTCACCACGCCAATGCGGGAGGCGTTCCCCTGCTCGTGGCCATCAACAAAATCGACAAACCCGACGCCAAGCCCGATGAAGTCAAAAAACAGCTCGCGGACCAGGGACTTCTTCCGGAAGAATGGGGAGGGCAAACAATTTTCACCTCTGTATCCGCCAAGGAAGGCCAGGGCATCGATCATTTGCTGGAGATGATCCTTCTGCAGGCCGAGGTCATGGAATTGAAAGCGAACCCGAAACTCGGAGCACGGGGTGTCATTATCGAATCCCATCTGGACAAAGGACGAGGTCCGGTTGTGACTCTAATGATTCAAAAAGGCAAACTCCGAATTGGGGATCCGTTTATTGCGGGAAATTACTTCGGAAAAGTACGTGCCATGGTGAACGACCAGGGCAAAGAAATCCCGCAGGCGTCTCTGAGCACACCGGTGGAAGTTATTGGTCTTCCGGAAGTGCCGTCTCCCGGCGATCCTTTTCTGGTCGTTCGCGACGAGAAACGGGCTCGTCAGCTCAGCAACTTGAAGATTCAAAGGAAACGCGAATCGGTCCTGTCTCAAAAACCGCGTATCACTATGGAAGACCTGCACCAGCAAATCGTTGAAGGAAAAATTCACGAGTTGAACCTGATTATCAAGGCCGATGTCCAGGGCTCCATTCAGGCAGTCCAGGAAGCCTTCAACAAACTGGAGACCGACAAGGTGCGGGTGAAAATCATTCACGATGCTGTGGGGGGTATCACCGAATCGGATATTCTTTTGGCCAGCGCTTCCAACGCTTTGATTATCGGATTCAATGTACGGCCCACCTTCAAAGCAGAGGCCATGGCCGCCAAAGAAAAAGTGGACGTGCGGCTGTACAGCATCATTTACGATGCCATCGAAGATATCAAAAAAGCTCTGGAAGGCCTGCTTGAGCCAACATTCCGTGAAAAAATCATGGGACGGGCCGAGGTGCGAAAAGTATTTTCAATGCCTAAAATCGGGGTGATTGCCGGGTGCCAGGTTATTTCCGGAACCGTCGAGCGCAACAGCAAAGCCCGGCTGGTCAGAGACAATGTGGTGGTTTACGAAGGCAAGATCCAATCCCTGAGACGTTTCAAAGACGATGTGAAAGAAGTCGCGTCGGGTTACGAGTGCGGGTTGGCATTGGACAAATACCAGGATTTGAAACAAGGCGATATCGTCGAGCCGTTTGTTCTGGAGGAAGTAGCCCCTTGATCGCTGGCTTGGAAGCCAAAGGATGCGCTATGAATCTTGGGTACTGTTCATTAAAATTTTTTTTACACGGCAACAATTCGCTAAAAGGCAAACGAAAGGTCATTCGAGCCATCAAAGACCGGCTGAAGAACAAATTCAATGTATCTGTAGCGGAAGTCGGAGACCAGGACATCTGGCAAAACATTCATCTGGGAATAGCCGCCGTCAATGCGGACCCGCAGTATCTGGACGGATTACTTAAACAGGTGGTGAACTTCGTCGACAATATGCACTTGGCGGAAATGACCGACTGCCAGACAGAAATCATTAAAGTCGATAACGGCTACGCAGATTAAAAGATAAAACAACTTTTATGTTTCGATATAAACGTTCACAACGAGTTCAGGAGTTGCTCCTGGAGGAAATCTCCAAGCTGATTCAGCATGGCCTGAAGGATCCCCGTATCGGTTTCGTAACCGTCACCCGCATTGAATTGAGCGACAATCTCAAGAATGCCAAAGTGTATGTCAGCATCATGGGCAGTGAAGAGGAAAAGGAAAAATCGATCGAGGGGTTGAATAGCGCCAAGGGATTCCTTCGGAGTTCTCTCGGCAAAAATCTATACCTGAAGCACATCCCTGAACTGCACTTCAAACTGGATGAAGCGGCGGACCATGTCGAAAAAATCACCAAAATTATCGGTGAATGGAACCATGAATAATATCCTGAACCTGTACAAACCCGTGGGCCCATCCTCCTTTTTTATGGTGCAATCGGTTAAAAAAGCGCTCAAGGTCAAAAAAGCAGGTCATATCGGCACCCTCGACCCCAAAGCCGAGGGAGTGCTGCCGATCTGCCTCGACCGGTCCACCCGGCTGATTCAGTTCCTGGTGAGCCTCCCCAAGGTGTATCTGGCCACCATGACCCTTGGCGTTGAAACCGACACTCAGGACGCCACCGGCCAAGTCGTGGCCACCAGAGACGCCAGCCACATCACTGAACAGGCTGTGAAAGAGGTTTTAGCCGGTTTTCAGGGAGAACAGGAGCAGACGCCTCCGATGTATTCCGCCAAGAAAAAGAACGGGATTCCGCTGTACAAATTGGCGAGAAACGGCCTAAAAACTGAAAGAAAACCCGTAACTTTGCAGATTTATTTCATAGATTTCCTCAAAAAAGAGGACAATCGGGTCATCTTCAGGGTAAAATGCTCCGCAGGAACGTATATCCGTACCCTGTGCCATGATGTCGGCCAGACCCTCGGTTGCGGAGCCCACATGTCCCAACTGGTCCGGGAGCAGGTCGGCCACTTCGATGTACAGTCTTCGTTGACCATTGAGGAGTTGAGTCAGGCCCGGGATAACGGGACCCTGGCCCAAAAGCTGCTGGAAACGGAAACCGTTCTGGATTTTCTTCCGGAGATCAAAGTCACCCCGGATTACATCGCCTCCATCGCCCACGGCAAGCCATTGACCAAAATCGCGGTGATGGAAACACCCGAGCACTTCCGGCCTGGAACCAACCTCCGGGTCACTGGAGATGACGGGCGGGTTGCCGCTATTGTTGAACCGGTGGTGGATGAGGAGGGGTTTCAAAAACTGGATCCCCGGGACACTGCATTTAAATTGAAACGAGTACTGGTTTAGAGAGAAGCCTATTTATATTTAACAAGACATGGGAGACATTCCGGTTGGAATGTTTTCGCAGGGAAGATTCCCCTTAAAGAATTTTCTCTACGAAAACATTCAACAACCCTCCCATCATAGACTGAAAGAGGAGGTTTTTAAAATGTCATTCACCAAGGAAGAAAAAACCAACATTATTACCAAGTATCAGATTAATGAGAAAGATACCGGATCCTCAGAGGTCCAGATCGCGCTATTGACCGAACGATTGAATTATTTAAACGACCATTTCAAAACCCACGGCAAGGATCACCATTCCCGCCACGGCTTGATTCGTATGGTCAATAGAAGGCGGAAACTTCTGGACTATCTCAAAAGAGAGGATGCCCAACGGTATCAGACTATCATCAAAGAATTGGGCATCCGCCGTTAATTAAAATCCTACCTCAAGGATTAAGAAATTGGAGAGTATTTAATGCAACAAAAAGTAGAGATTGACCTAGATGGAAAAACTTTGTCATTCGAATCCGGTTGGCTGGCAAAACAAGCCAACGGATGTGTTATCGTCCGATACGGAGACACCATGGTCCTGGTCTCGGCGACCATGGCCAAAAGCGTACGAGAAGGAATCGACTTTTTTCCTCTCACTGTAGATTATCGAGAAAAAACCTATGCCGCGGGACGTATTCCCGGCGGCTATCTCAAACGGGAAGCCCGGCCCGGCGATCTGGAAACTTTGATCTGCCGATTGATCGACCGGCCCATCCGGCCCATGTTTCCCGACGAGTTCCGCAATGAAACGCAAATCGTCTGTTTTGTTATTTCCCACGATCAGGAAAATTCCCCCGATGTAAACGCCATCTCCGGCGCCTCTGCCGCCTTACTGGTATCCGACATTCCTTTTGAGAATCCGGTTGCCGGCGTACGTGTGGGCCGGAAAGACGGAGCATTTATCATCAATCCGACGTACGAAGAAACCCAGGAAAGTGACCTCAATCTGGTGATGGCCGGTACGGCCGATGCCATTGTCATGGTTGAAGCCGGAGCCAACGAGCTGAGCGAAGACGTCATGATGAATGCGCTGGAGTTTGGACACGGACACATTAAAAAAATCGTGGAAGGCCAGATCAAACTTCGGGAAATGATGGGCAAGGAAAAAACCGAAATTGCACCGGTGGAAACCGACGACGCGCTGGTCAGCAAGGTGACCGAAGCCATCCGTCCGGGTTTGGCCGACGCCATGCGCATCGCAGGTAAACAGGAGCGTATTGATGCCACTGCTGCGGTCAAAGAAAGCATGACATCCCAGTTCAACCCTGATGCCGATGAGGACCTTCAATCGACATTGGGCGGGATATTTCATGATGTGGAGAAGGAAGCCATGCGCAGCATGATCCTGGGCGAAAAGAAACGTATTGACGGACGAGACCTCAATGAAGTCCGCAATATCACCAGCCAGGTCGGCTATTTGCCGAGAGTCCACGGGTCAGCCATTTTCACTCGCGGCGAAACCCAGGCACTGGTCACCACCACCCTGGGAACCAGCTCGGATGAACAACGGCTGGACAACCTGGAGTTCAAAGGCACCAAAAACTTCATGCTGCATTACAATTTCCCGGCATTTTGTACGGGAGAAGTGAAATTCCTGTCGGGTCCCGGACGAAGGGAAATCGGCCACGGGATGCTGGCGGAACGCGCCCTCACTCCGATGCTTCCCGACAAGGACACCTTTCCTTACACCATCCGAGTAGTGTCTGACATTCTGGAATCGAACGGTTCTTCCTCAATGGCCTCCGTATGCGGCGGTTCCCTGTCGCTGATGGATGCCGGCGTCCCCATTAAAGCCCCGGTTGCGGGTATTGCGATGGGATTGATCAAAGAAGAAGACCGGGTTGCCATCCTGTCCGACATCCTGGGAACGGAAGATCATCTGGGAGACATGGACTTTAAAGTGGCCGGTACCCGTAATGGGATCACCGCCTTGCAAATGGACATCAAAATTGCAGGACTGACTCACGAGTTGATGGAAACCGCGTTGTCTCAGGCTAAAGAAGGCCGGATGCACATTCTGGACGAAATGGCCAAAGCGCTCGATACCTCACGTTCTCAGATGTCCAAATATGCACCTCGCATCACCACTATCAAGGTGCCTGTCGATAAAATCCGCGACGTCATTGGACCGGGCGGTAAAGTGATTCGGGACATCATCGACCGCACCGGAGTCAACATCGATATCAATGACGATGGAAAGGTCAATATCGCTTCGCACGACGAGGAAGCGGCTACCAAGGCCATCCAGATCATTCAGGATTTGGTCCAGGATGTCGAAGTCGGGAAAGTTTATATGGGCAAGGTCAAGAAGATCATGGATTTCGGGGCCTTTGTCGAAATTTTACCGGGCACCGACGGCCTTGTGCACATCTCGCAAATCTGTGACCGCCGCATACAAAAAGTAAGCGACGAGATATCAGAGGGCGACGAGATCATGGTCAAGGTGATCGACGTGGACCGCAACGGTAAAGTCAAACTCAGCCGCAAAGAGGCAATGCGCGACGAAGCTGCCGCTGCTACCCCGGCAACCTGAGTCCGAGGCTAATAAATCAGCGGATGGCCGGAGCTTTCCGGTTGTCCGCTTTTTTTGTGTCAGAAATTGATATTCCAACCCTTCAGGTTGTCCAAGGCCTGGAAATGGGTCAGGTCGAAATGGATGGGAGTCACGGAAATGTATCCTTCCTCCACCATTTCGCAGTCGGTGCCTTTTTCCACCTCGTCAAACTTCATCTCCCCCGCCAGCCAGTAATAAGTCTCATTACGCGGATTCACCCGTTTATCGAAGGTTTCTATAACGCGCGATTTCCCCTGGCGGGTCACTACCGCCCCTTTAATTTGGTCTCGGGAAACGGCGGGCACATTGACATTCAAAGACACGCCTTCGGGCAATCCGTTGGAGAGAACCTGAGGATACAGCTTCTTGACAAAATCAACTGCGGGAGAAAAGTCTTGAAACTCAAACGAATTCAGGGAGACTGCGATAGCGGGTAAACCCATGATCGCCGCTTCTGTCGCGGCCGACACCGTTCCCGAATAAATAGCGCAAGTGCCGAGGTTACCTCCCTGGTTGACCCCGGAAATCACCAGTTCCGGAGGCTCGTCCAGAAGTTCGGTGACAGCGATTTTCACGCAATCGGCCGGGGTGCCATTGACGGCATAGCCCCGCAGTTCACTGCCCTCTTCCACCTTTTGGACCTTCAAGGGATTGGACAGGGTGATGGCATGCCCAACAGCACTCTGCTCAGACTCCGGAGCCACCACCAGAACATCGGCAACTTCGGCCAACCCCGACCGTAATGCCTGGATTCCCTTGGCATAAAAACCATCATCATTAGTGATAAGAATCATAAGAAAAAAAGGCCAGCGTGACGCTGGACCCAATTTCGACGGTGCTGGTATTACACATGCACCGTTACCTTAGCCAGCCAAGGTTATATATTACCCGCAGAGGAACTCCGCTAGCGCCCAGAGGGTCTCGGTTGCCGTTACCGGTCAGCCCGTTCCCCCTCCGGGCAGGAGGGTTAATTGTGGCTTTTGAAATATTCCTGGGATTCCTTCGGCCCCGGCTTCATGGCATCCTCACCTTTTTTCCAGTTGGCCGGACAGACTTCTCCATGCTGCTCGTGGTGCTGAAGGGCGTCCACCATACGGACCGCCTCATCGATGCTGCGTCCCAGAGGAAGGTTGTTGACTAACGAGTGCTGGACAATACCGTCTTTATCGATCAAAAACAGACCTCGGAAAGCAATTCCGCCGTCTGCCAGCACACCGTAATCTTCGCTGATTTTTTTATCCAGATCGGCCACCAGAGCATAATCAATCTGGCCCAACCCGCCGACTTTGCGATCCGTGTTACGCCAAGCGAGATGGGAGAAATGACTGTCGACGGAAACTCCGAGAACTTCCGTGTTGCGTTTTTTGAAATCATCAATTTGAGTGCTGAACGCGATAATCTCCGTCGGGCAGACAAATGTAAAATCCAATGGGTAAAAGAACAAAATGACGTATTTCCCTTTATAGTCGGACAACTGAATTTCTTTGAAGCTGCCATCCGGCATTACAGCCTGCGCCTTGAAATTAGGGGCAGGTTTCGCAACTAATGTCGCCATATTTTCAACTCCTCTTAGGTGATCAATGTTTCAAATGGAAAAGAAGGGGTACAATCTATCACAAACCCCTCAGTGCGTTCAAATCCTTGTTTCGGCGAAAAAACCCCGTCACCGGGGCATTGACAGCCCCCCAAGGGACACATAAAATGCTAATCAAAGGTATATTGATTGATGGGACCGATATCGCCTCTTTTAGATGTGCTATCCCAGCCAAAGTTGCGAAAAAACATGGAATCTCCAGCTATCCAAAAAAGACTAAAAATTGCGCTGATATTAGTGTTTTTCGTAATGGGCGTGGAAGTCGCCGGTGGAATCATGGCTCACAGCCTCGCTCTGTTGAGCGATGCCGCTCATATGTTGACGGATGCATTTGCCCTCAGTTTGAGCCTGATCGCCCTTACCATTGCCGCACAACCTTCAACCCGAACCAAAACTTTCGGGTATCACCGGGTGGAGATTCTTGCCGCCCTGGCCAACGGCATTTTGCTGCTGCTGATGGCCCTGGGAATCCTGTGGGAAGCCTACCACCGTTTCACCCATCCGCAGGAAGTCCAAAGCCTGATCGTAATCTCTGTAGCGACGATCGGTCTTATAACCAATCTGTGTGTGCTTTATTTTCTGAAAGATCCGATTCATAACACACACAACCATGACCTGAACCTGAAGGGAGCTTTTTACCATGTGATCGGAGATTCCCTGGCGTCCGTTGCGGTGATCCTGGGAGGCGTGGCCATGTGGATGACGCAATGGTATGCGTTGGACTCAATCATAGCAGCGGTGGTGGCCCTGGTATTGATCTGGGGCGCCCAAACCATCATTCGCGATGCATTCCACGTTCTACTGGAAGGCGTACCTAAAGGAATCAGCATTCAGGAAGTGGAAAAAGAATTGACCTCCATTCCCGAAATCAAGGACATTCATGAACTACATGTCTGGTCGATTTGTTCGAACATTTATGCTTTGAGCACTCATGCACTGGTGAATGACCAGAAGGTCAACCAGGTGGAAACCATATTGAAAGACATTGAAACTCTTTTGAAAGACAAGTTTAACATTACGCATTCCACAATCCAGTTTGAGTCCAATCCCTGCTCGGCAGCAGGTGTGGCATGCGATATCAAGCATTGATATAAGCCATGCGAATTCTGTTTCTGGGAACCGGTACTTCGACCGGCATTCCCAGCCTATGCTGTCCCTGTAACGTCTGCAAATCGGACGACCCACGCAACAAGCGTCTCCGGGCTTCCGCACTGATCCAAAATAACGGATTCAATGTCCTGATCGACACTTCAACGGATCTCCGGCAGCAATGTTTGAAGCACAATATCACGCAGATCGACGGAGTGCTGTACACCCATCATCACGCCGATCATGTGCACGGCATTGATGAATTACGATGCTTCAACTTCTTCAACAAAACCGTTATCCCCTGTTACGGCAACCCCATGACCCTGGCCGCCATTCAGAAGAATTTCAGTTATATCTTCAATGGAGAAAAACCGATGGGCGGAGGAGTGCCGAAATTGGACATGATCACGCTGGACGGCCAGCCCTTTTCCCTGGGCGGTGTTCAAATTACACCCGTCGACATCACTCACGGCAAAATGACGATTCTGGGTTACAAGGTCAATAACGCGGCTTATGTGACTGACTGTAGCGGTCTGCCGGACAAAACCAAGGAAACGCTATCCGGGCTCGACGTCCTTGCCCTGAATGCTCTGGGTTTTGAACCCCACGCCACGCATTTCTGCCTGAGCGAAGCACTAGAGGCTATTGCCGAACTCCAACCCAAACGGGCCATTCTTACCCATATCAATCACAAATTCGATCATGAAGCGGTCAGCCGGGATTTACCGGATAATGTGGAGTTGGCCTATGATGGGTTGACCGTGGATCTATAATTAATCCAGATCAAAATCGCGGAGGGGTTTGCCGTCGGATTTGTCGACGTTCTTCTGCGCTTCCTTGAATTTCTCTGCCAGGATGCGGGCTTTATCCTTCTCCAGTTCCTTTTGTTTTTTGAACTTGGACTGGCTCTCTTTCTGATGTTCAGCAAGGTCGTGGACCATATCAGAAAGAGACGAGAATTCCTTTTTCTTCTCCTCTTTCCAGAGCACCTCACCGGTTTTTTGATCCACCTGCAATTTGGCATCACAACAGGGGCATGTGATTTCCAGCTTCGAACTCATGATCCGACTCTCCTGAAAAAATCCAAAGACATTTTTCCCAAGCAAAATTATAGCAGAAATTAGATGCCTTCCAAAATCCCGGAGCTCCGGCCGACAGAAATCACGTGAAAATAAAGGATGGCATCTCTCCCTGTCCTTCCCTACAATAGACCTTTTTGAAACAGGATAAAGCATGCCAATACAGGGATTATTCATTACCGGGACGGATACTGGAGTCGGAAAAACCGTAATAACAGCAACGATTCTGGCTTGGCTTCGCCATCAGGGACTGAAAGCGGGAGTCATGAAACCTATCGAAACCGGGGTGGATCGCGAGTGTAGCTCTGCGTCTAACTCCGATGCACTCTTTCTGAGGGAGTGCGGCAGCATAGAGGACGATTTAACCCAGATATGTCCGATTCGCCTGAAACCCGCCGCCTCTCCTTTTCAGGCCGCCGCGATTGAAAACTACACCATCGACCTGGATACGATTCTGTCGGCGTACCGAACGCTGGCAGGAAAACACGATTGGATGCTGGTGGAAGGTATTGGCGGCACGCGGGTTCCAATCACCCGTGATTATGGTGTAGTGAATTTGATGCGCGATCTGGGTTTGCCTGTGGTGGTGGTAGCGCGTTATCAACTGGGAACCCTTAACCATACACTGTTGACTTTGGACGTTCTAAAGCAAAACGATATTCCTGTAAAAGGTGTCATTTTCAATCGAAGCGGACCCGAAGCTCCGGACGCGATCGAGCAAGATCAACCCCGCCTGATTGAGGAATTGTCCGAAGCTAAAATTCTGGGGGAATTCCCGTATATCAAAAATTTAAATACTCAAAGTTTTACCCCGGAGAAATTGAAGCAATTAGAAGCCTCTATCGATTTCCAGGAGTTGCTTTAAAACAAGGAAGTCCTGCACGGGAAAATCCCATGACTTGACAATATTTTAAATGGGTGTCATGTTTCTTTAACCTTAAAACTGCCCCAAAAGGATCTATATGAAAAAATGGTTCATGCTGACTTTAGTAGGTAAAGACCGCTCCGGCATCGTTGCCCGGATCACCCGTGCGCTGTACGAAGGAGAGTGTAACCTGGGAGAAGCCTCGATGGTGCGCTTGGGCGGGAACTTTACCGTCATGCTCATGGTACAGTTCGCCGGAAACGAACAGGCAATGAATGATTTGATTGAACCAACCTGCCGGTCCTTCAATTTACACCATCATGTGGATCCCATCGAAGGAGAATTGCTACACCACAAGGATCCGGACGTCCGTATCACTGTTTACGGGGCAGACCGGTCCGGTATTGTCGCTGAAGCGGCTGGGGCACTCGCCGAAAAAGGATTTAATATTCTGAATCTGGAATCCGATGTCGGAGGCACCGCAGAGCATCCCATATATATCATGACCATCGAGGGTATTGCGGAGCAGGGAATCGAGGTTTTAGAAGAAGCGCTTCAAAAATTGGCGCAGGAAAAGGGGTTGGAAACTCAATTGGAACCTATTGATACGCTGATCGGGTAAGGTGCATGGCTGTTCTTGATATACTGGTTTATCCTGATCCGCGGTTAAAACTGGTTTCTAAACCGGTGACGCAGTTTGATGAACCCTTGAGAAATTTCATCCTCGACCTGGAAGAAACCATGAGGGCTGGACCCGGAGGCGTCGGCATCGCTGCTCCCCAGGTGGGACGCCTTCAACGCATCGTGATTGTGGATGTCTCCTGCAAACCCAAAATCAGACACCACGGCCGGCTGGTTCTAATCAACCCGGAAATTCTCTCGCGGGAGGGGTCAGCGGTTGGCCGTGAGGGTTGTTTATCTGTTCCCGAGTATACTGGCAACGTGGCTCGCGCCAAATTCATAACGCTCCGGGCTCAAAACGAATTCGGCGAATCTCAGGAATATCAGATGGAACGCTATGAAGCCCGGGCTGTTCAACATGAATTGGATCACTTGGATGGACTCCTGCTCCTCGACCGGCTGGTCAGCCGACGGGATTTGTTCCGCCGCCAAACTCAGGAAGCCGCTGCACCCAAGCCCAAAGAATCCTGATCAATTCTCAGAGCACCTCTAATTGGCCGACCTTCGAGGCGTAAGCGCATTTAGCCAAAAGCCATTGTATTTCAATGCCTTACATTCCTTTTTGATTTCTGTGGCAATCTGGAAATGAGCTGTTACATTAATAAGATAGACTCAATTCACATCCTCAGGACGAAAGCTATGCAAAAATCCAAAGCTATTTTTATGGTCGGCTGTCTTTTGCTTTTAACAGGAACTCTGGGCGGTTGCTCCAAAAAAAATGCAGACAAAGCTTTTCTGGATCTTCATCCCAGAATACTGGTGCACGAATCCGATTTAGGTGGCGGCAAAAACCTGAGGGTATCTGTAGTGGATAAAAGAAGGCGCAATATTCTGTTAAAAAAAGATTCCGAACGGAAAATTCGATCCGGCCGGGCTCTGGTTGTCAAGGACTACCATCCTTCACTCAGACTGGACAACAATTTTCAGGAGACAGCGACGGAAGCTTTCCAAAAACAGGGCTATGATACAGAGGGCAAAGGAACCGGCAGCTTTCGCGAATTGACTATTTACATTACCAAGCTGGACCTTCGGCTACGGAAGGACAAAACCCGTACAGGCACGCTACCCTCTATCCAGGCACGGCTTCGTTCCAAAATAAAAGTATCCGCCAAGAACCGGGGCATGGCTTATGGAAACGAGTACGAGTTTTTCATCAAAAACTCTTATCCAACGATCCCCGAAAAAATTGAAACCGAAAAAATTATAAATTACGGTCTCACTCAGCTTTTACATCAAGTACTGGAAGATCCCAAACTCACCCAATTCCTGACCAGCTAAGATCGGAAGCAATATCAGGAAATATGGCTGAGAGCTGTTTTTAAACCCATTCCTACCCGCAAAACGCTCAAAAGAGCATATTCGAAAACAACAAATCCGATGATTTGTAGTAGACTACGACCCGACAGGAGAGTTATGGGATAGTTTTCTATCCGCCCCTGTTTCAGCGTCAAACCTTCCAAAGGGTCGACCATGACAAGAATATCCCCTGTTGTCAAAACCCCGGGTAATACCCGACTTACAGGTTTTTCTTATCCGCTAATGTGGGTATTTCTCGGAATACTCATTTCTCTTTCAGCACTTGGATGCACTCATGATCACAAAGTCAATTTGAATCCGGAAATCTTCGTCCGCGTCAGCAATGTTGGAAATGGAGAAAAACTGGTGGTTCGGGTCAATGACATTCGTTCGCAAAAAGCCATCTCCAAAAAAGAATCCGATATCAAAGTGATCTCGGACCGCTCAGTTAACACCGTCAGTATTTATGCATCTTCCGACGTTCGCGATACCGTTTCGGAAAAGGTTATGGAAGGCTTTGAACGGATGGGCTTTCACGCATCCAAGTATGGCAAGGCTTCCAGCAAAAGAGTCACCGTGGAAATATCCAAACTAAACTTGAATTATCGGAGAGGGGGGGTCGGTATCAAAATTCCGGAAGTTCACGCCCGGATGGAAACAATACTCCGGGTGCAAGCCTACCATGACAACAAATCCTTCAAAAAAACTTACAGCTCTCGATTGAGGAAATCTCACCGCATACTGACTGGAAAGTTCAAAAACGAGCGCCTGATAAACAACAGTCTTTCCATGGCTATACAGAAAATATTCGATGATCCCGAACTGATCCAATTCCTTTTACCGGCCAATCCCTGATCTGTCTTCAAACTGTTTTCTAGACAAAGGAAGTCGACTCCAAATACAAATTTTTTGGCGGCAAAGGCTCTAAGCATCCAAAAGTACTGAAATAAAGCCATTTAAATCAGATGCTTATTGCCAACCCCAGGGCATCGTGATAATCTTAAAATACAAATAATGAATTGTTTCGCAATTATTTTTGGTTAGAAAATTGTCCCCAAGCTTCTGATAGACTCCTGTTACGCCCTGGACGTTTGGCTCACGTGAGAAAAGAGTTTTAGAACTATTTGCCTGCAGAATTTTAGAGGAAAAAACTCGTGAAGTATTCTCAACTGACCTTTGAAAATCCCAATTGCAAGCCTGCCCCTCCCCACCTCCGTAGGGATCAGATTATTGCTAAGCTGAAAGAAAATTTCGATTTCGAAAACGCCCATCTCCGCTCATCATCCAACAATGAGGGTGAAGGCGTCCTGTCAAAATGCTACGGGTATGAGGCCCCGGACCAGGCCAAGGACCTCGGCATTTATCCTTATTTTCGTGAAATTGAGGCCATGAATGGCGCCCATGTCACTATTGGAGGACGCGATGTTATCACGGTATCCTCCAACAACTACCTCGGCCTGACCAACGATCCCCGAGTTGTCGAAGCGGGAAAAACCGCTTTGGAGAAGTTCGGTACCGGTTGCACCGGCAGCCGGTTTCTCAACGGGACGCTGAGTCTTCACAAAAAACTTGAGAAAGACATTTCCCACTTCCTGAAACGGGATGACACCATCGTGATGTCCACCGGTTACCAGGCCAATCAGGGGACCATATCCTGCCTCCTGGGCAGGAAAGACATTGCATTCTCCGACCGGGAGAACCATGCCAGCATCTATGAAGGGTGCGCGGTGGCTGCCGGCAAAACGGTACGTTTTCGTCACAACGACATGGATCATCTGGAGTACTGCCTGAAGAAATACAGAGGAGTGGAAGGCAAACTAATCATAACAGACAGTGTCTTCAGCATGAGCGGCGACATAGCGAACCTCCCGGGAATCGTCAAACTGGCGCGGGATTACAAGGCCAGCATTCTAGTGGACGAAGCCCACGGTATGGGTGTCATGGGTGAAGCGGGCCGGGGCGTCACAAGCTATTACAATCTGGAGAAAGAAATCGATATCTATGTCGGCACATTTTCCAAAAGCATGGGATCTATTGGCGGATTCGTTTCAGCACACCCTAAAATTACCGAATACATCCGGCATAAGGCTTCGGCGTTTATCTTTACGGCGGCATTACCTCCGGCCTCGGTTGCGGGAGTGAACACCGCTTTAAATATCATGATTCAGGAACCGGAGCGGATACGGCAGCTTCATAACAACGCCGCCTACATGAAAAAAGGGTTGTTCGACATGGGATTTCAAATCAACAACAACCCGATACCGATCATTCCCATCAAGATCGGAGACGAAGCCTTGACACTTTATTTTAATCAACTCCTGTTTGACAACGGCGTTTTTGCGGGCGTTGCCGTGTCACCCGTGGTTCCGGCCTTCCATGCAATGATACGAACCAGCTATACTTCGGCACACACTCAGGAGGACTTGGACCATGTTCTCCACACTTTCAAAATAATCGGAACAGATTTGGGCATTATCTCTCAATAATGGCCATCGTTTTAAAAAGGGTCGAATCCTCCAAAGACACCGACGCTTTTATCCTTTTCCCACACAAACTCTACACCGGTAACACCCCTTGGGTAGCACCCCTGAACCACGAAAGAAAAAAATTTCTTTCACCCGAAACAAATCCTTTTTTCGATCATGCTGAAGCCCAGTATTTTCTCGCTCTATCTAATGAAGGGAAAGTTCTAGGACGTATCGCCGCCATTGTCGACCACGACCACAATCGATTTCATAAGGAAAATACCGGCTTCTTCGGGATGTTTGAATGTATTGACAATCTCGAAGTATCCACCCTGCTATTAAACGCGGCAAGGCAATGGTGCGAAAACAGAAAAATGGACCGGATACAGGGTCCTCTAAACTTGTCCACCAATCACGAATGCGGTCTCTTGGTGGAAAATTTTGACGATCCCCCTGTATTGGGGATGCCCTACAATCCACCTTACTATTCAAATCTGTTCCTCCATTGGGGTCTGAAAAAACTCAAAGACCTGATCTCTTTTGACCTTCGGATCACCCAGGTTCCGGAGTATCTGGACAGGGCGGTTTCATTGATTCGAAAAAGGAATCGATTCAGCATACGGTGCCTGCAAATGGATCGGTTCGATGAGGAACTGGATTTGATCTGGGAAATCTATAATTCCGCCTGGGAGACCAACTGGGGCTTCGTCCCGATGAGCCATCGCGAATTCGTCTATGCGGCCCAGGATATGAAGCGTGTGGTGGACCCCCGATTATGCTACATCGCCGATGTGAACGGCGAACCTGCCGGGTTTTCCCTGACCCTGTCGGATATCAATCAGGCACTCAAACCCATGAAGGGAAAACTGTTTCCTTTCGGATGGCTGAAGTTTATCCTAGGAAAGAGAGAAATTAATCGCTCTCGTGTCATCACCCTGGGAGTCAAAAAGAAATACCAACGATTGGGAATCGACGCCTTTTTCTACCACGCCACTTACAAACAATTGATAGAAATGAATATCCATCGGGTAGACATGTCGTGGGTTCTCGAAGACAACCAGGCGATAATCGGCCCCATTGAAAAAATCGGCGGAGTTCCCTACAAACGACATCGGATTTATGAACGAAGCTTCTCCCATTAACGGATCATCGACACTGGTCACCGGCGCCACCGGGTTTATCGGGAGTCACCTGGTAGACTCTCTACTGGAACGTGGATGCAAAGTGCATTGCGTGGTCCGCAAAACCAGCAATCTGCAATGGCTCGACACTTCCCGCGTCATTGTACATACAGGAGATCTCCACCAGCCTGAGACCTACCAAGAATCTCTTGCCGAAGTGGATTATGTATTTCATTGTGCCGGCATCACACGTGCCAACAACAGGCACGAATATCTCCACCAGAATGCACGTGCTTGTGTTCCTTTTTACCGGAGCTGTGTCGAGCATGGCAAACAGATCAAGGGTGTGGTGCACCTCAGCAGCCTTGCAGCGGTCGGCCCCACACCCCCCCAACAGAAAGTTGATGAAGAGACTCCCTGCCATCCTTTGACTTATTATGGCAAATCCAAGTTAACCGGCGAGGAGATTGCCCTGGGGTACGCTTCTGAGCTTCCGATGGTTATTCTGCGTCCGCCGGTTGTGTACGGAGAACGGGATATAAATTTCTTTACCTACCTGAGAACCGTTAGTTGGAGAATGGCCATCAAAATCGGAACCACGCCTCGAACTCTTTCCCTGATCCATGTCAAGGATCTGGTCGATGCCATGATACGGGCCGCAGCGGCACCCGATCCGAATCAAAATGTTTTGTTTATTACTGACGGTAAAATCTATTCCTGGGAGGATGTGGCCAACGCCGCAATGGACGCACTGGAAGTTCGGGCACAAACCATCATCATTCCGGTTTGGTTGATGGGCTTTGCAGCCATGGTATCCGAATTTCTGTCAAAAATGAGAAACCGGACCCCGCTGATCGACCGGCAACGGATGATTGATCTCCGCCAAAGTTCATGGACCGCTTCCTCGGAGCGGTTTTTCGGTCATTACTCATTCCAGCCCCGGATCGACCTCATCCAGGGTTTAAAGCAAACATGCGCCTGGTACAAACGACAGGGGTGGCTCTAAAATGTCTTTGAATGCGCAGATGAGCCAAATTCGGAAAAATCTATCAGAACCGGTAGTCCGCTTTATCCAGGAACCGGCCGCGCGGCCCATCGTCTATGCATTTAAGGAAACGCCCGTCACCCCCAACCAAGTGACGGGCCTTTCCGCCCTGCTGAGTATTGGCGCAGCCTATTTTTTTAGCCTGGGAGATGCCCGTTCCATGATTCAGGGGGGGATTATTTTTGAAATATCCCGTATTCTGGATAGTGTGGACGGGGAACTCGCGCGGGCCAAAGGGATGACCAGCGATTGGGGGCGCATCGTGGACGGCATCGGCGATTACGTCTCCAGCATCGCTATTTTGATTGGATTGATGATTGGGCTTCCCAATTCTCGTGGAGAACTGCTCATTCTGGCTTTTCTCATTTTCTTAAGAGGGCTGACTTATGACTACTTCAAAGAAAACATGATGAGCCGGATAAATCACGGTTATGACGGGTCCCAGCGCGATATCCAAAAAACTTATGAAAGACTATCCAAATCCCATTCTTTGATGCTCAAAATCTATTTTTATTATCTACAGTTTCAGCAGTTGCTGTTTAAAGGACATTGGACAACTTTGAAAAGTTATTCTTCCAAACAGACTGCGGCCCACCCGGTCTGGCCGGAGGAACAAAGACTTCGCTACTACCAGAACAAACAACCTTTGATCTTTCTTTGGAAATGGAACGGGCCAGATTTGATGTTTTTTCTCATCATCCTGTTTTCCTGTTTCTCCATTCTGGAAAATTGCTTGCCGTGGCTCTCAGCGATTATGGCTATACAGTTGATCGTTACTTTCATTTTTCACCATTATTTGATTCGCAATGAAAAATCTTCTTAGGTGGTGCTACCTTAATATAACCGCAAAAAGCCCCTGGCTGATCGTGGCATGCGGCGCCCTGATTACACTCGGAGCCCTTTGGGTCGCCTCGGGATTGACCTATAGCCCTCGACTGGACAACCTCCTCCCTCAGGATCTCGAACTGGTTCAGGAGTTCAACGAGGTGGTCGATAAAACCGGAGGAACCGGTCCTCTGGTGGTCGTTTTGGAAGGCTTGACACCCAAGCAAGCCCCGGAAGTAATTGATGGGCTGACCGGAAGATTCCAACGGGTTCCTGATGTTTATTTTGTCGATTCCCGGATACCGGTTCGGTTTCTAAAAAACCGCCAATTGTTGTTCGCAACGCAAAGCGATTTACAGGAACTCGATAAAGTGATTGAGGGGGCCATCGAACACGCCCGCAGCTCGTTAACCGGCTTTTTTGGAGCTTCTCAGGACTCCTACAATCCTTCCGAACTCCAGGGCCTCTCGGATCATTATAGAATTTTTGAAAATATCCAACCCTTCTATAGAGGCAAAAGCGGAAACCGATACTATATCTTCATACAATCCCGCGGCACCGCATCCAATACAGGCTTCACACGAAATTTCGTTCAATCGATTCAGCATCAGATCGACCAGTTCCGTTTGAACCATCATTACCCGAATTTAAAAATTCAGTTTTCCGGAGGCATGATCACCCGTCTCGAGGAAAACCATGTGGTTCAAACCGATTTAAAGAACTCGGTGATTGTCGCCGTGGTACTGGTCACCATCATATTGGCTCTATACAACCGGTCGATCCTTTCGATCATCCTGCTCTTCATACCCCTGATCACCTCCCTGAGCCTGACTTTCGCGCTCACTCGCCTCTTGATCGGCCATGTCAATATTGTTTCCGGGTTTTTGGTCGCGATACTGACAGGGCTGGGAATCAATTATGGGATTCATTTATACATTCGATTCAAGCAGGAATTACGCAAGGGTCAGACCATCCCTGCTGCTGCGGAGTTGGTTGCCACCCAGGTAGGGAGGTCCGGGGTCATTGCCATGGCCACAACCATCAGCGTTTTTTCCCTGTTGATGCTTTCTGACTTCCGGGGATTTTCCGAATTTGGCGCCATTGCAGCTATCGGAATCATGTGCTCCTTCACCAGCTACTTTTTCCTGTTGCCTGCCCTTGTTCTTTGCGCCGACAGAATTCATGGATTGAGAAAACCCCGGCCCCGAATGTTCTCTCTGAGAATTTCCGCCATTTATTCCAAAACTCCCATCTTTCTGGTGGCCATGTTTCTCATTCTCCTGGCTTCCAGTCTGTTTCTCATCCCTGACATTCAGTTTGAGCATGATTTTCGAAAGTTACGCGGAGAATCACCCGCGGCTGACTTTGAAGCGGAAACAACGGAAGATTTTGGATTCGCTTTTTCACCTACTGTCATCATGACGCCCAACAAAGGAGATCTTTTCAGAATTCATCAGGCTCTCCAATCCATCAAGGAAAAATACGGTGACGACTCCACCATAGGAATCCATCACTCGTTGGACCTTTTCAGCCTCAAACAATATGAAAGCAAAAAGCCAATTCTGAAACGTATCCGCGATAAATTGATCAAAGACAGGGACATCATAGAAATATCCATGGGAACACATCGCTACCGCAAGCTCAAACGGCTGGTAGAAGCCAAGCCCTTCGACGCAAAAAACACCCCTCCAAATTTATTGAAGCGCTTCATGGCAAAAGACCAGTACCTACTCCTGATCTTTTCTCCTGCCGATAAGAATTTTTTCGATGTAAGAAACATCTATCAACTTGAGAAGGAAATCAAAGAGCTTAAAACAACCCTCGCCAAGGAAAATATCCGTTTTGCTGTGCTGAACGAAAATCTCCTGGCAGCCGCAATTCTGGATTGGGTGAAGCAGAAAGGCCCTCAAACCCTGGCTTGGGCCATGGGGCTGGTGTTTTTGATCCTGCTCTGGGATTTCCGGAGTCCCCGGCTGGCCTTCAAAACCTTCCTTCCCCTGTTTACAGGTCTGGCTCTGACAGGAGCACTTATGTCCGTCTTCCATATCAAATTGAATTTCATCAATATGGTGATGCTTCCCTCTATTGTCGGTATAATGATCGATCATTGCGTCTATCTGGGGCATCATATTTTGGACTATTCACGGCATGAAACGACAAAGTCCGTCAAGGAAACCGGAAGCGCCATTATTCTATCTGCTCTGGCGAGCCTGGCAGGATACGCCAGCCTCAACAGCGCGCATCATGCCGGTGTGCGGTCCATTGCTCACGTGGTGGAGGTGGGGATTATCGTCTGCACCGCATGTGCATTGTTCATGCTCCCTGTTTTGTTTCAAATGGGTGCCCACAAGTCTCCTTCATACCGGGCGCCTCAACCGGACCAGAAGGATTAGATCGGGTCCGCGTTTAAGTTTTCGGGTTTGAGCAGTGAGGTTTCTTCATGAATGATTCGACACCCTTTAAAGGAAAACCCATCTCCAACATTGCTTCCCGGTTAGGGCTCAAGGAAGAAGATTGGATCCCCTACGGAACGACTAAAGCAAAGGTTCACCTCGACGTTCTAAAAAAATATCCGTCTCGCGGCAAACTCATTCTGGTTTCCGCTATCACTCCCACACCGGCGGGTGAGGGTAAAACCACCACGACGATCGGATTGGGGCAGGCGCTGGCGCATCAAGATCAATCGGTCAGCATCGCCTTGCGCGAACCCTCGCTCGGACCCTGCCTGGGCATGAAAGGCGGCGCCACCGGCGGGGGACTGAGCCAGGTGCATCCTGCGGAGGAAATTAATCTGCACTTTACGGGTGATTTCCACGCCATCACCTCCGCCAACAATCTGCTGGCCGCTCTTCTTGATAATCGGATTTACCGGGAAGAAGCCGTGGCCATCGACCCGCGCCGAATCACTTGGAAACGGGTCGTGGACATGAACGATCGCGCCTTGCGAAATATCATCATCGGTTTGGGTGGAGTCCTGCAGGGAATACCGCGTGAATCAGGATTCGATATCACTGCCGCGTCCGAAATCATGGCCATCCTCTGTCTGGCCAAAGACTACGACGATCTCAAAACCCGCCTAGGTCGTATCCTCGTGGCCTTCACCTACAACGGGGAACCGGTCACCGCTGACTCGCTCAACGCCACCGGGGCGTTGGCTGCCCTATTGAAAGACGCGCTTATGCCGAACCTCGTCCAGACCACCGAAGGCGTTCCGGCATTCATCCACGGCGGACCGTTCGCCAACATTGCTCACGGATGCAACTCGGTGATCGCCACCAAAATGGCTCTGGGTCTGACTGATTGGGTCATCACCGAAGCCGGATTTGGATTCGACCTCGGAGCGGAAAAGTTTTTCGACATCAAATGTCAAAGCGCAGGGCTCGACACCGCCGCCGTCGTGCTCGTAGCCACATGCCGGGCACTCAAAATGCACGGAGGAGTCGCCAAAAACCAACTCACCGAAAAAAACCTGGAAGCCTTACAAAAGGGCTTAGCCAACCTCGACAAACACGTCGAGAATATCGACAAGTTCTGCGAACCACCGGTGGTATGTCTTAACCGATTTGCGACCGATCATGATGAAGAAATCGAACTGATTCGCAAGCACTGCGTAAATACTTTAAACGTGCCCTTCGCCGTCAGCAATCATTTTGAAGAAGGAGGAAAAGGAGGAGTCGAACTGGCGCAGGCGGTAATCCAACATTCCGAGAAAACATCCAGTCCCTTTTGCCCGCTTTACGACTGGAAAGAGGACGTCAAAACCAAAATCTGGAAAGTCGCGAACGGTATGTATGGTGCGGAAAATATCGTGTACACCAAAAAGGCGGAACGCGACCTGAAATCCATTAATCAGCTTGGGTATGACAAGCTTCCGGTATGTATCGCCAAAACACCGCAATCGCTGTCCGACGACCCCAAACTTATTGGCCGGCCTACGGGATTCACCGTGACCGTACGGGAAATTATCATATCGGCGGGCGCCGGATTTCTTGTTCCCATTACCGGTGACATCATGCGCATGCCCGGTCTTCCCAAGACTCCGCAAGCGGAGCACATTGACGTAATCGACGGCAATATCACCGGCGTAAAATAAACCCGCGATAGCCTCTATTCATAATAGGAAGCGCCGCAATTAGGCATTTCGTAGATTTCCACTTTTTTGATCCGGACGCCATCATTGTTAATATCCGCGCCGAGTTTTTTATATAGCCAACGCGCGATATTCTCGGCCGACGGGTTGTCCTTGTCAAACGGGGGGATTTCGTTGATGTTCTTATAATCGAGAAGAGACAGACAAGACTCGACTTTTTCCCTGAGCTTGACGAAATCAATGCCGACACCAATCGAGTCCAGCTCTTTCGCCTCGGCGGTTACGGATGCCGTCCAGTTGTGACCGTGCAGGTTTTCAAACTGTCCGTCATAGCCTTTCAATCGGTGGGCTGCTGAAAATTGCGTGGTCACATAAATTTCATACATGGTCAGATACCTTTCAGCACGGCAGAAATGCTCTCGTAAGCCGCGTTCATCATGGTTTTAATCTGGTCAGGCTCGATCACCAGAGGCGGAATAAAGTAAACAACGTTTCCCAGGGGACGCAGATACATTTCCCGCTTCAGGCCTTCGAGAAAAACCTGATACCCCACCCTCTGTTCGATGGGAAACGGTTCCAGTGTTTTCTGATTTTGCACCAGTTCCACTGCCGCGATCATTCCGCTTTGACGAAATTCTCCGCACCAGGGTAAATCGCGCAGGATATCGCCCTGCTCACGCATCGATTCAATTTTCGGTTTCAGGTTTTCCATGAACCCGGCTTCGGCCAGCAGGTCGAGCGTTACATTACCGGCGGCACAGGCCAGGGGGTTGGCTGAATAGCTATGGCTATGGATGAACAGTTTGAATGACTCATATTCGTCATAAAATGCCTGATAAATTTCTTCAGTGGTCAAGGTCGCCGCCAACGGCAAATATCCGGATGTGATCCCCTTGGACAAACACACAAAAGTAGGATTCAGTCCGTGATGCTCGGATACGAATACCGAGCCGGTGCGCCCGAAACCCACCGCCACTTCGTCATAGATAACGTGCGTCTCCGTTGCTTTACAGGCTTCCTCCAACTTCTTCAGGTATACGGGAGGATACATTTTCATCCCTGCCGCGCCCTGCACCAACGGTTCGAGAATCACCGCGGCAACCGTATTCCGGTTTGTAACAAGAGCCTGCTCCATCGGCTCAAAACACTCCGCCTGGCAGGACTCGCGTTTTAACCCGAATGGACAGCGCATGCAATCCGGACCCTGCACCTCCAGGTTTTGCGGAAGCACTTGTTCAAATTTTTCTCGAAACAGATTTATCCCGCATACCGAAAGTGCCCCCAGTGTTTCGCCGTGGTAGCTGTCTTTCAAATAAATAAACTTTGTTTTCTTCGGTTTTTCCGTCTGTAACCAGTATTGCAAGCTCATCTTCAACGCGACTTCTACGGCGGTGGAGCCATTGTCGGAAAAAAATACTTTAGTCAATTGAGGGGAAGAGGCGTTCACCAGTTTTTCCGCGAGGTCGATGGCAGGCTGATGCGTCACACCGGCAAACATGACATGCGCCATTTTATCCAGTTGATCTTTGATTGATTGATTAATACGGGGATGGTTGTGTCCAAACAGATTGACCCACCAGGAGGAGATGACATCCAGGTATCGGTTGTCCTCCCGGTCATACAGATAAACACCCTCGGCCCGGTCAACGAGAAGTGGCGGCACCTCTGCATGATCCTTCATCTGGGTGCAGGGGTGCCAGATATGATGAAAATCCCGGATCAGGTCCTCATCCTGTTTGTGGTTCATTACTGCCTGGGGTGCATTCGCCATGGAA
Source organism: Nitrospinaceae bacterium (assembly GCA_028278405.1). Classification (GTDB taxonomy): domain Bacteria; phylum Nitrospinota; class Nitrospinia; order Nitrospinales; family Nitrospinaceae; genus SZUA-226. The sequence continues at coordinate 29,109 of JANQEK010000042.1, forward strand.
TTCAGTATTTCCTTTTGGATTTATTAAAGATCGTAGCGACTTGGAGAGAACTCCGTAATCGGGTCTTTCAAAGTTCCCAACAGGGTAGCCGTCATATAATCCGCCTGATGGGGAGTTTGCAAAATGCCGTTGCGGTAATGACCCGTCGAATAAAACAAATTCTCGTATCTCCCGCTGGGTCCCATGATGGGCATCAGATCCTCCGCCGCCGGCCTCAACCCGGTCCACGATTCGATCAACGGAGCGTCCTTCAAACACGGCAGTATTCCTGCGGCACGGTTGATGAGACCCTGAATCACGTCGGCTTCCACAAGGTCATTGTATCCCCGGTCCTCCATGGTCGACCCCACCACGAATCCGTTGCCCTCCCGCCAGGGAGCAATATAGGTGTTCATCCCATGGATTGTAAAATCCAGTCGCCCATCCTCCACGGCAACACGGCACATTTGACCCTTGATAGGTTTGAGCGGCATGGATACTTCCAGGACCTTACCGATCTGCTGGGACCAGCTTCCCGCCGCAACCACAAACTGCTTTCCGCAAATTTCACCTGAATCCGTAACCGCCGCATGAATGCGGTTGGAGTAACGTTGAAATCCCGTCGCATTTTTGTTGAAAATCTGGACACCGCGACGTTTGGACCCCGCCACGAGAGCATCGTGCAACTGCCGGTTATTGACCTGTCCCTCCCCCACCCAGATGGCTTCCCCACAATCAGGGGCCAGATCAGGCAGTTGGGAGCGCACCCGATTCACCGGCCATACCTCGTGGGGAATGTTTTCTTCGTCAAAAAACCTGAGGCGCTCTTCCCATTGCTCCCCCACCGAAGATGCGGGCATGATAGACCCGGCCATGGACAGGCAAACATCCACACCGCTGACCTTGCTGAGTTCCGCAACAAAGAGCGGAAATTTATCGAGGGATTCCCGGCAAAAGCGGAAAAAACGGTCTCCTCTTCGACATTCACAGTAAGGAGCCAACATCCCAGCCGCTGCCCGGGATGCCATCACCGAATTCATCGGATCTCCCAGCACAGCAACATTTAACGAGGGCTCTGCCCCTTTTAATTGATAGGCGATGCTGTGGCCGATAACCCCGGCCCCAACGACCACTACATCAAACACATCCGTTCGCATAAACAATGTCTCCTGTACGAGTCCCGGCATTGTAACTAAATTTGCCGTAGCCCACCACCGAAAGGGCTTTTCCCGGCCCACTATTCACTCATAAGAACACCTGCAATAGTTGATAAAAGGCCGGGAATTATGCTATTTTGAACCATCTCATTAAATACAGAGCCTTATCCGATAGATGCTGTGGACATCTGGAAGGATATGCATAACTTATTGAAAATTTAGAATTTAAGGACTTACCATGACAGAAGAAAGCGGACAGGAAGCGGTTCAAAGGGCTTGTGAACGGATTGAACCGATTCTGGCCCACCTCAAGGTGGTGGAGGCGGAAGTCGATCTGGATAAAATCCGCACTCATTTCGACCAATTGTGGGAATTCGAAAAGGGTGACGAATTAAGCCCCGAAGAACAATATTTAACCACGATCGCGCTATTCATCTACACCACCCATGGTGCACTGGATGATTACAATATCAATGTCAAACGGGCTCGTGAGTATACCACCGAGGCTTTTCGAGGCTGGTTGAAACCGGAGCTGGATAAAATGGTTGCCGAAGAAAAGGCATCGGATAATCCATTCAAGGCTTTTGTCGAGAAAAACCTTCCAAAAGTCGATGACGTTTACACCTGGCGGCATTTTCAGTTGGAGCACAAAAATAATGATGAAACCAACTGGACCTACAAGATGAAGGAATGCTGGTTCGCGACATTTTTCATTCGATACGGGCGTACCGACATCATTCAGACCGCCTGCAACTTCGATTCGATTCCTTCAGAAGCCCGGGAGGATTATGTAAATCTGAAGTTGACCAACACGTTTGCCAAGCTGGGATCGTTCTGCCAGTTCAAATACACTCCAAAGAAGGACTGAAGGCAATTCCCCATCCGATGAAGGGTTACTTCACTCTATCTTTGTAGATGACCTGAAACTCGGTCACGGCGTTATTGGCCCCCGAGTCAAGCAGCGTCAAGAAATCAATAGGGGTAATATCCCAGGCCAAAATTACGGAACCTGCCAAAACCATAACCGTAAAAATAATAAGGCCGGTAATACGGGCCGTAGTATGAGCCATAATTGGGGGAATAATTATAATTTTCCCAAAGTTTTAATTCGGCCACTTTAATCAGGGGATATCGATAATTCTTTTCATTAATTTTTCCTGTTCGGGTTCCCTTAGCGACGCCAGCCCCGGTAACATAACGACCTTTCGACCAGATTTCCGGCTCAAGAAAACCCTCCTTAACAAAAATAAATCTTCCCTCGGTTTTATCCTCCCGGCTTGGATAACCGAAAGAATCCAAATCCTTTTGAATTACTTCAATCTCAGCTCGGTCCTCAAAGTTTTTGGTCTGCACAATGATTCCACCGAACATTACATTTTTTTCCACATAATCATCTGCGCGCTCAAAAATTTGCTGAAATTTAAGATCGGGATCGATCCGGCTTCTCATTTCACCAGAAATAGGATGCGCACAGGCAGCCAAACCTAAACAAAAAATAACTGCGAATAGCATGACCATTTTTTGTGATAGATAATTCAAATTTAAAGGTAATTTATTTTGAAAAATATGCATGGTGTCACCTCTAATAAATAGCCTATCTATAATTCATCTAGCTCAAACTCCCACATCAAATAGCCCACAATGCGATAGGAATCAGACGAGGGGGTCAGGCCAACCGGAACGGCCACCCCTATTTCCCATTCCCTAGATAATTTATATATCACGCCAGGAGTCAAGAATACATCATCATTTTCTCCCCCGTCCCATTGATTGTTCCTGCCGTTGATTTCAAGTGTCCCCCGCCAAGGGCCTATGGGAAAAAATCCACCCACATTCCAAAACAAGTCATGAGCCGTCGGTGACGCACCCCCAGAAGGTGTGCGAACACGATCCACCCAATTAAAGCCGAACTCCACGAACAATTGACTTTGGTTCCATTGGGGAAAATCCCGTGCCAAAATGGCAAACTGACTCCATTCAAGGGAACCTTCGGTCAATCCATTATCAACCGGGCCTGTTGGAATTTCCACGAGAGTTCCAAGAGAGAAATGCGTGTTTCCATCCCCGAGAGCCATCCAACTGTATTGCGCTCCCAGTTCCAGGTTCCCTGGTCCGGAAACTGTCGGTCCATTGTCCGGCTCCTTGTATAATAGCCCGTCCCACTCGAAGATCAATTGAAAAGCGTCGGTGATGCCATATTCGATTTCAAGCAATGTGCGTGCTCTTTTGGCGCTATCCCCCTGCCGAAAAGAGGGAAAGAAAGTGAATTGAATTTCATCTTCTTCCTGGGGATATACCAGATTGGACTGAAACATCTCTTGAATAGGTTGGGGAACCTCTCGAGCATTTTCACCGGCTTCCAGTCTTAAGGAGTAAAACAAGCTTAATCCCGTAAAGAACAACAAAAAAAAATAACATCGAATGTTAAATAATTGAAGCATCCCATGCATGATTTTCCGGTGAATTAATTCACCATCTAAGATAAAATAAAGCTTCAATAAACTGTGAAGCAATCCAATTTCAACGATTCGTACATCATTATGTCACCACATCAATTCTCAGCCCGAAGCGCTTTATTCATTTTATTTATTGTCCTCTTTAGCGCTTGTGGAACATTTAAAGAGGAGAAAACCTATTCCAAAAACGGTTTAACGATAACCTACCGTAGTTTAAGCCGATTCGGCAGTGAAATTCAGAACTACCGTGTTCAACACCCCATCAATGTTTCTGTTGAGTTGGTGAACACCCACTTGTTATCCCTCTGGCATCGTCAAATTGATCCTCCCGGAAGGCCCAAACCGGTATTTTCGCAAAAGGACGCTGAGGATCTGAGTCCTCTGCTCACTAAGGCTTTTCAAAAAATTAAATCCAACAAATATCTTCACTTTGAATACAAATCGCCGAAAGGATGGACGGAAGGTGATGTTTTTTCTTCCACAGATAAAATCCACTGGCGTCTTTTAAAAATAAATGGCGAAGTCTATTCGAATGATCCGTTAAAACTCCGGAAACGCACCTGGAAGCTGGTTCGAACACCAGGACAAAAATTCCAAATAATAAAAACGGACATCGACCAAAAACCTCTGGAGAATTGGGTCGTCAGCGATTTCCAGTTACCAGAGCCAAACTTGAAGGATCGATTTAATTCTTCTTCTGATTCACCCCCTAAACCATCTCGAGAAGATATTTCCCGAAAACCCGAATTGAGGAATAAGCTCAAGATTCTCAGAGAACTGTTTGAAGACGGGTTGATAAACGAAAAAGATTACCAGAACAAGAAAGAACGACTGTTGAACCAGCACTTATAAAATTCCTTCCCAACATAATCCCCAAAAAAACAAGGCAACCTTGGGCTTGGAGGAGGTGAAGCGCCCGAGGTTGCCTTGGTAAAACTTCCTTACTTAATACTTAGAAACTGATCTCCACACCGCCAAACATCTGGAATGGAGCACCCGCCCGAGGTCCATGAGGCAACCGGCTGGCAAGATATACTTCATCTGTCAGGTTTCTAAGATTCAAGAACAGGTTCACATTGGAGTTGGCCTTATAGGCGAACGAGGCGTCCAGCAGGAAAACACTGTCGGTTTTTCCAAACCGGACATCCGGGATTCCCGGGAGACCTCCGGTCGTATCCAGGAGGTTGGTCGCATTATCACCCGTAGTGAACGTGCTATCGATATACTGTCCATCGATATTTACGGTGAACTTCTTATAGACAATCGATGTTCCAACTGCAAACTGGATTTCCGGAATATTCGGTACATCGTTGCCTTTCACAGCCCCGGTGAAGATATTATCTTCACTGATGCCGGTCGAAGCCACTGCATTTCTGAATTCTGCGTTGGTGTAAGTCATCGTAAAATACCAGGGATTTCGGAAACTCCAACCCTGTCGAACACTGGGATCATAGGTTGTTTTGAACTCGATGCCGCGCGACCGGACTTCACCAATATTGATGTCTCTGCCATCAAGCGCTCCTCCAGCGCCGGTGACGTCCGTGACGATCATGTCATCGAAATCAGTCCAGAATCCGATCAATTCAACGCTGAAACCGCTGTCAGGTCGATTGTAACGGGTACCCACCTCATAAGCGATGCTGGTTTCCTCGTTAACCTGATCCGCTCCTCTTTTGGTCGAGCCGCTTGGGCTCGGAATCGAGATTCCTCGATTGATTCCAAAAAATACGTTGGTCGCTTCGTTGATTCGATAATCAGCCGAGCCGCCTGCGGCCCAAACCCCGTAAGTTCGGGAGCGTTCCGCCTCGCTGCCAGCTTGAAAATTCTGAAATCTCTGCCTGACTATTTCATAACGGGCGCCAGGTTTTACCGTCCATCGCCCATACTTGATCTGATCCTCGGCATTTAACGCAAGCGCTTTAGTGCGCTGGCGGCGGTCGCCCGCGCTGCCGGGAGCAGAATCCGCACGGGCGATGATCGTGCCGGTAGCACCCTGCGTATAGGTCTCGTTAAACTGGAAACGCCGGATTTGGTCATAATGGTAACGAGCACCGAAATTGACCTTATGTTCCGTCGCGCCCGCACTGAATTCGTGCGTCAAACTGGCTTGGATACCATACAAATAATACTTTCTGTTGTTATTACGCAGCCGCCAATCGCCTGCTGCTGTTCCATTCAAGATAGCCGACCCGACGGGATCCAATAAACACTTACTCAACGCTCGGTTCGCGGCCGGAACCGGGGCTCGGCAATCGTGAAGTTTTTGCCAGTTTCTGAAAAAGTGGTTTCCGTAAGCCGTGGTCACCAGATTCGTCTTGTCGCTCAATTCTATAAAATGGCGCAAATAGGTCCTGAAGTGTTCCGTATCAATGTTGTCAAACCGGCTGGCAGGCAAACGCCGGAAAGGGTTGTTACGGAAGTCAACGTCCGTTTGTCCCAAGTAACTTTCATTGGCATCCCGGTCCGTATAGCCGAACTTGAACTCAAACCGCTGGTACATGGCGGTATTGGGTTCGAATGATAATTTAAGCATCGGCTCGGTATTTTCCAGACCGGTGTCGTCACCATTTCGAAAATCGGCCGTGGCTTGAATTTCACGAAAGCCATTATTGCGACGGGAGTAATTCTCGATCAAAAACCCAAAGCGGCCGCTGCCTGTTTCAATGGTATTTCCGAAATAGGTATGGTTTCGTACTTCTCCGTACGTTCCAAACACAACTTTTGAATAAAACTGCTCAGAATCGGGAATGGGTGTAGACAGATAGTTGATGACACCACCCGTGGTGTGCGGTCCGTACCGAACCTGGCTGGATCCCTTCAGTACCTCAATGGCACTCATTCGTCCAGCTGTGGGAGAATAATATGCCGCAGGAGCGGAATAAGGAGCGGGAGCGGTGAGAATACCATCTTCCATAATGGTTACCTTGGAGCTCCGCCCGGGATCAACACCGCGAATACTGATATTGGGAAAAAGCCCGAACCCATCTTCTTCACGGGTATAAACACCGGGAATCTTTCTCAAAATCCGGTCGATGTTGTCATAGCTATGCTTTCGAATGTCTTGAACATCTACGTATGCAGCTGATGCAGCGATGTCCTTCACACTTTCCTTTGATCCAACGACTTTAACCTCATCCAAAATCTGCTTTTTCCCGTCATCCGCGGCAAAACCCGCTTGAGGAAAAAGCAACAAACTTAAAACCACACCTCCTGATAACAACTTTTGAAAATAACTCACTGCCCCCTCCTTTAGTAAAGAAATAATTAAGTCTTGCAAGAAAGAGATTTGGGTTTTTAAAAATGATTACTATTATCATTTAAAAAAACACAAAAAATTTTTTAAGCAATTTTCATATTAAGAAAAAACCATTTGCTCTCGAAAAACAAAACCAAGAGTTACTCCATGAACTCTCAATTTAAAAACGTTTCTGCATGAGGTAAAACCTAAACCAACTCCACTTCAATAATGATTCATGTATTTGGTCATAAAAATCTCACGCTATACTTCATGGTTGTTCTCTTATCGCTTCTTTTTCTTTAGCAACCTCTTCAGCGGACTACGCGGAAGATCCCGCTCCAGCACTAATATTATTGAAAATGAAAATCACTATAAATAAATCGAGGGCTCACTATAATCAAATTAAAGGCTCATTGTCAATAAGAATGATAACCATTTTCATTTATAAAAAGGAATTTGCCCTTTTAAAGTTAATAGGTTATATGACTTGTACGGGCAAAAAGGAGGGAAAAAGAAGATTTACTCTTTTAAAATCAATAGGTTATATGACTCGTACGGGTAAAAAGGAGGGAATAAGGTAAGTTTACTTTTTCTGAGTCATATCGACTTTTCCATCAAAATTACGGTCCAGCTCAATTTTACTGAGTTTGCCTCCACTAAAACGCTCCCAGCGGTCTGCCTTGCCGTCCCCATTGGTGTCATACTCTACTTTTTTAATTACTTCACCGCCCTTTTCATAATATTGCCACTGGTCGGGCTTTCCGTTTCCATCGGTGTCAAAGGCAGTACGGTCAATTTGGCCACTCCCGCCAAAATAACTCCAGCGGTCGGTTTTTCCATCGCTGTTCGCATCAGATTCCAAACGAATCAGTTTTTCCTGGTCATTATAAAATTGGACGGTCTCAAACGCACCATCGCCGTTATCATCAAATTCCACTTTTTTTAACTTTTTGCTGGCCCCAAAGAATTCTCGTGAGTCGATTTTTCCATTCATTTTAGACGATTTTTCAATTCGCCCCACATTTCCCTTGGCATTGTAATACTGAAAGTGATCCATAGCACCATCCTGGTTTATGTCAAATTCCACACGAATCAGCTTTTTATCGCCTTTAAAATACTCAACCTGGTCCACTTTGCCGTTGAAATCTCCATCATATTCAATTTTAACTACTTTTCCATCAGCAGACATATGTTGCCATTGGTCCACCTTACCGTCAAAATTGGAATCCATTTCATTAACTTCGGCGAAACACGGTGGAGCCCAGGCCAATCCTGCGGCTAAAAAAAAGGTCCAAAATAATTTTTTTTCAAACATAGTGATTTCCCTAATTGTGTTAACTGGATTGCACAGCCTATGGTTATTTTTTGATTTCAAATCTAAACGGTAACTCGAGTTCCAAAAATTCCTCCCCTATTTCATCAGGAAAACTCGAAAAAGGCGCTGCCCGCCTAACGGCTTCCAGCGCAGCTTCGTTTAATTCAGCATATGGTGTTGCAGAAACCAACGAAAGATTCTTTATTCTTCCAGATTTCAACAAAATAAATTGAACTATTACTTGTCCTTCCTCACCTCTCCGTTTTGCTTTTCTTGGATATTTTTTCCTTGCAGCAATTTTGCGTTGGATTGAACGACTGTATCCTCGTAGAGCGCCCTGATCAACAATTTTGGGAACGGATCTGGGTCCAAATATAGAAGAAATCCTAACCGCAGACGTTTCCACTTTAGAAGCCCCGCCTTTTTTGTGAACTTCTTGAGAAATTCCATCAGATTGAATCATTCTGGCTTGAAAGGATGGAGCTGCAATTCTTTGGGAACTGCTTTGGATCAGACTTCCTCCCTTAGATGCAAAGGATGCGGTAACCGTGGTTTGCGTCATTTTCCGCACCGGGGCCGAATGCGCCCTGGGCATGGGGTTCGTGCTTACGGCCACGGATTTTCCCGTTTTAGATTGATTTGAAACCATGACAGACTGAGCACTTCGTGGCGAAACCGATGCCGTACGAAACGAAGACGAAGCAGCGGAACTTTTGACAAAAGACTGCTTTGAAACGGTTGAACTGTTATGAAGTGGGGTGCTTTTGAGCTGAACGTTGGTCGAACGAACTGAAGATGAAGCAGCGGAACTTTTGACAAAAGACTGCTTTGAAACGGTTGAACTGTTATGAAGTGGTGCGCTTTTAACCGGCTTCTTTGGGACGTCGCGTGCAACTTGTGCAACTGTCAAAACCCGGGTCGGCGTATGCGCCTGAGGCAGGGCCTTCGGCTTCACTGGAACGGCTTGATTGACCCTTTTCCCTACCGTCTTCTTGATCGGCTTCTTTTTAACAAGTGGCGGCTTGCTCTTTTTGACCACTTCGAGCTTGTAGGTTTTGTTGGGCGGGGGAATCAGTCGATCCTGAAGCAAAATATAATTCCCGGCAAACACAACAACGATCAAGTGAACACCCAAAGAACTTATCGCCGAATAACTCGTGGGATTATTAAAAGAAATACTCATTTCTAATCAAATGGGATCTATTTTTTAGAAGATTTACGGTTAACCGTCGCTAAAATAAAATCCACCGCACCAGCCTGTTTGGCAACATCAATGACATCCCCGAAATGCTCAAACTCAACCGCTTTATCCGCCTGAATCTCAACAATCTTTTTTTCCCGTTTCAAAAGCTCTCCTTCCAACACAGGAACCAAAGCCTCCAAAGACATGGATACGCCCTCATATTCAATTTGACCTGTTGAAGTAATCAAAATGATTATATTACGTTCGGTTTTGAGTTCCGAGGTCACCGCTTCGGGTAATTCAACCTCTTTTGTGCTTTTGATCGCGGTAGATGTCAACATAAAAAAAATCAACAGCAAAAATACAATGTTGATCATGGGAACCAAATCAAGTCGAAACGGCTCTCTTCGAGGTGATGGACTATTAATCATTTGATAAACTCATTTTATGACAGAAAAACCTTCGGCTCCTGCTAATCGTGAAACATCCATTACTTTGACAAATAACTCGTAACGGGTTGTCTGTTGCGCTTCAATCGCCACAGTTTTATCTGATCGCCCATTTAATTTCTGCTCTAATATTTTCTGAAGATTATCAATCGGAATCAATTTGTGATTTAATTCAATCGAGGAATCCTTGCGGATGGTAATTGTCAGGCTTTCCTCATTCTGGGTTTCTTCAGATTGACCTTGAGGAAGGCTTATTTCCATCCCCTCCCCCTGAATTGCAAAGGTCAACATAAAAAAGATCAACAGAAGAAAAACGACATCGATCAAAGGAGCCATATCCAGTTTCGACAATTTTCTTTGTCGTTGTAATTCGATCATTCAGATAAACCCCTTATCTCTGCACCCTTGCAATCCTGGCTTTTTCCTGTGCTCTTTTGAATTCGGTACTGCCCCGATGTTGATATTCTTCATCGAAATGATGTATGAGCAATTGACTGAATTTAGAAAGAAGGAAGGAAATCTTTTCAATTTTCCGATCGAAATAATGCAACATAACAACCGCGGGTATGGCTACCGACAAACCTGCGGCAGTTGTCAGCAACGCTTCCCAAATACCCCCCGCTAAAATACTGGGGTCCACCTGCCCCGAATATTCCGCAACCTTGTTGAATGCCCGGACCATACCGATTACGGTACCCAACAACCCCATTAACGGAGAAATGGTAGCAATCACCTCCAAAGCCCTAATATTTTTGCTTACCTTGTTTACTTCCTCCTGCGCTGTTACGGATAATTTTTCCTCCAGTTTCCAGGTCGGAGTTTTTTTATTGTGAATCCCAGCCTCCATCAGGCGTCCTATAGGGCCTGTTGAGTTTTTTACAAGCTTTAAAGCTTTTGGGTGCTCCCCATCCTGCAACAATTGTTTCAGATTCCCAAACATCGTTTCAGGATTTTCCTGGATTCTTTTAAAATAATAAAGCCGTTCGATGATTATGGTCAGCGCAATAATGGAACATACAAGGATGGGGAACATAAGAAAACCCCCTTTACCGATCATACTTACAGCTGATTGAATTGCATCTAACATAAGCGCCTTCCCATAAAATTATTTATAATTTTTTACTCCGCTTGGCCATAAAATGAACGACCGCCAGCATGAGAACCCAGCAAGCGAGTAATTTGTGACATTTAGCAAAAGCAAAAGAAAATGAAAACGATTATCATTGATATTAAATTATTGAAAAATTGTCAACTATGAAAAATTGGACCTTTCTATTTCAGGATCATGATATAAATTACGGCTTAATTTACAATAAGTTAAGGAATCTTTCCGATTCTGAGAAAAAAGCGTAAAAGAGCTTTCCTGCTTGCGCCTTTTACTGCCTGGTAAAGCCAGTTTGTTACCCTCCCCTCAACAAGCGGAATAATTATCCACAACGCCCCCCTCCCAGGAGCTCGGTCTGGAATCGATATCGGCTCAAAGGAATACCCCGACACCTGTATTTCATACCAACCTTGACCTATTCAGGATGCAGGCTTTTTCACTTGCTCAGTGAGGTGGAATGCATTTAATTATTAGATGCGCTGTTATTGACTGTTGCCTTGTCCGGAAAAGGTTTTCAAGGAGTGGTTGATGAATACGAAAAAACCAGTTCCATGGGAAAACAAAAAACTACGTGTTTACCGATTCCAACTGGTGTGCTGAAAAAGGGGATATTAAAAGCAGTTTATCCAGTACGGCAAGGTAGGTGAAGGAAGTTGTTCAGGGTAAAGCCGGCTGGGTACAGAGCACGTTATGCAATGGTTCCGGGGAGTTCTTGATTTTTACGAAGGTCTGCTGTGAAACGACTTCCACCGAGGTTCCCCCGCCACATCGATTCATACAGGACGAAGAACAAACTTTTAGCTTTTCCGGAGTATCTTCAATCAAATCCTTGATGCGGTGGACGAGGCCTTGAGCTCCCCAAGCACGGCATCCGGGTCCTTGGCAGACTTTAATGACATTCGCGGTCTTGATTGATTCAGCCATAATCGTTATAGACTTTGAAAATCGTTCTCAATATTAATAATACTTATTTTATCTATTTGAGAATGGTTGTCAATAATAAAAGTTGGATTTTTTGAGAAAAATTTAACTGAATATAATCATCTATTTATCAATGAGTTATAAGGGGCGAGGGAAAGCCGTTTGGAGTGCTTTTCGGACCAGGGGGGAACTTTAAAATCATGCCGGTACGGAATCGCGATAAACCGGAGTATGGGGTGAAAAAACCAAAAAGCCCTCCCCCGTGAGAGGAAGGGCGGGTTTGAAATCTCGACCTGCTTTAGCCGAATTTTTATGAATGCATATGTTCGGTGAGATAATTTTCGATACCGATGTCCTTGATACGTTGGAACTGGGTCTCCAACCAATCACAGGCATCCTCTGTTTCTTTCAGAATGCTATCCAGCAATTCCTTGGTTCCAAAATCTTTCTTGTCGTGGCAAAGCTGGATACACCTTTTCAGTCGCTCAACGTGAGCGGTCTCAATCTTGTACTGGTTTTTGAGCTGATCTTCACAGTTATCTCCTACCAACACCTCATCATAACGAGCGAGGTTGGGTACTCCATCAAAATACAGGATCCTTTCGATCACTTTATCGGCGTGCTTCATCTCGCACATGGATTCTTCTCTGGCATGATGCGCAAGTTTGTCGTATCCCCAGTTTTCCTGCATTCTATAATGTAAAAAATAAATATTGATTGCGGTCAACTCAGCCGTCAAGACTTCGTTCAACGCTTCGATTATACTTTTATCACCTTCCATGGTTAGCCTCCTTAGGTGTCACTATCAACAATATCCCAAAACGTGCCTCAGTATATCAAAGGCTGGTATCGTGTAAAGCTTTATTTTACAATGGTTTGATAATGATTATGATTCTCTTTACATCTTCAAAATTGAGCGAAGCACCTTGATCAAAATGGGCATAAAACCGTAAGCAAAAACAATCAGAAAGAGGTTTTGCCTTCTATGCGGGTGAGGACTTCATGGCCATCATCGGTGACCAGTACGGTGTGCTCGTATTGAGCGGACAGGTTGCCGTCCTGTGTGACAGCAGTCCAGTTGTCTTCCAGAATTCTAAGGTCGGGTTTTCCGAGGTTGATCATGGGTTCGATCGTGAAGGTCATCCCCTTTTCCAACACCATGCCCTGACCGAAATTGCCGAAATGCAAAACCTGTGGGTCTTCATGAAAATTGCGGCCGATACCGTGTCCGCAAAACTCGCGCACGACGGAATATCCCTTGGGTTCCACATGCTGTTGAATCGTCGCACCGATATCCCCCAGCCGCGCTCCCGGCCGGACAACGGCGATAGCTTTATGAAGGGCTTCCCGTGTGGTATCCACCAGCTTCTTGGCCTGTTTGCGGGGCGAACCGACAAAAAAAGATTGGTTGGTATCACCGTGGAATCCGTCGACTATGGTGGTGATATCGAGATTGACCACGTCGCCGTTGCGCAGTTTGCGCTCCGAGGGAATCCCGTGACAAATCTCATCATTCACCGAGGTACAGATACTCTTCGGAAATCCGCGATAATTCAGGGGCGCAGGAATGGCGCCATTCTCAACGATAAAGTCATGACACCGGTCATTGAGCTCGTTAGTTGTCACGCCCGGTTTGATGTACGGGGCGATCATCAACAGGACCTCCGCCGCCAGCTTTCCGGAACGGCGCATGAGCTCAATCTCGTCGTCTTTCTTAATGGTGACCATGGGTATATCCGAATTCCTTCAAAAAGCGGGCATTTTCCCGCCAACGTTCTTTCACCTTCACGAAACTATTTAGATACACTTTACTGCCCAAACGTTTCTCAATTTCTGTCCGTGCCTGGCTCCCGATCTTTTTAAGCAAAGCCCCCTTCTCGCCAATGATGATTTTCTTTTGTGACGTTTTTTCAACATAAATCGCAGCATCGATCACGATCACCCCTTTCTGCCCCTCACGCATGCTCTCCACCACCACCGCCACCGCATACGGCACTTCAAGATGGGTCAGCCGAATAATTTTTTCGCGAATGATCTCACCTACCAGAAATTCCTCCGGGCAATCGGTGATCATGTCCTCGGGAAAATACTGTGGTCCTTCCGGCAGATGTGTGAGCAAAGCTTCTTTCAGGATATCGAGTCCGTCTTCCTTCAATGCGGAGATTGGAATGATATCGGTAAATGCCGCGCGGCTTTTCAACTCGTCGATCAGTTGCAGCAGCTCCGGTTTGGGAACCAGATCGATCTTGTTGATCACCAGAAAAACCGGGATCTTCAGTTCTTTCAACGATTCCAGTACAAACTCATCTTCCGGCTGGAATTTCTGCTTCGCGTCGATCATGAATACGATCACATCGACGTCCCCATAGGTGCTCATCGAAGTATGCACCATCGCCTGGTTGAGTTTGCTGGTCGACTGGTGAATTCCGGGCGTGTCCATCAAAATGATCTGGCCGGCGGGCAAATGACAGATGCCGGTGATCTTGTTGCGCGTGGTCTGGGGCCGCCGGGAAATTGCCGCCAGCTTGCGCGACACCAGATGGTTGAGCAGGGTCGATTTCCCCACATTGGGCTTGCCGATGAGGCTCGCGTAACCCGATTTGAATCCTTTACTCTCAGAGGCTAAAATGCTGACGTTCTCTCCCTTTAATTGATTACGTTTTAATTAATAAATTGTAGTATAGGAGAGGCCATAAACCAAGCACGGATCGCCCATGAAGCCCATCGGTCTCTACCTTCACATTCCTTACTGCCTGCACAAATGCGGCTACTGTGATTTCAACTCTCACAACATCAATAAAGCGGAGATGGCGTCCTATGTCGAGGCCCTACTCTTGGAAATGGAGCAAACTGCGCAGGAAGCTCAGGACCGCAGGGTGGATACGATCTTCTTCGGCGGCGGCACCCCCACCACCCTACCTTTCGCCGATCTGGCCCATATTTTGGAGGCTTGCCGCCGGCATTTTCAGGTGGACCCGGAAGCGGAGATCACCTGCGAGGCCAATCCGGCCACGATTCCACAGACAGATCTGTCTCAATTAAGGGAGGCCGGATTCAACCGTCTCAGTATCGGTGTGCAGTCGTTTGACCCGAACGAGTTGAAACGGCTGGAACGGGTGCATACGGTTGACGAAGCCTATCTGACTGTCGAGCGGGCGCGGCAGGCAGGATTCGACAACCTGTCACTCGACCTGATGTTTGCTCTGCCCGGCCAAACGATTGAACGCTGGCAGGATAATTTGCAAAAGGCGATCGACTTAACGCCTGACCATATTTCAGCGTACAACCTGACGATCGAACCGGACACGACTTTTTACAAGCAACAATCGCAGGGAAAGCTGACGATGCCCCCGGACGATTTTCAACGGGAACTGTTCGAGATCGCCATCGACACATTGACGGAAGCCGGGTACGAACACTACGAAATTTCCAACTACGCCAAACCCGGAAAACAATGCCGTCATAATCTCAATTATTGGACCTATGGGGAATATCTTGGGCTTGGCGCCGGGGCCTCATCAACTTTTAAAAGAGACCGTATTAAAAATGTAAATCTTCCAGCAGAGTACATTTTATTGACAAAAGAGCTCCCGTCGGCAGTGAAGGACCGTTCAACGATGACCCCCCGGCAACGCATGAGCGAAACAATTATGCTTGGACTCCGTCTAAGAAAAGGACTTAATCTTTCCAGACTTGAAAATCAATTTGGCATTAACTTTCAAGAAGAGTTTGGCGAAACCATCAAGCACTTTAAACGATTAGAACTCCTGGAAATAATCAATAAACAAATGATCCTGACACGGGAAGGTCTATTTCTGGCCGATACGGTGATTCTCGAATTCTTTCTTAATCCAGGAGGAGAAGGTGGCGACAACCCAGAATTAATTGAAGATATGATATCTATGTAATTCAGAAAGAAACCTGATATGAGCAAAACCCCTGACGCGGCATTCAAAAAACTGATCGATATTATCAATACCCTGATGGGTGAGAACGGGTGTCCCTGGGATGTCGTGCAGACGCGCGAGTCGTTGAAGCCCTACCTGGTGGAAGAAGTCTACGAAACACTGGAAGCGCTCGACGGAAACAATCCGGAGGAGATCAAGGACGAGCTAGGCGACCTGCTGTATCAAATCCTGTTTCACTCCAAGATTTCCGAAAATCGGAAAGAATTCGACATCACCCAGGTGATCGACAACCTCGCTGAAAAGATGGTGCGGCGTCACCCGCACGTATTTGAAGAAGCTTCAGCCGATACACCCGACGCGGTGATCGATCAATGGGAACACATCAAAATCAGCGAGAAGGCAAACAAAGATCACAAGTCGGTACTCGACAGTGTCCCGAAGCATCTGCCGTCACTCGCCCGCGCCCAGAAACTCACCAAGAAAGCCGCCAAGCACGGCTTCGACTGGCAGGAAATCCAGGACGTGTTCGCCAAACTGGACGAAGAGATCGCCGAGTTTAAGGAAGCGGTACTGAGTGACAAAGACGGAAACATCGCCGATGAATTGGGAGACATCCTGTTCGTACTGGTGAATATCGCACGTCACAAAAAAATCGACGCCGAAGAAGCGTTACGCGGCACCAATAACAAATTCATCGAGCGCTTTCAATACATTGAGACGAAAGTCGAAAAATCCGGCAAAACTCTGAAAGATACCTCCCTCGAAGAAATGGAACGCTACTGGCAGGAAGCCAAGACCAAGTAAACCAGAGCGAATTATCACAGTTTTCCTCTTCCCTTGCCTAGAAACACAAATACCTTATACTGAAAGCACCTTATAAATACTTACAGAAGTTGTATACCTTTACCTTGAGGTATTAAGTATGAGCTTTACGAAAAAACTGAAACAGTTTTTTATGACTGGAGATACTAGAGGAGAACCCCTGGCCATAGTAAAAGGGGAAAAAGTTGGAGGAATGGTAAGCGTCTCTCTCAAGGTTTTTCTCCTCCGAAAAGAACAGGAGCCTCAATACAGGGAAATCGAAATTGATCTGGTTGCCAAATCTCTTCTAAGCTATCAAAAAATGCCTATCAAGCTCTCAGCTCCTGAAGCTCGGAAATTAATATCAGCCTTAGAGAATGCTTTAAAAAAATAGCTTCTAAAATAAAACATTTACTGAATCTATTTTCTAACAAAAAAACCCCGGCGGGGCGGGTGCCCGGCCGGGGTTTCGTGATTCGCAGTTTACTTGGGAATGACGTTTGAGGCCTGCGGGCCTTTCTTGCCGTCGGTCTTTTCGAACTCGACCGTCTGGCCTTCCGTCAGGGTTTTGAATCCTTCGGCTTGAATCTCCGAGAAGTGAACGAAAACATCTTCGCCATCTTCACCTTCAATAAATCCGTAACCTTTGCTGTCGTTGAACCACTTTACTTTTCCTACTGACATACTAATCGTGCTCCTTAAATGAGCGGGAAGCCGCTCGAGACGAACCCAAAACCGCATTCCCAGATTTTTCGTAAGACGGTCTTTCAAACCTCCGCCACGGCAGTGTTTCCCAACAAAAAAACCATCCCAGAGGATGGTCGGTTCATATCGAATCGAATGTTCCAATCACCGCTGTCGAGAAAACCCGTTGATCCGGGCAGACGGATTCAAAACCCATCTCATTTTACGGCTTCTTTGTATCACAGCTGGTTCGATTTTCCCAACTTTTTTTAATACCGGGGTAAAATGGGCACAAAAAACCCGGCGAAGGTGGGGGCTCCGCCGGGTGATTGTAAGCGTGAGGTTATTTGGGAATGACGTTGGATGCTTGCGGACCTTTTTTCCCCTGGGTCTTTTCGAATTCGACCTCTTGGCCCTCTTTCAGCGTTTTGAATCCTTCAGATTGAATTTCCGAGAAGTGAACAAAAACGTCCTCCCCTTCCTCAGATTCTATAAAACCGTAACCCTTGCTTTCGTTGAACCACTTCACTTTACCTAGAGACATACCAATCGCGCTCCTCAGATTGAGCGGGAAGGCGTTCCAGATGGTACCCAAAGCGCGTTCCCCAGTTGTCTTTCAGGCGATTACTGGCCCCATCCCCGCAAAGACCCTGCCCGGGCCCCACTTTTCGGATTGCCGTGACCACTACCACCCCTGTTTTGGCAAGCGTATCCTACCATAACTCAGATAAAGCCGACCATAGTTTTATGGCTCGAGCACTGTGAAATACCCCATAATACCCTACCCTAATTGAGGTAAAACCTGGCCGCCCTTTTTCAGCAAATCCATCCCGTCCAATCGGACTCTACGACCGGCCTGTGGTCACTTCGACCGCCTAGCGGGCCCAGAAAACAAGGTCCTCCTCACTTTCAAGGATGTCTGGCGGAACTTCGTAATAGTTTTTGAGAGTTTGTTTGTCCGAGGGGCGAAACGGCTTCATGCCGTATTCTTCATAGGCGGGACGGGATTGATCATCCGTTTTAAAATACAGTCGGCCTTTATGCAAAATGCCGAAAAATATTTCATGGTGGTACAACCCGAATCCTCCGAACATGGCCCGGCACGTTACAGGATTCATCTCCGCCAGTTGATCCAGCACAAATTCCTTAAAAGTGTCCTGTTTCATCACTGTTCATTGATCTTCTTTAACCGGGGTCAACACGAAATACAGGTTGTAAGCCATGATCAACAAGCCAATGCCGGTCGTCACGGCGAACAAAACGAAAGCGGCGTGCAGCATACCGCCGGACCAAAGACCCCCTGCAAGGTGAGTGACAGCCATGCCCAGCAAGCCGACATTATGCAGAATGAAATGGTACTTCACGCCTCCCGGCCACGGAACAGGACGCGCGTTGAAACGGGGGAGCACATGATACGCCACTCCGGAAATGAACATGGTCATGAATCCGAGAAGATTGAGGTGGATGTGAACGAAGCGCAGACGCTGGCTCCATTGCGGCTGCGAGCCTATCACCATACCCATCACCACCCCCAGGACCAGATAAATCAGCGCCATCTTGGTAAACCGCTTTGCATAAATTTCCATCAATCACCTCTCCGGTTGTGAGTATGTTCGTCCGCGCCATTCGGCTTTCCCCCGAAATAACACATGGATCATGGAGTTGATCATAATGGCCGTCATGACCAGAGCCCCCAGAGGAAATAGAAACGCGTAATGTTTTTCAAGTTTTATTTCGTGACATAGAACCCATTTCGTAATCAATACCATTGCCAGCCCGGCCCAGGCCATCGCCTGCCACACCAGACCCGACCCCGCCCATAGGTGAACCGCAACCAGGACCCACGGCGTCACTACAAACCCCAACAGGCAAAGGATAGTATAAAATGTTTTGAAAATGGATTTTTTCATCGCCAGGAAAACGTTTTTGCGCCAACCGATCCATATTTCCCGGAGAGAGTGATACATGCGGATAGAATAAATTTTCATGCCGTCGATAATCATGATCTTTGCGCCGGATTGCTTCACCAGCCGCGCCATGCCGATATCCTCCAGGATCGCCTGCCTGAGGGTTTCGTGCCCACCCACCTGTTCATACACTTCCCGTCGCAACAGGATAAAGGCCCCGACAGCCATCGCGGACCTGGATTTCGAATCATTCACTTTGCGAAATCGTGTGAGAGCTGCGATGAATGCAAAGATGACCGGTTGCACCGCCCGTTCCCAGAACGAGCCAAATTCCGCTCCCGGCAACAGGGTGACCATATCCAACCAGTAATTTTGCATCAGGCGAACTGCGGACTTTAAAGCATACGGCTGAAATACAGGGTCGGCATCGGTGAACAGAAGGAGCTCCCCCCGGGCCTTTTGTGCCGCCTGATGCAAAGCAAAGGGTTTGCCGTACCAGTCCGGTGGCAGCTCTTCTCCCTGAATCGCGACCAAGTTGGGATATCGCTCACGCAAGGATTCAATAATTGCCGGTGTCTTGTCGGTCGAGTTATCATCGACCACAATCACTTCAAAATTCGGGTAGTCCTGTTTCAGTAAAGAAGTGAGACAGGCTTCGATATCCCGTTCCTCGTCGCGTGCCGGGACGCAAACCGAGACGAAAGGATAGGTCGAAAGAGGGCCAACGGCGGGTTCGGCCTTGATCAACAAATAAACATTGTTTGCCAGGTAAGCCACGATCGTAACAATCAAGGCAAACTGTAGAATGGAAAGAAAGATCAGCACTTTGATTTTTTACCGCTGTAGAATTTCCCCTCATTTGAAATCAGGAAATTTCCATGTTACCCTTCAATGGTCGTTTTTGATCTTTTAGGAGCTGACAGACCAGCACTTAAAGAGAATAGTTTCAATATTATAGGTTCCCTTGAGCGAATCAAAATCCGGTCATGCGGCACACTATAACAAGCCCCTTGCCTATCAAACAGTTATAAATTTATCCCAACCTAAAGCTATATCCATGAGTCCTTTTCAATCCAAGTTTCAGGATAAATTCTTTCATTTTTTGATTTTGTTCTGCTTCGCCTTAACCGTGTCGTGGACGTCCACGGCCGAGGCCCTGTGCATCAAAAACCGCCAGGCCAATCTACGCCAGGGACCGGGACTACACTACGAAAAAATCTGGGAAGTGTTCCGGTATATGCCATTCCAGCAGTTGGGCAAAAAAGGCGAGTGGCTACGGGTGAAGGATCTGGATGGCGACATTTACTGGGTACATAAAAAACTCACCACCAAGTCATTCAAATGCGCGGTCATCAAAAAAGACGCGACCAATTTAAGAAAAGGCCCGGGTACCCACTACAAAAAGGTGAAAGGAATGCCCGGAGAAAAATATTTTTCCATGAAGGTCCTCAAGATCAAGGACAACTGGGTACAGGTGGTGGATGCCTGGGGAGACAAGGCGTGGATCTACCGGCCTCTGGTCTGGATCAAATAAAAACTCCGGGGACCCTAATCCCCGAGAAGCTGCCGTGCCCGGTTTTTGAAAACCATGTGGAACAGTAGATTGCAGTAGCGGTCCACTTCCTTTTTTTCGTCCCCGAGAACCGAATGATTCCAAAATCCGTATAGCTTAGCGGCTTTGATTAATTTCTCCGAGTACAAACTCCAGGAGAAACGCTCCTTGACGCGAATGATGGCCTGCCCGCCCAGCGTTTCCCAACACGAAGGATTCTTTTCACAACGAAGCAGAAAATCCAATATGGGCTGGCTGATCAACTCCGGTTGAGTGGGATTGATCAAATACCCGTTTTTGCCGTCCTCAATAATTTCCTGTGGTCCCCCAAATTGAGTTGCGAATACCGGCAAACCGCTGGCCATCCCTTCCAGGACTGTCAACCCAAACGCCTCGAACAGAGCGGGTTGCACAAACACTCCTCTTCGGTCGGCAATAATCCGATATGACTCTGCACCGTCCTGCCGTGAGGAGTTTTCAACCCAGCGGATTTTGTCTTGAAGTTCATAGTCTTCAATCAATTGATACATTTTTTTTAACTCGGACATCTCATCCGCGTCCGTCACCTTCTCTTCGCGAACGGTGTGGGTCACGATGATCAAATTGGTTCTTTCCTGAAGTTCCTTGCTCTGCCCGAAACTTTCCACCAGTCCGGTCAGGTTTTTGATTTTATCCAGCCTCGCAATGCTGAAAATGGGGATTTTGTCCGGATCTGCCAATTCCCCAAATATATCCTCACCTTTGTTGAAAAATAACCGCTGGTTCAGTTCTTCCGTCTGATTTTTCAGCCGTCGGGATGTGTCGGTATAAGGGAAGTAAATGGATTCATCCACTCCGGGGGAGACGACATTAAATTTGGGGTGGAGCAGGTTGACACCATCGGTCACCTTGTACAACTCCGGCATGGAGAACAGGCAGTAGGACTCGTATTGCCCCATAGTGGTCTCCGTACCCGCAATTTCCTGGGCGGTACTTGAAATAATAACGTCCGCTTTGTTCATGGAAATCAAGTCGGCGGTAAATTGGAGCGAAAAGTTGAAATCTTTTTCCATATCCTTCCAGTACAAGGCGGAAAAAAGATACTTGGGTTTCTCCAATGCGTGGGCGATGTTGCACTGAACCACCTGCAACCAAGGGGCCAGCAGGGACGCCACCAGATTGCCATCCGAATAATTTCCGATGATCATGTCCGGCTTGCCGCCGAATTCCGTGAGCAATTCATTTTTCGCATCCAGTGCAAACTGCTCCAAGAACGGCCATACCTGGAACCGTGACAGCCATTGAGGAACGGTATTCAGATTCTCATCCTTGAACGGAACACGCAGAATCCAGCAATGGTCGGTGCCATTGATTTTTTCGAGACGTTGGTTGCTGGTGGTGCCTTCGTTATCGGGAATAAGTCGGCTCACCACCACGATTTTAGGCGGTATTGAAATTCCAGCGTCAGCAAGCGAGTTTTTCAGATGAGCCTCCAGAGCTTTCACCTGATCGAGGATATAAACCACCTGGCCGCCGGTATCGGGCCGACCCAGCACATGGTCCTGTCCGAACCAACCATGCGGGGAAATCACGGCAACACGTGTGATCAATGGAACGGCAGCTAAAAACTCATCAAGGTAATCGGCGCTGGGCGATTCAAAAAGATTGGAGAGCAATTGCAGGTTGGTCAGGGTCCGCCCGACGGTATTTCCGAAACCTTCCCTTATTCCGAGACTGTTTAAAGTGGCACGGGCTTCATGGATCGGCGCATCTTCATCCAACTGCTCCAGAGAGGCAATCGCTTTTTGAAGCGCTTCCACCAATGCGGATGAGTCTTCGATAATTTCCCCGTCCACCAGTATCTGATCGTTGTTGATGCTGTGAATTTTTAAAAACTCGCACAGAAAAGACTGCCAATCCTCCGGTTCTTCACGCAATTTGCCGGCCATGTAGCTGTTCAAATATCTGAGACCGGAGCCGATCTTTTGAGGTCCTGGAACTTCAGGTCCAACGCTGTAAAACGGCTGGAAATTGATCAGCAGTTTCTTTTCAGGAGGAACATGAGCGCGATCCGCTACAACCTCCCGGTAATCCAGGAATTCCTCCGCCGTCAGCTCGTCTACGCGGTCTTCAACATTATGGATCATATAAAAACGGTATTCTGCCGCCTGGTTTCGATGAAGCAATACCACATCCTCTTCCAACAGCAACATTTCCTGAGTCTTGAAAAAGAAATCTTTCAGCTCGGAAAGATCATCCGGATCACGATTCCCGGCATTTCGCTTGTCCAGGAATTGGTTGAACCGCAGGACAATTTCGTTGCGAAGCAGGTGCCTGGACGGTTGGAGATTCAACTCATAAACAAATTCCCTGAGACAACGGATCTCCTCTTCCGCCATCATAGATGATAATGTTTGTTGGTTATCCAATCGAATCCTCCGGAAATTTAATTAAGCAAACAATAACTACGCAATTTTTCGTTCGGCCACTTCATGCTTGGGAAACCGGATTTTAAACTTCGTCCCCTCTCCCAGCTTGCTCTCGACATCGATGGTTCCCTGATGACGCTCCACAATAAATTTGCAGATGGCCAGCCCAAGACCGCTTCCGCCCTCTTTTCGGGAACGGGCCTTGTCGACACGGTAAAACCGGTCGAAAATTTTGGGAAGGTCCTGTTCGGGAATGCCGATTCCGGTATCCTTGATGGTGAAGTAAACCGTGTCATCCAGATCCTGAAGCGTGATTTTGATCTCCCCTCCCCCGGGGGTGAACTTGATGGCGTTGTGGATCAAGATCCACACCATTTGCTTGAGGCGATGCGCATCGCCCAATATCGTTACGGGTTCCAGATAGGCCACGACAATTTTAACGTCCTTTTCGCCGGCCAGAATTTCTCCCTGCCGACTGACTTCCTCAATAATATTTCCCAATTCAACCGGCTCTTTTTCCAGCGTGATCTCACCTTCATCTCCCTTCGACAGGATCAACAAGTCTTCAAGAATACGAGACATGTAATTGATCTCTTCCAGATTGCTGGACAAGACTTCCTGATACTCCACTTTGGAACGGGGTTTGCCCAACACCAGCTCGCTTTGCCCCTTCAAAACGGTCAACGGGGTGCGGAGCTCGTGCGAAGCGTCACTGCTGAACTGGCGTACCTGGGCAAACGACTTTTCCAAACGGTCCATCATTTCATTGAACGTGTTGGCGAGATTGCCGATTTCATCCTGAACTTCCGGCATCGGGATGCGTTGGCTGAGGTTGGCCCCGTGCGCAATATTCTGGGCCGTCTTGGTAATATCCGCCACGGGTTTCAAGGCGCGGGTGGCCATAAAGCGTCCTCCCAGAGTGCTCAGAATCAAAACTCCCGGAATGGCGGCAAACAAGAAAATCCGCAGATTCTTCAACGTGTCCTCCACTCCTTTCAGAGAGGTGCCGACCTGGATGAGATTGACCAGGTTGTCGTTGCGAATGACCGGCATCGTGATAACACGAATATGATGCCGGGGAGCCAGGGTAAACGTCTCGTAAGTGATCTCACCTTTCGTGGCACGTGAATAGGAATCCTGCGTCAGTGGAAACTTGGAAGCGTCGATGCCCTTCGACCGGGAATCCACGTTTCCCG
This sequence comes from Nitrospinaceae bacterium, assembly GCA_028278405.1. GTDB lineage: Bacteria > Nitrospinota > Nitrospinia > Nitrospinales > Nitrospinaceae > SZUA-226. Next base: position 53,368 of record JANQEK010000042.1, read on the forward strand.
AACCGTCATAAATCCGATAAAACTTGTTGATGTTGCTGTACCCCAGGAACTGATCGAAGAACAAATCCAGCCCCGGCAAAGGGGTCCTCGAATAATCAAGCAGCGCCGCTTTTTTTACCACACTGGCGGACACCTTCAACGAGTTATCAATACTTTCATGCAGTCGTTTGGAAAGAAATGCGTAGAGCAAAATACTGAACAGGATCAGAAAAAAACCAAGAACCGCAACATGCCAGGCGGTTAATCTGGAACGGATGGAATTGAAGATCATAACTTCTTAAACCCTCATAACATAGCCGACGCCCCTCAAGGTATGGAGAAGCTTGGCTGGATATTTTTTATCGATTTTTTTCCTCAAATGATTGACATAAACGTCAATGACATTAGTGAAGGTATCGAAATTGTAATCCCAAACATGTTCAGCAATCATGGTGCGCGTCAACACCTTTCCCTCGTTACGCATAAAATATTCCAGGAGACTGTATTCTTTTCCGGTGAGTTCGATCTCCTCTCCATTGCGGCTCACCTTGTGGCTGACCATATCCAAAACCAGATCGCCCACTTTCAACTCGGTTTGGGTTTCCGCCTGACCCCGCCGCAACAAGGAACGTATCCGGGCCAGCAATTCCGAAAATGCAAAAGGTTTGGTCAGGTAATCGTCGGCACCCTTGTTGAGACCTGTGACCTTGTCATCCACGGCGTCTTTTGCAGTCAGCAACAGAATCGGGGTGCTCACCTTTTTATCCCGGAGGCGAGTCAACACTTCCAACCCGTCCATTTTCGGAAGCATGACGTCCAGGATAATCATGTCGTACTGGTTCATGTCCGCGAGATGGAACCCCTCTTCACCGTCGTGCGCCACATCAACGGCATAGGTCTCTTCCTCCAGGCCTTTTTTGATGAACCCGGCTACTTTTTTTTCGTCCTCGACAATCAATATCCTCATACCCTCAATTCCATTTTTTCTGAACCTTGTGGAGGTCGATCTCCCCTTTCAGCATCTTCACATGCTTTTCACAATCCTTGATGATGGCAGAGTACATGGCGCGGCAGGTTTCATCATTAGCATCTTCCATTGCCTGCTTGCAGATTTTGAGAGCGTCCTGGGAATTCTCTAAAGCTTTCAGTATATTTTCGTTAAATTTATGGTTCATTGAGGGCCTTTTTTATTGAGTCGACCAATGTGTTCTTATTTTACATCATTTTTTAATGAATGCACCCGGACCGGGCGGGAGAAACCCCTCATTCGCGGTCGTTAGAGCCGGAATTTCCTTCATCAGGTCCTTCATTTTCAATCTCTTTCCGGAACATCAGCCGGACCAGGATCACACCCAGCACGATTCCCATATAGGGAAGCCCCTCGTAGAGAACGAGTAATCCCTTGCCGATCACCCCGTAATCGCCCCGGCCCGCTTCAGTCAAAATGCGGTTCCCGGACCGCTCCACCGCATAAAATATGAGTTGGATGACAATGCCGCATACGAATCCGATGAACCCGCCGAATCCGTAATAGAAGTATTTCATGTTGCCCATAGATTTCCCCTCTTGGCTCCCCCGCGGGAACTGCTATGTTGGGGGGAATTTGTGCTGGCATTTATTGGCTCCCGTATTATATACATAGGGCTTAACACTTATCCAGAGAAAGGCTGACTATGAGATTGAAAAATAAAACCGCCATCATTACTGGAGGAGGAACAGGCATCGGGCTGGCCTGCGCCCGCCTGTTCGCCCAAGAGGGAGCGCGGATCGCGATCTTCGGCAGACGACAGGACCGCCTCGACCAGGCGCAAAAGGAAATTGGCGACGCGGTGGTGACCATTCAGGGAGACATCACGAAAGAGAAGGATACCTCCCGTCTGGTAGAAACTGCAGTGAAGCAACTGGGTAAAGTGGATATCCTTATCAACAATGCCGGGATTTTTGGCGGCGGCCCGATTCACGAAACCGAAGACGCGGCCTGGGATCAGACCTTCGACATCAACATGCGCGGTGTGTTTCAGCTAACGCGTAAGGTCCTGTCGCAAATGATCACACAGGGTTCCGGAAACATCATTCATATCAGCTCGGTTTTGGGAATGCGGAGCATACCCGGGGCAGCAGCCTATAATGCCACCAAGGGAGCGCTCAACCAGTTCAGCCGATCCATCGCCGTGGAATATGGAGGACAGGGTATTCGGTCGAACTCGATCTGCCCCGGAATGATCGAAACCGAAATGACCGAAGACATGCGCCAGGATACCGCCCTGATGGAAGAATTTTTAAAGCGGTATCCGCTGGGCCGCTTTGGCAAACCGGATGAGGTGGCACAAGCCTGCCTGTTTCTGGCCAGCGAGGAGTCGGCCTTCATCACCGGCGCCACTTTACCCGTTGACGGCGGTTGCACCGCATTATTATGAGAGGACTCATAAAAATAACAGTTTAAATTTCTATGAAGCTCGTAATCGCCTTAATCCAAATAATGTCATTTGTCCTTATTTTTGGATGCTATTTCAGAGAAGCTATGATCCATACTGAATTAGATTAGTATGGTTAAAAATTGAAAGTACTGCGCTTGACAAACCTGGCTAATCGATATACTTTTTGGAAAATCGAAAATACAGGAAAATTGAATCATGAAAAAATCAATATTCATAATTGCCACAGTGCTGGTTCTTACAGGCTGTGGACCAAGTCAGTTTTCGGTCAAGCAGTTAGATACTCGGTTTAGCAAGGACAAAAGCCCGGTTTATGTAGCGGAAAATAATAGAATTTCCAGCAAGTCCATCGCTGGAGGATTCCATATCGACAACCAGGGCGTCTATATAAATCCTTTTGTCGTCAAAGACTCATCGTCTGGCAAGATTACACTTCTTGGCTTTAACATCATAAATAAGACTAGCTTCGATTCAGCAACGGGTGGCGTTAATATGCTCGGTATTATTCGGGAGGTTGTCTTTGAACTTCCGAGCGGAGAAATTATACCGCTGCGTGTTACGAGCCAAAAAAACCGCTCATCGGACATAATTTATTTTAATAAAGTTTCGCGCACGGCAGGATATGACAAGTTAGAAACAGGAACTGCGACCATCTCTAAAGAAGATTTTTCAAAAATTGCTTCAGCGAATAGTCTATCCGCGAAAATCTCAGGGACTCGACAATCAATGATCTATGAGCAAGGAGATATTGCACCAGAGTTTATTGTAAATCTCAAACAGTTTTATCAAACCTACGCCAACCAATCTGCCAGGTAAAAAACTTTATTCCTTTAATATTATTCTTGCCCGCAAAGTATATGCTTTATTTTCAAGTCGGCACTCATCACCAGTGCCGCACTCCCCGTCGACGGCGGTTGCACCGCCCTTCTATAAAACAAACTACGATTTTATGAAGCCAATACTTATAAAATGATTGGGGCTTTTATTTTTTTGGCTGAAACATTTTCATCAGTTCTTTGATTTGATCGGGCATTTCTTCCATGTTAGGCGGAGCCTGACCTCGATCCTTTTGGGAAGCTGAAGGCATTTTCCGCCCCGACGCATTTCCACTCAGCGATTTTCGTGGAGCCTGGTTTAATCCCCTCATGGAATTCAAACCCTGACTCAAGTTGGGACCTTGACGGATTTCGACGCTTTTCGGAAAAGTAAACGCTTTGGGATCCGCATAACCGATCCGAACTTCAGTCGCTTCTTCAATAAACTGCATGCCGAAACTATTGACTTCACTCCTCAAGGCAAACCCATGCCCGCTGATGCATATCTTGGAATTCACTTCCTTCATCACCATTTCCCGGCAAGGCTGTTTGCCCACAACGCGTTTGACACCGTTCCATTCCCCATGCATGGATTTGGCAATTCTTTCACCAAACTCCAAACCTTTGTCAGCATCCATATTTCGAACCATTCCATCATACAGCGGGTTTTCTGTTTGAATGGCGAAAGGCTTGTTGTTTTGCTGAGTGGTTATCATTTTGCCATGGCGAACGATTTTTTTATTTTCCCTAATCTTCATACCCATCATATTCATGACCGTTTTTTCCACTTCAGACTGCTTGTGACCGTATTCGTCGTATTGACGAATAATCTCACCCGAACGGTTTCCTGTGACCTTAAAGCGAATCCATGCCTTCTCTACAGTAACCCACTTGATCTTTTTACCCGTGTCTGCCATTGAGTTCGTCGAGAACAACAACCCGACGGCCAAAAGAATCCCTATCCAACCCATTTTTTTCATGTTTCCTCCAAAGGACTTCGGTCAAAAAACAGGAATTGTCTTATACAATGAGAAAGACATTCTGCAATCAAACCAGCAAACAACCTGCCTCAATACTTAGTTGCCCTCACTCTATTTCAGCCTGCTTAAAATGTCAATTATCTGGCTACCTTGCGCAAGTCTTGCCAGTTCCTGCATTTCCTCCCAAAAGAAGCAAAATCAATTAATCTAAAACTCCCTTGCGTGTTTCCATCCACTGAAATAGAATAGTCTTATTATTACTTGGTCCAATAAAAACTTGTCCACAACCATCTATCACAATCCGAAATGCAGTAAATCGCGTCAAACGCTGGAACTGCTCCGGCAAAACGGCGTTACGCCGACCATCGTCGAATACCTCCAAACTCCGCCGACGGCTGAAGAGCTTAAAGAGATTCTGGCTCAACTCGGGATGACGCCCCGTGAGCTGATGCGCAAGAAAGAAGCGGTCTATGCCGGAAACAACCTCGGTGACCCGTCCCTGTCGGATGACGACCTGATCGATTTCATGGTTAAGCATCCGATTCTGATTGAGCGTCCCATCGTCCTGGCCAACGGCCAAGCCGCCCTTGGCCGCCCACCGGAGCAAGTATTGGAAATACTTTAGACGGAAGTTAAAATTTAAACTCAAAAACCTTTGCGGGTCGGGTCAGCGTATCGGGATGACCCATAGGGGAATAGGGATCCCAATTGTCCTGATTCATGGAGGGGTTATAGAGGGAGGAAGTATTTTTCTTGATTCGGCTTTTTTGAAGATTCAATCGTTCTTCCTTAGACTCCCGCCATTTATTTTTTGGTTTTTTGGGAGCTCGCCATTCACCTGCCGAATCAAAAGCCCTTTTGGATAATGGCACTCTGGAATCGTCTTCAAAAAAACCTTCCGAAGAGGGACTCGCAAAAACAATCAGGTTTCCCCAGAGCATCAACCCAAGCGCCAGGAGAAAAATCAAAGAAGATTGAGAGTAAAACCGTTCCCGATCATCCAGTCTGCATGCAGAGCATTCTATTTCCATTTCAGCGATTTAAACCAGTAGTCGTGAGTGGAAGGCAGCCAGGTATCCGCTTCTCGGGCAACAATCCAGGAATTTAAAAAGTTGAGAAAATCCGGATCGCCTTTGTTGATGGCAAACCCGGCCTTGGTCGCCAGAAGCGGCTCGGATAAAGGAACGTCCACTTTCTTCGGATGATCCAATGCAATAAACCGGGGAATCGGCTTGGCCTCCATATAAGCGTGGATTTTCCCGGTTACAATCGCGTCTTCGGCGGTATCGCTCTTTTTGAAAGCCATGACCGAAGCCCTGCTGAAGATTCGCTTGGCGAGACCCTCCGATACCGTTGCCGATATCACGCCAATCTTAATGCCTTTACTATTGAGCTCTTCTAAACTTTTGATATGTTTCGTGCGCTCAATATTGGTCGCCAGGCTGATTCCCGATGTGGCATACGGCAAACTGAAGTTCACTTTCAAGGCGCGTTGGGGGGTGATCGCCATGCCTGCGATGATAATATCGATTTGACCTCCTTGCAGCGCAGGTATCAGTTGTTCCCAGTCATAGGAAATGAATTTGGGAGTCACCCCCATATCTTTGGATAGTTTCCGGGCAACATCCATTTCAAAGCCCACCCATTGCCCGCCTTTACCTTTAAAAACCCAGGGAGTGAAGGGAGAGATGCCGACACGAAGGATCCCTTTTTCCCTTATTTTATTAAAGGAGGCGGATTCATCAGCCAGGACCGGATGAATTATCAGAACCAGGAAGAAGAAAACGAAAATTCCGGCAAGAATACGATAGGCTTTAAAAGGTCGTGTTGAAGTCATAAAGTATGATTATCCTCAAGTGATCGGGAAGAAATGGAATATTGGAAAAAGGTATTTCACGGGTCATTATACGTGAACAGCCCCTCAATTGAACCTCCAATTAGGGCCGATACGGTCCTGAAACGTGGTATTGACTGGCCCCTCCCCGACGTTTAGAATCCTGATATACTTCAGATACCTCGCCTGCGGGCTGTTTTTCGAGTGAAAACCTATGAAATATGAAGTTGTGATTGGGCTGGAAGTACACGCCCAGCTGAAAACCCAGTCCAAGATTTTTTGCTCCTGTTCGACGGAATTCGGCAGACCGCCCAACGATAACACCTGCCCGATCTGCCTCGGCATGCCGGGAGTTCTGCCGGTGCTGAACAAAAAAGTGGTGGAGTTCGCCATAAAAGCCTGTCTGGCGACCCATTGCGAAGTCCAGCCGATGAGCCGGTTCGCCCGCAAAAACTATTTTTACCCCGACCTGCCCAAGGGCTATCAAATCTCCCAATACGAGTTGCCCATCGGCCTCAACGGGTATATCAACATTCAGACCAATGGCACCCCGAAGAAAATCGGACTGACCCGCATCCATCTTGAAGAGGACGCCGGCAAATCGATTCATGGCGAAAACCTGGGGATGCCCGGCAGGAGTTATGTAGATTACAACCGCACCGGTGTCCCTTTAATCGAAATCGTCAGCGAACCGGATTTACGATCCCCGGCGGAAGCGCGGGAATATCTCGTCCAGCTCAAGGCCATCCTCGATTACGCCGAGGTCAGCGACGTCAACATGGAAGAAGGCAGCCTGCGCTGCGACGCCAACGTGTCCCTGCGTCCTGTCGGACAAAAGGAATTCGGCACACGCACCGAATTGAAAAATATCAACTCCTTCAAATTCGTGCAGAAAGCTCTGGAATACGAGATTGAACGGCAAGCTAAAGTACTGGATCAGGGCGAGGCGGTGGTGCAGGAAACCCGTTTGTATGATTCCGACAAAGGGATCACGTTTTCCATGCGCTCCAAGGAGGAAGCGCACGACTACCGGTATTTTCCGGAACCGGACCTGGTTCCCATCGCCTGCGACAAAGTCTGGATCGATGAAGTCCAACAATCACTTCCCGAAATGCCGGAGCAGAAACGGGACCGGTTTGTCAGTGACTACAAAATTCCCGAATATGATGCGGGCGTGTTGACCACCTCAAAAGCCCTGGCCGATTATTTCGAGACCTGCGTGAAGCAGTTCAACCAGCCCAAAATCATTAGCAACTGGATTATGGGCGACCTCCTGCGGGAATTAAAGAATGACAACAAGGAAATCGATGATTGCCCGGTTGCTCCCGGGCAATTGACCGACCTCCTGAAGCTGATTGACGATGGCACGATCAGCGGTAAAATGGCCAAAACGGTGTTTGAGGATATGTACCGCTCCGGTAAACCCCCGGCGGAGATCGTCAAGGAAAAGGGGTTAACGCAGATTACGGATGAGTCCGCCCTGACGAAGATGGTGGAGGACGTCATCGCCGCCAATCCCGGACAGGCTGCGGACTTTAAAAACGGCAAGGACAAGCTGATGGGCTTTTTTGTCGGACAGGTGATGAAAGCCAGCAAAGGACAGGCCAACCCGGCTCTGGTCAACAAACTGATAAAGGAAAAACTGAGCTCATGAAGACTTTTTTAAAAAGCTCTCTTGTGATGGTGTCGATGCTCTTTTGGGTTTTGACATGGAGCTCCTCATCACTTGCGGATCTGGCTCAAAAGCCGTCAGCAGAAAAAATCTGGTCGCAGGACAAACGATTCGTCGACAACGGAGACGGCACCATCACCGACACAAAGACCAATCTGATGTGGATGAAACAGGAATCTTACCAGCAGACCGGTCATTGGCTTACCTGGTTCGAATCCTTTGATTTCATCAAGAAAACTAACGAAAATGGTTTCGCCAATTATTTTGACTGGCAGATGCCGACTCTTAAGGATTTAGAGACCCTGCACGAACCTCATAAAACCAACAGTAAGCAGGTCGGGCGGGAGATGATCATTCATATCGACCCGATTTTCGAAAAAGAAGGCTCGGGGGCCTGGTGGGCATTGGAAGCCAACGGACATTTCAATGCCTTTGGTATTGAATTTAACAATGGCAACAGATTTTCGGCGCCCAAAAAATCAAAAGCCCGAAAAGCGGTACGACCCATGCGGGTGGTCAAGCCCTGACAACCGTCAAACAGAAAAGGAGTTTACTTTGAAGCAACGCGATTGGAAGTTTTTAGTCTTAAGCGCCGGAGCACTGGCGGCTTTCCTAATGTTCTCGCAACCGGCGGAGGCCCGGTTTCCGGGAATGGACATCACCTTGTGGGATGAACATCAGGCCAAGGAAGATCGAAAAAACCCTATTTATCTTGAAATCCACAAACTGGTCGAGGAAAAGAAATATGACGAAGCCATGACATTGATCGACCGCGCCCATCAGCAAAACCCGCAAAAAGGCACACCTCTGATATTGAAATCCCTGCTTCTTTATGAATTGAAGCGCTACAAGGAATCTTACACGGTTCTACAAAAGGGGCGAAACATCCAGCGTCGGCACCCTGCCATTCCCTTCGCGCATTGCCGGCTCTATCGGGTGATGGGAAATGTGGAGCTTTCGAACCAGGCCTGTAAAATCGCGGTGCACCAGCACACCAACAATGAAGCATCGCACTACCAGTTCGCGCAAACCCTCACTGGAATGGGATATATGGAGCTGGCCAATAAAGAGCTGGCCCGCGCCGCCAAATTGGACCCGGCCAACTCGATTTATCATTTCGAACGTGGGATGAATTTCTTTTACCTTAATGACTTGGATCAGGCCGAGGCTTCGTTTCTCAAGTCTTTGTCTCTCAATCCCAACGACCTGGAATCCGGTTATCAGTTGGGATACTTGTATGCCTTGAAAAAGAATTTTAAAGAAGCTGAGATCCACCTCAATCGCATCTGGCAAACACGGAAGGATCACCCAAAAGTGGATGCAGCCCGCGCTTTGATCGAACTCATCAAAAAAGGCAACACGAATAAGCTTCCCGCCCAGGTGGATCCCCATAGCCATCACCTCAACCGGTCACGCTCGCTTTACCAATCAGGAGAATACGGTCTTGCGCTGTTTGAAATTCAAACCGCCGCCCGCCTCAAGCCGAACGATAAAGCCACGCACCAGATACTGATCGCCATCTCCAGCCTGTTGTTACGGTTGGACCTGACCGAGAAATCCGTTAAGCAATTGATCGACGCTCATCCCAACGACAAAAAATTACAGGCCAAGGGATTCCAGGAACTGGGGGATATGAGAGTGATGCGGGGCCTGCTGGATCAGGCGAAGGATTATTACAAGAAATCCGAAGCAATGGGAGATCCGGGCGGATTGGCCAAAATCAGCCTGGCGGAAATACCTGCCCAAACACCGGATACCCGGCCGGCGCTGGACCCCAGCGAACCGTTTTTCGATCCCGCGAAAGCGCTGAATCGGAAAGGGGAAGTGTTCGCTCATTTTAAGATGTATCAGCGTGCCCTGGCCTTGTACTCCTTAGCACTTCGGATCCATCCGGGACATCTGATGAGCAAACTCAATATGGCTGCCGCCTACTACAATATGGGAACACCGCACAAAGCCATCACCCTTCTCGAACGCACCCTGATTTCTCATCCCGACCACAAGCATATCCTTTCTCACCGGGTGCTGCTCGCACGGGCTTACGCACGTAAGGGCAATCAAGAAGGAGCGCTCGAAAACTTGAAATTGATTCAAAAAATAAAGCCCTCGCTTCTTAGAGTTTTGAGAACCGACCCCGCATTCAAGGACTTAAAAGATCACGAGCTGTTCAAGCAATGATCTTGAAATTCCAGCCCTTAGTATCAATGGCAGCCGGCAGAACCGAAGCGGGAATATTAAGTTTGACAACCCTTGCTTTTCTTGGTTACATGGGGGCATACGGGCAATCCAACGCAATATTTTCAAGCTGATTGTTCACTTTAGCCAACCCAAAATTGGGGTGATGCCATGAATTTCTTTCAAGGCGATAAAGCATGCGTGAACATTCGCTTGCAAATTATCCTTGCAACTTTGCTTTTCTTAATACTATTTCCCTTTAATCTGGTTTTCGCTGATGCCTGCAATGACGCATCCCGAAGCCTTCGCGCCAGTTTTCAAGTCACCCAGGGACGGGGGGGTATCTGGGGATATATGGAACAGAATCCCTCTCTTAGAAAAGATTCTGTGATCGGGTTTCAGGTGGATGGGAAATTGCAGCGTGTTATTGTTATCTTCGAAGCCCAATGTGTTAAAGCAAAAAAACCTTCTAAAGAAAATTACCAAAAAATTGAGAGTATCCTGGGTGATGCACGGATGATCTTCAATTTGCGGCCGGGAAGGGATCCTGTCAAGAAAATCATCGGAAGAATCAATGGACTGAATTCCAACTTGAACAAACTTATTAAAGAGTTGGAAGCTTAAAGCACACCTTTTCGCCCTTTATGATCAAAGAAGGAAAGAAAGCGCCCGATTTTTCCGCCACGGATCAAGACGGAAACAAAATCAAGCTGAGCTCTTTCAAGGGCAAGAAAAATGTTGTCCTGTATTTTTATCCCAAGGACATGACTCCCGGTTGTACCACCGAAGCCTGCGATTTTCGCGATCAATTCAAAAAATTCAAAAGCACGGAAATCCTTGGCGTCAGTATCGACTCCCCCGAGCGGCATCAGAAATTCATCGAAAAATACGACTTGCCGTTTACCCTGATCAGTGATGTCGATCAAAAGGTGGTGAACAAGTACGGTGTCTGGCAGGAAAAAAAACTCTATGGAAAGAAGTTCATGGGAATTGTCCGGAGCACATTCATTATCGACAAGTCGGGGGTTGTCCGGAAAATCTTTCCCAAGGTCAAAGTCAAGGGACACATCGACGAAGTGCTGGAAGCGTTAAAGGAACTCTGATTTAACGGCGCCGATGTGCCATCAACCGCTCAATTTCCTTCACTCGCTTGGGTATTCCTTTTGACAAATTAGCGCAGCCGGTTTTCGTAATCAGCAGGTTGTCCTCAATCCGTATCCCGATTTCCTCATCAAAAATCCTGCCTTTGTGCTTCCACCGGAACTTGCCGTAAAGGCCCGGTTCATTACTGATCAGCCATCCCGGTTTCATCGGTTCGATCCCATAATCTCGAAACGGATCTCCATCATGCTCCTGCTCACCCATCAGATGGCTCACACCGTGGGGACGTCCTTGATATTCCAGCTTGGATTTGCCACCCAGATGATGGAACCTTTCATCCAGCCCTTTTTGTAAGGTACTCCAACACACATCATTCAGCTCTGCAATGGTCACTCCAGCGCATGCTTTTTTCTCCACCGCCAGCTGCGCTTCCAAGACGATTTCATACAACACCTTTTGCAGCGGGTTGAACTTCCCGGAGGCGGGAACTGTACGGGAAATATCCGCATGCATGGTCATCCAGCGCACTCCAAAATCCAATAGCACCAGCTCGCCTTTGTTAATGGGATCGTCATTTTTCATATAGTGCAACACCGTGGCGTTATGCCCGGCGGCGATGATTCCTGGAAAGCTGAGCCCATAAGGCGAGTTCATCAGCATCTGCCCTTCTAGAAAACCCTGCACCCGGCATTCGTTGTCAAACTGCCTGAAATTCCGCAAAGTTTCTTTGAACGCGTTGCCTGTAATCGTCTGGGCCTTGAGGGTATTGGCGATATCGTAAGCATCCAGCGGCAATCTCAATTCAAAATGGGACAGCATGATATTGCTGAGAGATTCCTTTGATGCTTTAACCTTCTTCAGCAGACTTTCAACTCGTTTTTTGAATTTCCAATTATGATCCGTTTTTATGGTACGGCGGTTGCCGGCGCGCGTACTTTCGAGCCAGAAGGTGCCAACCTTTTTCTTTTTTCTTTTCGAAAAACGTTTCTTGAAAACTGCATCGAAGTCGTCGATATCCTGCACGTCCTTGATCCCGGTTACCCGTTTCACTTCGCGGATGCTGGCCGGGTCCCCCACGCCGAAGCGAACGCCATCCCAGAATTCTTTTTTCGGATCCTTCTTTTTAACAAACAGAATTTCGTCAGACTCTTTGGAACCGGGGTCCAGCATAAGAATCACTTCCGACTGGTTGACACCGGTCAGATACATAACCGTCGGCTCCTGGTAGGTAGGGGCATGCGCATAGGTCCAGGTCGTCTCCTGCCCCGGCCCGTAGGGCACACCTGTCAACACGATCAACTTATCTTCCTTGTTCATCAACTTGCGGCGGCGTTCTCGAAAGCGGCGTTTGGCGCGGGTGCCCGCCCCTCCGTCACGAAAAATTCCAGAGTAAATTTTCTTTCCGTTTTTCACCGTAGAGCTGTTGGATTTCACGTGCATGACATTCTCTAAAAATATGGGGGTTCTGTCCGCCTTCAACCATTCATTATATATTGAAACGGGAACCTCCAAAATATTCTTTCACCCCCTGACGGGGGAGAAAAATTGCTAACGGTTAATGGCACTTATTTCTTCCGCATGACCGCCAGCCATTCTTTATCCTTACGTTGCTCGCTTGAAAACGTACATTTTTCAAGACGATCGAAGTCAAATGCCTCAGAAAAGTGGTTCCGAACATCTGCCTCCGTGGTATTGAACGGTGGTCCTCCTGCCTCTCCTGTCTCATAAAACAATCCGAACAGCAGCCCTCCGGGCTTCAAAATCCGGGACACGGTTTCAACATAGGCTGGTCTTTGATCGGGATGAATCGCGCAGAAAAATGTCTGCTCCAGCAGGGCATCATATGCCCGATCATGTTTGGCTTCCAATTCAAAAAAGTTCCGATGCAAAACCTGCGCGTTTAAGTTTTTCCGCTTGAGGGAATCCTGAAGCAGACTGACCGCGCCGGGGGAAAAATCAACGCCCGTTACCTGAAACCCCCGCTCGGCGAAATAGATCACTTCATGCCCCTGTCCGCAACCGGGAACAATCAAAGTTCCCGGCATGAGCAGGTTATCCTCCCACAAACGAACGAAAGGTTGAGCCACCTCGCCCAGATCCCAGGCGAGATCGTTTTCATCGTAATGCTTCTGCCAATCGTCCTGTTCGTAGCCGTTACGGATTTCGTCAGCCATGTCGTCTATGGTTTCCCTGCATCTTTGGCGCAACGAAATCCGCCGTTGATGTAACGCGTTCCCGGCTCGCGTGATTCACGGTACGCATGTGCGATCTTGGCCGGCGGTGTTCCCCAGGAACCGCCCCGGATCACTTTGGCTGTACCTTTTGCGGGCCCTTTCGGATTACGTTGCGGGCTCTTTGAATAATAGCTGGAGCTGTACCAATCCTGCACCCACTCCCAGACGTTGCCCGCTATATCGTAAAGTCCATAGGAGTTGGGATTGCGAGTGCCCACGGGCCGGGTTCGGTTGCCGGCATTATTCCCATACCAGGCATACAGGTCCATGTGATCCTGATCCCAATAGTACCAACCGGACGTACCACCGCGAGCCGCCTTTTCCCACTCCGCCTCTGTGGGCAGGCGCTTTCCCTTCTGAGCACAATATTGGGATGCCTGATGAAAAGTCACCTTTTCAACCGGACACAAGGGACATTTTCCGAAATAACTCGGATTCGTTCCTACCACACTGAGATACTGGAGTTGGGTCACCTCATACTTGTTTATGTAAAAAGCGTCCAGGTAAACCGTATGCGACGGCTCTTCGTTAGAGCTCAATCCGTTACGTCCCATGACGAACTCTCCCGCAGGAACCAGCACCATTTCCGACAACCGCATCAGTTCTTTCTCTTCACGCTTTCGTTTTTCCTGTAATTGTTTCAGCGTTTCTGCCGGGCTCGGGTTATTACTTTCATGTCCCTCTACCGGCGTTTCGAACCCAGTGAAAGCAACCAGAACCAAAGCCATTCTTAGAAAATAATTGAGGCCGCGCATGACTCCAACTCCTTACTTATTAAAATATTCATCCAAATGCTGAAATGCGGTACGGGCCATGGCTTCCACTGCCTCAAGGGCGTTGCCGCCAATATGCGGGGTGACCATCAGGCGAGGACACGCCAGCAAATCCTTATCCTCAGGCGGTTCCTGAGAAAACACATCCAGGGCCGCTCCAGCAATAACTTCTTTGACAAGCGCTTCTTTAAGAGCCGCCTCATCCACCACATCTCCCCGGCTGGTATTGATCAGATACGCAGTCGACCGCATCCGACGGAAGGCGGTTGCATTCATCATAAGCCGCGTTTCATCCGTCAACGGAACGTGCAGGGAGATTATGTCCGCCCCGCTCACCACTTCCTCGAAACTTTTCTCAAGGGAATGAGTCTCTCTGCAAAATTCGGACATATCCAATATATCGCGAATCCAGACTTTGCACTCAAATGGTTTCAGCAGACGCACCACCTCTTTGCCGATGTTCCCACACCCGACAATACCCACGGTTTTGCCCCGGAGAAGCTTCCCGCCCTCCTTGACCCATTGGCCCTGTTTGAGAGCACCTCCGGCATTGAACACATTGTGACACAGCCCCAGCATGAAACCGAGGGTCAGCTCCGCGACGGATCGGCGGTTCACACCTCCTGTCCATCCCAATTCAACCTGATGCTTTTTCAAGGCATCCACATCGATGTTATCGAGCCCCACTCCATATTTGACGATGATTTTTAACTGCGGCAGGCCGGAAAGTACCTGTTCGGTAATCCGGTCGCGTCCGACCAGCAGGGCGTCCGCATCACCGGCGAATTGGATCAATTCGGTTTCGCTCAGATAGCGGCCTTTGTCATTGAACCGGGGTTGAGTAAAGAGAGTCGAAAGTTCGTCACGGAGTGTGGATGAAGTACATATCGGAGGCGGGGTAACCGCCACCTGTGGGACTGCCCGGTTCATGATACGGGGCCGAAAATTTTGTAAACGATCGACGATCCTGCGATAAACGTTCCGGCCGCTGATCCAAGGTTGGCGAAGAAAAAGATCAGAAACACCCGAATCACGCCATTCTTCCACCACATGGTCAAATGAGCAATGTCCTCGCGCATTGATTCAAAATCGGACACCTTGGGTTTCCGGATATACGATTCCACAATCCCAACCACCATCCCGGCCCCAATGGTTGGATTGAGTGAAGTCAACGGAGCCGCAAGGAACGCCGTCAATATCGAAATCGGGTGGGCAAACGCCAAGGCGGACCCCAAGGCGCTTAATCCGCCGTTGATGACTATCCATTGCAAAACCAGTTGGGTGCCCAACTCGGGCGACCTGTAATACCCGACTCCAAACATACTGAGGATAAACAGACCGATTCCGCAACCAATATAGAACCCGGTTTTGCTGGGAGGTGGTTTTTGGTCCAGTTCCTCGATCACTTCGGGTTCGGGCGGATTTTCAAATGCAGGCAGCATTCCGACCAAATGCCCGGCACCCACCATCGCAAGAATGTTTTTAGGACTGTCGGGAGACCGTGTCATCTCAATCAGTTTCCCGACCATATATTGATCCCGCTCATCGATTAAAACCTCTTTGACAGACGGCAAGACCTCCCCAAACTCCTCGACCAGGGAATGGAGCATATCGCCTTCTTTGAGATCTTCAATCTGTTGTTCCGTGACTTCCTCTCCAATGAAAATACTGGCGATCAGGCTGGAGAATAGTTTGAGCTTCTGCCAGAAGGAAACCCCTCTGTACATCCGCTGCAGAGTGGTGGTGATATCCCGGTCGATCACCTCCAAAGGAAGGTCGTACTCTGTGGCCAGTTCGATGGCCTTCATCATCTCCTGGCCCGGCTCCACGCCGATTTTTTCAGCAAGACGTTTCTGGTAGGCAGAAAGGGCCAAGTTAATCAGAAGCAACGACCCCTTTCCCTGCCGTAGAACCTGATAAATATCCAGGTTTTTCCACATGGATTTTTTCACCATGTTCTCATGCCTGGGAGGGCACAGCTCAACAGCTATACAGTCGTATTCACCGGTACGGACCTTTTCTTCGACCAGATCGACACTTTTCTGGGAAATATGGGCCGTTCCCACCAGAGTGATGGTGGCGCCGTTGACCTGAACTGTTTTGACAATATCCTGGACGGTTTCCACAAATTCCTTTCTTGACTCGACAGGGAGTATCGTAAACTATGCGTGGACGCACGCTTCGAATCCCGCCATCCTCAGGGAGGGTCATTGTTCCATGAGGGCTCAAAACCTGATGAAATGACGGGGATCAGCTATAAGGGCTCTAGCTGTTAATAGCCTTCTAATGTAACATAACCTCATTTTTGTTCACAAGGATCATTACCTGACCATGCAGCCGTTCAAACTGGTGTCTAGTTACAAACCTTCAGGCGACCAGCCCAAAGCCATTGAAACCCTGGTTAAGGGATTCAAAAAAACCGGGGGAGTGCATCAGACCCTGCTGGGAGTGACTGGTTCGGGCAAAACTTACGCCGTGGCCAATATCGTCGAGCAACTCCAACGCCCTACTCTGGTCCTGGCTCACAACAAGACTCTGGCGGCACAGTTATATAACGAATTCAAAACGTTTTTTCCAGAAAACGCAGTCGGCTACTTCGTCAGTTATTACGATTACTATCAGCCGGAAGCGTACATGCCCACCACGGACACCTATATCGAAAAAGACGCCTCCATCAACGACGAGATCGATAAAATGCGCCATGCGGCCACTCACGCTCTGTTCGAGCGACGAGATGTGCTGATCGTTGCCAGTGTTTCCTGCATTTACGGTCTGGGTTCACCAGAAGCCTATCATGGCATGCTGCTGTTTCTGGAACCTGGAATGACTTTCGAAAGAGACCAGGTGTTGCGTAAACTGGTGGACATTCAATACAAACGCAACGATCTCGATTTCCAGCGGGGCACCTTCCGGGTACGAGGGGACGTGGTGGAAGTGCTCCCCGTCTATGAGCGGAATGAAGCTATCCGTATCGAGTTTTTTGGTGACGAGATTGAAAAACTGACCTGCTTCGACCCAATCACACTGAAAACGCTTCGCACCCTGGAACGCATCGCCATCTATCCCGCCAGCCATTACACCACCCCCAAAGACAAACTGGAGGCGGCGTTGGAAAGCATTCAGGAGGAATTGAGGGAACGCATTCAGTATTTTCGCAGCCAAAACCTGTTGATCGAAGCCCAACGGATCGAACAGAGAACAATGTTTGATCTGGAGATGATTCGCGAAATCGGCTACTGCCAGGGAGTCGAGAATTATTCCCGGCATTTGATGGGACGGGAACCCGGCAGTCCTCCCCCGACTTTACTCGACTATTTCCCTGACGACGCCATGTTTGTGATCGATGAAAGCCATGTCACGTTTCCACAGTTGCATGGTATGTACAAAGGAGACCGCGCACGAAAAGAAACCCTCATCCGTTATGGTTTCCGGCTTCCTTCCGCCTTCGACAACCGGCCGTTGATGTTTTCCGAATTTGAAAGCCGAACCAACAACCACCTGTACGTTTCCGCGACGCCGGGACCGTACGAAACCGAGCAATGCTCGGGCAAAGTGACCGAAATGATTGTCCGGCCGACCGGTTTGGTGGACCCGGTTATTGAAGTACGTCCGGTCGCAGGCCAGGTGGACGATCTCTATAACGAAATCAAAAAACGCAGCGAGCAAAACCAGAGAACTCTGGTCACCACTTTGACCAAACGATTCGCCGAGGACTTGACGGAGCATTTTACGGAAATGGGCTTGAAAGTAAAATACCTGCATTCGGACATCGTGACTATTGAGCGCATGCAGATTATCCGGGAGTTGCGGCTGGGTGAATTCGACGCCTTGATAGGGATCAATTTACTCCGGGAAGGATTGGATATTCCCGAGGTTTCCCTGATCGCCATTCTGGACGCGGATAAGGAAGGGTTTTTGCGGTCCAGCACCTCATTGATTCAGACTGCCGGCCGGGCCGCCCGTCATCTCGATGGCCATGTCATCATGTATGGTGATACCGTCACCCCAAGCATGCAAACTGCCATTGATGAAACCCGTCGGCGACGGAAAATTCAAACAGAGTACAACAAGGCTCATAATATCACTCCTGTCTCCATCAAAAAATCAATTCAGGAATCTCTAGTGGATCTGGAAAAATTTTCAATGGCTCCGCTGGTCCAGGAGGAAGAAGAAGAATACTTGACGGAAGGAAATATCATCGACCTGGCGGCTCGTCTCGAGAAACAAATGCATGCCGCCGCCAAAGCCCTGGAATTCGAACGCGCGGCTCAATTGCGGGATCGCATCAAAGCATTACGCGAAAAAGATCTGGGAATTACTTCGAGGATCTAGGTCGATCGCTCCCCCGCCGCTCGCCCATGCGCGTTCCCATGAACTGGCGTAGGATTTTGTCCTGCGCCGGAGAAAGCTTGGCAAACTCCAATCCAGTCACAAAAGGTTCGCTTTTACTGCCCGGATTTCTCCGGACATTGCGTACCTGAGCTTTGACATCAGACAACTCCCCGAAAGCGAGGTTAGCGCTGAGACGGATGTTATCTCCCTTGGTCAACCGCTGGGAGTGCGTGATTAAAACTCCTGAAAGGCTCAGGTCACGAATAGTTCCGGTAAATTTCGTTTCTGAAGCTTCGCCTTCCACATAAAAAGAAAACGGAAAGTTGGCCTTGTGCCGGTTGTTCTTCCTCAACTGGTAGCTGGTAAAACTTTTTGGATACTCGAGTACCAGCAGGCGGACCGGGTGTGTTACGGCATGCAGTACCAATGTTTTGAAATCGAAATAAGTTCCATCAGAAGTAAAACTCAGGCTGCACCCGGTGAGCGGGGCAACCTTGACTACATCCCCCTGAAATTGAGGATAGTCTACAATGAGATATTCATTTTCCACCCAACCGCGGAGTGTCACCTGATATTTCTCACCCCGCAAGGTAGCCCGAGCCTTCTTTCCCAGAGACAAATGCAATCCTGTTTTGGTAACCGTTTTCAAATCAATCCACCTTCGATCCGTTGACAATACCCATATCAACAAAATCGGCAAGAACAGGGTACTATCTTTAGCTTTTTTTAGGCAATCCAATACATTTCAGACAGCAAGGTCTACGCCCCGCTGTCCGGTGTTTCCGGGTTTTTCACTTCGGAAGGGATCTGGGGATAATATTTGTTGTACGTTTGAATGATTTGCCGGACGATGGGGGCTGCCGCGGCACCTCCATGCCCTCCATGCTCCACAATGACCGCCACGGCGATTTCCGGATTCTCGAAAGGCGCATACCCCACGAACCACGCATGGTCGCGGTATTTGTAGGGGGTCTCCTCCTCTTCACTGTCCGGGACTTTCTTCAAACGCACCACTTGGGCAGTGCCGGTTTTTCCTGCAACTATTATCTTCTTCAAACGGGCTCTCCAACCCGTTCCACGTTTTTCATTGACCACCCCGAAAAGCCCTTTTTGTATAATGGAAAGCGTGTCGGGTTGACTCTCCAGCCTCTTCTCAATACTGGGAAACATTTCTTTGACCACCCGTCCATCCTTATCTTTGATCTTCCGCACCAAATACGGTTTCAGCACCATTCCCCCGTTTGCCACCGTAGCTATCAATCGTGCCTGTTGAATGGGGGTCACTAGGTTGAATCCCTGTCCAATGGACGCGGAAATGGTCTCCCCGGCCAGCCATTCCTCCCCTCGAGCTTTTAACTTCCATTCTTTAGTGGGCACCAGGCCTGGTTTTTCACCAACCAGATTGACTCGGGTCAGGCTGCCCATTCCCAGCATCTTGGCGTAGCGTCCCAACGTATCGATTCCCAACTTATGACCTACGGTATAAAAGTAAACGTCGCAGGACTGGACCAGCGCATCATGCAAATCCACCTCTCCATGACCCCCGCGACGCCAGCAGCGATAGACCCTTCGGCCCAACCGAAAATATCCGGGGCAGAACACGGTCTCCTCCGGCGTCACCGCCTTTTCCTCCAATGCCGCATAGGCGGCGATAATCTTGTACACGGAACCGGGTGGATACTGGCCGTCGATAGCCCTGTTCTGCAGCGGGTGCTGGCTATTAAACAGGAGTTTGCGCCATTCTGAAACTGAAATTCCCGCTGAAAACAGATTGGGATCGAAGGAAGGCTTACTGGTTATGGCGAGGATTTCACCGGTCTGAACCTTGATCACAACAGCGGAACCGTTGATTGGCTCCTCTTCTGTTCCGGTCATCAATCGCTCGACCACTTGTTGAATTCTCAAATCCAGAGTCAATTGCAAATGATTTCCGCTTTGAGGTGGACTCTTTCTCAAAACAGCCAGTTCCCGACCCGAAACATCGACTTCGACCTCCTTGTATCCCTTCTTGCCTTGCATCTCCTTTTCGAATAAAAATTCGATCCCTTCCTTTCCAACGATATCTCCCATCCGGTATCCGGCTTCACCCTGCATCAATTTGTCTTTGTTGATCTCTCCCAGATAGCCCAGAGCATGAGCGGCAAGATCCTTGTAATGGTAATTTCTTAGAGGTTCGACTTTCAGGTGAATACCCCCCAAGAGGCGATTGTTCTCTTCGACAAAGGCCACCTGGTCTCTTTGAATATCCGCTTTGATAAGAACATCCAGAAAAGGTTGAGATTGTCGTATATCGTCTTTTACCTTTTGGATATCAAAATCAATTTTTTCCTTTAAGGTATTCAGCGTTTCACCCAAATCCTGAACATCTTCCGGAGTGATGTACAAATTAAAGGAAGGTCGAATGGAAGCCAGCGAGACTCCGTTACGGTCGGTGATTTCTCCACGGTAGGAAGGCAAAGAAACCAGGCGCACCCGATTGTTTTCCGACAATCCCATGAAGTCAGATCCCTTCAGCACCTGCAAATACCAAATCCTCAACCACAGCCCCAGAAAACTGATGATTACCAGAATCGCGAATAATTTAATTTTTCGCCGCACATCATCGGAAACGTCGCGGCTATAGCGCTCGTTGCTCATTGGGTGAAACTCTCCAGCAAGGGAAATCGTCGGAGCGCCCATTTTTTAGTCCAGTTAATGAAAAAAAACAAAACAGGGCCGACCAACGCATTGTACATGGCATAAATCGGAAGCGTACTGAATAGGAAGCTGAACGGGATTTGAGCCTTCATCAGTGTGGTCAAGATCAAGTAATACACCAGACCATCAAAGAATGAAGCAGCGAACAAAATTACAGAGATGGGGACAAAGCCGATTACCATCAGCTTGTCTTTAAGCGTGGAAAAGGTAAATCCAATAATGCTTTTGGATAACGTATTGACTCCCAGGAGACTCCCGGAAAGACAATCCTGGACCAGGCCGATGGCAAACCCGACCCAAATCCCACGATCCCCTTTCAGAAGAACGCCACAATAAACCGCCAGGATCAGAGCCAGGTCCAAAGTGACGCCACCCACAGAAAAATAACTCATCAGACTGGTCTGAAGAGAAAACAGCAAAATAAAAACTAATGTAAAAATTCCGACAATCATGTCTGCGGTTTATCTGAAGACAATAGCACCAAAACTTCTTCCAGACGACCGAAGTCAGCACTGGGAGCAATGGTAATTTCCTGAAACAGCCCCTGGGTCGCCTTAGTGATACTGATGACAGTCCCGACAACTAGCCCTTTGGGATAGACGCCTCCCAATCCGGAAGAAATAATCTGGTCACCCACATTGACCTCGGCGGTAATGGGAACATATTTCATCTCACAAAACTCCATCCCCGTCCCGACAACAATTCCAGAAATACGATCGTGGCTGAACAAAGTATCAACCGAACTTCGACCGTCCACGACAAGCATGACCTTGGAAGTATTCAGGCCGGCTTGAATCACATGACCCACGACGCCGGTACTGGTGACCACAGGCAGGTTTTCCTTGATTCCATCCTGGGTGCCCTTATTGATATAGACGACCCGGGCCCACTGGGTTGCGTCTCGCCCGACCACTCGTGCAACGACGGACTTCAGCTGCCGCTCTTCCTGATACCTCATCAAGTCATCGACTCGGCTTTTCTGACGAAGCTCTTCCCGCAATTCATTGTTCTGACGGATCAGCTTGTCGATTTCTTTTTTGAGCTTTTCGTTTTCTTTGGAAACTTCCGCTGCAAGCAGATAATGATCCACTGCATCGCCGACAGAATCCAAAGTATGGGTGATCAGGTTTTGAATGGGAGAAACCAGCCACATCAGGGCGGTCTCAAAAATGGTAGGGGATTGTGACCGTCTGATATCAAACGTCACCAGGGCAAACGAAACCAAAACCAGCGACACAAGAATTATTATGTTTTTACGACCACTGAGTTTCTTTCGCCACACGTTAAAACGTTACTTTTTTAAGAAGTTTAGGTTCTGACAGAAGTTTTCCCGCACCCAGAGCTACGGCAGAAAGTGGGTCTTCCGCCAGAGTGATCGGAAGCCCCGTAGACTCCCGCAACAAAATATCCAGACCTTTGATGAGCGATCCTCCCCCGGCAACCACCACTCCCTTATCCACAATGTCCGATGCCAACTCGGGAGGAGTTCGCTCCAAAGCGATTTTGACCGATTCGACGATTGTGCTGAACGTCTCCTGCAGCGCCTCCCGAATTTCCTCATCGGAAACGACAAGCGTTTTGGGAATGCCCGCTACCAGATCCCGTCCTTTGATTTCCATGGTGATTCGCTGCTCCAGGGGATAAGCGGATCCTATTTTAATTTTGACTTCCTCCGCAGTCCGTTCGCCGATCAAGAGGTTGTATTTGCGTTTTACGTAATTGACAATCGCCTCGTCCATTTCATCGCCGGCCACACGCACCGATTTGCTGTAAACGATCCCGGACATGGAAATGATGGCCACTTCGGTCGTCCCTCCGCCGATATCAACAATCATGTTTCCTGATGGCTCCTGGATAGGCAAGTTCACCCCAAGAGCGGCGGCCATAGGTTCTTCTACCAGATAGACCTCCCGGGCGCCCGCGGACTCTGCGGAATCACGCACAGCCCGCTTTTCCACCTGCGTGATGCCGGAAGGTGCGGCAATCACCACCCGCGGCCGCACCAGCGATTTGCGGTTGTTGTGGACTTTCTGAATAAAACTGCTGATCATTTGTTGCGTGACTTCAAAATGCGCAATGACGCCGTCTTTCATCGGGCGAATGGCTTCAATACTGCCGGGAGCCCGGCCCAGCATCTGCTTGGCTTCTGCTCCGACCGCCTGCACTTCTTTGCTCTGAGTATTGATAGCCACGACAGAAGGCTCACGCAGGCAGATTCCTTTTTCTCTAACAAATACCAGAGTGTTGGCTGTTCCAAGATCGATTGCTAAATCGTTCGAAAACAAATCCCAAAAGAAGTTGAACACAACTGTTTTCCTGTTGAGGTTGATAAAAGCTTAGCTAACTAGTTGATTTTTCTTATAATATCTTTATACCAAGGAGGTTGGGAATTTGCACGGCCCGGTAGCCCTGAACTCTCTAAACTGGAGGTTCGGGATTGTTTTCAATGAAATAGGGCCGGAATAAACAGGTTGCGAATTAATTCCTGGTGGACTAACATAACCAGCTTAAATTTTAACATCTTTT
>JANQEK010000025.1 GCA_028278405.1 Nitrospinaceae bacterium
CATAGAATAGGCCGTGAGTATTACAATCCGCTTGGATCCTGACAAGACCGGGACGGAGTTGCATAGTACGAGTTTGGGGGGAGTTCGGAAGGAAGACCAATAGCTAGCTGGCTTCCAATCCATTAAATGCTTTCGCCTGATTTGTTTTATGATCGACCTCCGTGCCCACCGGCATCTCAACCGGCGGGCTTTTTAATTGCTATCGCATTTAATGCTACTGCATTAAAAATTCCCTCCTTGTCTGGCCTGGTTCTCCCGGCCAATTTCCAGGCTCTCTGAGTTCGTACAATGGACCAAAAACGAGTCACCATTCCCCAATTGATGGAATGGAAAAAAAACCAGCGTAAGATTTCTGCGTTGACCGCATACGATTACACGTTCGCTCGTTTATTGGATGAATCCGGTATCGATATCATCCTGGTGGGCGACTCGGCGGGGATGGTTTCCATGGGATATGAAAACACCCTGCCCGTGACTATGGACGAAATGATTTTTCATACCCGCGGCGTCCGGCGGGGTGTGCAAACTGCGCTTCTGGTGGGAGACATGCCATTCATGTCTTACCATGTCTCGGTAGAGCAAACGATCCAAAATGCCGGCCGGTTCGTCCAGGAAGGCGGCGCCGAGGCAGTTAAGATGGAAGGGGGGTCCCGGATACTCGACAAAATACAAGCGGTGGTCCAGGCGGGTATTTCGGTAATGGGTCATGTCGGATTGACGCCCCAATCCGTGCACCAATTCGGGGGATACCGGGTACAGGGAAAGAATTATCTCGATGCCCGGCAAATCAAGAAAGACGCTCTGGACTTACAAAAAGCCGGAGCGTTCGCACTGGTGTTGGAAGGCATTCCAATGGAATTGGCGGCGGAAATTACCGCTGAACTGGAAATTCCAACTATTGGCATCGGCGCCGGGTCCCACTGCGATGGGCAGATTCTGGTCACTCAGGACATGCTGGGGATGAACCTGGATTTCACACCCAAGTTTGTCAAAAAATACAGTGAAATGGGAACCGCGATTCAATCGGCGGTCAGGGGGTATGTCGACGAGGTCCGGTCCGGAGCCTTTCCGGATGAAGCGCATTCCTATCATTTGAAAAAAGAAAAACTGCGGAGCGTCAGTAACGACTCCCGATGAAATGATGTTTGGAAAAGAATCGTGAAAATACTGAAATCCATTGCTGAAATGAAGACCTGGTCGCAACAGACTCGGGAAGAGGGAAAAACCCTCGGGTTGGTCCCGACTATGGGATACCTGCACGAAGGGCATTTGAGCTTGGCGCACAAATCCCTTAGCACCTGCGACCGGACTGTGGTGAGCATCTTTGTGAATCCCAAGCAATTCGGACCCAATGAAGACTTGGACACCTATCCGCGCGACCTGGAGTCTGACCGGCTCGAATTGGAACGGTTGGGTGTGGACGCCCTGTTCCTTCCCACTTCGGAGGACATGTATCCGGAAGAATTTCAAACCTATGTCCATGTGGAGGAGATCACCGACAAACTGTGCGGCGAAAGCCGTCGTGAACTCTTTCGCGGGGTCACAACGCTTGTGTTGAAACTGTTCCATATCGTAAAACCCTATTCAGCGTTTTTCGGAGAAAAAGACCGCCAACAATTGGAGGTCATTCGGAAAATGGTGGACGACCTCAATCTGGATATCCAAATTGTCGGCCTGCCGATTGTGCGGGAACCGGACGGATTGGCCATGAGCTCGCGTAACCAATACCTGGGAAATACTGAGCGGAAAACCGCGAAATCGCTGAACGAGGCGTTGCAGAAAGCACAGCAACTGATTGCGCAGGGGGAATCATCGGCCGAAACCATTCGGTCCCGGATACGGACTATTATCGAGCGGGAAGGCCAGGCACAGGTGGATTACATTTCAGTGTGTGATCCGAAACGCTTCGAAGAATTGGAGGAGATCCAGGGAAAAACCATGATCGCCCTGGCAGTTCATGTCGGGAAAGCCCGGCTTATTGACAACTGTTTAATCGAGAGAATCTGATGCAAAAAATCATGCTGACATCCAAATTGCACCGGGCTACGGTAACGGACCGGGATATCGAATATGAAGGCAGCATCGAAATCGATGAAGCCCTGATGGAGGAGGTCGGGATTTCATGCTACGAGCAGGTGCATATATATGACATCAACAACGGCAACCGATTGATTACTTATGTTATACCCGGAGAACGCGGCAGCGGGACGATCTCCGTCAATGGAGCCGCCGCCCGCCTGGTGGAGAGAAAGGATCGCATCATTATTGCTGCTTATGGTATGATAAGCATAGACAAAATTGAAAACCATCAGCCCCGGGTGCTCCTGCTGGACGAGAAAAACCAAGTGATTGAGCGGCAGGGAGCTTTGGCCTTCACTTCACAAGCATTGTCATAATGGATATATTCTGGATCGCATATGTAGCATTTGTGCTTTGGATGAGCATGGATTGCATCAACCGGAAAGAGCATTTCATCTGGCTCGTCATTATTGTGGCGCTGTTCCCCGTGGGACCCTTCGCTTATTTGTTTGCCGTAAAAAACAAGTCCGGCGGCGGACCATCCCTGCAACCCATCAAACTGTTCAACGCCGGTCCAGCCAGGGAAATTGAAACTGAAGAAACCCTGCAACTCAAAGAATTAATCACTAAATACCACAAAGCCTACCATTACGAAAAACTGGGGCAGATATATCTGGAGCAGAAAAAATACGAATCCGCCGTTTCCCAGTTTGAGGAGGCCATCAAGAAAGATCCGGAATTGTCCGAGGCACGCTATGGTCTGGCGAAATCCCTGCATGGAATGGGTCAACCGGCTGAAGCCGCGAAAATCCTTGAAGAATTGATCAAAATCGACAAAAAATACGATTATGGCAATGCGATTTTCGGATTAGCCGAATGTTACCGGCTTTCGGGTCAAGACGAAAAAGCTTTGGAAGCTTATGAGGCGGTTATCAACTCATTTCATTTTTTCAAAGCCTATTACCACTACGCCCGGCTTTTGGATAAGAAAGGCAAAAAGAAGGAAGCTATTGATTACATGAAAAGCATAATTGGGTCCGCCAAGGATCTTCCAGAGTATAAGCTGGAAAAAGAACGACATTGGATTGAAGAAGCTTATAAATATTTAAGAAAAAACGGCATCGAATTGGCCTGAATCATATACGCAATATCTTTTCTTTCCAATATTCCTGCAGAACCCCCAAACTCAACAATTTTTTTGAACAATAAGGATATTTCTGTTTTTGTGAAACTATCCTGTTGGATTTGTTTTTTTTATTAGATAATGGTTTAATTAATTCAAGCACTTTGTTATTTTTTGCTTGTTGATGCGATATAATCCTCGGCTGTTTGTTTTGCAATCCGGGAGGGGAATGCAAAACAAAATTAAATTTTGTGCCGTTCTTTTGTAATTCGGGAGGCGAAAGCGAAACAGAATATGACAACACTATCTGAAAACATGAAAACCATTCGTAAGAATCTGCATTGCACCCAAATGGCAATCGCCAAGGTTCTTGACATCGGCTTTAGAACATATGTTCGTTACGAAGCAGGCGAACGAGATGCGCCGGTTGCTGTTTTGGTCAAGTTTGCGCGGCTCGGGAACATTTCCCTGGACCGGCTGCTGACCACAAAACTGGAACCATCGGATCTCGAAACGCCTGACTTGGATCCACCTGCAGGAAAGCTCAACCAGATAGACGCCATCGGCGGTTCACTCAAGGAAGGACGTCTGGTCTTCAAGGGTATCCGCGGCGACTATTATGTGGCGGTGAATCAAGATGAAAAGAAATTGCTGAATCATTTCCGTAAGATGAATCCGAAGTCCCAGGATAAATGTCTGCTGGACATGGAATGGTCCTTAAAGAAAAACAAAGGGCGAGCATCCCAGTCCACGGGAAAGAAAAAGGTTTCCAGAAAAGTCGAGAAAAGCCGGAATGCGAGCAAGTTGAAAAAGATGGCCAAGACCATCAAAAAAATCACTCTCAAAGGCTAACGATACCCTTCAACCTTAAATTCTCTGGAATTTTCTGAGGATATCGTTCATTTCAAACAACAGCGCAATGGGACGTCCGTGAGGACAGGTATAGGGCATACGGGTTTGCTCTAAATCGTGCATCAATTTTCGAATCTGATCCAGTTCCATGGGATGATTCACCTTGATGGCATTGCGGCAGGACATCATGATCATGATGTCCTCCATTTTATTTTGAAGCGTATGGTCCTTTTCCTCCCGGATCAACCTTCCCGCCACTTCCCGCACAATACTTTCCTGATCGTGATTTTTTAGCACCGCCGGTACCGAACGCAGCAGGAATCCGTCTTTGCCGAAGGGTTCCAAATGCATCCCCAATTCCCGAAGCGACTCCAGATGCTGCGACAATGCCTGGGCCTCCGCAGGGGGAAACTCCACAGCCAGAGGGAACAGCAAGTCCTGAACCTCTACTTTTTTGTTTTCAGCCGCTTCCCGGAACCGTTCATAAAGCACACGCTCGTGGGCAATGTGCTGATCCACCACCAAAACCCCTTTCGGACCCTGCATTAAAATAAACGAGTTGTTCAACTGGCCGACAGGCTCGAATTCGGAAAAAACCAAGTCGGATACCGGCGTGGGTTTTTGTCCGAAAAATGCGATCTGCCGAGGATCCGCTTCTATACTCCTCCGGCTCTCCGATGGACCCGGACTGTACAAGGCCTCCAGTCCCCGGCTCCATTCTTTCTTCCCGGTTTCCATATTGGAAGAAGCGGATGAGAAATCCTTCGAGGGTACCGATACCGATTGATGCCCTGGCACTTCGTAGGATGGACCTTGCTCACGGCCCTGCCCTGCGGTCGGGCCTTCATCCGGTGCTTCAAAAGATTTTTCATTTTGCTGCAGGGCATCCTGAACCGCGTGACTGACAAAACGATAGACGTCCTGTTGAAACGCAAACCGGACCTCCGCCTTGGCAGGATGAACGTTGACATCCAGCAAACCGGGATCCATCGTCATGAATAAGAATAGAACAGGATGCTGGCCTCTCGGTAGAAGATGGCTGTAACCCTGCTGCGTGGCCGACAATAGAATTTTGTCGCGGACGAAACGTGAATTGATAAAGCAATACTGTGTGTTGCGGTTGGAACGGGTATACACGGGACTGGAGATAAATCCTTCTATTCGATAAGTCCCATCATCTTTCTCTACCCGAATCAACTCCTTCGATAAATCAGCGCCAAATAACTCCGCAATTCGGTAAAGACTTTGATCAGTCGGCAATGTGGCCAACAATTGCCGGCCGTTGTGATGCAGGCTGAATTGAATTTCCGGATGCGCCAGAGCCTGCTGTTGCACCACCTGAGTGATGTGAGCCGCTTCGGTTCCATCCCTCTTCAAAAACTTCTGGCGTGCGGGAGTATTGTAAAAAACCTGATTGATTTCGAGGGTCGTCCCTTTCGAAAAAGCAATTTCCTTCACCCGGGCAGGCCCGCCTCCTTCAATTGAAACTTCGGTGCCATTGCGGCCCTTCCCCGTTCCCGTCGCCATCCGCACGCGGGAGATGGAGGCAATGCTGGGAAGCGCTTCTCCCCGGAACCCCAAGGACCGGATACTCTCCAGATCACCCGCGCTCTGGATTTTGCTGGTAGCGTGTCGCTCAAAAGCCAGGCAGGCGTCTTCAGGCTCCATTCCCGATCCGTTATCAGAAACACGAATGGACTTTTTCCCGGCCTCCTCAATTTCAATGCTGATGCGGGTCGCTCCCGCATCGATCGAGTTTTCCACCAGTTCCTTGACAATCGAAGCGGGCCTCTCAACCACCTCTCCGGCAGCAATCTGGTTGGCAAGATCGTTCGAAAGAATCTGGATGCTCATCCGGTTCTCTAGGGGAAGGGATTTTTAGAAGGCCACCCGACAGGCGGGTTTGTCGGGTCGATTGTAAACCAATTCCCCGTCAAATCCAAAACGATATGGTTTTCCTCAAGATGAAATAAGGGTTGATATTGTTTTTTCATTGATTGCGTCAATTCAAGGGACAGGAAATGTGCCATTGGGTGGCTAAATCAAGTATGCTAGGGACATGAAACCCATTCCCAATTCATGGAAACCTTACTTCCTCCTGCTGTCGGTTTTGTTTCTGGTACTTACGGTAGTCAGCGATCAATACGACCCCTCCTCTAAAACCAGGGATCCGGTTTCCAGCCACTCTCAGGATCACGATCATTCACACGATCACGCCAAGTCCTCGAAACCGCCCAAACCTCTGGATGAAGCCTTCAACCAGGCGCCTGATCCTGGAGCTATTCCTGTCGATCCGGTAAAGGAGCACCGGATGGCCATCTTTCACTATAACGAGGGCAACAAACTCTTGCGCAAGGGAAACTGGAAGGATGCTGTGGAGAATTACAAGATGGCTCTGCACCACGACAAAGGACTGAACGAAGTCTATATCAACATGAGCAACGCTTATTTGAAAGGGCAACAGTACCCCGAGGCAAAAAAGACACTCGATCTGTTAAAAACACAAGCTCCTAAAAACCCACACCTTTATTACAACCTCGCCTGCTATTTTTCACTGACCCATCAGGAAGCAGCCAGCCTTGAATCGCTTCAACAATCCATCCGCCTGGGGTACAAAAACCGCGAGAATGCACAAACCGACCCGGATCTGGCAAACCTTCGCCAAACGTCTGAATTTCAACAATGGGTAAAAACTTTGTAGGATGAAAGCCTGAGTGGCTCAGGATGCATTCGAGGGCTTGTTGTTGGCCGGAGGATGGATCAATTGCACTTTACCGTCGTGATTGATGGATAATCCCCGCTCGCCTTCCAGAAGAAGATGGAGATCGGTTCCAATCAATTCCTTCCGCCAGCCGTGAAACAGTGGATGCTTTTCGAGGTCTTCCTTTTTCTCATGGAACTCGACAAAACTGTGAATCATTTTTCGATCCGCCAGCATGTGTGGCTCGATCTTCAGGACTTCAGATCGAATTTGAACAAATGCTGCGAGGAGTTCCTCCACGCCGCGACCCGTGGAGTAATGGGAGGACTCCGGTAACACGGGATACTGGTCCTCGGAGACACTCATTCCCTTCTTGATAAGCGCAAGAATCTCATCGCCATTGGAACTGACTTCACGGGAGTTGACCCCGCGGATGTCCGCTATTTCCTTTCGGGATTTGGGAAGGATTCGGGCTATTTCCAGCAACGGTTCATCGCGGATGATCGATTTGGACAGGCAGTTTCGTTGCATAGCCTGCTCTTCCCGCCACGCCGCCAATTCCCTCAGCACGGCCAAGTTGCGGGGCTTGAGCGTACGAAAGTTTTTGACTTTCAGATACATCTTTTGCGGGTCCGGCAACTCAAAATTGGCAGGATCCACCAACTCCCGGTGCTCCTCTCCCACCCAATCCGTACGGTTGAGCTTTTCGAGTTGTTTGACCAGCTTGTTATAGACGGGGACCAGATATCGGACATCGTCCAGCGCATAATCGATCTGGCTCTGCCTCAAAGGCCGCCGGCACCAATCCGTATAAGTCTCAGATTTGTTGATGGTCTTCCCGGTAACTTTTTTGACGATTTTTGCGAATGAGATCTGGGCACCCCATCCAATCATCGACGCGGCCACCTGGGTATCGAAGATCGGCTGGACCACCTCTCCCGTCAACCGGAACAGGATTTCCAAATCCTGCTTGCCCGCATGGAACACCTTGATTTTGTCGCGGCGCTTCAAGAGCTCCAACAGCGGATCCAGATTTTTTACAGAAATGGGATCGACCGCACCGTAGACACCGTCACCGCCAATCTGAATAAGACCCAAGCGGTGAAAATAGGTTTTCTCTCGGACAAACTCGGTATCCACTGCCAGAACTTCACACTTCTCCAGTTTCTGGATCAGCTCAGGAAGATCCTCATCTGTGGTTACATACATAAGTCTTGAGGCAGGGGTTAATATTCGCGCCGGGTCCAAAGCCCCGGCGGTTCAAACCATGAACACACCTAAAGGTTGTTCTAGGTTAATCCAGCGGAGTGTCCAATTATAAAGGCAGGAATACGATCATTCTATGAGAAAATTGGGTGAGGCGTAAAACTAAGCCGATTCATCCAGCTTAACCTGATTACTTCTGGAATTCCCGAGCGTACTCCATCCGGATTCATAATCGAGTTCGTCATCTTCTATTCCCATATTCCCGGTAAACTCCTTCCCTTCATTGTTCCGCTTCCAATACTTGTTGCTCAAACGCTTGGAAGAAATCACTTTTTTTACCTTTCCTTGCTGATCCAAAACTTTGACTTCATAGAACATAAGAGTCCTCCATCCAGTTAGGGGGAAATTTCAGTAGGATGAAACGGGCTGAGATTCTCAAATTTTTAATCGTTTCAAAATCAATAGCTTGCAATTAATTTACATTGCATGCCAAGTAAAAGTAAATCGAAAGACATATTTTGTCAAGAAAATAAGTTCAATAAAATCAATAAATACCAAGTAGGCCGTCACGGACGGTGAGCCAACTTCGGGTCATCCAACCTTTTCCCCACAAAAATCCTCCTCCTGTTGCCCCAGATCTCCACCCTTAACTTCCCGACAACTAAAAACTTATTGGGATGAATTTTTCGTGCGGAAGGAATCATTCAGGTTCAACATTGACTTTTCCAGAGTAATGAAATAAGTTGAATAAAAGAGGCTTATAGCCTTCAGCTTGGCAGCGGAAGTGAACAGGATATCAACGAAACAAACAGGGGAACGATGAGAATTTTGGGAATTGACTCATCCACTCCGGGTTGCAGTGTCGCCCTCCTGAACAACGATACAATCGTTGCAGAACAAATCGCCGATCCTCGGCCTTCTCATTCCAAATATCTTTTAAAGATGGTAGACCAAACCCTGAAGGAGGGAGAATCTCGTTTGGACGAGGTAGACGGATTCGCGGTAACCATCGGCCCAGGTTCTTTCACTGGCCTGAGAATAGGCGTGAGCCTGCTCAAAGGATTTGTACTGGCCACGGAAAAACCTTTTGTAGGAATCAATTCTCTGGAGGCATTGGCCAACACTATAGACACTACGGAGCATCCCATCTGCACGGTCTTCGATGCCCGCAAGAATGAAGTGTACGCAGCCGTTTTTGAATCTCAAAAAAATGTCCTCAGTCCACTCATCCGGGAAAGTGTTCTTTCTCCAGAATCCTTGTGTGAAAAAATCGAAACCCCCACCCTGTTTGTGGGCAGCGGTGCGGAACGTTACCGCGAACTCTTTGAGAAATCCCTCGGTTCACGATTTGTGGAACCCGGGACTCCACCCAAATTTTCCTCTGCCGCAGGCGCCGCATTACTGGCCTCGCAGCAGTTTGACCACCAAAAACATTTTGATTTGAATCAACTGAAAATTAACTACATACGAAAATCCGAAGCTGAATTGAGTTTGGGAGGATCATTAGCCGAAAGGAGATCAAATTATGGAAATTGATCCGACATTGCTGGAAAAAGTCCAAGGAGAAAACGAAGAATTTAAAAAACTCTATCAAGAACACTTGGAACTGAAACACAGAGTGGAAGAGTTGAACAAAATGAGTTTCCTGTCCCCGGAGCTGGAGCTGGAAAAGAAAACGGTGCAAAAACAGAAACTGAAGGGCAAAGATCGGATGACTCAAATCCTCGAACAATACCAAGCCAGTCTAAGTTAAAACGCCCGACCGATTGGAATTTCTATTCGCCCAGACCGGCCGTGCTCACATGCTGTGAGCCGGCTTCGGCTTTGGGAGATATCGTCCCACGAATCCCATCCAACAAAAACCGCCAAGACACCACTTGATCGGCAGGCAAATAATCGCCGATAACACCTACCAGAGTTCGCGCCATTTGCGGATTTCGTCGGAGTAAAGCCACCACGCCATCACACCATCGACGCCGGTAAATGATCTTCTGCAAAATCCGGCTGAGGACAAATTTCTTACGAAATTCCTCCTGTCTCTGCCGCTCGTAACCCGCCAGATTATTTTTTGAAAAATCCCCTGTTAAAAATGCCTGACCAATCGTCCCGGCGGCCAGTTGCGCGCTTCGAAGCGAGAGATAAATCCCCTCCCCCGTAAACGGATCAATGAACCCCGTTGTGTCTCCGGCCAAAACCAACCCTCCGCATGGAACGGGCCGAACATCATAGGCGAGGGACCCCACCGACCGCACCCGTTCCTTCGGGCGGGCTCCAGACAACAATGATTGGCGCCTCTCATTACCCAGCACCACCATTTGGTAAAACGCATCCAACTCCTGTCCTTTGAGGCATCGGTCCTCGACCACCAGCACCACATTGACGGAATTGTCTCCCACAGATGCCATGCCCGTGTAGCCGGGCGAACTGACATGCATATAACAGTAATCCTGCGGAAACGGAGTGCCTTCCCAATGGGCTGCGAGCGCTATTTTTCCAGATCCCGAACGCGATTTAACGAGCCCTAGCCGACGCAGGGATAATCCATTCCGTCCGCTGGCATCCACGACAACCGACGCAGAACATGTAAACGACCGGTTGGATTCGTCCCGTCCTTTGATACCCGCGACTCGATTGTCTTCGAACAGAAAATCGTCGACCGTATGCCTCTCCCGGATCTCCACGCCCTGTTCGATCGCTTTTTGCACGAGCAGATGATCGAGCTGAAAACGGGGAAGAGACAAACTGGTCATCGGGTGGTCCCGTTCCGGACATGGAGGATAGTCGATGCGTAATTCCGGCTTGCCGTAAGAAGAAACCGCCACACCGCGCAATCGAACCGGATCGGATTGCTGAATCGGCTTCAGAACGCCCAGTTCCTTCAAAATGTCATCGGCGGCCGGACTGATGAATTCGCCGCACACCTTGTCGCGCGGGAACGACGCCCGATCCAGCACCAGCACCCGCAGTCCTTTTTGATGTAGGAAGAGAGCGCTGGCACATCCCGCCGGTCCGGCTCCAATAACTATGACGTCATATCGGTTCATGACTTATTCTCGACCAATGCAATGCGATAGGGAAAATGACGATGCACCGCAAACTGCTGCCAGCCCGCTTCCCGGGCCATGGCTCTCATTTCCTCCGGTGTGAAGGCATTCATCACGGAAACCGGTGCGTCGTACCGGGTCAGGCGATTCTGCGTCAGCAGCCGCGTTAGAATAAAGATTGAAGCATAAGCCACCCGACTCCGATGCAGATCGTTTACAATTACCCCCCGCCTCGCCAATCGGGAAAAATTTTTCAGCAAAGCCACTGCATGATCCCTGGAAAAATGATGCAGAGCAAGTGAATTGATCACCACGTCAAAACTGTTTTCACGGAACGGCATATTCAAAGCATCGCATTGCACAAAACGGATTTCCGGAAACCTCAGGGTTTCTTCTTGTGCGAAACGGAGCATCTTGCGGTTGATGTCGATCGCCGTCACTTTCACCGGGATTCCCCGCTTACGGGCATAGCGCACCACTTCCAGCGGCTGGTCGGCAGAACCGGTGGCGGCATCCAGAATGTGCAGCGGCTGCGACGAATCGTGCCGATCGAAAAAACGGTCGATATGGTGCAACAGCACCCGGTAGCCGCTCAGATAACGGTTGACCCGTTGCACATCCTGCAGGCTGTCCTTGACTTCCTCGAAGGGAGCTTCGTCCAGATCCAGCAATTCGGGTCGCAGATTACGCGGGGGTGCTGAGAAAATCATGGCGGGCCAAACCTTTGCCCTTTGATACGAAGACGGGCTTTAATCCTTGAAGAAAAACCATTGCTCCCGGCGGCTCATTTTCTTTCTGAATAAATTCAGGGCAATGTTCTTGGAGATAAACCGCGTTTGCGGAAGGATAATCAAAAATCCCAGAATATCAGTCACCAGTCCAGGCGTCAGAAGCAACTTGCTGCCTACGTTCATAACCGTGCCATTGAGCACGTCCTCGGTAGGCTCGGTTCCCGACTTGAGATGCCATCGAATTTTTTCGTACCATTCCTCGCCATAACTGCGGCCGTTGATCACCCCCAGCAATAGCGTGAACATGGTAAATGAAATGGTGTTGAGAACGCTGATCTGCGTGCCTAGCCAGGTCAGCGAAAGGATTTCTACCGCAGTTCCAACAGTCAATATAGCGTAAGCGACGATCATTAAATGGCTTCTCTTAAAAGGTGACCGGATATTTACCGGCTCATTCCGGATGTCCGCATTCTATTATAGGGAGGGTCAAATCACAAGGTATCCCTTGACCCTTCATGGAATTAACGATCCTTCTGAATTTCCCGCAGGAACACCACGATTCTCCGGAGGGTATCCATATCCATGAACTGCTCCATGTCCTGCTTATCGGCGTTGTTCTTGTTATGAAATGCGGCGAAATCTTTTTTAAATTGAGGGCCGCCCCCGGCCTCTTTGGCGAAATCATAAGCCTTCAGTAAATTCGTCCCCTTGTTACCGCCAACGCCTTTCAGCGAGTGACAGAACAGACAGTTGTCCTTGAAAGCCTGCCCTCCCCGGTGAGCGTGCATGGATTCGAACGCGACCGCATCCAGCGGGGCATAATAATCCGACAACCGCACAAAACTCAGTTCCCGGATATTCGCCGTCATGAACCGCTCCTGGCGCGGCGCCTGCTTGGAATCGGGAACGATTACTACCATCGGATTCAGCCAATCGGGCCGGTCCACGTTGGATGTCAGTTTCATCTCCAGCGCCAGCCGGAGATCGTACTCCAGAATATCGTCGATAGAGATAATTCCCTGGTAATCATCACGGCAATCAAGAAGCACTGCATCCCAGCGCTCCTCAGGGCGGAACCTGCGGATCAGTTCGGTCAGGCTCACTGCGCGAAACCGCGAGCCCTGAGTGTGTATGCCCCGGTCAAAATAGGCGCTGGGAATCCATTCCACGCGCAAATGCTCCAGGAGTTGGGGATGGACCCGCCCCTCCCGGGAAAAGGGGAAATCCTTCAGGTAAGCATCCTCACCGCTGTGGTGAGAACACCCCAGCCCCGTCAAAATCAACAGGATGAAGAGGCTCAACTTTTTTCGGATAAGATCCGCCAAATCCACTTCCCTGCTCCAAAAATATGATAAGATTCTGGGTTTATTAACGCGAACCGATTGCAAGACAAGGATTTTGCCTGCACTGCGGGCATCATATCATGGAACCAACAGCCACCGAAGCCAAGCCGACTGATCAGAAAAACCCGTTCCGCGCCTATTCCATTTCGTGGAACCTCACCAAGCGGTGCAACCTCAACTGTGACCACTGCTATCTGGATGCGGATTTCCGCGGCGGCTTTAGGACGGACGAACTCAATACCGAAGAATGCTTCCGGGTGATCGACCAGATCGCCGAGGTCAACCCGAACGCGTTTCTGATCCTCACCGGCGGCGAACCGCTGCTGAGACCCGATATCTACGATATCGTGAAATACGCCGCCGACCGTAAATTCATGGTGGTGCTCGGCACCAACGGCACCATCATCAACCGTGAGAACGCACAGAAGATCAAAGAGGCGGGCGCGCATGGCGTGGGCATCAGCATCGACTCGATGATCGCCGAAAAGCACGACCAGTTCCGCGGCGTCGACCAGGCCTGGCAGCGATCGATGGACGCGTTCGATATCCTCAACGAAGTGGGTGTCGATTTCCTCATTCAGATGTCGGTGTCCGATATGAACTACAAAGAAATTCCCGACGTCATCAAATTTGCCGAAAAGATCGGTGCGGTGGCGTTCAACCTGTACTTCCTGGTCTGTACCGGACGCGGCCAGGGCAATACCGACATCTCCAACGCCGCTTACGAAGAAGCGCTGAAAATTCTGTACGATCAGCAAATGAAATACAAAGGAAAACTGATGATCAACTCCAAATGCGCCCCGCAGTACAAACGCGTCGTGTACGAGAACGATAAAGACTCCGTTTACCAGCGCACCTACTCCGGAGGCTGTCCGGCAGGCACGCATTATTCGCGCATCAGTCCGGAAGGCGACCTGACCCCCTGCCCGTTCATCGAAGAGTCGGTGGGCAATCTCAAAACCGATACGTTTAAAAATCTATGGGAAACGGCGCCCTTGATGGTCCAACTGCGTGACCGCAAACAGCTGGAAGGCAAATGCGGGACCTGCGAGTTCTCCGCGATGTGTTCCGGATGTCGGGCACGTGCCTTTGCTGAAACCGGCAACTACATGGCCGAGGATAATTCGTGTGACTACGAACCGGGCCAGCACGGCGGCAAAGCCATCGAACTCAAGATTGAAGATACGTTGGGACTGGAAGTCGAATATCGTCAGAAATGGACGGACGAAGCAAAATCCCGGCTGGACCGCATCCCCTCCTTCGCACGTGGTATGGTGGTGCAGGGTATCGAGAAATTTGCCACCGAACGCGGCGTGGCGCTCATCGACGAACATGTCGTACAGAAATCCCGCGAGGAAATGATCACCAAACGCGGCGCCATGTTCCCCTTCCTCAAGAAATTCATCAACTCAGAGAAGCTGGACGCATAAGTACCAAGCGCGCGGCCAATCACAACTTAACCATTTTCACTTTTTCCAATTTTGCTCTTATACTGGAGTTGGGTGATTATGGGTGAGACTACACAAATATCAGCTTCTAAAGAAAACCTGAAATACCGAATGTCCGTCAAAGGGATGGCGATTTTGGCATTAGTGCTTATTTTGCCTTCGCTACCAATCCTTTGGATCACAGTGAATCTAAAATTTTGGCAACATCCGGTCACCCTCTGGGGAGTGGCAACTTTAATATTTATCTTTCCCTATGTTTGGTTTATGACCTCTTTAGAAATCAGTAATGAAGGCATGCGTTTGTACCGCGTGAACACAATGAAATGGAACGAAGCTTTAAGCGCTGAAACAATAAACTTATTTGGCCTTAAACATTTACGCGTGACACGAATTAAAGGAATGATTTGGTGGATTCCTTTATATTTAAAAGGTCACCAACCAATAGAAGTCGCCCTAAAGGAAAAGGC
Source organism: Nitrospinaceae bacterium (assembly GCA_028278405.1). Taxonomy (GTDB): domain Bacteria; phylum Nitrospinota; class Nitrospinia; order Nitrospinales; family Nitrospinaceae; genus SZUA-226. Next base: position 14,935 of record JANQEK010000025.1, read on the forward strand.
TCCTGCCGGGAATCCCATACGCGAGCTATTTACATAAGGTTGTCAACAAGGAAACAAGGCTTTTATTTCGAGTCAGGCCTCGCTCTCACGTATAGCCCCATAATAAAATTGTAAAACTCATCGGGGTCACTCAACTGGTTTTCAGGAAAGACAAAAGCATCCGTTTGATCTTCATATACCAGAATCATGCCTTGGTCACGTTCAATTTTCTTGACTATGGACCAGGCGAAATCACTTCTATATCCTTTACCCTGCAATTGAATACCTTTTTCGTCAAAGCTATACTTGCGCTTTCCGACAAACGTTCCTTCCTCAGATGGATCACACGCTTTCCTCAGTTCTTTTTGGAGCATTCGATATCTTAAAAGATAAATCGCAATAACAACGATAAAAAAACCAATCACAAGCTTGGCTGTGGACCAGTGAAATTCCTTTGAATTTAATAACGCCCACATGAAAGCAAAGCCAATAACGATGCCTCCAAACAATTCCAACCAAAAGCTCCCCCTCCGCCAAAACTTTCCTCTCCACGGCGATATGGCTTTATTCAACTTCCTCTGAATATAGGATAAATATTTTCTCCAGTCTTCCTTATCCAGATTTATTACGATTTCCATAATTGTATTGAGGAATAAAGAAACCTTACCACTTTCTTTCCGGCGTACTGGTTTCCAAAAAGAAGGGGGTGACTTTGTTCAGGAATTCCTGTTGTTTGGAAGTTCGGGAGCCTTCGCAGTCGGCCATTTTCTCGAGCATGTCGAGTGTGGATTGTCTTTTCTCGGCGTCGAATTTGGCGAGGCTGGGTTTTAAAAAACTCTTCAGGTTCTCGACGATATGGTCTTCGTCTTTCAACAGGAAACTGGAGGAAGACAGTAGTTCCGTTGCGCGTCGTTCGTCGAGGCGGAACTCGGTTTCGAAGATTTCGAGGAGACATTCCTTCTGCTCGCGGGTAATTTCGCCGGAACATTTGGCCATGACATACAGGAGACCCGCCACGGCTTCCATCGGACGATCGAGAGTAAAAGCAGGATCGGCATGATACTTCTTCTGCCATTTTTTGCGCCGAGCCCAGGCGAAGGGATTGAGCCATGTAACATCGATGCCAAGGCGCGCCAATTGCTTCGTCAAAACCAGAATCGTGACAATCGAACCAAGAATTCCCAAAATAATATGCATCGTTTGTTCCCTTGTTAAGTGTCCATGGCTTAACTCTCAGGGTAAGGCAAACGCCCATCTTTGGGTAATGCAAATTTAGAGACAACCCTGCCTCAAAAATAATTTAAGTAAATTCAATAAGATAAGGAAGGGTTAAAGCAGGCGTTTTCTCTACTTCTTACCGTACAAACTGCCCATGCGGAAGGTGGAGGAGTTGACGTTGGACGCGTCCTCCGGCTGGGCGAGGGCGTTGGCGACTTCGTCGCGGTAGTTCTTCACCTTGCGGTAGAGAGGGTGGGTGATGTCGAGCTTGAGGTTGGTGAGCGCGGCGCTGAAACTATCGGCGCCTTCCGCCTTGACCTGGCAGACCAGTTCGCCCGATTCGCTGTCACGAAACACATCGGTGACGGTGAGTTGCGTTTTCTTGTTGGCGTGCAGGCCGAGTTCGCGCATCATTTCAACCACCGGCCCGTTGCCGTAAGCCCGCAACGGGATATGTTGTTTGATTTCGACCAACAAACTTTGCGCACTCATGTCCTTCACTCCGATCACCAATTTTTAGAATAGCCAAGCATATCATATGCCGGACGGGAATAGGTCCACACCTCACACAAAACTCATAATTCTTTAAAAATTAAAGGGTTTAGGGCTTTCTTGGGGTTTCGCAGACGTGATATAATTGGCGCGTAGAAATCTCTTCTCTCCCAAATCCGGAAAATCCCTGAGGCGGGAGAAGTTGATTTGTTGACTTCGCTCCGGGTTCCCGTATAATTCGGGATTTACCTTTAAATCGTTCATTTTTGAGGTGTTTCAGCCGGTTTATGCTGGAAAAATTCAGGTTAAAATCAGAAAACAGTCTGGACCTTATCGGCGGCACTCCGCTGGTCAAGTTGAACCGTGTGGTTCCCTCCAACGGGGCTAATATTTACGCCAAGTTAGAGTCGACCAATCCCGGCGGCAGTGTCAAGGATCGCATCGCGTTGGCGATGATCGAAGACGCCGAAAACAAAGGGTTGCTCAAACCCGGCGCGACCATCATCGAACCAACCAGCGGCAACACCGGCATCGGTCTTGCTCTGGTCGGAGCGTTTAAAGGATACAAAGTCATCCTGGTGATGTCCGAGAACATGAGCATGGAGCGGCGCGTCCTGCTGGAGAGTTACGGCGCCATTGTCGAGCTCAGTCGGGCCGAGTTCGGCATGCAGGGCACCATCGAACGGGCGGAGGAACTGGTCGCGGCGAATCCCGACTACTACATGCCGCAGCAGTTCAACAATCCGGCCAATCCGGAAATCCACAGGCAGACCACCGGACCCGAAATCATCTCGGCAATGGAAGGCGACACTGTCGATGCGTTTGTTGCGGGAATTGGTACTGGAGGAACGATCACCGGCACCGGCGAAGTTTTAAAGGAACATTTCGGTCACACTAAAATTATCGGCGTGGAGCCGGCGACCTCTGCAGTGCTTTCGGGAATGGCGCCCGGCCCACATAAAATACAGGGCATCGGCGCCGGGTTTCAGCCGAAGGTACTCAACATGAAGATACTGGACGAGATACGGCCGGTATCCGACGAGGACGCGTTTCAGTTCTCCCAGCGCCTGGCGAAGGAAGAAGGTTTACTGGTGGGCATCTCTGCCGGCGCGGCGGTGTGTGCAGCCCATCAGGCGGCAGAAGATCTGGGGCCGGGAAAAAACGTGGTTGTCGTTTTGCCGGATACCGGGGAGCGGTATTTCAGTTTTCATCAATATTTTTAACACAGGAAAATCATGGGATTTGTTAAAGGTTTACGCTGTAAGGAATGCGGCAAAGATTACGAAAAACTGCCCATCCACGTGTGCGAATACTGTTTCGGACCGTTGGAGGTGGATTATGATTATACAGGGATCGGCAAGGTGGTCAGCCGGAAGAGTATTCAGGATGGCCCGCCTTCCATGTGGCGTTATAAAGAATTCATGCCGATCGACGAGGAACCGAAGGTAGGCCTTCACACAGGATTCACTCCGCTGGTGCGCGCCAAAAACCTGGGCAAAGCACTGGGCATGAAAAACCTGTACATCAAGAACGATTCGGTCAATCACCCGACCTTTTCGTTCAAGGACCGGGTCGTGGCGGTTGCGGTTTCCAAGGCGATTGAATTCGATTTCGATACCGTCTCCTGCGCCTCTACCGGCAACCTGGCCAACTCGGTGGCGGCTCACGCGGCGGAAGCGGGACTCAAAAGCTGCATCATCATCCCCGACGGACTGGAAGCCGGAAAGATTCTCGGTACGCAGATTTATGGAGCACAACTGATCGCCGTGCACGGCAGTTACGATGACGTCAACCGCCTGTGCAGCGAGATTGGCATCAATCACCAGTGGGCTTTCGTCAACATCAACATCCGCCCCTACTACGGAGACGGCTCGAAATCCTACGGCTATGAAATCGCCGAGCAGCTGGGATGGAAAACGCCGGACAACGTCGTCGTCCCGGTGGCGGGAAGCTCGTTGATCACCAAAATCTACAAGGCGTTTCATGAGTTTGAGATGCTGGGTTTGATCGACAAGGTGAACACCAGAGTTTTTGCGGCACAGGCCACCGGATGCTCGCCGGTCACCACCGCAATTAAAAACAGTTCCGACACGATCAAGCCGGTAAAACCCAACACCATCGCCAAGTCCATCGCCATCGGCAACCCGGCGGACGGCTATTACGGTATCAAGACCACCAACGAAAGCGGCGGCTGGGGTGAAGATGTGTCGGACGAAGAAGTCGTGGAGGCCATGAAGCTGCTGGCGGAAACCGAGGGCATCTTTACGGAAACAGCAGGCGGCGTGACAGTAGGCGTTACCCAGAAATTGATCAAACAGGGACGTATCAAGCCCGACGAAACGACGGTTATCTGCGTCACCGGTAACGGTCTCAAGACGCAGGAAGCATTGACCGGCCATTACACCGCCCCGGCGGTCATTCAACCGAATATTCAGAGTTTTGAAGAAGAATTCGCCAACAGTTTAACGGTATAAAGGAGAAAGCAACATGTCAGTCAAAGTAAGAATCCCCACACCTCTGATGAAACTGACCAACAATCAAGCGGAGGTTTCGGCGGAAGGCGGAACGATTGCCGATATATTGAACAATCTGGAAAGCCAGTTCGGGGGGATCAAAGAACGGATTTGTGAAGAAAACGGCACCCCGAGACGGTTCATCAACATTTACCTGAATGAAGAGGACATCCGGTTTCTGGATGGCGAAAACACCAAAATCAAGGATGGCGACGAGGTATCTATCATCCCGGCAATCGCCGGTGGAGCGCATCGATGACCGATTTCACCGACGAGCAGATTGAACGTTACAGCCGTCACATCATCCTTCCGGAAGTAGGCGGGGTGGGCCAGCGCAAGATGCTGGACGCGCGCGTTTTGATGATCGGCGCCGGCGGCCTGGGTTCACCCGCGGCGTATTATCTTGCCGCTGCCGGAATCGGCCATCTCGGTATTGTGGATTTCGACAAGGTCGACCTCAGCAATCTGCAAAGACAGATCATCCATTCCACCGAGCGGATTGGAATGCTGAAAACCGAATCAGCCAAGAAGACCATCGCCGCATTGAATCCGGACGTCAACGTCACTGTATACAACGAGCGGATCAACTCGCAAAACATCAAGGAATTGTTTGAAGGCTATGACTACGTTGTGGACGGCTCAGACAATTTTGCAACTCGATTTCTGATTAATGATGCCTGCGTCCTGATGAATAAAATCAACATTCACGGAAGTATCTTCCGGTTTGAGGGACAGGCCACTGTATTTCATCCTAAGAACGGACCGTGTTACCGCTGTTTGTATCCAGAACCACCGCCTCCAGGCTTGGTACCAAATTGCCAGGAAGGCGGTGTGCTGGGAGTATTGGCGGGAATTATCGGCAACATTCAAGCGGTAGAAACACTGAAACTTGTACTAGGCATTGGTGATTCGCTGGCAGGCAAATTACTCATCTACGATGCGTTGAATACAGAATTCAGGAAGTTGAAACTCAAGCGGGATGTCAATTGCCCGGTTTGCGGAGACAACCCGACGATCAAAGAGTTAATTGATTACGAAGAGTTTTGTGGAACGGCCTGATAAACTATTCCACACTTGTTTATTTTACGAAGACCAATGACAGAACCTCGGACAAAAGTTAAAACCAAGAGGTGATGTCATGATCAAATATGGGTTCTATCAATCAAAATAGCCTGGCACCGGCCTGTCCGGTGATTGTGGATCAATCGATTCTAAAAAAAATCGGCAATACGCCTTTGATCCACATGGAAAACATCAGCAAGCGGTACCCCAACGTCGAAATTTATGCCAAAGCGGAATGGCGTAATGCGGGGGGTTCCGTAAAGTCCCGCCCTGCCCTGCAAATGATCGAAGACGGGGAAGCCTCCGGACAACTCACCAAGGAAAAGATCATTCTCGATTCCACTTCCGGCAATACCGGAGTCGCCTACGCGCTGATCGGGAAAATTAAAGGCTACCGGGTGAAGCTGGTCATGCCCGCGAATGCGGTCAAGGAGCGCAAAGGTGTTATGGCGGATTTTTATGGAGCAGAAATCGTTTCCTCCAGCCCCTTCGAAGGTTCCGATGGCGCCATCATTTTGGCAAAAGAAATCTATGATAAGGACCCTGACAAGTATTTCATGCCGGACCAGTACAACAACGATTCCAACTGGCGTGCTCATTACCTGCACACAGCCGAGGAAATCTGGAAGCAGACGAACGGCGAGATTACCCATTTCTGCGCGGGCATTGGGACCGGCGGTACTATCATGGGCAACACGCGAAAGTTTCGCGAATTGAATCCCAAAATCCAATGTTATGCCGTCGAGCCCGCCGAGGAGTTGCACGGTCTGGAAGGACTCAAGCATATGGCGTCATCCATCGTACCCGGAATTTACGACGAATCGATTCTCGACGGAAAAATCAGCGTCGTTACGGAAGACGGTTATAACATGGTGGAAACTCTGGAAAAGGAAGAAGGCATATTGGTCGGCCATTCATCTGCAGCAGCTATTGTGGCTGCGATGGAGCTGGCGGAGAAAATTGACAAAGGTGTCATCGTTACCGTATTTCCTGATAGTTGTGACACTACTTATATCAACTTTGGAAAATTTAAAGAATTCCAAGACTCCCAGCTACCACCAGCCACCCATAAAACCGATCATTAACCCCACAGAAAAATATCTCTCCCTAAAAATATTATGGGACGCTTTCAGAAACATCTCTTCGTCTGCAATAACCAACGCAAGGAGGACGACCCCCGCGGATGCTGTGCTTCGCGCGGATCGCTTGATCTGCTCGACTATTTAAAAAAACGCGTTCATGACAACGGTCTTAAAGGCAAGGTACGCGTCAACAAAGCCGGATGCCTCGACGCCTGCGCCCAAGGACCGACACTGGTCGTCTACCCCGACGACGTCTGGTACTCGCCAAAGACCAAGGAAGACATGGAAGAAATTCTCACCGAGCACGTCCAAAACGACCGCATCGTCGAACGACTGGTCATCGAATTCAAAAAGAAATAATCTTTGCGGGAAACTTCAAACTTCTTCAAGTTCTATGGTCTCGACCCGAACTCGGGCGGTGCCTTTGCCGTGGAAGCCAAGTTGCTTGGCGGCGGCATAGCTGAGGTCAATGATGCGCCGACCGGAAGCGGGATTGTGGTCGCTGGGGAACGGACCGCGATCGTTTACTCTCACGATCACCGAACGACCATTTTGAAGGTTGGTCACTTTCACATTGGTGGGTAAAGGCAAATGTTTGTGAGCCGCTGACAGGGCGTTGGGATTGAACGCTTCTCCGTTGGCCGTCATATGGCCGTCTTTCTGCCTGAGCGTTTCGTTGCCGTACCAGGATGCGATACCCGTTTCTTTATAACTCCGGGCCCTGGCAACAGACATGGGATAATACTTTTTACCCTTAACGGTGTAAGGCGAGTTTTTAACGCGGCCCAGGCGGATCGCTTCTTTGACCGGCAAACCGTCGATGGTTTCAATGTCCTCGTTCATCAGAGACCATTCGATGGGCGCCCTCACCACATTAAAGGTAAACTCTCCGACGTTATAAGCCAGCTTTGCTGTATTGGAAGTTACGTAATAGACCCCTTTAACCGTTCCAGCCACAGCCTTGTAGGTTCCCTTGACCACAGAACATCCGGTCATGGAAAATAATCCAACAAGAACCACTGTCAGCCAACAAATCTTTTTTCGCATAACCTATCCTGAGCAACAATAAGTTATTGAAAAATATAGACTAATATCTATAAGGAAGCAACCTTTTTTCGGATGTTGAACCGTTGCCTTCAACAACCTCTTCCAGCAATCTTTGCGTTCAAGCATTCCTCTCTGAAAGCTCAACCTGCAGTTTCAGCAGATTGTAATAGACCCCCTTCTTTTGTAAAAGCTCCTGCCGGGTTCCGAATTCCTGCACCTTGCCCTGCTTCAACACCAGCACCTTATCGACAGCTTTCAACGTGGATAACCGGTGTGCGATGATAATCGAGGTCCTGCCTTTCATCAGTTCCTGGATAGCGATCTGGATCTGCCGCTCCGTTTCAGTATCGACGCTGGAAGTGGCTTCATCGAGAATCAGAATCCTCGGATCAGATGCCAGCGCTCGCGCAAATGAAAGCAGTTGTCTTTGTCCCATGGACAAACTGCTCCCCCGCTCGATCAATTCCTGCTCATACTTAAATGGAAGATTATTGATGAAGTGATGCGAATGCACTGACTGGGCGACGGACTCCACCTCCTCCAAACCCAGTGAGGTATTGCCTAATCGAATGTTGTCTAGGATATTCCGTGAAAATAAAAAGACATCCTGCTGAACCAGCGCCATGTGACTGCGCAAATCCTGCTTGTTCATCTCTTTCAGGGAAACACCGTCAATACTGATCCGTCCTTTTTGAATATCATAGAACCGGAGAAGCGTGTTGATGATGGTCGACTTGCCAGACCCCGTGGCACCGACGATTGCCAAGCTCTCTCCCGCACTCAACGAAAAGCTGACATCTTCTAAAACATGATCGTCTCCATTGTAAGCAAACCAGACATTTTGAAATTCGATGTTTCCTGAAATTTGAGAAACGGTTTGCGGACGCTTTGGATTGGGCAATTCCTCCGGCGTATCCAGCAATTCAAATATTCGTTCGGAAGAAGCCATCGCCGTTTGGATGATATTGAATTTCTCCGCCATATCGCGAATAGGCTCGAAAAACTTCTGCAGGTATATGAGAAACGCCACCAGGACTCCAACCGACACTTCGCCCTGAACGTACCGGCTGCCTCCGTACCAGATCACCAAACCCATTCCAATAGCACTGAAGACATCAATGGAAGGAAGATAAATCGAATTGTAGTGCAAAGATCGCAAATCTTCTTTAAGCTTATCCCGGTTTATGCCTTTAAACTTTTGATACTGCGTGTTCTCTTGATTGAACAATTGAACTGTTGTCATGCCCGAGAGGTTTTCTTCCAATGTGGAATTGAGCGTGGTGACATGGGCACGGTTCTTACGAAGGGCGTCGCGCGCCCTTATCCGATAGGCCTGCGTGGCCAGATACAAAAAAGGGAACACCGCGCACACCACCAGCATTAATTGCCAGTCCAACCAGGCCAGCATCACAAAAATTCCCACCAACGTAAACAAATCACTGAACACCAGAATGAGCCCCGAGGTCAACATTTCATTCAACACTTCAACATCATTCACCGTGCGAGTCATCATTTTCCCAATGGGGTTCTGGTCAAAAAACCGGAAAGACATCTTATGCAAATGCGCAAACACCTGAGTCCGCAGGTCGAACATCACCCTCTGGCCGATATACTGCATGGTTGTGTACTGCAAAAACTGGCAGACAAATGCAGCCGCCAGCACTGCAATGTAAATGAGAGCGATTCGATCCAATCCCTTAAATTGCTGTACACGGATGTAATCGTCGATGGCCACCTTGGTGAGATAAGGACCGGCCAGATTCAACATCGAAACCGCCAGCAACAGCAGAAGAGAAACCGCTACCAGGACACGGTATGGACGCAAGTATCCAAGGATGCGCTTGAACACCGGCCAATCGTAGTACTTGTTGTCCAGGTTTTCTTCCGTCCAGTCTGTCATTGCAGCAGAATCTCCATTTCCCGCGCCAAGGCCTGATTGTTGTACATCCGCTGATACAGACCATTGGATTTCATCAGCTTTTCATGGTTGCCGCGTTCAACAATCTCACCGCGCTCCATCACCAGAATTTGATCTACCCGTCGGGTGATCGTCAACCGATGGGTAATAATGAGTGTTGTGAGCGATTGGGTGATCTTTCGAATATTGCTCAATATGATTGCTTCGGTTTCAATATCAAGGCTGGAAAAGGCGTCGTCCAGAATCAAAATCCTGGGGTTTCGGATCAACGTACGCGCTAAAGCAATTCTCTGTTTTTGACCTCCGGAAAGCGACACACCCCGTTCCCCGACCACAGTTTCCAATCCCTGTGGCCAACGTTCCAAATCAGGCGTCAAATGAACGCAACGAACCATCGTGTCGATTTCTTCATCCGTTACACCGCTGCGTCCCATCGCGATATTGTTCCGGATGCTGGTCGAAAACAGGAACGGCTCCTGATCGACAAAAGCAATCTGGCTGCGCAATACGGACAGTGGAATTTCCCGAATCGGTTGACCGTCGACAAATATCGAATCACCTTCCGCGTCGAATATCCGGGGAATCAATTGGGCAAACGAGCTTTTTCCGGAACCAATCAGCCCGATCAGCGCCACCGTGCTCCCCGGTTCGATCTTCAAATCAATATGCTTCAGTACAGGATCGGTTTCACCGGGATAACTGAACGTCAAATCTTTAAACTCAAATTCTCCCTCAATGGCCTTCACTGTTGTAGAAAAACCCCTCTCTATCAAGGACGATCGGGAATCGAAAATTTCCTGAATGCGATCCATGGCAGCAAGGCCCTTCTGTGTCAGGTTGGTAACGTAACCGATGGCCATCATCGGCCACGCCAGCATTAACAAATAACCGTTAAAGGCAACAAAAGAACCGATGGAGAACACGTTCTCGACCACTTCTCCAGACTGAATCGCCATCTGGTGGGCGATCACTTCCTTGCCACCGACCCATAAAGTGATCAATCCGGCGATACCAACCGTCAACACCAGGGAAGGTGTAAACATGCCAAACAGCTTTGCCAGGCCCATGTTCTTGGCGATATGTTTCCGGTTTAAATCATCGAACCGTTGTTTTTCATGTTCCTCTTGAACGAAGGCGTGCAAAACGCGAATTCCCGCCAAATTTTCCTGGACCATCGAGGTAATTTTCGCAAGATTTTCCTGAATGGCCGTGTGGCGGATACCAATGGTTTTGATAAATCCGAAGAACAGAATCGATAATAACGGCAACGGTATCAAAGCGTAGAAGGTCAACTGGGGATTGATGGTGATCATCAATCCCACGGCGGCAACGATCACTACCACGGCATCAAGAACCACGAGCAGTCCCAGCCCCAGAAAATCCTTCACTGCGCGCAGATCGTTGGTGGCACGCGACATCAGATCGCCTACTTTCTGATTCTGGAAAAAGGTCTTGTCGAGGGTTTGTAGATGGTGAAACAGTTTGTTGAGGATATCGACTTCGACCTTGCGGGATGGACCGAACAGGTATTTACGCCATCCGAAGCGCGAAACACCCTGCCCCACCGCCGCCAGGAACAATAATCCAGCATACCAGGCCAACTCGGAGCCGGAGGGTTTTTGCGGCAGCAAGTCGATAAAGTTTTTGAGAATCCAGGGAATGACCAGACCGATGAAGTCCGTCGCCAGCAGTGCGATAATTCCTATCGTCATTTCCCAGCGATAGGCGTACAGGTAGGGAATAAAAGCTTTGATGCGTTTCATGATTCAATTGTGCAGGCCAACATCGCGCTGGGTAGCGAATCGTTAACCCTCTAATCCCATGGAGAGAAACATTACCAACAAGCCGGCAAACAAAAGCAACAGATTCAGATTTTTCTTTTCGTCCTCCTCGTGCACAGTAGGCAACAAATCGCCAATAGAAATATAAAGAAACGTCCCCGCGGAAATACCCAGCGCGAATCCGATCGGATCGGGGCTAAGGTGATCCATCACATTCATGGAAATGAGAGCACCGATGGGAGTCGCCAATGCGAAGATGAACATGGAAACCAGAATTTTCTGCCGCGAATATTCACCGCCTTTAATCAGAATACTGCTGAGCGCCAATGCGGCCGGAAATTTGTGGATTGTCACCGCCAGCAGGATCACCAGACTGATATTCAACACATTGCCCGCTCCGATGGCCACGCCATCGAGAATGCTGTGGAATCCGATGCCAATATATGCGGCAAGACCGATCTTATGGTAATCGCATGCTCCCTCCTCACAGGGATGCACCATGATGAATTTTTCCATCACGTAAATCCCCAGAAAACCGAGCATGATAGGAAAACCCATCTTTCGTCCAAGAATGGGGGAAATTTCCGGCACCATGTGGAAGAACACCGCCCCCAGCAAAATCCCTGCACAGAAGCTGATCAGCATGCGGAACGCTTTCTGCGACCAGGGTTTTAGAGTGGGGATCCACCCACCTGTCATGGTGATGATGAAAATAAAAAATAAAAACAGATAGACGATCTGATTTTCCATAAACCTTCATTACCGGAGGGCAAATCCCCCCGTTCCTCAAAAATGGGCCGATTATCCCGTGCAAAAGTGAGCCAGTATAGCTTATTTTAGTCCGCCCCACTGAAATATTTATGACTGCTCATTTGATGGCTTCCCGGGCTTTTGGTTTCCAATTTCTCATAAAATTTATTGCTTAGTTGCGCAGTCCAGATATTCTATTACCTGACCTTCTCTGCACATTTTCAAATAAGCTGTGTTACCCTTTTAGAAAGCCACTATTTCGAAAAATTCGAAATAAACCGAAAATCTCAAGCGTTTTCTAATCCATGATCAGTGTCATATTGGCCGGAGGCAGCGGCGAGCGGTTCTGGCCGCTCAGCCGGGAAAGCCACCCCAAACAACTCCTGAATATCGCCGGCGAGCACAGCCTCATCCAGCAGACGGTCGAACGCCTGCTGCCGGTGACGCCGATCGATAAGATATACATCATCACCAACGAACAGCACGCGGTTCAAACCCTCA
>JANQEK010000033.1 GCA_028278405.1 Nitrospinaceae bacterium
GGTAAGGTTCTTCGCGTTGCTTCGAATTAAACCACATGCTCCACCGCTTGTGCGGGCCCCCGTCAATTCCTTTGAGTTTCAGCCTTGCGACCGTACTCCCCAGGCGGGGCACTTAATGCGTTAGCTGCGGCACAGAAGGGATCAATACCTCCCGCACCTAGTGCCCATCGTTTACAGCCAGGACTACGGGGGTATCTAATCCCCTTTGCTCCCCTGGCTTTCGTATCTCTGTGTCAGTAGCAGGCCAGAAAGCCGCCTTCGCCACCGGTGTTCTTCCCAATATCAACGCATTTCACCGCTACACTGGGAATTCCGCTTTCCTCTCCTACACTCAAGTCAATCAGTTTCAAACGCAATTCCTCGGTTGAGCCGAGGGCTTACACGTCTGACTTGAAAGACCACCTACATACGCTTTACGCCCAATAATTCCGAACAACGCTTGCCCCCTTCGTATTACCGCGGCTGCTGGCACGAAGTTAGCCGGGGCTTCCTCTAGTGGTACCGTCATTGTGTTCTTCCCACTTGACAGAGCTTTACGACCCGAAGGCCTTCATCGCTCACGCGGCGTTGCTGCGTCAGGCTTTCGCCCATTGCGCAAGATTCCCCACTGCTGCCTCCCGTAGGAGTCTGGACCGTGTCTCAGTTCCAGTGTGGCCGATCACCCTCTCAGGCCGGCTAACCATCGTCGCCTTGGTGAGCTGTTATCTCACCAACAAGCTAATGGTACGCGAACTCATCTTCAAGCAGGATTTGAGATCCCTTTTACCGCACTCCTTATGAAGCGTGGTCTTATCCGGTATTAGCTTAACTTTCGTCAAGTTATCCCAGTCTCGAAGGCAGATTATTCACGTGTTACTCACCCTTGCGCCACTTTACTCATTCCCCGAAGGAAATTTTCTCGTTCGACTTGCATGTGTTAGGCACGCCGCCAGCGTTCGTTCTGAGCCAGGATCAAACTCTCCAGTTATAAAACTGAAAAAATTGTCCTCAAAGTACAATAAACGTTGGCACCCGCAAAATCATTTGGCACCTTTTAATTTCAAAGAGCTATAAAAGCAAAGTCGGGCAGCATATACCCACCAATGGGTTTCGTCAACTAAAAAAATATTTAATTGAGAAATAGGGGGGATTCGGGGAGACATACCACCGCGTTTCCCCAAAAAATACCGCAAAATGCAAAGAGCTTTGCTTTGGTAATGTAACAATATAATGATCCGGAACGGGAACGGCAAGGATTTTTTGAAGGTTTTTGAAAAAAATTTGAGGGGTGGCTCTGGAGGATACTCGCCCTTGAATATCAATAGTTTGCCCCCAGCCCAGGGACCCGGCAATATTTCTGAATTCTCCACTGGCTTTTCCGGCAGAATCCCATTATCGTACTTCAGTAATATCTTCCCGAGGTAGAAGAAAAACATTCCCCATTTTGCAATCAATGCCCGATTTGATCCACAAACCGATTCATATTTTAGGCGCCGGCGGGATTGGTGCCGTGCTGGCCTGGGGCCTGGCGCGGGAGGGGTATTCCGTAGTCCTGGTGGAGGCGCATCCCGGCAAGGTGGCCGAAGGACAAAAGGAAGGCGTCACCGTGGTCGGGTTGGGAACGCAGGCGGTTCCCTTTGTCGCTTTCGAGGACTGGACGCCTCCGGATGAGGGTTTCGTTCTGCTATGCACCAAGACCTATGACAATCCGGCGGTGTTTGACCGTTTGCCTGACAACACTTTTCTGGTCCCGGTCCAAAACGGATTCGATCCCCAACTGGAGCGACGGGACCATGCCGGGGAGGGGATTGCCTCCTTTGTATCGGAATGCGAACGGGACCGCCCGATCACCCGGATCACCCGTCCGGGAAGCCTGCATATCGGGGGACGCCGTTCTATCACTGCCGAGGAGCGAACAGAGTTGGCTTCGCTGGCTGCGGCACTGGAAAAAGCGAAACTGTTTCCCGTCGAATTTGTAGAGGATGTCCGGCCTTACAAGGCGACCAAGCTGATGTACAATGCCGCCATCTCGCCCCTGGCAGCGGCAGCCGGTGTGGACAACGGAGAATTGCTGACAGACGGGCTGGCTAAAAAACTCTTCTTCGGTATGCTGCGCGAAAATTACGCCATTCTCCAGCACGCCCATATTCCGCTGGCCCGTATCGGGCCGTTTCATCCTGATACGGTTTCTCTTATTTTAAAAACCCCCGGTTTGCCCACGTTTATGGCTCTGTTTTTTCGTCCTTCTCTGCGCGGCACCTATTGCTCCATGGCCCCCGATATTCCCATCGGCCGCACGGAAATCGAGGCTTATAACGGTCACCTGATTCGCCTCGCAGGGGATTTCCCCTGTCCTTTAAACCGGGCGGCATTTGATCTGGTTGAGAAGGTGACGCGTGAAGGTCTGAAACCCGAGCGCAAACATTTGCAGTATCTGGCGGATCATTTGCCGGAAGGAGTTCTGTCTTGATTCTCGTCACCGGCGGCGCCGGTTTTCTGGGTTCCCATCTGGTTACACAGCTGCTGGATGCGGGACATTCGGTGCGTGTTCTGGAACGGCCGGGAGCTTCGGTCGATCACCTCCCATTGGATCGCATTGAACTGGTCAGCGCCGACATTCGTGATGAGCCTGCTGTGCGCGAAGCTTCCAAAAATTGCGAGTACGTGTATCACCTCGCCGCAGATGCTAATTTATGGAGACGCGATCGCGGTGAATTCGACAAAATCAATCGCCTCGGCACCGTACATGTCATGCGCGCCGCTCTCGACAACGGTGCCAAACGGATTTTGTACACCAGTACGGAGAGCATCCTGGTATCGCAGAATTCCAATGGTGGCGCCGTTGAGAACCTACGTCTACAGGCCAGCGACATGCTCGGTCCGTATTGCCTCAGCAAATTTCATGCAGAGGAAGAAGTCTTCCGTATGGTGGAGCAAGGGGCGCCCATCATTATTGTCAGTCCCACCTTGCCCGTCGGTCCCGGTGACCGTGGGAAAACCCCCCCGACGCGTATGTCTCTGGCTTTTTGCAAAGGAGAACTCCCGGCTTATTTGGATTGCCGGTTCAATCTCATCGACGCCCGGGATGCAGCCGCCGGAATGATTCTGGCAATGCAAAAGGGGAGGACTGGAATCCGTTATCTATTAGGAGGTGAGAACCTTCGGCTTTCGGATTGGCTGAGTATTTTGGGAAAGGAAACGGGTCAGCCGGTGCCGCGCTGGAAAGTGCCTTATGCCCTGGCGCTGGTGGTGGCATGGTTCAGTGAACTATGGGCCGATTATGTAACCGGCAAGATGCCGATGGCCACGATCACAGGGGTACGCCTGACCCGACGCAATATGTTTTTTGATCACTCGGCCAGCCTGAAGGAACTCGGGCTGCACCCGCGCCCGATCCGCGAAGCCGCACACGATGCCGTTGCCTGGTACCGGTCGCAAGGATGGCTCTAAGTTTCCGTTGGTGATTTCAATGTGAAATATTGCCAAACGGCATATATCAAAAACAGCGGCGCGCACACCGCAGCCGCAATCAGCAAATAAAACATTCCATCGAACCAGGCAAAGATACAAACGAGGAAGAGGGAATCGTCCAGGTCAATGCCATCGGGATAATTAAACGCTTCGCTGGGGTGACTGCCGCTTTCGTGCAGGCGGAACACGATCCAGAACGTCAATGCGATGGACAGTCCCGACAGCAAACCCATTTTCCACGCCCAGTGACCCAGCGCGCTTTCGGTCAGACCGATACCAATTCCGAAAAACAACACCACGTTCACGACCGAGTCGCAGTACAGATCATACCAGTGTCCCCAAACCGATGATTTGCCGCTCAACTTTGCCAGCTCACCATCGGCGCGATCCAGCAAAGCTGAAATAGCGAAAAGAATTCCTCCCCAGACCGTCCAAAAATAGTCGCCCATCGCGAAAGACGCGGCGGCAGCGATGCCGGTTAGCAGGCGCAGTGTCGTTAAATGATTGGGTGTGACGGGTGTGTGGACCAGGGGCCGGATGAGCCAGCGGCCCACATAGTGGACATAGGTTTTGGGAGGGGGGACATCCTCAGGTAGCTTGCGTTCGGGTTGAGCGGGTGCAGTCATATTTTTTGCGTTTAGAATCTTTTGGTGATGGGATTCAAATTGGAGTGTTCGCTTTCTTCAACCGTTTCCAACTCGTGATCGATTTGCAGCGCTTTCAGGTTGTACAGGTATTGATAAAGGCCTTTGTGGTCCATCAACTCCTGATGAGTGCCGGTTTCCACGATCTGGCCTTTGTCCATCACCAGAATCTTGTCGGCGTTATGGATAGTCGACAGACGATGCGCGATAACGAAACTGGTCTTGCCCTGCATCAACCGTTCCAACGCTTCTTGAATGAGTTTCTCCGACTCGTTGTCCAGCGATGACGTCGCTTCGTCCAGAATTAATAGATGCGGATTCTTGAGTATGGCACGGGCGATCGCGATTCTCTGCCGCTGGCCGGCGGACAAACGAATACCTTTTTCGCCGACGATGGTTTGGTAACCGTCCGGACATTCCTGAATAAACGGATCCGCATTGGCGGAACGTGCGGCTTCCTTAATTTCATCCAGTGTTGCTTCTTGCTTGGCGAAGCGAATGTTTTCCTCAATGGTGCCGCCGAACAGCAGGGTCTCCTGCGGCACCAGACCAATTTGCCGCCAGTAGCTCGTCATTTGAACGTCGCGGATGTTCTGGCCATCGACCAGAATTTCTCCCGCCACTGGATCGTAAAATCGGTGCAGCAGTTGCACCAGGGTTGTCTTGCCGGCGCCACTGGGTCCGACCAGTGCGACCATTTCACCCGGTTCGACACTGATGTTAAGTCCCTTGAGCACTTCCTGATCTTCCCGGTAATGGAATTTTAAATTTTTGATTTCTACCTTACCGGCGATTGTCTGCATGGGAGCGGCGTCGGGAGCGTCCTGCACTTCGGGCCGAGTGTCCAGAATTTCAAAAATACGTTCGCTGGCGCCCAGTCCCTCCTGAATGCGTGTGTACAGACGCGCGAAACTGCCCATAGGGCCGGCGATGATCATGGCATAGAGGATAAACGCGACCATTTCTCCCGGGGTGAGGTTGCCGGCGATGACTTCCCGTCCTCCGTACCAGAGCAGAATCAGCGCCGAGAGAAAGGCGATGAAGCCGATCACCGGGCCGAAAAAAGCGGATATCTTGACGCGCTTCTTCGCGCTCTGAAAACTCTCTTCCACCGCGTCGTCAAAGCGCGTGATTTCCTGTTTCTGACGAACGAAGGATTTGACCAAAGACATGCCGCTGATGTTTTCCTCGATGATGGTTGTGGAAACCGCGAGCTTGTCCTGGATTTCCCGCGACAGGTTTTTAAGTTTTTTGCCGAAGGTTTTGGCGAACAGCACCATGATCGGAGCCAGCACCAGAATCATAAAGGTCAGTTTCCAGTTCATGACGATGACAATGATGACGCCGCCGACGAGGCGGATCGATTGCTGGAGCAGGGTGGCGGGGACGTCGGTGATCACTCCTTCGATCGTGGTTACGTCGTTGGTCATACGCGACATGACTTCGCCGGTTCGTCGTTTCACAAAAAAACTGGTAGATAGAGTTTGCAGATGGTTGAAGATAATTTTTCGCAGGTCGGTGATGACGCGTTTCTCGGTAATGTCGTACAGATAATTGTGTGCGGTGGAAAACAGCATCTGCAGGAGGAACAGCAGCGCGATGGTCCACGCCATGCGGTTGAGCAGGTCGATATCTTTGTTGACTTCGACCACATCCACCAACTGCTTCACGAACAGGGGAATTGCCAGATTGATCGCCGAAACCAGGACCAGAAACAAGCTTCCCCAGATGATGGCGGTTCGATATGGAATCAATAATTTGAACAGACGTTTGAAGTTGCGCATAGCCACTCAAAAAAGTAAATGTCCAAACAATATACAGGGAACCGATGTGACTAAAAAGGAATATTGTGAGTGGGTGCGGTACAATGGATTTTTTTTCAAAAGGAGCGGCGTTGATCGGTAAGCTCAAAATCATATTTTCGGATATCAAGATCCAGCATACGGTGTTCGCTCTGCCGTTCGCGGTGATGAGTGCTTTTCTGGCGACGGAGGGTCTTCCGGAATGGGAAACACTCGGGTGGATTCTGCTGGCCATGTTCGGTGCCCGTAACGCTGCGATGGCTTTCAATCGAATGGTTGATGCGAAACTTGATGCACGCAATCCGCGCACGCAAAACCGGGCCTTGCCGGCAGGGGAGGTGACTCTCGCTCAGTACAGTATGTTCCTGTTAGTCTCTTCGGCGCTGTTGGTCTGGTCGAGTTACATGCTGAACCCGCTGGCGTTTTACCTGTCACCACTGGCACTGGCGATCGTGTTCTTTTATTCGATCACCAAACGTTTCACGGCGTGGTCGCATGTATACCTGGGGTTCGCATTGGCCTGCGCACCGGTCGGGGCGTGGGTGGCGGTGAAGGCGGAAATCTCTCTGGTGTCTCTGATCCTGGGTGCTGCCGTGGTGTTCTGGCTGACGGGATTCGACATCATTTATTCCTGTCTGGATGTGGAATCGGATCATAAAAATCAAGTCTATTCCGTACCCAAGCGGTTCGGGGTCGACCGCGCCCTGAAAATCGCTTACGCGGCCCATGGGATCATGATAGTATTCTTGTTTGGAATGTTGTGGCATCCGGCTCTTGGTGCGCTTTATGTATTGGGTGTTATTGGTGTTTCCGGGTTGCTGGTTTACGAACATTCACTGGTGAAAAATGATGACCTGTCCAAGGTCAATTTCGCCTTTTTTAATGTGAACGGCATCATCAGTATCGGTTTGATGTGTGTCGTTATAGTCGATTGTATTTGGATTTAGAAAGAAGGAACTGCTATGAAAAAAACCATGGGTAAGAAAATCGAGATTATCAAGGAGAACCCTGTGGCTAAGGCATTGATGGGTCCGAGGTACCGGATGAAGGTGAAGGTTTCCAAAAAAGTCTACCGCAGGACGGAACAGAAGCGTAAAATGCGCGATATGCTGAAAAACGAGAGTGGTCCCATGAGGTCATTGATAATCTTCAGTGGGTTGATGGGACCACTCTCGTTTTGCTGAATCGTGATAAGGTAACGTAATGTTTGATTATCTGGATAGCAGATTAAAACCAATGGAAGCCAAGGTAGAGGCGGGAGAACGCCTGTCCTTTGAGGAAGGGGTAACTCTGTTCGAAACATTCGACCTTCTCGGTGTGGGGCATCTGGCCAATATCCGCCGGGAACAGATGAACGGGAACAACACGTACTTTATCCATAACCGGCACATCAATCCCACCAATATCTGCATTCACAGCTGCCAGTTCTGTGCGTTCGGCGTGAAAGCCGATGCGCCCAACGCCTACGAGAAATCACTGGATGAAATCTTTGCAGATGCCGGCGCATACCGGGGAGGGGAGGTCAGTGAATTCCATATCGTTGGCGGGCTGCATCCGGACTGGCCGTATCAGTTTTATCTGGATATGGTGAGGGGTCTGAAAGACCGGTTTCCGGAGGTTCATATTCAGGCGTTTACTGCGGTGGAGTTGCATTATCTGGCCGAACTGGCCGACAAGCCTTTGCGCGATACGTTGCTGGAATTGAGAGAGGCGGGACTGGGTTCGATTCCGGGAGGCGGAGCGGAAATTTTTGCCAGCCGGTGCCGGAAGAAAATCTGTAACGATAAAATCACCGGAGAAGAATGGCTGGAAGTTCACGAAACAGCGCATGAGGTGGGATTGAAAAGCAACGCCACCATGTTGTACGGCCATTTGGAAACCATCGAAGAACGAGTCGATCATCTGGTGCGTCTCCGGGGACTGCAGGACCGCACCGGCGGATTTGTTACGTTTATTCCGCTGTCGTTTCACCCCGAAAATACGCCATTGGAATTTTTACCCTCCACCAGCGGTCAGTTGGACCTGCGTGCGCTGGCGGTTTCGCGTTTGATGCTGGACAATTTTCCACACGTCAAAGCTTTCTGGATCATGATCACTCCGAAAATTGCCCAGATGTCTCTGGCGATGGGAGTCGATGATATGGACGGCACGGTGGTGGAGGAGAAGATCATTCATGCCGCCGGTGCCTGCACCGACCAGATATTCCACCGACAGACCATTGTCGATATGATTCGAGAAGCGGGCCGGACCCCCATGGAGCGGGATACCTTGTACGAAACCCCCCAACTGGTTTAAATTCAGCAATTTCTTGCATCGGGACCAAATTCCCTTATACTTAAATTATGTAGGTACCCAAAAATCTAGGGCTTTTGCTTGACTCTTTTACATAGACAGTTTATTTAATTTATATGGTGTTTGTATCGCTCTTCAGCCGAATGCAAAGGGCTTCAGAATATCTTCTGCATCAAGCGAGTCTGGCTTCTGAACGGGCTCGCTTTAGTTTGATTAACTGCTGTGGTTCCCGGTGAAATAAGGAAAGGAAATTATGGGTTACGAAACCAAAAAGGTGATGGTGGTGGATGATTCTTCAGTGATGCGTCAAATTATCAAGAATAATTTGAAGCAGCTGGGTTTTGAACATACGAATCTGCTGGATGCTGAAGATGGAGAACAGGCCTTGAAAAAAATCGGTGAAGCGGGAGTGGATCTGGTGGTCTCGGATTGGAATATGCCGAAAATGACGGGGATTGATCTTTTGAAAGCCGTCCGGTCCGATGGAGACCTGAAGGAACTTCCTTTTCTGATGGTCACCTCGGAAGCCGACCGGGACAAAATTATGGAAGCTGTTCAGGCGGGCGTGAATCAGTACATTGTCAAACCATTCAATGCCTCCCAATTGGAAGAAAAGATCAAAGAAATCTTCCCGGGTTGAAGTCTTTACTTTTCTCCCCAACTCTTTGTTGTCTACGCAAGTCAGCTCAGGAAAAGGAAACTGATGACAATACCTAAATATTCCAATAAGGCGGTCCTTCCAGAAGAGCTGGTTGACTGCGTTAAATTTTCGATCACCTCCGTATTCCAGAAATCCTTTCAAAACAGTCCTACGTTCCAGAAAGAGGATACCCAGACACAGGAAATCGGCGACGGCATTGTGGGTATTATTTCGTATACCGGTGACATCACCTGGATCATGATGATGAGTTTCCCGAAAGATTGCGCGACCCGTTTGTTTGCCCGGTTTGCGGGATTCGAATTGGATTACGACAGTCCGGATATGGGCGACGTGGTGGGTGAAATGGCTAATATCCTGGCGGGGAATATTGTGGGCTGTCTCCAGGAAAGAGGTATCAAATGCGCCATGTCTTTGCCGACTCTAATTCGCGGGTTCAATGTAGAGCCCATGTCGCCCCGCGATCTTCCCTCTAGAAAACTGGTCGTTACCATGCCTGAGGGGTTTGTTATTGTCAAAGTTGTGGGCGGCAAACCGGGCGTGTCTTATGGGCAGGTTCCAGGCTCTTGACTTGGTAGATCGTATTTATTTCGCCTTTTGGCTGGCAACTGAAGCCAACGGCCGGCCGGTTACACTCTTCTGAATGATTTCCTCACCGATTTGACCCAGAGGCAGAATTTTATCTGCCAAGTTACCTTTAACGACAAACCCAGGCATTCCCCAGACCACACTCGTGGCTTCATCCTGAACAATCACCTGTCCACCGCGGTCCTGAATATGCTGGCATCCATCCGTTCCGTCGTGTCCCATTCCCGTCAGCACAACCGCAAGCGCATTGCGTCCAAAAACCTTGGCCACTGAACGAAACAGAACATCGGCAGACGGCCGGCAAAAATTCTCCGGAGGGTCCTGGTTGAGAATTGCCACCACGTCATTTTCATGCTGCTCAACCAACATATGATAATCACCCGGCGCAATATAGACGTGACCGGGTTCAAGGACGCTGCCGCTTTTGCATTCCTCAACAGTTACCTCCGTTTCAGAATTCAACCGGTCGGCCAAAAGTTGAGTGAAATAGGGCGGCATATGCTGGGCAATTACTATTGGAATCGAGAAGTTGGCGGAAAAAACAGGTAACAACTTTGCCAGGGCATTCGGTCCGCCGGTGGATACGCCGATTGCTACCACGTCTATGCGGTGGAGCGCTTTTTGTTCCTGCGTCTGCCTCAAAGCGTGGTGTTGGGAGACATCCGGTTTGGGCTTCGGGAGATTGTGCGGAATATCCAGCCCAACGGCTTCACTACACAGGGCTTTGATTTTCAGGATCAGTTCACTTTTTATTCGATCAATGCCTTGATCCAGGCCGGTGGCAGTAGAAGGTTTGGTCACATAATCGGTCGCTCCTTTGGCAAGAGCGTCCAGTGTGGCGGTGGCACCGCTTTGGGTGAGGGTGCTGAACATGATGACGGGAAGGTCAGGCCACTCCTCCCGAATTTTAACCAGAGCTTCCAGCCCATTCATCTCCGGCATTTCAACATCCAAAGAAATAATATCGGGTTTGACCAGAGGAATTTTTTTGATGCAGATACTCCCATTAGCTGCCGTTCCCACCACTTCAATATCGGGATCCTGGTTCAGGGTGTCGGACAGCATTTTCCGAATAACAACGGAATCATCAGCGACGAGTACTTTGATTTTCGGCATATTGTTTGAGGATCTCCGGCCGGTTAATTCGAGAAGAATTTCAATGAATCATAAAATTTCAGATGAGTGGGACGCTGAAATCGCTTAGATTTAACGCCTTTAACAAGGGTAACGGAAAATACCCGACTTCTCCAGAAAATATGAATAAAGCAAAAATGAATCGACCTCCAGCTAGTGGCAGGAAAAATTCTGCTTCATTTTCCAGCAGAAGTTAGAGGCGCTACTTCTTTATTAAGCATTCCCTTGAAAATGAACGGCTGCCTCAGTCTTACTCCATTTTCTCATTTAACCCTATTATTTAAGCTTTATTCACTGTCTGCAGGCCAGATTTTCAGAATGGCATGGGAATTGTATTAGTAAGAGGCTTATGGGATAGGTGAACCCAGCCCTCCGATTCAATGAAGTTCTAATTTAGGATTCCAATGAACAAAGTTGAGATATTAAAAGCTGAAAAAAATGTTTTGGATATTAAAAATGATCTCGCTCGCTTTGCCCGTGAAGGATGGGAGTCGATTTCTGAAGATGATGTTCAAAGACTCAAGTGGTACGGGTTGTTTTTGAGAAAACCCACGCCCGGATTTTTTATGCTTCGGGTTCGCATTCCGAACGGATTTGCAACCGCGGACCAGTTGCGTGTGTTGTCTTTGATGGCGACGCAATTTGGAAATGAAGTGATCGATATCACCACTCGGCAGCAGTTTCAACTTCGCCACTTGCGTATCGAAAATATAGAGGCGGTTTTTGAAGCATTGGATTCGGTGGGCCTGACTTCTTTGCAAACCGGAATCGACAATGTGCGCAATATCATGGGGTGTCCGGTTGCGGGATTGCATCCCAGAGAAATCATCGATGCCTCGCCTTGGGTCCGAGCTTTGAATCAGCATATTTTGAACAATCCGGAGTTTGTGAATCTTCCCAGAAAATTCAATGTGGCCATTACTGGATGTCCCGACAATTGCCTCCATACGGAAACCCAGGACCTGGCGTTGGTTCCTGCAGCTAAAGTTATTGCGGGTAAGGAGCACATCGGATTTAACGTTTTGGCGGGCGGCAAGCTTGGTTCCGGAGGATACCGGATTGCCACTCCCTTGAACATATTTGTCCATCCGGAGGAAGTAGTTGAGGTGTGTGCGGAAATCATCTTGTTGTTCCGGGATCACGGTACTCGGGAATCGCGCACTCAAAACCGTCTGGCATTTCTCCTGGATGAATGGGGGGAAGAACGGTTTCGCGAGGAACTGGTTCTGCGTTTAAAACGTCCACTGGAAAGCGCGGGACAGGATAAACGGCTGAACGAAATTAAAGATCACATGGGAGTGTTCCGGCAAAAGGGTGCCACGATGAACTTCGTAGGATTGAAAGTAATTGTCGGGCGGATCCAGGCTTCGGAGTTGTATCAGGTTGCAGACCTCGCCGAAAAATTTGGAAAAGGAGAAATCCGGGTTTCTCCTCACCAGGCTCTGATCATTCCCCACGTGCCTGACAAAGTTCTCGGTGATTTGCTTGAGGAGTCCACTTTGAAAAATTTATTATACGCTCCCTCGGCGATCCAAAAAAATCTGGTCAGTTGTGTGGGAAAAGATTATTGCCATCTGGCGGCTATCGAGACCAAGGGTCAGGCTGTCGAAGTTGCCCGTAAAGTGGAAGAGCGGCTTGACTTGGAGAAGGTGGGGCCGATTTCAATGCATTGGTCGGGTTGTCCGGCAGGATGCGGCAACCACTTGGTGGGAGATGTTGGATTTTTGGGAAAAAAGGCAAAGGTCGATGGGGCTATTGTGGATGCAGTGGATATCTTTGTCGGTGGTCGTGCGGGACCGCATCCCAAGCACGCTGTCAAAATTCTTGAGAATGTACCGTGCGATCGGCTCCCGCAGGTTCTCGAAAACATCATTCCCTACCACACCCGAGCCAAAATGCATCCTATCAAGAGAAAACGAAGGAGGACTAAGAGTTTGAAGACAGTTAAACCTATGACGACGGATCAAAAGACAGTTTCATCCAATAAACCCTTCCTGGCTTGTATTTGATCCAGGTTGAGACAGAGGGCCTATGTTTGAAGAAGAAATAAACACAATTGCCGAAACGGCTAAAAATAAAATGCGCTATATGCAATCTTCGCCTGCGGGGTATGGGCTGTTGTCCGCCCTGGCCGGTATCTATGTCGGGTTCGGGATCATCCTCATTTTTTCCATCGGCGGACCCATTCACGAAGGCGCCGGCCCCTTTCTGAAACTGGTGATGGGGGCTAGCTTTGGCATTGCGTTGAGCCTGGTGATCTTTGCCGGTTCGGAGTTGTTTACCGGCAACAATATGGTTCTGCTTGTTGGGAGACTCCAAAACAAAATTTCCACCGGGTTGGTATTGAAGTCATGGCTTTTGTGTTTTCTGGGAAATTTGATCGGTTCGGTTCTGTTGGCCTGGTTGATGTTTCATGCAGATAGTCTGACCGAATCGTCGAAAAACCTGGTCCAGCAAGTCAGCTCGATGAAAATGAATGCCGATGCCAAGGAATTGTTTGTTCGAGGGATCTTGTGTAATTGGCTGGTGTGTCTGGCAGTGTGGCTGGCCGTGAAGATAAAGAGCGAAGCCGCCAAACTCATCATGATTTTCTGGTGCCTGTTCGCATTTATCAGCAGCGGGTTCGAGCATTGCGTGGCCAACATGACTTTGCTGAGTATGAGCTTAATGCTTCCCCACGGTGCGGAGATTTCTCTAGTTGGGTTCGGGCACAACCTGACCTGGGTCACGCTGGGTAATATAGTCGGCGGAGCCCTGTTCGTCGGCATGGCTTATTGGTTTGCTGCTTTAAAGTCTATGAAATCGATGCCCCTCAAAGAAAACCATAGCGGGTATTCGAGTATCGATGAAATGTCTCAAGGAGAAATTGAAGGTGTGTCCGAGGAAATTGTCAAATCTTCGATCAGCAGCGGATGATCCGAAGTTACGTGGGAATTAAAAAAATAGGACGGAATTGCTAAGGTTCAATTTTTCTTTACATGCTCATCCACGCATCGCCGGGCCATGGTTTTGGCTTGTTGGGCCACCTTGGGGTTTCCGGAAACCACGGCCATGACGATGGCCCCTTCAAATAACAGGACCAATTCCCTGGCCAGACCTTTTGCATCTCGTGCTCCCGCCTTGGTTGCCAGCTCTTCCATGTACTCGCCGATCAGGCGAACAAACTCTTCGCAAGACCGCTGAATCGCCTTGTTTTTTTCTGAAAATTCTCCAATGGCTTTGACGGCTAAACAGCCGTGGAAGTTGGCTTCACTGAACCATTGTTCTGATACATCGAAAATCACCAGCAATTGCTCGTAAGCGCTGTCCTTGCGGGCTTCCACTTCCCGCATTAAGTAATTTCGAAATGTTTCATCATAGTGGCGGATTACCGCCAGAATCAAATCCTCTTTGGATTTGAAATATTTGTAAAGAGTTCGCTTGGAGATTCCCGACTTCTTCAGGATCGTATCCACTCCTACCGCATGAAACCCGCGGGCGATGAAAAGCTCTCGAGAAGCGTCGATCAATATCTCTCGCTTGGATAAACGGGTCATTTTCCCTCAAATAGTAAACTAATCTTTATACATACACCAGTCACCAGCCTAACCCAGGAATTCTAAAAATCAAGAGAAAATAACCTTAATTTTAAGTTATTTTTGAGAACGCACAAAAATTTCGGATTTTCTGTAAGGACCTTTAAGAAGTTTATACTAAGTTTTGTAAACAGATCAGTTTACTCAATTTTAATAACCCCTGGGTCTCTCAAAACCCACTCATAAGGAGACAATTATGAAATTGGTAAGAAGTTTTATGCTCATGACCGCACTGTTTCTGATTCCCGGAATGGCGTTGGCCGGAACCACGGCGAATAGCATGGTGGCTGTTCAAGGATATGACGTGGTGACTTATCAGACTGAAGGCAAACCTCAGCAAGGCAATGGCAATCATCTGGCAACCTATCACGGTGCTGCCTACATTTTTGTCAATGAAGCGAACAAAAAAATGTTTGAAGCCAACCCCCAGAAATATCTGCCGGCTTATGGCGGTTACTGCGCTTATGGCGTAGCTGTGGGCAAAAAGTTTGTGGGTGATCCCGAAGTTTGGGAATTGGTTGATGGGAAGCTTTACCTGAATCTCGACCATAAGATTCAAGGAATTTGGTCAAAGGATATCCCCGGTCACATCAAAACCGCAGATATGAAATGGAAAAAGATCAAAAACAAAAACCCGGAAGATTTGTAATCCAAGGGTGCAACCAGAAGGACGGCCTTGCAACGCGCAGGGCCGTCCTTTTTAAAAACTACTTATAAACATTTTCAGAAAGCTATTTGTGATGAATATTCGTAACGTATGTTTGGTTTTAGGATGCGCGTTGATTGCTGTTTTGGCTGTTGCGGCTACAAATCAGAAGGCTCGACCCTTTGCACCCAATGTGAATTTAGAAACCGGTCAAATCCGGGTTCCAGAAAACTACACCCGATGGCCTACGCTCGGCACCTGGTCACATGCCAAAACGGAAGGGGAGCCTGGAGCGAAGGAGTATCATGTTGTTTATACCCAACCGGAAACAATCGATTATTATCAAAAGCATGGTCGCTATCCTGATGGGGCAGTGTTGGTTAAGGAACTGATCAATACGAAGACAATGCCCATGACCACAGGTGAAGCGGTGAGTCATGCAACGACGATCAAAGGTTGGTTTGTTCTGGTTCGTGATACCCAGGGGCGTTTCAAAGAATCAAAGCTGTGGGGCGATGGCTGGGGCTGGTCGTTTTTCAATGCAGATAATTCTGTCAAAACGGCATCTACAGATTATCAGGTTGATTGTATCGCATGTCACTTGCCCGCGAGGGAAATGGCTCGTGCCGACGCCGATGAATCTGATAAGTGGATTTACTCGTTCGGGTATCCTGTATTGCGAAAATAATAGCAGAGTGATCATTTCAAATTCCTCTGGATAGTGCTTATGTCAAAGGATAAAAAGGCTGCGGGGCTCGCAAGAATTCGCGTTAAGCGTGCCCACGAACCACCTTCTCCAAGCGATGGTTTCCGAATTCTGGTAGATCGTTTGTGGCCCCGTGGTCTTTCCAAAGATCGTCTTCAATTAAACTTATGGAGTAAAGATATCGCCCCCTCTCACGAGCTTCGACGCTGGTTTGACCACGATCCTCAGAAATGGCGCGAGTTCACAAGGAGATATTTTGTCGAGTTGAATTCCAATCCCATTGCCGTGGAAGCTGTCTTATCCCTTTTGAAGAGCGAATTCGTAGTTACCTTTGTCTTTGGGTCCAAAGAGGAAAAGATCAATAATGCAGTGGCTCTCAAGATCTACTTCGAATTCCCTGAAAATTCCCGTCAGACCAATTAGGGGCTGAAACTATCATCCACTTCATTTTCAAGCGGAGGATTTTCCTTATATTCGGCCTTTCTAGAAGCAGGCGCTGGCCTCGGTTCATAAATGAATGGTTTTCCCATTGGATTCCCTTAAAATAGGATAGATACAGTTTATTTGGGGAACGTCATGAAAAAAGCGCTCAAAGTGAGTGGTGTCGACTTCAACAAAAAATACATTTGCTTGGAATGCGGTTGCCAGCGTGACCCGATTCGCGCCAAGCGCGGGTTGTTGTTGATTGAGATTTTCATGTGGCTGCTGTATATTCTTCCGGGAGTTATTTATTCCATCTGGCGGCGGGTGCGTTCACAAGAAGTCTGCCCGAATTGCCTGAATCCATCAATTGTACTGACGTCTTCCTCCCGGGCTATGGGGATAAGGCGACTGCTGAAGGGCTTTCCCCAATCCAAAATGACCCATTCGAAGAACCTCAAACCCAATTCCTCCCCGAACCTGGCTTCCGAAAAGCCGGTTCAGTCTCAAAAACCCAAATCCGGGAAGAAAGATCTGAATCAGATATTGAAATCGGCCAACCGCCGGGGATTAAAACCCAA
This sequence comes from Nitrospinaceae bacterium, assembly GCA_028278405.1. GTDB lineage: Bacteria > Nitrospinota > Nitrospinia > Nitrospinales > Nitrospinaceae > SZUA-226. The sequence continues at coordinate 16,497 of JANQEK010000033.1, forward strand.
AGGCCAACAGGGGCTTATTGATTTTAAATCCCCAGACCAAAACCAGTGACCGCTTCTCACGCAATATCTCTCTGAAAAAATACGGACCTGTCTATCCATGGATTCATCGGAAAAAGATTGGAGTGGTAAAGAACTTATTGGAAAAGATCTCAACGGGCAAAACCTGGTTGAGTTCGATTTCAGTGAAGCCGATCTTACCGAAGCAAATCTGAACGGGGCCGATTGTTCCCGCGCCATGTTTTACCGGGCCCGTCTCCGGGATGCCCAGGCCGCCAAAGCCTGTTTCCGTGAAGCCGATCTTCAGGAAGCCAATCTCAGCCAAGCCTTGTTACAAGAGGCGGATTTCACGTTAGTCAATCTGGAGGGGGCCGATTTGCGAGGGGCCGACCTCACTCATGCCGACCTCAGTCAAGCCAATATGACGGGAATCTACATGAGCGAAGCCACATTCATTGAGGCACGCTTGGTTAAGGCTGATTTGAAAGCCGGAGACCTGCGTCAGGCGAACCTGTCGGGTGCTGATTTGTCCGGAGCGGACTTACGCTACTCAAACCTGGAGGCGGCCGATCTTACCGGGGCGAAATTGCATGAAACCGATCTTACCGGGGCGAACCTTTCGCGAGCCAAATTAAAGCAGACCGATCTTCTGGACGCCGATTTCACTGAATGTAATATCGCGGGTGCAGATTTTTCTGATGCCACCCATCTCAGTTGCTCGCAGGTAGAAACCACTCTGTTTGAAAAAGACAAGGTGACCTTTCCGGATTCCATCCAGATTACCTGGTTGTCCGAGACCGAATATGAGTGTCGATGCACGACCGAGTAGACAGGTAGTCCTTTAGCGGATCGCCCTTCAAGCAACTCCCCTTTATCCATTGACTGACCCTCTTCAGCCTATTCCAAAAAGTCCTGAAAATGTTCTGATAGCCGAATTTTTGTGGCTTTGTGATGTTGATCGTGTGCCCGCCAGGTTTGCCAGAGGGTAGGGCTGACGCCTGCTCTTGCCAGGCAGGCCGTCGGAACGGCCACGACACCCCTAAATTTACGATTTAAAAGGATTCTCAGCCGAAAAATTTAAGCTTTTTGGACCAAAGAATAATGGAAATATTTAAAAAACTTGTTATCCTAAAGTAACACTATTCCTTTTTTAACAATAGCTTGGAGTCTACCCCATCATGCCAGTGGCCCCTGTAAAATCGTCCCAGCGTCCGAAGCTGATGATTCGTCGCGGGAGAAAAGTGACGGAAGGAGTCGAGGTTCAAGCCGTATTTGCTGACATCCGAAGCGGTCAGTTGAAGCCCAAACACGAATTCAGCACAGACGGTGTGAATTGGCGGCGTCTGGACAGCCACCCTCAATTGGCCAGAGTATTTGCCACTGTTCCTGAACCCGAAAAGAAAAAGAAAGGTCCGTTGATTTTTCTTTTACTGGTCATTGTGGCGGTGGTCGCAGCAGGTTTGTATTTTCATCCCTATCTGGCTTTTTACAATGTTCAAACTGCCGTGGATAGCCGCGATGTTCAAAAGCTGTCGGAATGGGTCGATTATTCCGGTTTGCAGCAGAATGTTAAGGATCAGTTGGATGTTCAATGGAATGAGATTTCCGCTTCCCAAATCAATGAGACTCCTTATGCCAAGATGGCCATCCCTGCAGGTAGAGTGCAGGTGGACAAAATGATTGGCGCTCTGGTAACTCCGGAAGCAGTGATGGGTTTTGCAAAGGGGAAAACCAGTCTGATCGATTCCTGGCAAAACGGAAGTCCTAAGACTCCCGCGGTAGAAGGAGAGGACCCATTTGCGGGTCTGGGATTCAACATGGAATCCGTCAACAAAGTAATGGACAGTGTGAACGGCGTGTTGTCTCAGGGGGAACTCCATTATTCAGGATTAAACTCATTCGTCGCGACGATCAAAGCTGATAGTGGAGAGAGCTTTGATTTTATGTATGAGCGGGATGGGGTAGGCTGGAAATTAAGCGGGATAACCCTGCCTGCAGAGCCGGTTCGCTCTTCCATCGATAAAATTGCACAGTCCGTTCTCAAGGACGCTAAGGCCAAAGCCCGTAGAGCTGTCAAAAAGGGTAAGAAGGGCAAAGCCACCACAAAGAGCAAGGTATTAAAGGGTAAGACAAGCAAGAAAAAACCGCCTCAGGTTGCAAAACTCACAAATGAGAAGAAAGCCTATATGGCAAACCTGCAAATTAGAAATCTTGTAGTCGGAAAGGGAAAAAAATATCGCTTTGGCAGCCCCAATCCCGGCCTGTTTGCTACCTTGTCGAATAAAGGCAATCGGACCTTGAACCAGGTGGAGATCACAATCTACTTTTACAATCGAAAGGGAGCCATTGTCAGCGAAAAGAAGCTGTACCCTGTGTCGGTATCGAAATATCGCCCCGGGCGTGATAACGATCCCTTAAAACCCCAAAAAGCAAAGAAAATTGGATACCTTGTCAAAGAGTTTGCTCCTCCCTCATGGGCCGGAAAGGTGCAGATGAGGGTCACCGACATTACATTCAAGAACTAGCAGTCGGCCCTCTTTCCAGTATATATTTTGATACAATAGTCCTAATCATACGATACAGATTTCCTCAATGGGTTTCCGTTGGGGCGAAAGGAATTTAATGAGTTTGACGGAGCGAAAAATTAAATATTTGGAGCCGGGTAAAGGCCGTCAGATTATTTGGGATAACGGCGGGTTTGGTGTTCAAGTGACTCCCGATGGAGAAAAAAGTTTTGTCCTGGAATATAAATTCAGTGAAATGACCAAGCTGATTACTCTTGGGACCTATCCGAAGATGAGTCTTGATACCGCAAGACAACAGGCTCTGAAAGCCATGGAAATGGTCATGAAGGGGAAGGATCCCGAGGAGAAGGGGATTCCCGAGCCGGAAACAAGCGAGGATGAGAGTCCTGCAAGTCAAACGCCGACTTTCGATCAGATTAGAGAAAAGGCTACTGAGAAACTGGATCAGTTTAAAGGGAAAGCCTCCGAGCAGTTGGACAAGATCAAGTCTTCCGACGCGCTGGATAAATTTAAGGAAAAGGCGACTGCTAAGCTGGATGAAATCAAGCAAAGAGTTGAAAAAAAGGTAACACACCCCCATGCAGAGGAAAAACCCGGCGGGAAAGTTATACTGCTGGACAAAAAAGCAAGAGTTGCGAAGGAGAAATCGAAACCCAAAAAGGAAAAAGCCAAAGCTCCAGCAAAAAAAGAAGAGCCGAAAACCCTGAAGGATTCGTTTGGCTACACTCTAAACAAAAATGAGCTCAAGACACTATGGTCCGGTTTGGAAAATTCGGACATGCCTCCCGCAAATCAGTTGGCCTTAAAACTAATGATAGTCACTGGGCAAAGATACCAAGAGGTTCTTCCAGCGAGGTGGGCGGATTTTGATTTAGTGTCCAAATGGTGGACCATACCTGCAGATTTTACCAAGAACGGGAAAAAACATAAGGTCCCGTTAACCAACCTGGCTTCGGATCTTTTGAGAAAGATTAAAGAATTATCGGGAATGTCCGGGGTTTTGTTCCCGATTCCAGGTGGTGCGACTCCTATAGAATCCAAGACCTTGTCTGAGGGGCTTCTCCGGGCTCAGGTCCGATTTGGGTTGAAGTTGTTTACCCTGCAGGATTTACAGGATAGCGTGGTGTGTCAGATGCTCGATAGCGGGGTCACGGAGTCTACCTTGTATAAGCTTTTGAATGAAGACGAGCCCACCGTGTTTGGACAGGAAGGTGGTAAAGTTAAAGACTCCGATATGCGTAAGGCTCTTGAGAAAATAGAAAAACTCCTGCCTAAGAGTTATTAGAACAAGATTGTTTAAATATATTTGAGGAAATTAAAAAAGGCTCCTCAGGGTTTTCTGAGAAGCCTTTTTTAGTTGGAAAACTACAGAAAAGCTGGCGGTTTATAAGTGACCGCTGGTTTTGACCTGGAAGCCTTCGACCTTATCGAGCAGGAGTTGTTTGAGCTCCATTATCCGGGCGGCTTCCATCAAGGCATTTTTTCCCTCATCTTTGATCTTGTTAAGACGCATATCGAGACGCGCCAGATTGGTGAATAATGGCAGGAACTTTGCCAGATGTTTCGCGCCCTCGTCCGTGATGTTGTTGTCGGATAAGGTCAAGCTGGTGAGGCTGAGCAGATTGTCGGATACCGCCAGATACTTAACGCCTTCGTTACCGATCGCATTGTAAAACAGGTTGAGCGATTTCAGGTTGACCAGACACTTGGACTGGGCAATGTACTTGGCGCCTCTGGGCCCCATCATGTTGGTGCCCAATTCCAGAGTTTGCAAATCCTGGAGAAAATCCATATTGGCAATATCCTTTGCGCCGTATTCTTTGAGATACGCAGCGGTCAGGTCGAGAGTTTTCCCGTCCTTGCTGATCTCGGACTTGACCAAGGCCACGGATTCCTCGAATCCCCGGTTTTGGCCTCTGGCTTCCTTATTTAATGAAGTATCCATTTAAATCCACATCCTCCATGCATGATTCGTAGGCCCCATTCAGTTTTAGAGGGAACCTGTGGGCGGGTTCTGGCCCTGTTTTATTTGATACTCGATCATACCCTCAAACCCCCCTCAAGCTCAAGAAAAACCCGGATTCAGGCTATTTTATCGGGCGGAATTTTAAGTATGGGAGCCTATTTTTTGGTTTTCCCGGCAATTCTCTGCTATGATGGCTCCATTGTTACATACGGAACGACCCGAAATTGAGGAGTTTTTTCACATGTCTGATTTAACCCAGTCCGAGCTGGAAATGAGTCTCGGCAATAATGTAATCGTGACCCAGATGACTCAGGCAGTCAATTGGGCGAGAAAATATTCCTTCTTTATTTATCCTTTCATTACCGCTTGTTGCGGAATGGAGTTCATGTCGGCTGCTGGTCCGCGTTATGATCTGGACCGGTTTGGAGCCGCGTTTCCCCGGTTTTCTCCGCGTCAGGCGGATCTGCTGATGGTTGTGGGAACGATCAGCCACAAGCAGGCTCCGATCCTGGTGAAAGTGTACAATCAGATGGCAGAGCCGAAATGGGTAGTGGCATACGGAGTTTGTACCGTTTCCGGCGGGTTCTACGACAACTACGCCACGGTTATGGGCATCGACACCCTCATACCGGTCGACGTTTATATTCCAGGCTGTCCGCCACGTCCTGAAATGGTTATCGATGGTCTGATGAAATTGCAGGACAAGGTTCAACAGGAAACTCTGGCCGATCACGTCAAAGGCCCGGCACCTGTTACCCCCGCTGAGCGGCTGATCAATATTTAAAATTAAAGAATTATCTGCAGGCCCCCTCGCATCAAAGCGGGGGGGTCTTTTTTTTGGTCTTGGCTTTATGGGGGCGGATCCCCTGCTTGAAAAAGTAGTCTTCCACAACACCGGTTTTTTCGTTTATCAATAGCCACAGTTTGTCGAATTTCGTATTGATTTGATCATAAGTAGCGACCATTAAAAAATACATCAGTTCCCGGCTTTCAGAAAAGTAAAAATAATACACACGGTGGTATTCGGTTATATCGATTTCAGGGGAAAACAAATCGAAAAAAGTATCGGATTCCACAATGGTTGCTCTTCGCGGTACCCGGTACTCTTTATCCGGAGTGCTGACTTTAGGGATGACCACTATTTCTCCGGGAGCGGAAATGGTGATGGGAGCTCCGAACCATTCCAGCGCTTCTCTTTTAAGGGTCTTCCCCGGTTTGATTTTTGCCACCCGGCCCGCTTTGATTTCAGTTCCACTGTATTTGAAAAGGGTGATGCAACCCGATAGAAGAAACAAGGAAATCGCCAGAAGAAATCGAGTTTTCCACCGCTTCATGATTATTTTTCCTCCCGTTCCAGAAATACAAAGTCCTCCACTTTTCCGGATTCGCGGTTCACTAAAACCCACAATTCACTGAACTGCAGGTTGCCGAAAGTGGCGGGGACACTTATAAAAAAGCCTCCTATTGGAATAGGAAGGCCAAACCCGTTTATATCCTCTCCTTCGTTCAAATAGTAATAAACGACATGGTGTTCGGAAACGGGGTGTTTCTCTAAAAACTTTTCAAAGAAAAACGTGGAATCGACTTCACGCATTTTCACTTGTCCGTCTTCCAAGGAAGGGAGCGCAACCACATCATTTTTCTTGGCGAGAACTTCCGGAGGGCCAAACCACTGTAGAAGATTTCTTTGGGTCGTTTTTCCCGGTTCAATTTTTTTTACGATGTCCTTTTCCAGGGTCCGGTCATATTGAACCGAACCCCAGACACATCCCCCGACTGGGAGCAGAGCGATCAGCGTCAAGGCAGATAGTTTTTTGAACCGAGGACTAGATATCATTCGAGTCTTTATCCTTGTTGGATGAAGCGCTTGACGGTAATGGTTCAATCCATTTCCCGTCTGCGAGGCCTTTGAGAACTCTGAGAAAATCCCTGCCTGCCGCCTCCGTTGCCAGCCGAACGTATTCCTGAAAGTTATCCCAAAGGAAGACCCAGGACGGGTACCCAATAGTGTGTGTGGCAATACTTTCCCCGGTTTCAACATCGATCAGCTGTAGCGAAAGTTTTACGGGCGATTGCGATATCTTTCTGGCTTCAATGTTTCCTAAAAATACGGCGTCTGCATCCAGGAGCCGGGCGGCCTGCCGGGCCTCTTCGACGGAAAGGGCTTTCTCAGACATGCTTATTCCATTGCGCATTATTTCGATTTCAGCGTAAGTGGGGGTCACAATGGTATAACGCTGCTGCTTTTGGAGATAAAATGAAAACCATTCAGGAGAAGTTCTTCGGAATTTTTTGTCCCCGGAAAAAGGGAGGACGGCAATCTTTTCCCAAGAGGAAGGGGTAAAGCTTTCGTTGAAATCAAAACGTTTTACAGTGACTCCCGGTTTGCTGCTGCAACCGAAAAGAACACATAGAAATGCCAGAAACAGACTCCAGCGGACTTTGCTCTGCACTAAAATCTCCTCTTCAAAATCCCCTCTATTTCAGTCTAAGGGATTGGAAAGTTTATTGCAAAGCGGCGAGATTTTTTCTGATGGTTACTATCCACGCGCGGGCAGCTTCCTTTTCTACTGGGGTGAAGCCGGGAAGCTGAATCATGGTTTCAACGCCTTTTATTTTTTGATTCACGTATTCCGCAAAGGCTTGCGGGTTGTCGGCGGCAAGTCGTATTTCACCCGCGCCATCCAGGAATCTCTTTTTTAAATAATGAAAGTACAAAGCGAGGCGCTGAGACGGATCCTTCGGACCTTTGCCATACTGCAGATGCATTAGAGCTTCTTTACGCCGATCAATAATGTAACCCAGCCGTGTGTTATCGTCTTTGTTGAATTGAAGGTCGAATACACCAAACGCCCAGTCCTTTGCTTCTTCACTCACTTTCAATTGTGGAAGAGGGAGGTGTTTGACTGCGGCAATTTCCAATAGTAAGGACCGTACTCCGGTGCGGTCGCTCCAGTAGGCTGCTTGTAAGGGGATGTCACGATTCAATCGGCTGACTTCTGCAAGAACGGGTTCCATTTTGGCGATGGCCTCCGACAACCTCTGCAGCGTGGCCTCATCAAATTCATTGAGAAACCATTGTGTTTCCCTAGGCACATTCGATTTCTCCCGAATATTCCTTTTGAAATATGCATTAAGAATCTGGGTCATGTCCGGTATAAAAAACGCTTCCAGGACTTTTTCAAAATACGGGAAATTCAGGATCAAAAACTGAGGGTCGGACCGGATATTCAGTCCATAAGCTTCCAGTTCGTTGACGTGGCCCAGGAAGGATTGTGTGAGGTGCAGTGTCTCATGGAGATGGGTTGCTTCTCCGTAGACTTTAGAGTCGATCAGGATACTTCCGGGAGAAATACGGATAGTGTCGAACGTGGCGTGCGCCAACTGACCGGGTTGGAGCAGAGCATCGGAATAGGGTTGAATAATGTATTGGCGTAGCGGTACGGGACGGTTTCCGGGTAGGGTTTCCTTCAAGCGGCCCAGCACGCGCTTCATGCGCCCCGCTGCCTTTTGAACCAGTTGTTCCGGCTGGTGGCATTTTCCGCAATCGTAATTCTCAAATCCGGGGATCAGGAAGGTTGTGATGCCGGATCCATCCACCGGTTGCCGCGCGACATAGTTTTTCAGTGTTCTGCCCGTCAGGCCGGGGTCTTGCTTGGGGAGATGTTGGGAAACCAGGGAATCGAGCTCGCCAAGTCCGATTCGAGGCTCTTCGGCCAGCAGTTGACCGGACCCTCCCAGCCACAGGGCTATCGTGAGCGTGATCCAGGCCCTCTGTTTGGGCCTGAGCATCAGCCCCCCTTGGCGGTGGACGGTGCTCGCATAATATTGAGTCTCTGCCAGACGCTGACGACCTTGCGTCCATTGCGGTCTTCTTTTTTACCGTCCCACACGGCAAAGGCGACCAGGAGAGGTTCCTTTTTATCAAAGATGGCGTCCCACTTCCCGGATACCGCGAAAGTGCGGGTGAACACCACCGTCCATTCCCCGTCTTTCCAGACGCCGGTTCCTTCTACATTCTGGTATTCCCGGGGTTGGGGTGTGATGGAGCCGAATCCCTCCGAGTTCAGTTCCTCCACCGAGTTTTCCTGGGTGGTGCCCAGTTTGGTTACGGGGTTGGACATGACGCCGCCGAAGATGAGCGCGTCCATATCGACTCCGCCGGTGGAGTATTCGGAATCCTCTGAGGCTTCCAGCGTTTCCTCGAGGCCGGCTTTCCAGTGCCAGATATTGACCGGCTTCCCGCGGTTACCCATCCCAAAAAACGGTTCGTTGTGACCATGGGTATGCAGGGTGACGTCTCCAAGGGCCAACTGAACGGCGACGCCGTCGGTGAACACGTCGGCCCGGCCCTCAACAAACCCATCTTTGGACGGGTCCTTCCACTTGAGGCGAACGGCCAGAACTTCGCCGTTGTTGACAGAAGTGACGTTGATGATTTCAATAGCTCCCCGGCGTGCAGACAGGGGCCGTAAAACCAGATTGGTGGACTTGACGTCTTTCCAGACGGGGCTTTCGGGATTGGTATCCAGTTCGTAAGGAACGTTGTAGGACATTATATCGGTTTCAAATTCCCCTTTCTGGAAACCCTTTCTGAAATTGGAACGGATATAGTGCACCAATGCCCAGCGGTCGTTTTCAGAAAGATGAGCGTAGGAATTCATCGGGGTGCCGTCCAGCCCGGTAGAAATTGTCCGGAATATGTCCTTCGGCTCATGTCCGGCTTTGTAGTAGTTGGGATTTGTAATGTCATGAACAAACACCGCATGTTTCCAGGCGTCCATCAATGATTCAGCGAGACGTCCGTCACCTCGTCCGGAAACTCCATGACAGTCCACACATTTATGCTTTACGTATAGTTTCTTGCCCTGGGCGATCAATGTCTTGGAACTGGGAACAGTCTTGATGGACAAACTTTTCCCCGGAGCTTCGGTACGAAAGCGATCGGAAAAACTCTTGATCAGGTTGACCAGTGCCCAGGTATCTTGTGGAGAGAGAGCATCGCCCCAGGCAGGCATCGAAGTTCCCGGCACACCGCGGATAATCGTACGGTACAGGTCCTCATCTTTCGGAAGTGTTCCTGTCGGGGTGGAGCGAAATTTGAAGATACCTTTGCGAAAATCGCGCGGCCAGGGATACAGATAGTCGGTTGCCGTGCCGCCACCGTTGCCGTCCCGTCCATGACAGTAGACACACATATGAAGGTAAATATTGCGGCCGCGGTTTAACAAGGCCTGCGCTTTGGATTTTGGTCTCTGCAGATTGCCCATGTCATGCGATCCGCGCTTGAGAAATGGATCGGATCCCATGTCATGATTCATATGGCCCATGTCGTGCTGGCTGTGGTCCATACCTTTGGAAGGAGTTTCCTGCATGTACTCAGAGCCGGGTGCGGATTTTTCCCCGAATTCGATCATGCCTTCGGGTTTGGCGGGCAGTTTTTCAAGATCGTGCTTATGCTTTTCCTGTCCGTGAGAAAAAACAAGATCGGGGGTACTCCATATCAAGGCGAGGGCGGCCAACAATACTAAACTGGCAACGCTTCCTCCGAGTGAGAGTTTTATTTTACTGTTCATTAAACACCTCGTTAGGGAGAGGGGTTTCCTGCCATGACCCGTGAGGTTTTACCGGGCTTTGCGGACCATTTTGACTCCCTGGTCCAGGTCACCCAAATCTTTTAGATTCCAGTAATCTTCGCGTTGACCCAAACCAAAGTACCAGGCATTGTCGAGGTTGCGTTCGGTGCCGGTCCAAAGATAATAGCTGCCGCCCGAGGCAAACACTTCTGGAAGGCCAATGGGGTCACCGTCCTTGCTTTCAACCGGTCGTTTGGAATCCCACAACTGCTTTAGTTCTTCCAGAGTCGGCAAGCGCCAATCATCATATCCGGCAAACTTTTCAGAATTTTTACCGTCAACATATTCCAGAGCCTCATACCAGTTCATCCCCTTTTTCCTGTCATGATAAGAGTCCGTTTTCTGCCACATCAGGCCGGTACGGGAATCTAAAACGGTTCCCTTTGAATCAACGGAAAATCGTGCCGATTCAGCCCAGGCGGGGAAAACAAGAATTCCAATCAATAAAGAGGGGATTAACCAAAAGCTCCTGAATTTATCTCGAACTTTCATAAGAAATAGATTATGGTTTGAATACTCATCTTATTATACTAACCGGAAGACACCAAACCAATTTCTTTTTAATCAGGCATAATTCAAGAAAATCCCATGAAATTAACGGTTTTAGGCTCAGGCACGGCGGTTCCCAGTCGCCAGCGCAATTCTGCGGGGTATCTGCTGGAGGAGAACGGCCATCGGATTCTGGTTGATTTCGGGTACGGTAATGTACATCAATTGCTGGGTTTGGAGATCACTTATCACGATATCGACCGGATTTTTTTCACCCATCCCCATCCGGACCATATGTGCGATCTGATTCCATTCCTGTTCGCCTGTAAATATCCACTCGATCCCCGTACTCGGAATTTGCCGGTTGTCGGGGGGCCGGGATTCACAGAATACTTTAACCGCATGATGGAGGCATTCAATCATTGGCTGACCCCGGATTCTTTTGAAGTTCAGGTGATTGAACTGGATGAAGAGGAACGCGAATTCGATGGGTTGAAAGTGATTCCCGGAAAAGTCCAGCATATTGAAATGAGCCGCGGATTCCGCTTTACCAATGCGGAAGGTAAAACGGTGGTCTTTTCCGGAGACACGGATTATTGCGCTGGAATTGTGGAGCTGGGACGGGAAGCGGACCTGTTGATTCTTGAATGTTCCACCCCGGACGATATGAAGGTTGTGAAGCACTTAACTCCCAAATTATGCGGCAGGATAGCGAGAGAGGCGGGGTGCCGGACCCTTTTGCTATCACACTTTTATCCTCCCTGCGAGATGGCCTCGGTGCTGGAGGTTTGCCAGCGAGAGTTTTCAGGGGAAATCATTTTAGCCAACGATTTGACCGTTGTGGACCTGTAGCGAGATACCCCTTTTCTACCCCCAATTTAGCCTCAAAAATGTCAGTTTCTGACAGAATTTGTCCTTCCGATATTTTGCAAGGTTATCTGAAAACTCCGACTACTTAGAAAAGCGATTTTTCCCTTATTTGTAAGTTGTTCAAAAATCACTCGTTACCGTCGCAGATGAGGACTCGGAGGGTCTGTGCTCCAAAATTCAGGGTTTTGGAATGGCAATTGCTTTAACTAAGTAACGATTAATGAGATTGCTAATAAGGCCAGCTCAATGAAACAGGCGATAAAGTCCGGTTTGCAGATGACGATTCTTGCGGGATTGATTCTGCCGACTTCTGCGTCAGCAGGGATTCTCAGTAGTCTGGAGGCACAATGCCTGTGTCTTACGGAGCATGCGACTTTGGGTCAACTCATCAGTCTGGGCGTGATGCTGACCTTGGTAACGGGAATCATTGTGTTGAAGTGGGTGTATCGAAGCGGGTTCGGTCAAGCAACGCAGAAAGAAAAATCAGAAGCAGAGAACTCAGCTGTTCAAATATTGAAGCAATTGAAAATTGGAGCACGGTTTTCCAATTGGAGCAATTGCAACCGGTTGGCTGGGCAAAAGATAAAGTAAGCGATACCAGATTTAAAGACGGATAAGTTTTCATCTCCCCCGATCCAGCTATTCGGGGACGCGGAATTCGAGCGCCGCAATTCCCTGAATAGCTGGCTCACCTTTTTTCTTTAAGACAGTTAATTTTTGATAGATACACAGCGCTTTGCATAAGACCTCATTCAATTTGTACAGAAAACGTACAATGCTTTATTAAAATCTGTACCAATTTTGTTTCAAATGTGGTGCAGACAAAAACAGTGGGCCCGTACCCTGGGATGTTCGTCAGAATTCCGGTTTTTTTAGCAGAGGAAACCATTTGTTTTTTAATTAGTTAAATTATGATTTAGATTTTTGTACGGAAAACCGACAAAGAAATTTGTTTTGGAATACATATTGCTAAATAAATAGTGTTATCCGGGCGCTTCATTCGGCCCGCGCAGTATTTTGCCAAGGACACAGTAGAAAGAAGATTTTCTTCGTTGGCAAGTTTTCCTCCAAGTAACTTGCCAGATTGGGTACCGGAGTATGCGTTCAGCAGGCCGCATGCTCCGGTTGCCTTTATTGCGGATGTTCCCCCTCCAGTTTTTTCCAATTGATCAAAACATCGTCATCATCTTTATTTGAACAGCATTAACTCAAAACTTGTATCTGAAGAGTAAAATCAACTATTCAGTTGAACTCATCATTGTCGGTAAAGAGTGACCCCACTTGTTTCCAGGCTGACAATTTCTGTCGGTCTTTGGGCAGGCTTTTTTTGTTCTTCTGACCTTCTCAGAAATTTTGAAAAATTTACATCTCTCCTTTTACAAAGAGCTCAAAAATAACAATAACTTATCTAAAAGACACATTTACCTTTAGTGTAACTAAATGTTTTTCAATCATTTAGGAACGTGACTTGCTTAATCTTAAGTAGAATTTTTTATGCCTGTTGTGGGCTTATGGAGGAAAAGTCATGAGTGTTTTTTGGATGGGATTGTCTATATTTGCTGTGATTTTAATCAGCTTTCTTTTTATTTTGGGAGTCACAAAAGGGGTAACTCAGGTGGCCCAAAGTAATAGAAAGGATGCATTACCTGCGAACTGGGTTGTTCGCCAGGTTTATTCGGGAGATGACTCTTACTGCCATCCCGATCTCAAAAAAATGTCTGACCTGCAAGAAGATGAGTTGGTAGAGGGTGCAGAAAACATCTGACAACGGTGGTATCAAAATCCTCCGTTGTCAGGGTGGAAGGAAAACGGTGGTATCAAAATCCTCCGTTGTCAGGGTGGAAGGAAATCGGCTTTCCTTCTTGATTGCAATTTACTGAAATACCAGGAATGTGTGTGAGGCAAGGCTCATTGCTTTCTTCCTGGATCAATCCTCGCTTTTTTTGCGTTTCTGATAGGCCTCGACGATTATCGTCATCAGCTTGAACACCCCAAGAGAGATGAACATTCCGAAGAGCAGCTGCAATAACGGCGGGAGCTCGCTGGTAAACCAATTATAAATTTCTTCCATTTATTGTACGGTCCTCAGGCTCAGTCAAAGGATGCTTGGATTGCTTCAACAGCGGAAGGCTGCAGATTGTCCCATTTCGCTTCGGGTTTCTTGGTGACGGTGATGAAATCCGCCATTAAAAACACACTGGCGACGCCTTCCAGTCCGAACAGTGCTTTCGCAACCGTTGATTCTTCCGCCTCTTCGGCATTTGCGTAGGTTTTGTGGCCGGATTCAATGGCTTGCCGGTCAATGGTAAATTTCATTGCGTGCTCGTTGGGCGTAGTACTTACTTGAATATTTACAGCCATTCGATTTTCTCCTCGCAATTGAATAAGCTCGCTGGGGGCAGCAACAGGGTTCTACAAAAAGTATTCAGGCTGGTCGAAAGATACCAAAAGAACTGGTATACCCGTGCAAAAATGTGGTCTGGCCCACCGGCCCGATCTCCCCATTGCAGAAAAACCCACCTAGCGGGATGTCTCCCATTTTGGTTTTGAACATGTCAGAGTCGTGGTTGGATTGTCCATACAGGTACTCGCCTCGTCCCAGACAGGAGAACAACAAAGCTCCTTTGGCTTCCCGCCATCCATCTTTGTTCTGGTACCGGGACAACATCACCTTCAAGTCTTCGGAGGACATCACTTTGTCACGCAGATGGAACTGCACCAATTGACCTTCTCTCAGCAAAGCGCCAATCGTTAAGGAACCGGTTTCCTGGTCCACTCCCATAAGATTGCGGATGAGAAAATCCCCCTGTCCCGGATCATCCTTTAACGGGTCCATTTCGATTCCCAAGAAAAGGGAGGTGCGTAACAAACTGCGGTCGTATTCGCTCAAAGTTTCGACCATTTCCTCCAGTTTTTCCAATGGAGGCTGACCGTCGACTTCCAACAGTTGGTATTGGTCGCATTTGGTGATGCTCATCGGTTGGCCGATGGGCCGGCAACCCTGAGCGACGATGGTGTCCAGTTGAATATTACCGGAGAGGGCGACCCCGACAAGGCCTCCGTTATAAATCTTGTCGTCCAGATACAACGCATTTCCGCCCTGAGCCTGGGCGCCGCTGGCCAAGCCACCCACTTTCGCCGAGCGGGAATAAGCGAAATCCATTCCCGCCAAAAACTCTTCTGCACGGAAGGAAAACGGGTCCGCCAGCACGATGAAGTTTGGAACTTTCCCTGCGTCAACGCCTAACCATTCCTGCCACACCGAGGGGGCCGTATCCGGATCGGGTAGATCCATGGTATCTGTCTGGATCGTTTGCAGTTCCACACCCGGTAGATGCGCCGCTGTCAGACTGAAGGCGGGTTTATGCTCGACCTCCTTACCGCCACCGATAATACCACCGCCGGAGCACCCTAGCAGCAATCCGACCGGCATGCGGTCTCTCAACAACTGAGGGATTGCCCGGTATTGAGTGCGAAAATGCGGTGATACGAAGATGATCGTTAAATTGGCTTCCTTACCATCCAATTGGCGGGTTACTCCCGCCACGGCTTCTTCGACGCACGCTTCAATCGTTTCCTGAGTGGATACACACGAAGCCCATTTCATCCATGTCTCCTGTTTATTATATGAACCATGCACATTAGATGCATTCAAGCGGTTCCAGATTGACTTAATTCCGACTTTACACCCAGAAATTTGAGTGCCGCATCGGCATTCTCGGTGCCGTTTTTCACACAATCGGGAATTCCAATACCTTTATAGGCTGAACCCGCCAGGTAAAGCCCCTTAAAATCTTCCAACTCTTTTTCAATCTCTGACACCAACTGGGGATGGTGAACCCGATACTGTACGTTACCCTTTCTATATTGAAATACTTCGCAAAACAAGGGTTCTTCACGAATTCCCATGATGTCCTGCAATTCGTCACGAACCTGCTGTTTGATGGTCTCAGAATCCTGTTCAGCCAAGTGCTCGTTGACTGCTCCCCCGACAAAGGCACGTAGCAGGACACGATCATCCGGTGCGCGGCCGGGAAATTTTGAGGATACCCAAGTGCAGGCGGTGATCTTCCGTTTTTCAATATGCGGCACCACGAACCCGAAGCCCCGTAAGGGATGCGCAAAATGGTTGCGGTCGAATCCCAACACCACGGCGGCGGTGGAGACGTAGGGGATCTGGTCCAGCCTCGCAGAAATCCCCGGTGCCCAGTCCTCCATCAACCGTGCCGTTCGATTGGCCGGAGTGGATAGAATGACCGCATCGGCTTCCAACGTTTCGCCTGATTTTAGTCCGATATGCCAATTGTTGCCTTTTCTCCGCAGGGATTCAACCGGGGCTTGAGTACGGAATTGGATATCAGGGGACTGTTCAACCAGTGTTTCTACAATTTCGCTCAACCCGTTTTTCATTGTCAGGAAAAACGAAAACGGCTTATAGCCTTTTGGAGTTGGAGGAGCGGTGGCACGTTTTCGCTTCTGAGCCAACATGCCGAGGACCAGAGAGCGGTATTTTTTCTCCACCTGCGCAAACATGGGGAAGCTGGCATTGAGGCTCATTTCTTCCGGGTCGCTGGCGTAAATGCCGGACATCAGGGGCTGTGCCATGTGCTCCAGAGCTTCCGTACCCAGTCTCCGGCGCACGAACGATGCCAGACTTTCGTCGGAATTGCCACGGCGCCGGGGAAGAAACAGGTCCAACCCCATACGAATCTTGCCCGGCCAGCTGAACAGCCGTGTGGTAACGAACGGCATGAATTTGGTGGGAACCATCAGGCTCAAACCGTCGGGAATAGTGACCATTTTACGGTTCAGGTAGACGAACGTTTGCGGATGGTCGGTCTTGGTGCCCATCAGATGGTCGTCGATACCGAGTTTCTTGCACAACTCAACGACCGCCGGTTTCTGGGAAATGAACGAATCGGGTCCGCGTTCCAGAATAAAGCCGTCCCGGCGAATCGTATGAATTTTCCCGCCAAGACGGTCCGACCCTTCCAGTACGGTGCAAGATACTTGGGCGCCGCGGTTGATTTCCTCTTGGAGGCGGTAGGCCGCCGCCAGCCCGGCAATGCCGCCGCCGATGACAATGACTTTCTTCATGCCGGCATTATGACAGGTTTAAATGTCTGTCGCAAACAGACGCGCACGATTGGGATACGTCCCGTGAGTTACAGGTGAGAAGAGGGAAGGATGGAGATGGGTTATAATAGATGTATTGATTTTCGGATGAAAAACCTGTTAAATACCCCGTTCCCGACCGATTCGCCACCGTAGCTCAGTTGGTAGAGCAACTGATTCGTAATCAGTAGGTCAGCGGTTCAATTCCGCTCAGTGGCTCCATATATTGAAATTTCCAGATAGAAGTTTCTACCGGTTAAGCAGGGAAGATTGTATTGTCGATAAAAGGAGGTGAATTATGAGCAAGGTTGGCGATTACATGAGTACCACCCTTTATACCACCACCCCGGATCAATACGCCTATAAGGCCGTCGATGAAATGTATACTCACAAAGTGAACGCGCTTCTGGTGGAAGAAAATGGAA
>JANQEK010000023.1 GCA_028278405.1 Nitrospinaceae bacterium
GCGTGACGTGGAAACCTGTTCGATCGGTCTGGAAGCCTCCCTGACCGGTCATCTCGTGTTCAGCACCCTGCACACCAACTCGGCGCCGGAAACCATCACTCGTCTTCTCGATATGGGAATGAATCCACTCAATTTTGCAGACGCATTGTTGCTGGTTATTGCTCAGAGACTGGTCCGGACTTTATGCAGAGACTGCAAAGAGGATTATCATCCTTCTCAAAAAGAATTTGAAATCCTGGTTCGCGAATACGGAGTCGAAGAATTTCGAAAACTGGGAATTCAGTACAGCAATGATCTTCGGTTGAACAGACCTGTAGGATGCACCTCATGCAACGACACCGGCTATTTAGGCCGAACGGGATTGCATGAAGTGCTCGAGGGCACTGATGAAATCAAGCGCATGATCATGAACCGAGCCCTGATTGAAGAAATAAGAACTCAGGCCATCAAAGATGGTATGACCACACTGAAACAGGACGGAATACTCAAAATATTCAAAGGAGACTGCGATCTCAAGCAGGTTTTGGCCGTCTGTATCGTTTAACACCCTCCAAGTCTATCAACCACCTTTCCTGCCTTTCCAAAGCCCTGTCAATAATATGCTGATTCCTTTTCTTCTTGTCGCGGATACGCACCTGCGGACCTGGAAATAATCCAAAATTGATATTCATCGGTTGATAGTTTCCTTCTTTGCCCGTCACATATTGCAATAAGGCTCCAATGGCCGTTTCTGCAGGAGGTGGTGAAAACGTCGTTCCATTTAACCGGGACATGGCGCTCAAACTGGCAACCAAGCCCATGGCAGAAGACTCAACATATCCTTCCACACCTGTGATCTGCCCTGCAAAAAAGACGTTCGGATGACTCTTCAAGCTTAAGTCACCGGACAACAATTGCGGCGCATTAATAAATGTATTCCGGTGGATGGCCCCCAGCCGGAAAAACTCGGCGTTCTCCAATCCCGGAATCATTTTAAAAATCCTTCTTTGCTCCGGGTAAGTCAGCTTGGTCTGAAATCCCACCAGATTGTATGCCGTTCCTCCCTTGTTTTCTTTTCTCAATTGAACAACCGCATGGAACCTCTCGTCGGTTTCAGGGTGACTCAATCCGACAGGCTTGAGCGGCCCGAACGCCAAAGTCTGAGGTCCTCTGTCCGCCAGCACTTCGATGGGCATGCAGCCTTCAAAGTAGAGAGGCTTTTCAAATTCTTTGAGAGGTACTTTCTCAGCCCTCAATAGCTCGTCAACAAATTTTTCGTATTGCTCCCGGTTCATTCCACAATTCAGGTAATCCGCATCGCCTTTACCATACCGGGATGCAAAAAATGTTTTGTCCGTATCGATGGATTGCGCATCAATGATCGGTGATAACGCGTCGTAAAAATATAAATAATCCTGCCCCAGTAATTGAGTTAATTGCTCAGAGAATGCCGGCGACGTCAACGGCCCGGTCGCGATGATTACCGGTCCCTCCATAGGAATCCCGGTCACCTCTTCATGCTTCAGAGTAATATTGGGGTGCTGCTCCAGCGTACGAGTGATCTCTTCAGAAAACAAATCCCGGTCCACCGCCAGCGCCTTGCCGGCGGGCACGCTGTGCTTATCAGCGGAACGAATCACCAGCGAGTCCAAATTCCTTAATTCCTGTTTCAACAGAAAAGGAGCCGAGGAATCCTGATTGGACCCCATGGAATTACTGCACACCAATTCGGCGCAATTTCCTGTTTTATGGACGGGAGTCGGACGTTGCGGTCGCATTTCATAAAGAACCACGGACACGCCCGCTTCTGCGGCCTGCCAGGCGGCTTCCGAACCTGCCAGGCCTGCACCGATAATGGTCAGGTGTGAATTCATATTCAAATAAAAGTTTTGGAATTAAGCGGCTTCAGTGGATTTTTTAAAATTGCACTTGGGGCAAAGCAGGCTTTCCCCTTCGTTTTTCTTCCACTTTTGAACCATGTAGGGATTGTTGCATTCCGGGCAGGATTCTGCAACCGGTTTGTCCCAGGAAGTGAAGGTACAGTTGGGATATTCACTGCATCCATAAAAGGTACGCCCCTTTTTGGAGCGTCGTGCAGAAATGTATCCCTTGCAATCGGGTTCGGGACAGGAAACACCGGTGCTGATGGGCTTGGTAAATTTGCAGTCCGGATAAGCGGAACAGGCCATGAACTTGCCGAAACGACCGACTTTGATCACCAAAGGCGAGTTACATTTATCACAATTGCCTTCCGCCTTCACCGCATCGGGGCCTTCATCCTTCCCTCCCACTTCCTTGGTGTTTTTACACTCCGGATAATTGGAACAGGCCATGAATTTGCCAAAACGACCCCATTTGATAATCATCGGCTGGTTGCACTTCTCGCACACTTCATCGGTTTCTTCGACCTGGCTCTTGATATCTCTCATCTTTTTCTCGGCTTCAACCAAGTCTTTTGCGAAGGGCTTATAGAATGTTTTAAGGGTATCCACCCATTCCATTTTCCCCTCTTCAATCTGGTCCAGCTGGTCCTCCATGTGCGCGGTAAACTCCTCGGTCATGATATCCGGGAAATTCTCCATGAGAAGGTCGGATACCAATACCCCCAATTCCGTAGGAGCAAGGCGTCTCTCCTCTGCCTTCACATAATCCCGGTCCTTGATCACACTAATGATGGATGCATAGGTACTGGGGCGGCCCACACCCTTTTCCTCCAGCGCTTTCACCAGCAGAGCCTCGGTATATCTTGGAGGGGGCTGGGTGAAATGTTGTTCAGGAAGAATCTTCAGTAACTTCAGTTTTTCGCCTTTAGGCAAATCCGGAAGGATTTTATCCGTGCGGGCACCTGCTCCGCTGTCTTCATCATCAGTCGCCTCGACGTAGACTTTGAGACACCCCATAAACTTGATCACCGACCCGTTGGCACGAAAGGTGTAGTTCCCGGAGCGAATATCAAACTGAGTGGTATCGAGAATGGCGGGAACCATTTGGGAAGATACGGCTCGCAACCAGATCAGTTCATAGAGCCGGTACAAATCTTTCTCCAGGAGATCCTTAAGAGGTTTCGGCTCGATGCTGAAATCGGTCGGGCGAATGGCTTCGTGAGCCTCCTGGGCTGATTTTTTGACTTTATAGGTATTGGGTTTGGCAGGGACGTATTCCTTACCAAAACGATCGTGAATGATCTCCCTCAGATCGTTAACCGCTTCATCCGCCATACGGGTGGAATCGGTTCGCATATAGGTGATCAAACCCACCGTGCCTTTACTTTCCAACGCAATTCCCTCATACAAGCGCTGCGCCAGCATCATGGTCTTTTTAGGAGAAAAATTGAGCTTTCGCGAAGCCTCCTGCTGCAGGGTACTGGTGATGAACGGCGCTACCGGATTGCGTTTGCGTTCCTTTTTGGTCACTGCTTCGAGAATCCAATCGTCCTTCTCAACCGCTTTAACGATTTCCTGCGCCTGATCCTCCTTGCCGACTTCGGCTTTGTCTTTGCCAATTTTAAACAACTTGGCCTGGAACTCTGGATCTTTGCTTCCTTTCAGGTCCGCAGTTATCGACCAGTACTCCTCTTGTTTGAATTCCTTGATCTCCTTTTCGCGGTCGCAGACCATTTTCAAGGCAACCGATTGCACACGTCCTGCGCTAAGTCCGCGGTGCACCTTCTTCCATAAGATCGGACTGATTTTATAGCCCACCAACCGATCCAGTATGCGGCGGGCCTGCTGGGCATTGACCTTGTTGGTATTCAATTCGGTGGGATTGTTGATGGCTTCGGTCACCGCTTTTTTGGTCAGTTCGTTGAACATCACGCGATAAACCTTGCCCTTGGTCAATTTGGCCACTTCGTTGGCAATATGATACGCGATGGCTTCTCCTTCCCGGTCGGGATCGGGCGCGAGGTAAATGTCGTCCGCCTTTTTCGCGGCCGCCTTAAGAGCCGCCAGAATCTTGCCCTTGCCGCGAATGGTGATGTAATCCGGTTTAAAATCGTTATCAACATCCACCCCCAGTTTCTTCTTGGGGAGATCCTTGAGGTGACCCACAGAGGCTTTGATGGTAAACCCCTTGCCGATAATTTTTTTCAACGTGTCTATTTTTGTGGGGGACTCCACAATCACCAGTGACTTACCCATAGTTCCTCAATAAACATCGGACGGGTTCATAAAAAACATTTTCCCGTCGGTTTGACGAATGACTCCCTTAAGCTCCAGCGTGACCAGTGTAGCGGAAACTTCAGCAGGTGACAAATAACTGTTCTCAATAACCCTGTCAATATGCTGCTCCTGAACCGACATCAGGGACATCAAGTGCTCCTCCTTCGGGTTGAGTTCAACGGACTCAAAAACCTTGTTTTTGCGCTCTTTCAGCAAATTAACAACCGAGTTTGAGAGATCCTCCACCACAGCTTCGGGACTGTCCGTTAACTTCGCTCCCATTTTGATCAGGGCATGCGTTCCCCGGCTTTCGGAGGCATAGATATTTCCTGGTACGGCAAACACCTCTCGTCCCTGTTCGAGGGCAAATTGCGCGGTGATCAGGGCACCGCTTTTTTCTCCCGCTTCCACCACCAGGGTGCCGTGGGACAGCCCGCTAATCACACGGTTGCGCGCCGGGAAATTGTTGCGGTCTGGTTTGGTCGACATTGGAAATTCGGAAATCACCGCACCCTGCTCCTCTATTTGCCGGCGCAAAGAACCGCTTTCCGGTGGATAGGTGTATTCCAATCCACATCCGAACACCGCCACGGTTGGATTTCCCAGATTCAAGGCCGACTGGTGAGCAATGGTATCGATTCCACGAGCCATACCACTGACGATGCAAATCCCCATCTCCGATAGTGCGGTACACAGTTTCTCCGTCGCCATTCTTCCGTAGCTGGTAGCTTTACGGGTACCCACCACCGCAAGCGGTACGGATTGGTCATCCAAAAAATTCCCTTTATAGTAAATGACGGGTGGAGGATCGTGAATTGATTTCAAGAGGAAAGGATACTCAGGGTCGGCAATTGTCATAATCCGGACGTTGCGCCGTTCGGCCAGTTGGAACTCGCGCTTAAGGTTCAGTTCCAGATCAAAATCAAGAATTTGCCGGGCGATTTTGTCTCCGACCCGCTCGACCTCCATCAATTGCCTGCGAGAGGCATGAAATACATTCTTTGGGGAACCCAGGGCCTTGACCAGACGATGGCACAGGGTCTTACCCACTCCCAACACCATGTTGAGACCTATCCAGTATTTCTTAGATTCCCAATTATCGCGATCCATCTCGAAACTTTATCAGGATTAATTTAGACATAGACTTTGAACACGATACACCGCTACGTTAAAGGAATGAACCGCTTCAAAATAACCCACCAGAACGCGGGTATAAATGATCAACGCTTCAAACAGGTCGGCTTCATTGCCGATCCCAAAATCATAATTTGCGGCTTCGGTCACCAACAGGGCGCGGGTCATTTTCCGGTTCTTGCTCGCCAGGGTGAGCTGTTCCCTGGCCTTGTTGGCCTCAATAATGGATTCTCTCAAGTCATATAAATCAGATCCCTGCATGTTTTTTCCTGAATCCATACATTTCGAGGAACCTTCGGGTGTCTGATAGGGAAAATCTACCGGCTCAAACTTGGGTTCGCTGATATCCACTTGTTTGGCCCATTGCACTCCCAGAAATTTCTCCAGCTTGAGTTGAGCCAATGCAATGTCGCTGTTGAATCGCGAAATGTCATTCAGCGTCCCTGCCAGGCCCAGTTTGAGTTTGGTGATTGCTGACTGGGTAATATCACCATCCTCCTCTTCAAATTTTTTCTCTGCTTGAGTCACGGCCTTTTCAAAATGGCCTTTGACCTCGTTCGATATCTCCAGTTGCTCCCTCCGGGCTAATATGAGGCTGTAGCTTCTCTTTACTTCAAGCGTAATATCCGGCTTGGAAATCCCCTGGGTGGGTGATTTCTTGCTCAAATTTCGGAATTCCGACATCTTCAGGGCATGTTCTAGCGAAGGAAGCTTATCCAGTGTTTGCCTGGCCTCAACCCTGGTCCCCTGACAGCCGTACAGTACCATCCAAAACATAACTATAAGAAGTAAACGGGCTAGTAAATAAGAAATACGGTGATGAAAAATCATGGATACAGGCTCCTTGTAAACTCCATGGAAGGCTCAACTGTGGATGGAAGTATGTTTCTTTGGGTGGGGGCCAAAAAAAGAGGGATACTGAACAACCGAAAAGAGATCTTGATGGCAACCAAGAAGATAATCGAAATTATCTTGTCTAACTCCTTAAGGCTTTTTTGCCTAAAATTTAGGCATATTGTCCAGTATCCCGAACCTTTATAGGAGAAAGTTATCATAGGGAACGGCCTGATGTCAATACAATTTTGAGTCAGAAATCACCCTGAAACAAGCGGCAAAAATTAATTTAAATCAATAAAATCAATTAGTTATGGAAACTGTATTTGAGTCCCTTTCCCTGCATACCTAAAAGAGGTTATTTATAAACCATTGATTTTAAAAAATTTATGAATCCTACCCTTTAAAGAAAATGCACCTGGTCCGCATACGCACAAATAAAATAAATCAAAATTTTACAAATAGTTACGAGATTTAAT
>JANQEK010000027.1 GCA_028278405.1 Nitrospinaceae bacterium
GGTTGGGGTCCTTTGCCGTCCACCGGCACCGCATAGTTCCCATCAAAGCAGGCGGCACAGTACGTGGTCTTCTCGCCGTTCATGACACTCATCATATTATCGATGTCGAGGTATTCCAGCGAATCAGCGGTCACAAACCGGCGAGTTTCGTCCAAAGTGTGCTTGGAGGCAATCAATTGTTCGCGATCCGGCGTATCGATGCCGTAAAAACAGGGAAACAACGTGGGAGGAGAACTGATCCGGACATGCACTTCACGCGCCCCCGCTTCCCGCAACATCTTGACGATTTTACGGCTGGTGGTCCCCCGGACAATTGAATCGTCAATGATGACTACCCGTTTGCCTTCGATAATTTGTTTGACGGCGTTGAGTTTTACTTTCACACCGAAATGCCGAATCTGGGATTTCGGTTCGATAAAGGTTCGCCCCACATAATGGTTACGGATCAATCCCATTTCATACGGAATTCCCGACTCCTCCGAGTAACCGAGCGCAGAGATATTCCCTGAGTCGGGTACCGGCACGATGATATCCGCATCGACCGGCGCCTGCCGGGCCAGCGCCACACCCATGCGCTTGCGTACCGCATACACATGCTCACCGAACAGGAAGCTGTCCGGGCGCGCAAAATAGATATGCTCGAAGATGCAGCGCTTTTCTTCCATTTTCCGGAACGGGAAAAACGATTGCAAACCGTCTTTATTGATCAACAACACTTCGCCGGGTTCGATTTCGCGGACGAACTCCGCTTCCACCAGATCCATGACACAGGATTCCGACGCGACGATATAGGCTCCGTCCAGTTTGCCCAGGCACAGCGGACGAAATCCGAAGGGATCGCGTGCGGCAACGATTTCGTTATCCGTCATCAGCGCCAGCGAGTAGGCGCCGTTGACCGCCAGCAGAGCTTCCACCACCCGTTCCACAAACGTTTCGGAATGCGAATGGGCGATCAGGTGAACGATCACTTCGCTGTCGTTGGTGGATTGGAAAATCGCGCCTTCCTCAACGAGAGCCGCGCGTATCGAGTTCGCGTTGACGAGGTTGCCATTGTGCGCCAGAGCCAGCGAGCCCTTGGCATAATTGATGAGGCAGGGTTGAGCGTTCATGATTTTGCTCTCCCCGGCGGTGGAATAGCGATTGTGAGCCAATGCCATATTTCCGGGAAGACGCTTGATGCGTTTGGTACTGAAAATATCGGCCACCAGGCCCATGCCGACCTCCCGGTACATCTGCCCATTATTAGCAGACGTGATGCCGGCGCTTTCCTGACCCCGGTGCTGAAGGGCATACAATCCCAGATAGGCCAGGTTGGCCGCTTCCTTATGACCGTAGACTGCCACCACCCCGCACTCTTCGTGAAACTTGTCGTTGTCAGGCCACTCGGTTTCCATAACGGCTCAGCGAATGTTTCCAAGCGTCCTCGAGGATGAGAACACTTTCATTAATAAATTCCTTCCGGTCGATCTTTATTTGAAAATTCTGACCACCTGTCGATCCCAAAACGGAAAATGGAACGCCCGCTTTCTCGGCCAGGGTTTCGATCTCCGTCAACGCATCCTCCGCAAAGGAAATCATGATCCGGGACTGGGATTCTCCAAACAACAAAGCATCGGCGCGCATGCTTCCATTCAATTCAATCGCCGCCCCGACAGGCTCCTGTCCGGTCATGCAAGACTCGGCCAGGACTACCGCCAATCCGCCCTCGGAGCAATCATGCGCCGATTGGATCAACTGTTTGCGGATCAAATCGAGGCACAACCGCTGAACATCGAGTTCGATTTGCGGGTCCAACTGCGGCGGTTTGCCGCGGCACTCGTTCCAGAACAGCTTCTGATATTCACTGCCGCCCAATTCTTCACGGGTTGACCCCAGCAGACCGATCCGATGCCCTTCCTGCTTGAATCCCTGGGTGCAATGCAGCGAACGGTCTTCCATCAACCCGACCACGGCAATTGTCGGTGTGGGATAAATGGCTTCGCCTTTTGTTTCATTATAAAGACTGACATTGCCACTGACCACCGGAATATCCATGAAACGGCACAAATCGCCCAGTCCGCGCACCGCCTCCTGAAATTGCCACATGATCTCGGGATTCTCCGGATTCCCAAAATTAAGGCAATTGGTCACGCCGACCGGCTCGGCGCCGGCACAGACGACGTTCCGGCAGGCTTCCGCCACAGCAATCTGCGCCCCGGTATAAGGATCGAGATAGCCGTACCGCGGGTTGCAATCCACTGACAGGGCCAGCGCCTTGTCGGTCTCCGGAACCCGGAGCACCGCCGCATCCGATCCCGGCAAAACCAGCGTGTTCAGCCGCACCATGTGGTCATATTGCTCGTACACAAACTGCTTGGACGCCAGGGTGGGTGAGGCCAACAGTTGCTTGAGGATCTCCCCGCAGTTGCCCGGGATCTCACGTGACGATAAATCAAGAGCACCGGCCTCCGACAGATACGCGGGTTTTTGTGTCGGGCGGTCGCATTTCAGCGCGCCTGTCACCACGGTTTCGATGGGCAGATTCACCACCTCCACCCCCTTTTCGTTAGCGCGAAAAATGCCGTCATCCGTCACCCGTCCGATCACCGCCACATCCAGATCCCATTTCTCGAAAATGTCAAGCGCTTCGGACTCGTGACCCTTTTCCACCACGAACAACATGCGTTCCTGCGATTCCGATAGCATGAGCTCGTAAGCATTCATGCCCTCTTCCCGCCGGGGCACCGCGTCCAGATCCAGTTCCATTCCCATGCCGGCGCGTTCCGCCATTTCAAAGGACGACGACGACAGCCCCGCCGCGCCCATATCCTGAACGCCCACCACCCAGTCCTTTTTCATGATTTCCAGGCAGGCTTCCAATAATAACTTTTCGGTAAACGGGTCGCCGACCTGAACCGTCGGGCGTTTTTCTTCGGTGGCGTCGTCAAACTCCGCCGAGGCCATGCTGGCGCCGTGAATGCCGTCGCGTCCCGTTTTGGAACCGACATACAACAGGGCGTTGCCCACTCCGGAGGCTTTGCCGAGAAAAATCCGGTCGGCCTTGGCAAGCCCCAGGCAGAACGCATTGACCAGAATGTTGCCGTTGTAACAGGCGTCGAAATAAATATCACCGCCGACCGTGGGCACACCGACGCAATTGCCGTAATCGGCGATGCCTTTGACGACGCCGTTCAACAGGTAGCGGGTTTTTTCGTGCTCGGGATCGCCGAAGCGAAGCGAATCTAGCAGGGCAATCGGACGCGCGCCCATGGTGAACACGTCGCGCATGATACCCCCCACTCCCGTTGCTGCGCCCTGGTGCGGCTCGATGAACGACGGGTGATTGTGGCTTTCAATTTTGAATACTGCCGCCAGTCCGTCGCCGATGTCCACCACTCCGGCGTTTTCGCCCGGCCCTTGGATGACGCGCGGGCCTTCCGTCGGCAACGTTTTGAGATGCGGACGCGAACTCTTGTAACTGCAATGCTCGCTCCACATCGCTGAGAAAATTCCCAGCTCGACCAGGTTGGGGTCGCGATTCAACAGTTCCTGGATGCGGGCATACTCTTCCGGTGACAGACCGTGCTCGGCGACAATTTCAGGGGTAATGGAAATGGAAGCCGTCATGAATGCGCCAGACTCGATTCGATGAGGGATTTGAATATCATTTGCCCATCTACATTGTTCCAGAGAGGATCGGCACATCGCTCGGGATGCGGCATCATGCCCATCACATTTTTGGCGGCGTTGGCCACTCCAGCAATATGATCCAGCGAACCGTTGGGATTAGCTTCTTCCGGCGTGCCACCCTTCGCATCGCAATAACGTAAGATGACCTGTCCGTTGTCTTTCAGGCGTTTCAAGGTATCGCTATCGGTAAAGTAACGCCCCTGACCGTGATTGATCGGTATCCTCAATACGGTACCGGTTGTGCATTGGGAAGTGAACGGCGTTTCGTTAGTCTCCACACGAAGAGTCAGGTCCTTGCAGATGAAACGCTGACCGGCGTTGTCCATCAGTACGCCGGGTAGCAGGCCGGATTCCACCAGAATCTGGAATCCATTGCAGATGCCCAGCACACGACCGCCTTTATTCGCATAATCGGTTACCGACTTCATGATGGGGGAAAACCGGGCGATGGCGCCGGGACGCAGGTAGTCGCCGTAGGAAAAACCACCGGGCAGAACGATGAAGTCGAAGGAATCCAGGACTTCATCCTTGTGCCAGATCCAGTGGGTCTCCAACTGATGCACATGCTTGAGGATATGGTAGCAGTCGTGGTCGCAGTTGGAACCGGGGAACACGACAATGCCGCACTTCATAAGAGCCTCCGGGGCCAAAGGGTCATTCCGCGGGCTCCAGCGTAAACCGGTAGGATTCGATCACGGTATTGGCGAGCAGTTTCTCGCACATCTCAATGACGCGGCCCTCCGCTTCCTCTTTGGAAAGGCCTTTCAGTTTGACCTCCATGTACTTGCCGAGATGCACATCCTGCACCTCAGAATAGCCGAGATCGTTGAGGGCATGGTGGACCGCTTTGCCCTGGGAGTCGAGCACTCCGTTCTTTAAGGTCACGTGAATTTTAGCGAGCATGCGCCTGAGGCATCAATGAGACAAGAATATCGGACCGGAGCAGGTTCTGGAAGGACCCAGCGACCGCATCGGACAGACGAAACGTTAGGGTTGCCATTCGCGCTCAACATATCATAGAACCCGCCCCAATTCCAGCGCGGCGCCCGGCGAATCGCCGGAGGTATTTTTTATCCTGCTATCCTGAGACTGCCGAAGTGGAGCCAGGGAGATTTGAACATGGCTTTCAGGGAAGAAAGGTAGGAGGCACATGTGAAACCGAACCCTCCGTTTCACTTCATGGCGTCAATGGCTTTCAAATAATGCTCACAGGATTGAAGCTTCTTGGCATCGCCATGATGTTCTTCGACACAGTCCTGATACTTCTTCAAGATTTTCAACCGTTCCTCTTTAAAGTCCGCATCCGCTTCAGCGGCCCGTTCGGCTCCTGTCGTACAACCCACAAAACCGCTCATCGCCAAAACGAAAAAAATAGAAATCAGTTTCCGCATGATTTTCTCCTACAAAAATTATTCAATAGAAGCACTCCGCACAACCGGAGGCCGCTCGGGTTTATCGGCTTTCTACCTATCAGGTTAATGCCATGAAGCGGGACTGACAACCGGTTTTCCACCGATGAAACGGCGGAATTGACACTCTAATTCTCAAACAGGAGTAAAAATTTTATCTTCTTTATTCTCAGGCGCGGATTTGTTATTTTCATTCAATGGAAAATCTCTGGGACGATAAGGAAGCAAAAGAGGCAATCGCGCGTTATTCAGATGTTTCCGAGGATGTGGCCCTCCGGGTCTACACCTCCCGCCTGATCGGGGCGGAACCGGCACTGGTTCTGCACGGCGGCGGCAATACTTCGGTCAAATCGCGTACCAAAAACCGGTTGGGTAAGGAAGTCGACGTCCTGTACGTCAAGGGCAGCGGCTGGGATCTGGATACATTGGAGCCACCCGGCCTGCCGGGAGTTCAACTCGATTACCTGAAGCAGTTGCGTAACCTGAAGAGCCTGTCAGACGAAGCGATGGTCAACGACCAGCGGACGCACCTGCTGGACGCGTCGTCACCCAATCCTTCAGTGGAAACGCTCCTGCACGCTTTTCTGCCGCATAAATTTGTCGACCATTCGCATGCCGACGCCATTCTGGTGATCGCCAACCAGCCGAACTCCGAGAAAATCTGCAAGGAAATATACGGAGATGAGCTGGGCGTGGTGCCGTACATCATGCCGGGGTTCGATCTGGCCAAAGCCGCGGCTGAAGCCTACGAGAAAAACCCACGGGTCAAAGGGTTGGTATTGCTCAATCATGGCCTGTTCACCTTCGGTGAAACGGCCCAGGAAAGTTACGATGCCCACATCAAAGCCGTGACCCAGGCGGAAACGTATATCCAGAACAATCCACGCCAGCCACTGACTCCGGCCAACGATTCCGGATCGGCTGAAGATCAGGAAATTTTAAAAGCCATCGCCCCGGTCCTGCGTGGATTGTACCGGGAGCAATCGGGTACCTCCTGGTTGGTTCACCACCGCCAAAGCGGAGCCGCTCGAGAATTCGCTTCCAGCAAGGAGTGTAAAAAATGGTCGCAGATCGGCACGGCAACCCCGGATCACGTCATCCGCACCAAACAAAAACCCCTTCTGCTGAACCCGAAGCACCTGGACGATCCGGAACGTTTGCGTTCCGAACTGGAAGAAGCCTTGAAGCGCTATGAGAAGGCTTACCATAAGTACTTCGTCACCAACCAGGCGAGAAAAGGCATCGAAATGAAAGAGCTGGACCCCCTGCCGCGGGTCCTTCTGGTGGCGGGCCTGGGGTTGGTCACGATAGGCAAAACTGCGAAGGAAACCAAAATTGCCGCCGATCTTTACGAGCACACCATTGAAATCATCCAAAGCGCGTTCGACATCGGCACCTACACCCCGCTCCCGGAAGCGGATCTGTTTGACATGGAGTACTGGTCGCTGGAGCAAGCCAAACTGGGGAAATCCCAACCCCCTCTGTTGCAGGGACAGGTCGCGTACATTACGGGTGCCGCCTCGGGCATCGGACGCGCCACCGCCCAGCTGTTTGCAGAAAAAGGAGCCAATCTTTATCTGGTCGACCTGAACGGCGAAGCCCTCGAGGGGGCGGGCATGGCCTTGCAAAAAATCAGTAAGGCCGGCGTGACCTGGCGGGGAGTCGATTTGACCGATGAATCGGCGGTGGCGGCCTCGTTCGAACACGCGGTGCAAACTTATGGAGGGGTCGATATCCTCGTCTCCAATGCCGGCAATGCCGTGCAGGGCCGGATCGGTGAAGTTGACAGCGCTACCTTGCGAGGCAGCTTCGATCTCAACTTTTTCGCGCACCAGACCGTAGCTGCTGAGGCGGTCAACATCTTCCTGAAACAGAAAAACGGCGGCACCCTCTTGTTCAACGCCTCGAAAGCGGCCTTCAATCCCGGCAAGGATTTCGGTCCGTATGCCCTGCCGAAAGCGGCCGTAGTCGCGCTGGTCAAACAATACGCCCTGGATTATGGTAAGGAGGGAATTCGTTCCAATGCTATCAATGCCGACCGCATCCGCACCGGCATGTTCACCGACAACTTCATCGCCGAGCGTGCCAAAGCCCGCGGCCTGGAACCGGAAGAATATTTCAGGCAGAACCTGCTGGGTCGGGAAGTGCTGGACACCGACGTGGCGGAGGCATTTTTACATCTGGCTTTGTCGGAAAAAACCACCGGAAGCGTGTTCACCGTCGACGGCGGCAACATCGCCGCCAGTCCCCGATAACTCCTCTAGCGAGGAGAAGCAACTTGCTGATGGTTAAATCTTCCAGCCTCTTGCCTGGCAGAGTTTCATAAGCGCGGGGAGCAGGGTGATGGAGGTAATCATGCAACTGCCCACACCCAACGTGAGAACCAGACCGACGCTGTACACTCCTTGATGATCCGCCACCATCAGGCTTCCGAATCCGATCATGGTGGTCAGTGAAGTCAGGATCACCGCCTGGCCGGTACTTTTCGAGATGACGTTCTCTCCACACTCCGGCGCTTCACGGCAACGATGCAGGATGTGTACGCCGTCGACCACGCCGATACCGAGGATCAGGGGCAGGATCACCAGATTAGCGAGGTTGAACTGAATGCCGGTCAACCGCATGAGACCCAAAGTCAATACAGCCCCCGCCAATGTCGGAATCAATACCAGAAGCGTGGTTCTGAAATTCTGCAGCGTCAACATCAAATAAATGATGATAGCCGCCAACGCATACAAACCCGCGCGAATGTATCCGTCGATCATCAATCGGCTTGATTCAAACATGTGGACCGCGTTGCCGGTAACATCGGGGTCGATCTTTCGCATTTCATACAGGAACTTTTCCATTTCTTCGCGTTCCCAAATATTGATGCTGGGATAGGCCAGTATCAGGTACTTCCCGTCGGTGCTGACAAACCGGTCTTTGATATCCTGTGGCAACTCTTCCACTTTGACCGGAGTGGGATGGGCGGAACGCTTGAGGTCGGCAATTTTTTTCCGGTAATCAATGAACAGGGTTTGTGAAAACTTCTTCAGTCGGGTTGCGGCGGTTTCGGAATCGGTGTTCTTTAAAGCGGCATCCAACAACCTCACTTGGCGGGAAGCTTCATACACATCGTCTTGTCCTTCGTCTTTTTCTTTTTTGCGAAGTTTGAATCGGATTTTCTTGATCGTGGCCCGTATGGCTCGCAGGGAAAACGTTTCGTCCTCGGATTCCACTTCCAAAGGATCGATGAGGGGAGCGAGGGCTTTCACCTTTCGAATTCGAGTTTCCTGGTTTTCCGGGATCGCCGTGAGCAAGCTTTCCACTTTACCCACGGAAGGCATGGCTTTGAGTACCCGGTATTTTTCTTTCGCATCCTCAATATCGTCCGCGATCAACGCGGCGTTCCAGGAAGCCCGTTTGGCATTTTCAATAATCTTCATTTCAAAATGCACCGCTTCTGTTCCCTTGGCCTGCATGTTGAGGAGGTTGTAATCAAAATACAGCTCCCGGGAAAGGTAACCACAGCCAATCAGCAAACCCAGCGAAACAAATATAATGAGGTAGTAATGTG
Organism: Nitrospinaceae bacterium; assembly: GCA_028278405.1. GTDB lineage: Bacteria > Nitrospinota > Nitrospinia > Nitrospinales > Nitrospinaceae > SZUA-226. Next base: position 8,638 of record JANQEK010000027.1, read on the forward strand.
AATAGAACCTCTCAAACAAGGCGTCGCGCTTGACCACCCGCTCCGGAAGGGTGTACACCGGTTTTCGCCAGCGTTCCTCGATACTGATCAAAGCCGGCAGCAAAAGGACCATACCGAGCAGACACAACACGACGCCGCCGGCGGCGATAATTCCCAGTTCGACGATTCCCACAAAATCGGTGAATGCCATCGCTCCAAAGGCGATGGCCGTAGTGACCGCTCCCGCGAGGTTGCCGCGCCCGGTCTGCTGCAGCGTGTTGCGCATGGCCAGATAGGCGTCGTTGCCCAAACGCCTTTCTTCCCGGTAACGGCAGAGGATGTGGATTCCAAAATCGATGCCCAGCCCGATCAGGATGGTGGTGAAGACCACGGAAATAATATTGAGATGACCCACGGACAGGGTGGTGTATCCCATCGCCCAGGTAATGGAAACCATCAAAGTGAATACTGCAAGAAGAGGCTCGGTGACCCGCCGGTAAAAGATAATAAACAGCAGAGCCACACCGGTGAGTGCATACCGGGAGGCGTTTTTAACATCGGAATGAGTGGTAAACATCTCGTCTGACGAAATCACTTCGCCTCCCGTCATTCCCACTTTGATTTTGGGAAAACCGGGAGACAGGTCACGGATGATTTCCCGAATCCCCTCAATTGCATTTTTGGACCCAGCAAAGTCTCCTTCGGTTTCCTGCGGATTGAGCAGGATGAACAGCAAACGTTCGTCGTCGGACACCAGATATCCCTGTTCCCTTAATGGTTTGTCCTCTTCAGCCAGAAATGTTCCCCAGGGCGAACGGTAAGACGTTTCTCCCTCAACATGCCGCGTCATTTGTCCCAGCAGGGAAATCAACAAACCGAGATCGGCGGAATCTTCTTTCTCTGTCTCCTCATCTTCCGTGCCGAGTAAATCGGTGAGCAAGGTATCGACGACTCCTGAGCTGATTTCCTGGTTGAGGCTTCTGAGAAGCGTGTTGAGTCCGGGAGAAGCATCCACCTGTTCAAGGAAATCCTGGTGCGATCTCAGCTTGTCTCCCAACTTCTGGAGCGAGTCCGGCTCCAGGAACAACAGGGACTTATCCTTGAAATAAGCGGTATCAACTTTGTAATAAATCTCGGAAGATATCTCGGGCCGGTTTTGTAGCCGCCCCACCAGTTGATCGGCAAACCGTTTCATCGTGTCGGGCTGCTCACCTTCGACAACGACAATCATGCCGTCAAAATCCTTGAAACGATCCCGGTACTGCTGATACAGCTCATGGAATTTCATGTCTTTGGAGATAAGGTCTTCCCGGAGAGTGTTGAACTGGAGGTGTGCTGCCGTATACCACAAACTGATAGACGCCAGGACCAAAGAAACGAACAACACCCACCATGGATGATGGTACGCCAGGGTCTCAAAGGCGTTAAACACCCTGTCCAAGGGGCCGGGTCTGGGAGGTGAGGGAACTTCTTCTGATGAAGCGGTTGGAGCCATAAGAATACAAAAAATGATCAAACTCCAGAATGGAGTTTTATGGAAAGTGCCTTAAAAAACAGTATAACAGGTCGGATGAAAGAGGCAGAGAATAATTACCCGCGATGCCCGCCGGTCAAACTAAAAACTGTAACCCAGGCTGAAGATGTGAGCGTTGAGGCCTACATTCGGACTCTTGACGTTGGAGTTCGACAGGTGCCAGAGGCGGTAGTTAAAATTAATGGCCGTTCCATTGTCAAAGTAATATTCGATTCCTGCTCCACCCTGCAACACAAACTCAAACGCGGTGGAGATTTCCTTGGATTCCTGAAACCATTCACTCCAGGATCCACCTATTCCCGCAAACAGGAAAGGCGCCCAGGACCGGTTGATGTTAATAAATTTGTATTCCAGTTGCGCAGGCACGATACCAAACAAAAAATTGGGAGAGTCGTCGACCACGCGACCGTTCCGCGTGGGGTCTTCTACGGTAGCCGCCAGTTGGGCTTCGATCACCCAATACAAAACCCCCCGATAAAAGCCATTCTTAAAGATAGGTCCTGTCAGGTTGTATTTAAAATTGGGTGAAAAATGTACGAATCGAATCCGCGTTCGCTCGTCGGCGGGGGAATCCACGGGAGGAAGGTTGACGGTAAACCCGTATCCCAGACCTAAACCGAATTCATACTCCCCCTTGGCAAAGCGACTTTCAAAATCGACCGGAGAACTGCTTTGGGTTTCCGAATCCCCCGATTCCGGAATAGCCTGAGCGACCTGAATGGCCGCATCGGGAGACAAGATCCATGACTTGGTATCATCCTGGATTTTGGAGGACAACAACTCGGCAAACGCTTTTTCAGAATCCAGCGAAATCAGCGCGCACACCAGAATGAAGAACCGACAAAATTGGGTCATAGTATAAATTCAGGGATGAGAAGGGTTTTTGTCGAACAGAAAATAGTCGAAATTATAGCACAAACCTTTCAGCCGTTTTCGATAGGGTCACCGGACCCGGAAAACGAGAGTTTAACATCTTGTGAGCCGTACACAGCCCACCCGCCCACAAAACCTGATGACGTAACCTATTATATTTAAAGCATTAGCTTTGTGTCTCCGGCGGGCTTTGGGCTTACTCCATTTGTACTCTCCCGACGGGGATGCTAGAATTCTGGATTGATTTTTCATCATGAATTGAAAGCTCCGTGGCTTTAAAATTCTGAATATCAGAACCGTTCCCGCGTCCAGAGCATCTAAAAACTGACCGAATTTACACCTGAGTTTGTTTCACCGGGTTGGCTTGGCACTGGACACTAAACGCGATTCAATAGGATTTGGCGAACCATGCCGACTCAGGAAGAAAAAGCGCAGGATGAAATGCTTGTCCGGGATATGAAAGCCGGACATATGGAAGCGTTCGACAAGATTTTCGAACTCTACCAGCGGAAGATTTACGCCCTGGCGTTTAACATGACGCGCAACCAAATGGATGCGCAGGATGTGACTCAGGAAGTTCTACTGACGATCTATCGAAAGATTGACACGTTTCAGGGAAAATCGGCGTTCTCCAGTTGGGTGTATCGCATCACTCTGAATGCGACCTACATGAAACTGAGGACCAAGAAAAAGGAGCAGTACGTATCACTGGATGAAGGTCTGCCCAATTTCAATCATGCCGGATTCCAAAACGAAAAAGTTTCTGATTGGTCGAAAAGTACGGATTCCCTGCTTTTTTCAAACGAAACCAAGGGAATGATTGAAAAAGCTGTTGAGCAGCTCCCGGAAAAGGAAAAGGTGGTCTTTATTTTGAGGGATGTCGAGGGCTTATCAACAGAGAAAGTCGGGGATATTCTGGATTTGACGATCCCTGCGGTCAAATCCCGACTGCATCGGGCACGCCTTTTTCTCAGGAAAAAGCTGTCAAACTATTTTGATGAATACCAAGCACGGAGCTCTAAGAAATGATTTGTTGCAAAGAATGCATTGACCTGTTGTGCGATTACTTTGAGGGCACATTGGATCCGAAGACGGCGGCCTCCCTGGAAGATCATTTTAAGGATTGTCCCCCCTGTCTTTCCTTTCTGGAAACCTACCGCGAGACTTCTGATCTTTGCAGAAAAACCCTCACTCCCGTGGAAATCCCCGAACCGGTTCAAGCAAAACTTCGGGATTTCGTAAAAAACCATATCCAAAGCCGTTGAAATCAGACCTGCTAAAAATCCCAGCGAAACCCTTTAAAACCGTGTCAAATTGTGACATTGACAAACATTTTATTTATTGATTAACTATAGAAAACCCAACAGCTTTCCCGTATTATTTTGGGTCGGGGTCACCCCAAAAATTCCGACATCTGGTAAAGGAACGATTCATGGTTGAAATGAAAGTGGAAGGTCTAACGCTGGACCCCTTGACCAATATGCCCATCATTATTTTGAAGGATTTAGAGGGCAACCGGGCGCTACCCATCTGGGTCGGTTTCTTTGAAGCCAACGCCATCGCACTGGAAATCGAGAAAATTGCCACCCCCCGGCCCATGACCCATGATCTGATGAAAAACCTCATCGGTGATATGAAGGGAAAAATCAATCATATTCTGGTCAGCGAACTGAAAGACAATACCTTTTATGCCGTCATTTCCATGATGTCCGGTGAGGACACCCTGAAAATCGATTCCCGACCCAGCGATGCCATCGCCTTGGCTCTGCGCGCTAAAGCGCCGATCTACGTCAATGAAACCGTAATCGAAGCGGCCAAAAGTCTCGATATGCCGGACACCTCCAAAGCCAATACGGAGGACAAGGACCAATGGAAGAGATGGCTGGACAACATCAAACCGCAGGACTTCGGCAACCTCTAAACCGCGGTTTCCCTGCAATTTACCCTTCTTGACATTCCCGGCATTCAACTTGCCCTTGGCACTACCGCTCTTTTTCTTTATTATTCCAATAGGGACAGCTTGACCTGTTAACCACCGGGATACGGCCGTGGATACCATCAAAAAAATCGGGATTTTCAGCAAACCCAAACCCGACATCAGCCGGAAGGTTCTGCTTGAACTCACCACGTGGTTGCAGGAAAGAAATTACGAGACCCTGATGGCTCCAGATACGGCCGGAATCATTGATGAGTCTTCGAGCCTCAAAAAGGAGGAGATTCCTTCCAAAGCCGATCTCATCATCGTGCTGGGAGGAGACGGCACCCTGCTGAGCGTTGCTCGGCTGACCCAGCCGTTTGATGTTCCCATCCTGGCCGTGAATCTGGGCAGCCTGGGTTTCCTTACCGAAGTGGCCCTGCCCGAGTTGTACAGTACCCTTGAACAGGTTTTGAGGGGGGAATCCGGCATCGAGCGACGCATGCTGCTGAACACCTTCCTGAAACGGGACGGACAAGTCATCCGCAACGATTATGCCCTGAATGACGTGGTCATCAACAAAAAGGCCGCCCGCATCGTCAACCTCGAGGCGCACGTCAACGGTCAGTACATGACTTCTTACCGGGCCGATGGATTGATTATCTCCACACCAACGGGATCGACCGCGTATTCGCTGTCAGCCGGAGGACCGATCATTCATCCCAGCATGAACGCGCTGTTGTTGAGTCCCATCTGTCCGTTTACGCTGACCAACCGGCCTATCGTGATTCCCAACCAATCCACCCTGCAGGTGCAGCTCACTACAGAAACGGAGGAGGAGGTCCAGGTAACCCTGGACGGACAAACCGGGTACCCCATGCGCCGCGACGACGTGCTCGAAGTCAAACAGGGACCGACTCCGGTCAGCCTGATCCAGGCGAAGGGCAAAAACTATTACCAGATACTCCGCCGCAAACTGCACTGGGGCCGGCCGGCGGACGACCCCAAATCGGAATCATGAGCCAGATGTCGGGCCTTCCCCACTCTCTTTTCTTTCCCGATCTCCTATGACAACGAACCAGAATATTATTGCGTGCGGACGCACCGTGGATATCGGAACGGAAGTTGTCCTGTGGCAACACGCTGAGGGGTACACCTGCCCGCACCCCAGAGGACGGCGCTCTTGCTCGCAACACGACGTGCAGTTGAACGACGCACCCACACATGAACATTCCCAATATCAGATTCTGGACCTCGACACGGCATACGAGGAGCTCAAACAATCCGTCCACCAGTTTGTGCTGCATTATGATGTCTGCTACAGTTCCCATCATTGTCACCAGATTTTGAAGGACAGCACGTTTAAAGGCAGTCATTTTTATCTGGATCTCGACGGCACGATTTACCAGACCTGCGATCTATACTGGAAAACCAATACCGCACCGGCCGACGACCGTCAGGGCAACGAACGGGCCGTGCACATCGAAATGGCCAACCTCTCCTGGCAGGCCCTGGCCGAAGAATCGGACCTGTATCACGCCCCCAAAGATCTGTACCGGAAAGTGAGGGGGCGCTGGCGTTTTGATCTTCCTGAAAAGTATCAGGAGAAACTGCGGATACCCGACTTCAAAGCGTTCGCCTCCCGGTCTTACGGGGAACGCGGCTACTTCAGCCGCCGGATCAACGGGCGGACGGTGCGGATGTGGGATTTCACTGAAGAACAGTACGAGGCTCTCATTCGTCTCTGCTTCGGAATCCACCAGCTACTGCCGAAAATATCTCTCAAAGTACCCTTCGACAAAAAAAAGCGGCGCACCCCTCTCGGAAAAATAAAAAACTTTTCCACCTTCCAGGGAATTCTCGGGCACGCCCACGTTCAAGGCGGCAAGGGGGACGGAATCAAAAAGAAGTACGACCCCGGTTCGGCTTTCAACTGGGGACGCCTCCGCCGCGCCCTCGCGGGCGAGGCAACTGGCTAACGACAGATGGCCAGAGAAAATCATTGGACGCACATCGAACCCTTCCATCTATATCAAACTGGGTCCAGCGTCACGCTGGTCGCCGGAAAAAGAGATTGACCCGTACGCCGGTTTGACGGTAGGTTGGGTCCACACTCAAATCGAAATAGGGATGAATGCAATGAAGACAGGAATTTTCAGGGAAGAACTCCCGGGTGAGCGCAAAAGTATCATCAACCTGCTCATGACCGGGTATCTGGTGGTGGTTTCCATACTCGGCTACATGGCGTTTTACCTGTCCATCCAGATGGGACAGATCGACCGGGTCATCCATGAAATGCAACCGGCCTCGATGACGGTGGACGAAATCAATGTCATCAAGGAGCGACTTTCCATGACGGCCAACCGGTTGAGTAATGAAGCTAAATGGATCGCCGTAATTGGAGGACTTTTTTCCATTATCGGAGGGGTTTATACGTATAACCTGGTCATCCGTCCTTTACGAAAACTGGTGGCTTACGCGGAAACAGGTAAAGGTGAGTTGCCCGAAATCAAAAATAATAACGAGATCAAACAATTGATGACCGCTATCACCGGTGGGTCCACCGAATCACCTGAAAAACAAAATAGTCCCAACCCCTGAAACTTTCATCCGGTAATGGATTAAAATCCATTAAAGTCGCGGGTCATGCCTTCCAGTTTTCCAGTGATGGTGAACAACTCCGAATCGGGAATACCGATGTCCTCCAGCAGGCGAACAAAGTAATAATAATTCATCCCTTTTTTCAATTTGTCCAAAGCGCGGTGAACGGAAGGCAGATCGTGACTGAGAGAAACCATTTCCCGGCACAAACTTCCTGGGCTGGCATTTCCAGCACGTGATTGCATGCGAAGGGCGGCGCCGTGCAGGGACCCTTTAACGCGGCGGCGCTGACGATAATCTTCCAGTTCCTGATTGAGATAGCGGACGCACCGATCGCGAAGGATCAATGACTTCTGCCAGGGTGTTGCCTGTTCCCAATGCACACGCAGTAGAGCAGGGTCTGGTTTCCTGTGGTATTGCGCCAACTCCAGTTCTTCAAGACTGTATTTCTTTCTCTGAGACTTTTTAATTTCTGCCTGAGCCTCCGCCTTTTGACGCAAAACGTCCTGCCTGAAGGACGGGTCGGTGAGCCACTGTTGTTTCCAGCGCTGGTACCGTTCCCGGTATAACTCAGCGGTACTGATTTCCTTCAACGTCTCGTACTGATTCCAGGCGTTGATCCAATGCAGTCCCGATACCTCATCAACCATCTGATCGTAACGATGAGGATCTTTGTCCCTCAATTGATGCAGAACCGGCTTGTTCCACTCATAGACCGCAGCGGCGAGCACCACAAGAACCAATAGAACCGATAACACATGGGGGGCCAGCCTTCTGAGTCTTTTCAATCGTACGAGCCAACGCTTCATAGGCGGTATGCGGATTGAATTAATGAGGTTGATATCAGTGTACCATCCAAGCCGTTAAGACACAGCGTATGGAAAATGGTGCCTTTTATTATTGTCGGATCAATAACGGAAAAAGTTGATGGGAAGCAGGAGGAAATACTGAGAACCACAGAGGATCAATGCTTGAAATGACGGATACCGGTGAACACCATGGCGATCTTGTGCTCGTCCGCCGCCTGGATGACCTCCTCATCACGGATGGAACCGCCGGGCTGAATAATGGCACGGATGCCCCGCTCGGCGGCGGCATCGATCGAGTCGCGAAATGGAAAGAATGCGTCGGAAGCCATCACACACCCCTTCACTTCCTTGTTGGCTTTCTCAATAGCAAGCCGTGCCGAATCGACCCGGCTCATCTGACCGGCGCCGATGCCCACCGTTTCAGTGCCTCGCGCATACACAATGGCGTTGGATTTGACGTGCTTGGCCACCTTCCAGGCAAATTTGAGTTCGGCCAACATGGCATCGTCCGGCTGAATTTTACTGACCACTTTCAATTGTTCCGGGTCCAGGGTCAACTCGTCCGCGTCCTGAAGCAGGATACCGCCGCCGATGCGCTTGATGTCCATTCGACTGTTCTCCGTCCCTGCTTCAACTGAGGGCATCTGCATGACACGCACGTTCTTTTTCTTGGCGAACAATTCAAGCGCCGCTTTCTCATAACCTGGTGCGATGATGACCTCGACAAAATTCTTTACGATTTCCTCGGCGGTGGACAGAGTCACGGTTTGGTTGAATCCCAACACGCCGCCAAACGCGGATACCGGATCGGTCTCCCGGGCCTGGATGAAGACCTCGGTCTGATTTGTTCCGCTGGCTGTACCGCAGGGATTGGTGTGCTTGATGATCACTGCTGTAGAATCCTCAAATTCCAACGCGCATTCCCAAGCGGCGTTCATATCGATGTAATTGTTGAATGAGAGTTCTTTGCCCTGCAACTGTTTGGCCTGGACGGCATCGGTGTTCAGCGGTTGCGCTTCTTTGTAGAGTGCCGCTGCCTGATGTGGATTCTCGCCGTAACGCAGATCCTGAACCTTTTGAAATCCGGATTGGTAACCGGGCGGAAATTTTGAGGCTGCTCCAATCTGGCCGGAGAGGTATCCGGAAATCATCGAATCGTAGCGGGCGGTCATGGCGAATGCATCGCGGCTGAGACGCTGACGGGTTTCCAGAGTCACCGCCCCGTTGTTTGCGTCCATTTCCTTCAGGACCTGATCATAATCTGCAGGGTTCACCACGATGGCGACGTCATTGTAATTCTTGGAGGCCGACCGCACCATGGCGGGTCCGCCGATATCGATGTTCTCGATGGCATCCGCCAGCGTACATCCTTCCTTGGCAATAGTCGCTTCGAAGGGATACAGGTTGATCACCACCATATCGATGGGGTTGATGGCGTGCTGCTTCATGGCTTCCATGTGGCCCGGCACGTCGCGCCGTCCGAGAATTCCACCATGCACTTTCGGATGAAGCGTTTTAATCCGCCCGTCCATCATTTCAGGGAACCCGGTGTAATCTGAGATGAGTGTCACCGGCACGCCGTTTTTCTTCATCAGCTCTGCCGTGCCGCCGGTGGACAGGATTTCCACACCCCGCTGGTGGAGTTGCTTGGCGAATTCGGCAATATCGGTTTTGTCGGACACACTGATGAGCGCCCGTTTGATTGGACTCATGAAATGGTTTTAGATCCGATAGTCTTTCTTTTTGGGTGGGGTCTTACTGACCAGAAAACTGGGTGTAATCAGTTGAATCAATCGCAGCATCCACACAGGGAAAGATCCGTAGCTCTCCAGGATGCCGGGATCTCCTCCCTCCGTCTCCGGATTCGGTTTGGGATCCTTTCTGGTTTCAGGACTGTCAGCCATATCTACCTCAAATGCAGTTCAAATTACTTAAAAGGATGTCGCTCCTGAGCGGAGTGAGACTATATCACCCTTTTGAATTGATATGAAAATAAAATTTTCCAGACACGCACCGCTCCGGCCGGGACCCGATCAAAAACCAAAAAACTCCTTCTATTTCAGGAGTAAACCACGGGTAAACTGCCACTCGATTTTTTTCGAAAGGTCCAATCGACCGAATTGGGTTTGAAGCAGGTGGACGCATTCCTGAAGCAAATGATCAAGCCGCTCTTTGTCCTCCGGTGTCCAGGCCAGGGAAGTTTCAAGCAGGCGCTGGCGGAAGGCCTGTAAAATTTCGTCGTTAACCACTTTCGATTCATCCTGGTAAATCCCAACATGAAAAATCGCCTGCAGGAACGACCGGGCTCCCTCCGGCAACAGCGGTTGGCACTCAATTTCTTTAAACAGGGTGAACCGGGCCAATGCGGTAAGGGTCAGGACTTTCACATCCAATTCCTCCCGGTTCGCTGGGAAACGCACCTCTTCCAGATATTGCTGGATCGTTTCCAGAGAAATGTCCAGGCTTTGGCGGGCGAACCGGACATAGAACCGTGACAGATTCAAAAAGTTTTCGAGAACCTGGACATCCTGTAGAGATACCAGATTTCTCCATTGAATGTTGGTTTCCGCTTCCTCCGCCTCTTCCGTTAGCATCACTCCTATCTTCGGAAACCGGTCTACTGAAGCAGCAAGATGATCCATATAACCCGGTGTGAGCAAGTTTTCCAGCAGAAGCCCGGATTCCTTGATCAGCTTCTCCCCTTCCCACTTGAGGCGCATGACACCTGCGTAGCCCACCTGAAACAAAGACTGCATCCATGTCTGATTCAACAACGATTCCCCTTTGGCGATATCACCTCCAGCACCCAACTCCAGCCCGATATTGATGTATCCCAATACTTTCCGCATGGTCTCATGATGGGAATCCAAATCGCCGTATTCCCGCTGGTCGGCCACCATCACCTTGTTGGAAAGATAGGTCAACTCCCAGCAAATGGCATTCACCCGCTCATGATTCTTCATCATGGCCAGACACTGCCCGAAAAAAGTTGATGGGTCGGTATCCGCCAATGGGTAAACCGGAGCCACTGCATAAGGCGATTCCGGGTCGACAAACACCTCGTGTGAAGGAGCGTCCAGTTTCAGGGAATTCACATCCAGCCGGCTGTAGACCTCAACCGCTTCGTCATAGGGGACGATCCCTTTTTCTTCCACGCGGGAACGTTGCCAGCGATAAGCCGCTTCCACTGTAGGAGTGACTTGATACCAGATCACCGCCTCCATCAGCGCATAAAATACTTTCTGATCCTCAACGTAAAGAAGTTTGAGCAGATTTTTGAGCAGGGAGGCCGCGTCAGGAACTTTCAGAAATATATCGAACACGCCATCAAGAGAAAAATGCTCCAATCCTTCAACTCCCTCGTACTGATCGGTCATTTCATCCTGCTTGAAGACCTTTATCAAGGATTGCAGAACCATCACCTTTTGATCGAAGTCCTCGGTCAGAAGCCAGTTCAACAATTGCCGGTCACTGGCTTTTTCCACCCATAGCAGCCAATCCATGGCATTTTTCGGCATGAACTTGTCACCCCGCCACCACTCCATGTCGAACAGATATTGCAGTTGCTTTTCGGACAGAACCGCCAGCACCGGCAACGCATCCTCTGTGCCTACTTCCTTGATCATGAAATAAATGTCTTCTTCCGGCAGAAGACGCACCAACTGGTCCGCCTGGCTGGACAATATCAACAGGTCGATCTGGTTTTTTCCCCGCAGCGATTGCACACACCTCACCTGATCCGCTAATGACATCCGGGACAGGGCTTCCTCCACCTTTTTGGGGTTGGATTTGATCCATTCCACCGGAAAGGGAAACCTCTCCAGAGGAGGGATCGGATTAATGTCTTTTTCCTGGGTCATCCTGCTGTTAAGTCCTCCAAATGGGGCAATTAGACCAATATGAAACTCAAAGCACCTCTTTTAGGGTGGTTTCAAAAACAGGCCACAATCAATAAAAACAATGGGTTATGTAACTCCCATGAGATTTTAATTTGCGTATACTCTAAAATACTATAGTATTTTAAATAACTATTCCCCAAGCCCGTCGACTTTTCAATAGCTAAGTTATTACGTTTAAACAATGATCAACACCAAACTCCAGAGCAAAACAAAGGGCGAACTCCTTGAAGAAATTGAGGCTCTCCGCCGCGAGCTTTCCCAGTGGAAGCTGAAAGCGGTGGATTGGAAGCTGAAGGAAGAGGAATTATGCCAGAAAAAAGTCGCTCTCCAAAATATATTAGAGAGCCCTTCCGCTGTTTCCATTCTGGGAACGGATTTTGACGGCAACATTATTTTCTGGAACAAGGGTGCTGAAAATATGCTGGGCTATACCGCCGAGGAAATGGTCGGCAAGGAAAAAATATTCAAACTCTACCCGGATGGTGGAGACAGTCGAAAAATAATCGAAGAGGTGCACCAGCACATCCTGAAGAAAAAAAAGGGAATGACCTGCGAGGTGGAGGAATTCACCAAGGACGGGCAAAAACTCTGGGTTCAGTTGACCTTGTCTCCCCGCTTCAATGAAGCTGGAAAAGTGATCGGCATTTTAGGTGTCGGCGAAAATATCACCGAACGCAAGAAAGCCGAGGAGGCCCTGGCAGAGCGGGTGTTCCTGGGAGAATTTGGTGCGGAAATCGGTGCGGCTCTGGCTGGAAGCACCTCGCTGCATGAGGTCCTGGACCAATGCGCCGAATCCTTTAAAAATTTTTTCGATGCCGCGCTGGCCCGAATATGGATTTTCTACCCTCACGATGAAATGCTGGAAGTTCATGCCAGTGCCGGCAGCAAGGAATTGACGGCCCTCCCGGTGGATTCCATTTCTCTGGGGGAAGGAGTGGTGGGTAATCTCTCGAAAAAAAGAAAACCCTACATCACTCACACACCGTGCGAAGACCCCGCGTTGCAAAATGAAAAAAAATGGATGGAAAAAGCCGGGGTATGTTCTTATTATGCCCATCCCCTGATCATCAATAACCAATTGCTGGGAGCCTTTGAGCTGTTTTCCCGTAATCCCCTGACCGAGACCATGCAATACGGACTGTCCACGGCAGCGGGCGAAATATCTTTGGGTATAGACCGGGCCCGGAACTTTGACGCCCTTCAGTACAGTGAAGAGCAGATCCGATCGATTTTGACCAATGCCCTGGAAGGAATCATCACCTTTGATAAATATGGGTCCATCACATCCGTGAATCCGGCGGCGGAATCTATTTATGGATATCAATCCGAGTCGGTGGTCGGTAAAAACATCCGTTTACTGATTCCGAACCTGTGCCGGGAAAGCGACCTGCGCAAAGGCAGCTTCCTGACCAGTCAACGCAACCTGATCGGGAAAATCACCGAAATGACCGGCGAACACAAAAGTGGAGCGCTATTTCCCATCGACCTTTCGATCAGCGAAATCCAAATGCCCGAACGGCGGCGCACCCCGCGATCCGACCAGAGTCCCCGGCCGATTTTATACCTGGGCATGGTGCGGGATATCACGCAACGCAAACGTTTTGAGGAGGCGTTACGCAATGAAAGGGATTACAGCGCCCGCATCATCGAGCGTACACCGGCTTTGGTGGTCGGGTTGTCTCCCGACGGAATCACCCGTTTCACCAACCCGGCCGTGGAAAAAACCACAGGGTACTCCTCCAACGAACTGATCGGGAAAAATTGGTGGAACACCCTGTTTCCAGAAAAATCCGACAAACAAGTCGAACAGTTGCGCCAGTTGAAATCCAGAGGTCCTGTCCGCAACGTGGAACTGGAACTGTTCACCCGGTCCGGTGAAACCCGGGTGGTCACTTGGAGTAATATTCACCGGTTCGATGAAAATGGGAAATTGGTGGAAACGATCGGATTTGGCACCGATATCACCGAACAGAAAAAAGTGGAGCAGAACCTGAAACTGGCTGCAAAAAAAGCCGAGGAGTCCAGCCGATTGAAGTCGGGATTTTTGAGCGTCATTTCCCACGAATTGCGCACCCCACTGACCGTCATGCTGGGCAACACGCCGCTATTAACCCAGGGACACGAACTTCCGGACCAGGACGAAATCGCATCCATAGCCCAGGATATTGAAAATTCCGGCAAGCACCTGTTGGCATTGATCGACGATCTCCTCGATTTTTCCAAAATCGAGGCCAACAAAATGGAGTTGTACCTGGAATGGTTTTCTGTCAAAAAGCTGGTGGAGGACGTGGTTTCCGGTTACCAGGTCATCGCCAAACAAAAGGGGCTGCCCATCGTTCTGGAAATAGACGATATTGAAATTTGCGCCGACAAAATTAGAATCAAGCAGATTATCTTTAATTTGTTGAGCAATGCTGTTAAATTCACCGATCAAGGCCGTATCGAAATCAAAGTCGCCCGGGAAGATTCTCAGGCGGTATTCAGTGTACATGACACGGGAATGGGGTTATCTCAAGATGACATCAGCGTGATCTTTGATTTGTTCCGTCAGGTGGACGAGTCTCCGACCCGGGCCGCATCCGGCACCGGACTGGGACTGGCAATCGCAAAAAAACTGGTTGAAATGCATGGTGGACAGATTTCCGTGGAAAGCGCTCTCGGAAAAGGAAGTCTTTTCACTTTTTCTATACCCTTAGAACCACAATCAGGAGCCAAGAATGAGCACCATACTGGTCGTTGAAGATCATGAGTTGACCCGCAAGACGCTGAATCGTCGCCTTTCCAAGGCGGGGCATTCGGTCCTTGAAGCCGTGAACGGCAATTCGGGGATTGAAATGCTGGAATCCAACCCCGTAGATCTTGTTCTCATGGACTTTATGATGAAGAACATGAACGGAATGCAGACTTTCGAGCGAATGAGAGAAGTGAAACCGGAAATTCCCTGCGCGATGATTACCGCCTATGCCCATTCCGGATTGATCAAGCAATTCATCGCTGAGGGAGGCGCGGATTTCATGGTGAAGCCCATTGGCGAAGATTTCGAAAAGCGGGTAGACGCCATTCTTACCAAAACCAGTTCCTGAAAACCGAAGACTCGCCGGCTCAAAATCCGGCAGGTTTCTCACGGAGCATGGCCAGACTGACCATTCTTCCCGTCACGCCTTCCTTACGGTAAGAAAACCATCGGTCGTTGTTGCAGGAAGTGCATTCACCCGATCGATGTATGTTTTTCTTTGAGATTCCCGCCTCCATACCATCCGCTTCGTTGGCTTTCAAAAGATCCAACATAAACCGGCTTGGAGAATGAGGCGTCACAAACGTTTCCCATCCCTGAAAATGTTCGCGAAACGGCACGATGCAAGGATCGTCCACCTCATAACAACACCCTCCGATTGCAGGCCCCAGAGCCATCACCACATTTCCGGGGTGACAACCGTAACTATCCGATAATATTGAGATAGTTTTAGATACCACACGCTTTTGGGTGCCTTTTCGTCCGGCATGAATCACACCGACGACATGCTTCTCGGGATCATACAAAATGACCGGAACGCAGTCTGCCGTCAAAACCGCGATCGGCTTCTCAGTCAGGTGAGTGATCAAAGCATCGGCTTCTTCCTCCTCTACCTGATCGACTGACTTGTGAGGATCATCCAGGACGAAAACGCGATCTCCATGAACTTGCTTCACCAAAAAAAGTTCTTTGGAGTCTATCTTTAAATTTTCAAGCAACCATTGACGATGCTGTTGTGAAGTTCTCGGATCACTCTTGCGACCGAGCAACAACTCTTCATGGACCCCCTCTTCTCCCACAAAATTTCTCGGACTGAAGGCGTGAACGAGGTGCGGAAAATGGGAAAAACTGTCAATCGAGTGGATTTTTTGAGAAAATTCCATAAATTTTTTCAAAAAAAATGAAAAAAAATTTCGGTCGTTGAAAATCTCCGATCAAGCGGAATTTGATAATAAATTTTCTTAAAAACTTTAACGATACCCTTGATCGGCCAGTACTGGCAAGGATTTCCCGCTGTCTCAATTTTTCAGCTTAACAAATGCACAGTTGGAACACAATCGCCCCAAGTCCTCATCGAATCGCCGAAACCCTTTTTGAATCAATATGCTCTTGACATTAGTGGTGTATAGAATAAAATATCTTTAAATATTTGGGCGCTGAAACTTACCAAATATTTTTAACGAAAGGAGTTCTTGATGGCAACCAAGAAGAAAGCAAAACGGAAAGCACCAAAACGTAAAGCAGCAAAGAAAAAAGCGCCGAAGCGTAAAGCTAAAAAGAAAGCAGCTAAGAAAAAAGCGCCAAAGCGTAAAGCTAAAAGAAAAGCAGCTAAGAAAAAAGCACCGAAGCGTAAAGCTAAAAGAAAAGCTGCTAAAAAGACCACGAAGAAAAAAGCACCAAAGCGCAAAGCAAAAAGAAAGGCTAAAAGAAAGTAACGGTGAATTAATCACCGAGGCTTTTTTTAGTTCGAATTTCTGCTTATCGCATTTTGTAACATTGGGAAATAATGGTATCGGTTTCAGCGCCCACAATACCCTCTCCCGCAAGCCACCCGCAAGACTCTTCTAAAAATTCTGTTTCTCGAAAAATACCCTCCAATTCCCTTAAAACTGGCAGTAAATGGCTTTCAGATAGGCCCCCTCTTTAAAAGTGACCGGATGGTCTGGAGGATGACCTGTTTTCAGTTTTTTCTGATAGGGTCGCCCGGTCGCCCGAATTCCCAAGTCCACAGCCCGGTAAAACTCATCCGCACGCACCTGGGAAGAACAGGATGCCGCTAACAGAAGACCGCCCTCTCGGGTGCATTGAGCTCCGGCTTTGGCAAGACGCAGGTACGCCTGCAGGGCATTCTGTTTGTTCTGTTTGCGGCTGGCGAACGCCGGCGGATCCAGAATAACCAGATCAAACCGCTCACCCTGCCGGCTCAATGCCGCCAATTGCTCAAACGCATCACCTTTGATTTGACGCAACGATTTCTTTCGGTTTCCATCGGACCCAAAATTCAGCTCCCAGTTTTTCAACGCGTCCGCCTGCGCCTGAGCATTGATGTCGATTTCCAAAACCGACCGGGCTCCTCCTGCCAACGCATAGACAGAAAAAGCTCCCGTGTAGCTGAATACATTCAGGACTGACCGTCCTTTGGACCATTCTCGTATTTTCTGTCGATTTTCTCTCTGATCAAGAAAAAATCCCGTCTTTTGACCACGCAGCAAATCCGCTTCAAAGGATAAACCATTTTCCCGAAACCGCACCGGTCCCTCCAGAACAGGACCCCACAACATTTGGTTGTCCTGATAACCGCTTTCACTGACACGTTGCACATGACGGCTCAATTGCAGGAGAATCCGCTTCGGCCCCGCCATTTCCACCAGAAGTTCCACCAGCATCTTCAGAAATGGAAACCAGGAGGAGGTATATACTTTGACCACCAGAGTGTCGCTGTAGCGATCAACCACCATACCCGGAAACCCATCGCTCTCCCCATTCACCACCCGGTAGGCATTGGTCTCGCCCAGGTCCAGAGAGCTTCGTAGCAGGAAGGCCTGCTGCAGCCGTTCCTGAAAAAAGTTTTTATCAATCTCTCGGGGATTCCGGGTTTGCAGAACTCTCAGACGAATGTCCGAGAAAGGATCGAACAACCCGATCGCCAGAAAACGGTTGCTGGAGTCATAGATCACCCCCAGGTCGCCGGCTTTTCCCGAAACTTTCCGGTTGCTCAACTGATAGTAGTAGACCCAGGGAAATCCTTTGCGGATTTTGTTTTGAAGCTGCTTGGATATTTTGATTTTGATATGGCCTGGATTCAATGGCTTCCCCCCTTTAACCTTTTGCCATCAGATAGAGGGTAACTTTATTTTTCTCATGCTCAGGAGGATCTGGGCCTGGCGCTTTTCCACCCGACGTCGGTATCGATCCTTGGACCAGGCACGGGGATTAGGCAGAATGGCAGCCATCCACGCTGCATCCTTCTTGGTGATCCATCGCGTGGAATGCTGAAAATATTTTTGTGCCGCACTTTCACAGCCGAAGATGCCGTCGCCCCATTCAATTACATTCAGATACACTTCCAGAATGCGTTCTTTGCTCCAGAACGCTTCTATAAGAAAGGTAAAATAAGCTTCCAGCCCTTTTCGAAGCCAATTGCGTTCCTGCCATAAAAAGACGTTTCGCGCCGTCTGCATGGATATGGTGCTGGCACCGATTTTTCGCTTTGTCGTTAGATTTACTTCCAAGGCATTGACGGCCGCTTCCCAATCAAAACCGTTGTGCATGAAAAATTTCTGGTCTTCGGAGGAGATCACGGCGCGCACCAGACGCGGTGATATTTCATTCAACGGACGCCAGTCTTTGGTAAACAGAGGATGGTGCTTGCCGGAGTCACTCTCCATCCAGCGGATCCACATCAAAGGAGTGGTTGGGGGATTGACGACGGTATACAACAGAACGGGTAAAATGGAGATCACCAGGAAAAACAGAGCAAACCACAGGCTCCACTTGAACCACCACCTTTTCAGCAAAGGCTTCTTCAGCCTGTTTTTTCTTAGCCATCCCATGAAATAAAGCGTACTTTCCCAGACGGAAGGATGTCCCGCCCGGTTCCTCCCGGGGAACCGGAATCAGGCTTAACCGGCTTGCAAAAGCGAGTCGTAAAGGCGGATTGCCTTATCAAATTCCTTCCGATGTTGATTGGATATCGTTCGGCTGTATTTCTTATGATATTTGAAGATGAAGGGATTATAAACCGTTTTCTTGCGGCCCCGGCTCTTGATCTCATAATGCAGGTGGGGGGCATAGCTGCGACCGGTATTGCCGGAATGCCCGATCTTTATGCCTTGCTTCACCCGTTGTCCGGGACGCACCAACACCTTGTCGAGATGCAGGTACAGGGTCTTGACGCCCTTGTCCGGGTGGTCGATCTCGATACAGTAGCCGTTCTTCCGGGTGTTCCAATTGGTGCGCGTCACCCGACCGGAGAAACTCGCAAAAATAGGGGTTCCCACCTCGGCTTTGAAATCGGTTCCGGCGTGTCCGCTTAATTGTCCCCGGCGCATTTCACCCGGCAGGGCTGTAATCTCTGAATAATTACGAATCGGCGTGCTACGGGAATCCAGCCGGGAAATCACCTCTTTTCCCTGGCGGTCGAAATAGCTTCCATAATTCATATTCAGGGATTTGAAAAAGTTCATTTCCAGTTTTTTATCGAGATACCCGCTGTAATATTTCAGTTTCCATATTTTCAGACCTACCTGGCCCGGAAGGTTTCCATAGATCAGATCCACCTTGTCCCCTTTGCGGATATCCTTATTCACATCCAGAAACCAGGACAGTTTACGGGCAATGTGGGCGGCTAATCTTCGGCATTGACCTTCCGCGACAATGCGGCATACGGAAAACGTCAGCGAACTTTGAACCGTGAGACGCAGGGTTCGCACCTCTTTTCCTTCCAGGTATCCACCGGTCAGTTGAAACTTGTCGCCGGAAGACTGGAACGAAACAGGAGTGGCCGATTGAGTGCTGCGGGCGCGCTCAGCTTTCCGGGCAGTTTGTGTTGGAACGAACGTCGGCCCCTCATCCGTCTCAACAGAACTCAGGTTATTGTTGGCTTCGGTCTGGCTCGATGAAACATTGAAAGCGATAAAAGCCGCATTAAAGATCATGAGCAGTATAAACAAACCCACTCCCATACGATTTTTGCGGCGCGGTTTTTTATCCGGCCAGTTTTGTTTGTCAAGAACAGTGGGACGATGCATGCAGGCTAAACGATCCTATCCGATTTATGAGGGTTGGAGTTCTCGCCCGTGCGGTGGTGGCATTACGGGCGATCGCTTCACAGGCCGTGCGGGGAACCCGGACGGAAAGGGTTTCCTGACCCCTTAAAAGTCTGTATATTATTGCAGAACCACCGGGCTTTGACAATAGGGTTGATCCAAATAACTCCAATTTTTTCAAATAGGTATGCCATATCAGCCGGAAATCATCTATATCGAGGAGGACGCTGGCAAATACGATTTGACCCGCCGGGTCCTGGAAACCTTCCCCGAGGTGCCCGTCTGCCATCAGCCGGATATACCTGACGTAATAGATGACCTTCGGCAATCCTCGGTCGACGTTTTTGGCGCCGGTAAAAGGCGCCTTCTGCTTTCCCAGTTCAAGGGATCGTTTCTCAAGAAATGTCCCGGTATCAGTCCCGGCATGGTGTGCTGCAATTATTATGTGGTCAACCTCATCAAGAATTGTGTTTACGATTGCTCCTATTGTTTCCTGCAGGATTTTCTGCAGAACAATCCGCTATTGACCGCCTTCGTCAATCTGGAGGACCTGCTGACGGAGCTTGAAGAAACTCTGTCGGCACATCCCACCCACACCTTTCGAGTTGGAACCGGAGAATTGACGGACAGCCTCGCTCTTGATGATTTTCTGCCCTATTCACAAACGCTGATTCCTTTTTTCAATCAACAGAATAATGCCGTTCTGGAGTTGAAAACCAAATCCGACCGGGTTGAAAACCTGCTGCAGCAAAACGATCCATCCAACATCATTATTTCCTGGTCCATCAACCCTCCGGAAATCGCCGAACGCGAGGAAAAGGGAACCCCCGGAACCGCGCAACGTCTGAACGCAGCTCGCTTATGCGCCGAGAAAGGATACCGCATCGGATTTCATTTCGATCCGGTTATCCTATACCCCGGATGGAAATCCGCTTATGCCGACCTGATCGATCTGATGTTCCAGAATGTACCACCGGAGCAGATCGAGTGGATCAGCCTCGGCGGATTTCGCTATCGCCCCAACCTGAAGAAAATGATCAAGGACCGCCACGAAGACACCCGGCTGTTCACTGAAGAATATCAACCGGGTGAAGACGGCAAATTCCGGTATCTCAGACCGCTCCGTAACCAGGCATTCGAAACCCTGCGCCGGATGGTGAAAGACCGCTTCGGTGATGTGAATGTTTATCTGTGTATGGAAACGAAGGAAATCTGGGAGGGAGTGACGGGCAAAATGCCGCGCAGTGATAAAAAGCTGAATCAGTTCTTCGATCTATAACCGCATCGGCATTACGATACTCTGATAATCCTTATCCTTGCCCGTGGTCACCAGACAGGAATGGTTCTGGTCCTTGAGATTGAGTGTCACCTCGTCTTCCTCGACCACGTTCAACACATCAAGGATGTATTTGGCATTGAGGCCGATGCGCACCTCCTCCCCTTTGTAGGGAATCTCCACTTCCTCTTGCGCACCTCCCAGCTCGGTGTGGTCCGAGACCAGTGTCAGGATGCCTTCCCGGATTTCAAAGCGGACCATTTTGGACTTCTCATCAGCCAGCAGAGCCACCCGCGTCAAAGCCTGGACCAGCGCCTGGGTATTGACCACCACTTTCAGATTATTGTCTCCCGGAATGACCTGCTGGTAGTTGGGAAACTTGCCGTCGATCTTCCGCGAAACGATGACCTCGCGATCGTGGATAAAAGCCAGTTGGTTGTCTTTCACAGAAAATGAGTAGGTCGCACCCTCGTCGCTTTCCATCAGCTTCAAAAGCTCGGTCAACACTTTCTTGGGCAGGAGGAAACTGGTCTCTCCACTCTTGGCGTTGGATTTCAGCAGGGGCCGGCGGATAAACGACAGGCGATGCCCATCGGTTCCCACCAGGTTGACATGATCCTTGTCCTGTTCCAGCAACAGGCCGTTGAGCGCCTGGCGGCTTTCGTCGGGAGAAATGGCGAAATAGGTTTTACGGATCATTTCCTTGAGCTTCGGTCCGCTGAACTCCATGAGGGCGGTTTCACTGTATTCCGGTAGTTTCGGAAAATCGGCCGCGGGCAAGCCAGGGAGCCGAAATTTGGATTTCCCGCATTTCAGGGACACCCAATCATTTTCCTCACGAGTCATGTGGACTTCCAAATCAGGCAATGCCCGCAAAATGTCGAACAATTTGCGCGCGTTGACAGTGATGGAACCCTTGGATACCACTTTGGCGGGATAGAAACCTTTGATGCCGATTTCGAGATCAGTCGCCTGCATCACGATGCCATCCTTCTCGGTCGTGATCAGGACATGGGCGAGAACGGGCATGGCCCCTTTACTTTCAACGATTCCCTGAACCTTATGGATACCGTTTAGAAAGTCGTCTCTGCCGATCTTGATTTCCATGATTCCTCCGCAAAAGGTGGGCCGGCAAAAATTACCGGGGCTTTTAATTATCATAGTTTGGCTCGGCCTGTCAAAACAATAATCCTCGCTCATTTAAAGCTCTGAAAACAGCCGAAAACCGGCGATATACAAGGTAGGGTTTTCCTCAGAAGATGGGGTTTTGCTCCCCCTTCTTGAAGGGAGGGTTGAAAGGATTTGGTTCAGTATTGATGCTGAGCCATCGTCGTGTTGGATTCAAAAGGATAGCTTAAGGTGAGATTGAGGAAATTCTAATACAGATAAGAATAAAAAAATTTACAAATCATCTAGTGTGTTTCCTTCTTCAACTTTTTCTCTCTCTTTTGAGAGAATTTTACTTGAATACATCACTGCATGATTAATTTTAAAATTGTCTCCATGAATGATATGTTCAATCTTTGTTGACTCTGTTTCCCAAGCTGTTAATTTAGCCAAATGACCCAAACTGATCGCCATTCCCCACCCTTCAGGCCTATCTTTATATAAGCTATTTGACCATTTATCCTTTTTGCTTATTGGTTTCCCATACTTTTTCTCTAAAAGGTGATCTATAGCAATAAAATCATCAATGTATTTGTTTTTTGCAGTATGTTTAACATTGAAAAAATAATATCCTCCAGCAAGTTTTCCTTTAAAAAAGCTATACATGATAACAGTATTTAGACCGGCGACTTCCCCTTTAAAGATTAAATTATCCTGGTTTTCATGCTGTTTTTTTAATTTTTCCGATCTAAGTATTTCTTTTTTACTCATTCCCCATTGTGATTTTCTAAAATGGTTATCGTATTCACTTTCCTTTTTAATCTTTGAAATAGATAGGGGCTCATAATCTCTGACATAACGGTGGGCAAATACAAAGACGGGAAGGAGAAGAACGATTGCTATAGCAAGGATTAACCTTTTCACGGCAAGCACTCCTGTTATGAGTATTTGGATAACCACACTCTATTTCAGCTTGTCGAAAATGTCAATTATTTGGTAAAGTTACTGCGTTTCTTTTCCTATGGATATATATCATCCGGCACGCTCAGGACAGGCTTGTCAGCTCAAGGTGACAAATTGCCCCTTTGTGAAGGATGAGCACACCCCCAATTCTTCTTTAAAAAGAGAGGTATATTGGGTCCAGCGTCACGCTGGTTGACTTTGTTCAAACCCGCGTGATAACTTCAATCTAAATTTTTTAAAACTTAGGGATTGCAGCATGATCATCGTTATCGCACCGGACGCCACCGAGGAGCAAAAAAAGGCCGTCCGCGACAAAATTATAGAGTTGAAATACACCCCCCACGAGATTCAGGGTGTGGAGCGCCAGGTCATCGGGGCCGTCGGCGAGGACCACGGCAAGGAACATCTGATGGAAGTACTCGATTCCATGCCCGGTGTGGAATCGGTCATCCCTATTTTAAAACCCTACAAACTGGCGGGACGTGAGATCAAATCCGCCAACTCCGAGGTGAACTGCGGCGGCGTGATTGTCGGTGGACCGCAAATCGCCGTCATGGCCGGACCCTGCTCGGTGGAAAGCCGCGAACAGTTGTCCACCACCGCACAATCCATCAAAAAGGCCGGTGCCAATATCCTGCGGGGCGGGGCTTTCAAACCCCGGACTTCGCCCTACAGTTTTCAGGGGCTGGAGGAGGAGGGTCTCAAACTGCTGAAAGAGGCCAAGGAACTAACGGGGCTGCCGATCGTCACCGAAGTGATGAACCCGCGGGAAGCGGATCTGGTGGCCCGCTACGCCGATGTCCTGCAAGTGGGTGCACGCAACGTACAAAATTTTTCTTTGCTCAAGGAATTGGGCAATATACCCAAACCGATTCTCCTCAAGCGCGGCATGATGACCACCATCAAGGAATTCCTCATGTCGGCGGAATACATCCTTTCCGAAGGCAACAAGGATGTGATTCTTTGCGAACGCGGTATCCGCACTTTTGAAACAGCCACCCGCAATACGCTGGATCTCAGTTGCGTTCCTGTGTTGAAAAAAGAAACGCATTTGCCGATCATCATCGATCCCAGCCATGGAACCGGGCACTGGGACCTGGTCGAGCCGATGGCCCGCGCCTCTATCGCCGCGGGTGCCGACGGACTGATGATCGAAGTCCACCCGGACCCCATCAACGCTTACTCAGACGGTCCACAATCGTTGAAACCCTCCAAATTTGCCCATTTGATGGACAATATCCGTCCGTTTATCAAGCTCATGGATCGCACCCTGTAGCCGCCCTGGCCGCTGTAACACGGTTGACTTCCTGATTGCTGTAGTGTTGAAAACCCCCATCATTTGATATATCCTTTTAGCTGTGAAGCTCTAACTACAAGCGAATAAACTCTCTTTCGGGCCTTGAAGAGGCCAGGCCATGAGTCCAAACGTGTTATGACAGACTTATACCAATCCAACCGGACGCAGGCGGAGAAATATTCCCGTCAGATTCAGGCCTCACTTGATCCGCTCATCCAACCGGAAAGCTTACCGTCCTTTGACGAGGGTAAGCCCCAAGCGTTTTATCTCGAATTTAAAAAGAAAATCACTCCCTGGGTGGAGCAGGAAACGACGCGGCTAAAGAAGGAATTGGAGCGTTCGGACAACAGTCATCTCCTGCTGTTGAAGCGCACCGCCCTGGTGGACGCCCTTGTGGTCGCCAGCTACCAAACGGCGCTGGCTTTGTTCAACCGCAACCGTGAAACGCCCCTGAAGGAAAATGATGTTCCAGTGGTCATTATCGCGCGCGGGGGTTACGGCCGGGAAGAGATGTATTTCAGTTCGGATGTCGACCTCCAGATGGTCCTGCGGTCTGAAGCCTCCGACTCCGAAAAAGAAGTGGGGCGTCAGGTTATCCATTTCTTCGAGTACCTGTTTGTCCATCAGAACATTTTTCCCACTTCCAGCAGTTCGGGATTTTCAGAGATCGACACGGAAGACCAGGCATTCGACGATCTCATTCTGACATCATTTCACTCCCTGTTGGAGCACCGGTTCGTGGTGGGCAATCCGGTGGTGTACAACGAATTCAAAAGCTCCATCAAAACCGCCAGCCTGATCCACAAAGAAAAAATACTGAAGGAATGCTTCAAGCACAAAACTTATTTCGAAATCCAGAACACGGTGTTCCAGCAAGAACCGAACATTAAAGAAGAACTGCGCCGCCTGTACTGGGCCACGAGCCTGGTTCGTATTCGTGAATCGTTTGAACAAATCAACCAGTTTGAACTGCTCTCGGAACTGCATGCCAAACAGAAATTGAGTGCACCCGCCTTCAAAAACATGCAGAACGCACTCAATTTTCTTTCACGCATGCGACTATTTCTCCATTGCCTGCAGAAAGGATCCCAAAAAGATGTCGTGCGGTTTGAAGTCAGGGACAAAATGGCCGAGTCGATGGGATTCAAGAAAAAGGTGAATGAGTTTTTTCAGGAATATTTTTTCAATGCCGTCCTTCCCATGAAACGAAATTGCCGAAATTTATTCTGGGAAACCGTAACTTTCTCGACCGACGATAAAGTCAGAAAACTATCCGAGAATTTTTTCCTGAACTCCGAGAACCAGATCATCTTTGCCGAAGGTCATGAAGATTTTCAATGGAATTCCCCGATTGAAATTTTTCACCTGTTCGTTCTAGTGGCGCGCAAAAATTATTTTATATCGTATCCCGTGATCCGTTCCATCGAAGCGAATATCAGCCGGCTGACGCCCATCTTTCAAAGCAGAGAGGAGCCCGGAAAAGCACAGGAATATTTCCGAAGTATGATGCGGAGCAAGTATTTTGCCAAGGCCATTCGTTACCTGCATGAGTTTGGCTTGCTGGAATCTTTTTTCATTCCGGAATTCAAAAACCTCTCAGGATTGCTGCAGGATATTTATGTCCACATGTTCCCGACGGATATTCATATCCTGGCCGCGCTGGATGCGCTCAACGCCATCGAAACCGACCCGGAGGCGGACCCCTTCCTGGTTCAGCTGTATCAATCGCTCAAGGACAAAACCACCATGAAAATGGCCGTCCTTCTGCATGACATCGGCAAAGGAATCAAATCCGAAGGGGAAAATGAAGAGCTGGTGGGAGCACGCGAAGTGCCCCGCATTCTGAGCGCGTTAGGCTACGAAAAAAACAAACGAATGATCAGCGACATCGCCTTTCTGGTGGAGCGGCATTTGATGATGTACGATCTCATGCTGTTGGACCCGGACGAGGACGAAACGTTCGATATGGTCTGGGATCTGGTCCACAAAGATGTGGAACGGTTCAAAATGCTGATCCTTCTCACCTATGCCGACCGGGCCGGCACCAAAATGAAGATGTCGAAAAGCCAGATCGATCAGCTTAAATATTTCTACCAGAACACCCTGCATCACAAAAAGCAGGACTATGTGTCGGTTCCTGTAAAAAAAGAATTTTTCGAAATGATCCGCCTGCCCCGCGATATGAAGTCTCAATTGCAGATTTACGGTGAATTCAGGAAATCGCGGGAGCAGTTTGCATCCGAACTGTTTTTTAAAGCTGAGCAACTTTCAGAACTGGTGGTCTGTTGCAAAGACCAGCCCGGCTTGCTGTATAAAATCGCCACGGTGCTGGCTTTCAACCACCTCAGTATCATGGAAGCCAACATCCATACCCTGGAAGACAATGTATTCGATGTGTTCACCATCGGCGATATCGAGGGCAATCCCATCGAGTTCTCCAATTTTTTCTACCTGCAAAAACAGATCAATGAGGACTTACGCCAGGTTTTCGTCGACGAAGTGCCCTTGTCGACTCTCTACAAAGGGCGGACCCTCACCACCGAAATCGAAATGGAACGATTCAAGGACATCAAACTCAAAGTTTCCATTATTGGACGGGCGGTGAAAGTCGAAACTCATGATATTCTGGGAACGATCATGATGGAAACCAAGGTCTTCTCCGAACTCAATATGGAAATCCAGCGGGCGGTTCTGCATTCCAATTACGGAACCTCTTCGAACGTGTTTTATTTGAGACCGGAGGACGTTCATAAGATCATCAAACAGGAATCCAAATTCAAGAAACAATTGGAGAAAGCGT
Source organism: Nitrospinaceae bacterium (assembly GCA_028278405.1). Taxonomy (GTDB): domain Bacteria; phylum Nitrospinota; class Nitrospinia; order Nitrospinales; family Nitrospinaceae; genus SZUA-226. The sequence goes on from JANQEK010000027.1 coordinate 35,473, forward strand.
TGACGCCCCTTATCCGTTCTGAACCCGTGTTTCCGGGACATTCGGCGGAAGTGGCCTGAACGGAAAAGAACCCATGCGAAAACTGGCAATCCATTTATTGTTTGTATTTTGGGTTCTCGGACTCGGTCCGGACACCCTGTTGGCTTCGAACCCCTCTCTGCAGGAAGCCCTGGATCTGGACCGACAGGGTTTCGTCGCCGAATCGATTCCAGCGTGGAAAAAATTCCTGAAAACCCAGCCCGAAGAAAAGCTGGCCATTTACGCGCAAATCAAAGTGACTATTGCCCACTCGCAGACCGGTAATTTCGGCGAAGCCCTGAAATCCGCCAAAGCGCTGGCCGCCTCTCATCCCGATCATTACGACGCCCAGTTCAATCTCGCAAACATGTTGAGCGCCACACACCAATATGCAGAAGCCGCTCAGGCGTACCTGAAAGCGACCACCATCCGACCCAACGAAGGGCTGGCTTTTGTCGGATATGGAATATGCTTATTCGGGGATCAAAAAACGGACCAAGCCATTCAGGTGCTGCGCAAGGTGAGAAAATTGTTCAAATCTCAAAAAAACATCAGTTGGTATCAGCACGTTCGAATCATGATCGGGCAGATCAAAGGCTTCAAAATGTATCCTCCGGAATTTTCCGATCTGTGGCGCACCAACAATTTGAGAAAAGTCCGCGAAACTTACCGGTCCGGTGTCTTTACTGTCTTTGAAAAACAACTGAACCTGTAAGACTTCATCTCATCCGCAGATTGGCATTATAAAGGTTTACCTTTTCACTCCCAAAATCCACTTTCCATCTAAGTGATTCCTGGTTTCAAGGCGCAACCGAACCCCGGCCATTATCATCTAAACAACTAAAGAATGTTTTTCGGAGGGTTCTATGAAGCCCAGTGTATTAATGTGCGCACCAGAATATTTTGGCGTCCGTTACGCTATCAACCCCTGGATGGAAGGCCAGATCGGCCAGGTCGATCCCGCCATCGCGATGCGCCAGTGGACCGAGTTTTACAACGCCCTTCGCCGCCATCCCGAGGTTCATCTAATCGATCCTCAACCTCACGTTCCCGATCTGGTTTTCACCGCCAACGCCGGTTTGATGATCGACGGGCATTTTATTCCCAGCCGGTTCAAGCATGAGGAACGCCGACGGGAGGAACCACTCTTCCGGGAATGGTTTGAAAACCGCTCCACTCGCACCACTTTTCTTCCCAAAAACCTGTTTTTCGAGGGCGCGGGTGATGCCCTGTTGCAACCCGGCCGCAAACTGTTGTGGGCCGGTTATGGCTTTCGTACCGATCGGGAAACGCATCAGTTCCTGGCCGATCAACTGGAATTGGAAGTGGTGTCCCTGCAACTGATTCATCCCAGCTTTTACCATCTGGACACCTGCCTGTGCCCTTTGCTTGACGACCAGGTCATGTATTATCCCGGTGCTTTCGACAAAGCGTCCCTCAAAACCATTGAAGCCCATGTCCGACCGGAAAACCGGATCATCGTTTCCGAAAAAGACGCGACCCGCTTTGCCTGCAATGCCGTGCTGGTGGACCGGCTCCTGTTCATGAACCACGCCGGACCAGAGCTCACACAACTACTTGAACAAAAAGGGTATACACCCGTCATCCAGCCTGTCTCCGAGTTCCTGAAAGCCGGCGGGGCTAACAAATGTCTCACGCTCGCACTCACCTGAAATCCGGCAAGCCCCTGAATTTTCTTAGTTTTTCCTTCTCTCGGATGGTCCTCGGCGGGGTAATCGTGTAGAATAATTTTTTTTATTTATCCCCCAGCGAGTTTTTGACTCAAGTACGTCTATGAAAAAAGACTTTATCGCGTTAACGGATTATTCCTCAGAAGAATTGACCGGCATGCTGGATCTGGCGGATCGGATCAAACAAAATCCCCAGGAGTACGAAACCGCTCTGAAAGGGAAAACCCTGGGGATGATCTTCAACAAAAAGTCCACCCGCACCCGGATTTCGTTCCAAGTGGGCATTTTTCAATTGGGGGGAATGGGGTTGTTCCTCGGTCCGGATGATATGCAGTTGGCCCGGGGTGAAACCATCAGCGATACCGGCAAGGTACTCTCCCGGTTCCTGGACGGTATCATGATCCGCACCTTTTCCCACAGCGATGTTCTGGACCTGGCCCGATATTCGTCGATTCCCGTCATCAACGGCCTCACAGACTTCAATCATCCCTGCCAGGCATTGGCGGACATGATGACGATTCGGGAAAAATTCGGCGAACTCGAGGGCCTCAAGCTGGCGTATGTGGGTGACAGCAACAATGTCGCGGTTTCCCTTTTGTTCGCCTGCGTCAAATTCGGCCTGCACATTTCACTGGTGAGTCCCAAAGGATACACCATCACCAAGGAAGCGCTCGATATGAGCCGGGAAGAAGCCGAATCGAAAAACCTGAACGTGGTTCTTAAAGAAAATATTCAGGAAGGCGTGGCGGGAGCGGATATTGTTTATACCGACGTTTGGACCAGTATGGGACAGGAAGAAGAAAAACAGAAGCGATTGAACGATTTGTCCGGCTATACGGTTAACGAGGAAGTCATGAAGGGGGCTGGAGCGAACGCCATGTTCATGCATTGCCTGCCTGCTCACCGCGGCGAGGAAGTCAGTGCGTCGGTGATCGATGGCCCGGCATCCATTGTCTTCGACCAGACAGAAAACCGGCTTCACCTGCAAAAAGCGGTGATGGTCTCACTGATGCAATAACCGGATTTTCCGGTTCCCAATAACGGAGCGACTGCTAGATTGGAACTTAAATGAGTCAACAAGACCCCTACAACCTGGTATGGATGGATCTCGAAATGACCGGACTGGAGCCGGATACCGAGGTGATTATCGAAATCGCCACCATCATCACCGACAGCCACTTGAATATCCTTGAAGAAGGACCCTGCCTGGTTATTCATCAGGACGATGAAGTCCTTAACCGGATGGATGAATGGAACCAGCGGACCCACAGCGCTTCCGGCCTGATCCAGAAAGTCAGGGAATCCAAAATTACCGTCGAAGAAGCCGAACAGGCGACTCTCGATTTCATAAAAAAATATGTCCCCTACAAAGCCGCTCCTTTATGCGGCAACTCCGTCGGGCAGGACCGGCGATTTCTATACAAGTTTATGCCCAAGATCAGCGAATACCTGCATTACCGAAACATCGATGTCACCTCCATCAAAGAAGTGATCCGGCGCTGGTATCCCGGCGGACGCAAACTTCCCAAAAAAAGCGACGAGCACAAGGCCCTGATCGATATTCAGGAATCCATCGAAGAGCTCATCTTTTACCGGGATCATTACTTCATCGAGCCCACTTCCCTGGTTTCTGAACTGAATCCTGAGGCAGGGGAGGAATCGTGAAAAAAGGAACAGTCTTGACGGTTGTCTTTCTCGGAGTGATCGCCTACCTGTCCATTTCGATGATCTGGACGGGAAGCAAATATCAGTGCAACGTGTGTATCACCTATAACGGGATTGAAGTCTGCCAGGACGTCGAGGGCATGGACAAGAACGACGTCATTCAAAACGGCGTCAGCACGGCCTGCGCCGGTGCCGCCAACGGTCGCACCGAATCCATGGAATGCGGTATGACCCCCCCGACCAAAGTCGTCTGCAAGGAGTTATAATTATAGATATTGTTCGAGTTTCTTTTTAGATATTTTTTAAAAACTATTAGCTATATTTCAGGTGTGTTATGGGTGGGATGAGTAGTGAAATCAGTAGAAAATCAAAAATTGAAGTATATTTAGAATATAAAGAAATCACAAAAAATTGGGAAGGGAGTTGCCATCCTGACCCAAATAGTAAGAAAGAATGTAAAAGCTCAATGTTGCAAGACCCGATTTCCAAGGAGTGGGTTTTGCATTTTCGCCTTCACACATGAAGGTAGTAAATTTCTCCTTGGAGGAAGGCACATTACCTTGAACAAAATATTGAGGTAATGCCTTGCTAGAGAAAGGAAGTGGCTGGCCAGTGCAGAAACCCCACGAAAGCCAACTTCTGGTTTTATCTTAAGGGAAGTAACGCTAAGACTTCAAAATGCGAACCTCTCCAGCACCCGAGTTGCAATGGTGAACTAAGCATTTTGGGGCACGCTCCCAACGTTAAAATCCTTTGTTCGGGTGCGATCCCCGACTAAGCTCTAGTGTACAAAATGGGTTTCACCGGTCGTGTTTACCGGCTCGGGAGGTAAACTCTTCCGGATCAAAAGAAGAACCGCCCTCTGGCCCCCAGAGATCTTCCTAGTTTCAGTATTACTAATGTTCTTTCCTATCTCTCTATCTTATCAGTCCATTTCAACACTACTTCCTTAGGAAGTGTTTAAACTAGGGTTTATTGCTAGCTAGTTTATTTCCATGATGATATGCATTTAAGAATTTTTTACCCAGCTTGGAAAACTCAAAATATATTTCTCCTATCTCATCAAAAGTTTTGCCAGCCACTATTTCAGTTAGACCTGAACGTGTTAGATAACGCATATATGCTTCTTTCGATTTTTCTGACGGACGCGAAGTTCGGAGAAAGATTTTGAGATCATCTATAAAGGCTAGGTCAATTGCTTCTACAATGCGTCGAAGTTCATCGCTAGTCAGATGCCCATCCATATAAGCAAGGAAAATTTTTGCTATTATTTCAGGTTTCTCAAGGTCAGAAATTTTATCAATAGTCAGCAGCACAATCTCACCGACCCTTTTTTTCTCTTCCGGATTATCTACTATTTTCTTTTTGAACTTGGCCTTTAAGTTTGGGCTTACTGAACTAAGACCCGTTATAAATTTGTGGATTTTTGCGGCAAAGATGTAGTCACGGAGATTTGAGCCAACCTTACATATCTTTAGAGCCGTCCCTAAAACTGGAAAGTCTTTAATCACGTCACTTTTCACTAACTGATCAATAAGGACTTCCCCATTTTCTAAAAGAGCCTCCAACAAATGTTCCTCTGCTGACGTCTTACCTAAGTCAGACAAGATGTCCCGAGAAGTGTCATCGCGGTTTCCGTTGTTATTAGGTTTGGCCATTCGATTTTCTCCTCTTAATTCTGAGGCAGAACTTCCAACACCTTAATATCCCCTACATACAATATTTCCTCTTCTTCTACGTTATTTTTTTGTGTTCCTTCCCAATACAAATTGGACTTTCTAATCAACTCAGTTAGCGATTCATTTTCAAACTTTATCAGAGATGCGTCACATCTGAGCCCCTCATCCTTAGTGCAAACTTTAACAATTTGACGTTGATATGTCTCCTCCGGCGCACAATTTGGAACCCACATCTTAGCCTCTTCCAAGGTAGATGTAAGCCACAAACATTTGCACCTTGAAGGCAAGTCAGAAAACTTTTCATTTCTTACAGATTCCAAAATCAATTCGCTGACTAGTCTCATGTAGTGAGTCAATGGATAGAACAATAATTGTGGAAGATTTTCATGATGGTTACAATCCCCCACCTCAAGGGAGTTCAAAAAATCCCCTAATGGAGCATTTTTCAGGTAAATATTGTCATTAAAAGAATTAAACGGTGTATGAGCTTTTAAATCGCGAATAAATTGATTCTCCTCCATCCCTACCGTTATGGTTTCTCCCTCTTTCATCAATTTGTAATCACCGGAATTAGGAGTTTTGGCTTTTGGTATTTTATTTACATGATAAAAAATATTATCCATCGACTTCTAGCCATTTCTCGGAAAACACCTTAGGAATCCTGCAGAAAAGGAGGAGGAATACTTGAATGCCCGCGCGGAAGGACCAACGCTATCCCGGACAACAAACCACTAGACTTTAAATCACTTATCCCTTGGCTTCAAAATCATCTTCACGCAGTTTCGCGGACCCATCCTCTTGAAGCACCCACAGTTCTTTGTGTATGACACCGCTGGCTTTGTTCATCTTCCAGCCGGAGGTGAGCACCGCATTTTTGCCATCGATCACTTCAATTTTTGGATCTACATATTCAACAGCGGCAAAACCATCATCGATGAGTTGCTGCCAGAATCCCTGGATTTCAGAAGTTCCGGTAAACGTTCCAAAAGGTCTGGCGTGCATGACTGCAGTTGCTTCATACTGAGCGGCACATCCAACGGCATCCCCGGAATTAAAAGCCGACTGCCATTGCGCACTGGCTTTTTTGACTGCGCTCAAAACAGCCGCCTGCTGTTCTTTTGTAACCATAATTGTTTACTGTTACGCAGAGCCGCAGATCAACTGATAGACTTCCTGATACTTTTCCTCCACCTGACCCAGGTTGAACCGGAAGCGGTCCTTGTCCATCTTTTCACCGGTCTCCCAGTGCCAGAACCGGCATCCGTCAGGACTGATTTCGTCGCCCAACAGAATTTCTCCCTTGTGGCGACCGAATTCGATTTTGAAGTCTATGAGCCGGATATTCCTCTGCTTGAAGAACTCGAACAACAGCTCGTTGACTTTAAAACCCTGCTCCCGGAGAAATTCAATTTCTTCCGCCGTGGCGAGCCCGAATTCCTTGATGTGGTACTCGTTGATCATGGGATCTCCCAGATCATCGTCCTTATAATAAAACTCAAGGATCGGCGCTTTCATTTCGGTTCCTTCCTCCAGCCCCATGCGCTTAGCCAGGCTTCCCGCCACCACATTGCGCAACACCACTTCCACTGGGATGATCTCCAGATGCTTCGTCAGTGTTTCGCGGTCATTGAGCTCTTCGACCAGATGGGTCTTCACGCCATGTTCTTCCAGGTACTTAAAGATAACGTTGGAAACATGATTGTTGACCACACCCTTGTCGACGATGGTGCCCTTCTTGATACCGTTGAACGCCGAGGCGTCGTCCTTGAAATACTGGATGACCAGATCTGGATCCTCGGTCGCATATATGATTTTCGCTTTGCCTTCGTAAAGTTGTTCCTGTCGTTTCATAGTTTTCATCATTTGAATATCCTGTTAAAGATTTTGTTTACATTTTTAAGATGGTTTTTCATGTCAAACGCTTTATCAATTTCCTTATCAGTCAGATGTTTTTTGATGTCCTTGTCCTGTTTCAACAACGCCGGAAAATTCCCTCCTTTTTCCCATACCTGCATGGCGTTGCGCTGCACCATGCGGTACGCCTGATCCCGCACCACGCCCTTGCGGGTGAGCGCCAGCAACACATGCTCGGAAAATATCAGGCCGCCGGTTTGGTCCAGGTTCTTTTTCATATTCTTGGGGTACACCAGCAACTGGTCGACCAGCCGCGTCATCTTGGTCAGCATATAGTGAACGAGGATGGTGCTGTCCGGTCCGATCACTCGCTCGACCGACGAATGGCTGATGTCGCGCTCGTGCCACAACGGCATGTTTTCCATGGCCGCCAGCGCGTTGCCCCGCACCAGCCGCGCCAGGCCGGACATCTGCTCGGAAACCACCGGATTACGCTTGTGCGGCATGGCCGACGATCCCTTCTGACCTTTTGAGAAAAACTCTTCCGCCTCCAGCACCTCCGTGCGCTGCAGGTGCCTTATTTCCACGGCAAATTTGTCCAGGGTCCCAGCAATAATCGCCAGCGTACTGAAATACTCCGCGTGCCGGTCGCGCTGAATAATTTGACTGGAAACCGGCGCGGGTTTCAGTTTCAGTTTCTTACACACATAAGCTTCGACCGAAGGATCGATGCTGGCGAACACCCCGACCGCTCCGGAAATCTGCCCCACACTGATCCGCTCCCGCGCCTGTTGCATGCGCTCGATGTTGCGGCCCACTTCTTCATACCAGTTGGCCAGTTTCAAACCGAAGCTGGTGGGTTCGGCATGAATTCCATGCGAACGCCCGACGGTCGGTGTATCTTTGTACTTCCTGGCCTGCTTCTTCAGCACCGCGCGGAATTTTTTCAACTGCCCCAAGATCAAGTCCGCCGCTTCCTGAAGCTGCACCGCCAACGCCGTGTCCAGAACGTCGGAGGACGTCATCCCCAAATGCATGTACCGCGCCGCGTCCCCCACATGCTCGGCTACCGAAGTCAGAAAAGCGATCACGTCATGCTTTACTTCTTTCTCGATAGCATCGATGCGCTTGATATTGAATCCCGCCTTCTTTTTAATGGTGTTCACCGCCGATTGGGGAATCTCCTTGCGTTTCGCCAGAGCTTCGCAGGCGAACACTTCAATATCCAGCCAGATACGGAACTTGTTGTCCGGCGACCAGATAGCTGCCATTTCGGGAAGTGTGTAACGTTCGATCAACGGTCAGTCTCTAATTTTTTGAATTTTAGCCCAAAATTGCAGGTTGATAGTGGGCAGGACGGTATCATAGAATAATTAGATACCCAGAATGCAACCGGTTGCGGGAAAACGGCTCCGGTTACCCCGAGCAGTGATGCAGGGGCAATCTTAAACGGAAATCGTTCCTAAATCAATTCATACTATGGCCCCTTCCAAACCCTTCGAAATCTGTTTTGTCTGCCTGGGGAACATCTGCCGCTCACCCCTGGCGGAGGGCGTGTTCCAGGCTCTAATAAAAGAAAAAGGCCTTGAAAATCAAATAGTTATCCATTCGGCTGGAACCGGCAACTGGCATGTCGGGTCTCCTCCGGATGCCCGTATGCAGGCCACGGCACGCAGCAAAGGCATCCAACTGACCTCCCGCGCACAGCAAATTCAAGCTGGAGATATCCGCCGCTACGATCTCGTCCTGGCCATGGATCAGTCCAATCTGGAAGCCATCGAATACCTGTGCTCTCCGGAAACGGCCGCGCAAAAAATCCGGTTGTTCCGGTCCTTCGACCCGGAGGCCAATGGTGATCTGGATGTGCCCGATCCTTATTATGGAAGGGATGACGGATTCGAACACGTGTTTCAAATCGTGCACCGGACCTGCCCGCAAATTCTCGAACACGTCCAATCGCAAATGGAATAACTCATGAACAGCCAAGTCCAGGGCCTGCTGGAAACCGTGTATGCGCAACCCATCCATATCCAATCCAGTCGGTCGATCGGAGGCGGATGCATCAATCAGACACTGGCGCTCACCCTTTCCAACGGAGAAACGGTTTTTCTCAAACACAACGATCATCCTCCCAACGGCATGTTTGAAAAAGAAGCGCGGGGTTTGAATTTGATGCGTGAAGTAAAAAACGGCCCGCGTATCCCACAGGTCGTGGCTCTACCTGAGGAACCCAACCCGAAATTTCTTGTTATCGAATACATTGAAGAAGGAAACTCCGGTAATGGTTACTACGAGCGTTTTGGACAGGCCCTTGCAACCATGCACCGCACCACTCAAAATCATTACGGACTGGACCACGACAATTTCATCGGTTCCACCGAGCAAATCAATACACCGGAAAAGGACGGCCTGACATTTTTTCGCGAGCACCGCCTGCGATTCCAGCAGCGACTGGCGCGCGATCGCGGCTTGCTCCCGGTCAATACGGACAAAAAGATCGACCGGTTGTGCGATCAATTGGACCAACAACTCGACCTGTCCGGAGAACAGCCCGCTCTGGTCCATGGAGATTTGTGGTCGGGCAATACCTTTGCTGATAACGCGGGAAAGCCCTGCCTGGTGGATCCCGCAGTGCACTTCGGTTTGCGCGAAACCGACCTGGCCATGACCGAGCTGTTCGGACGCCTGCCGCAAACTTTTTACGATGCTTACCAGGATGCGTTTCCGCAAAATCCCGGATACCGGGAAAGAAAACAAATTTACAACCTCTATCACCTGCTCAACCACCTCAACCTGTTCGGAGGATCGTACCTGGCATCCGTGGAATCCACGGTCAACACTTTCGTCCGCTAGCCGGACTCGCCGGTAACCGGATTTATTGGAGATTGATATGACTTCCCAACGACCCACTCTCTACAAATTCATACTCATATCCCTTTTCCTGTCGATGGCGGGATTTTCCGACGCGCCGGCGGCCACCATCAAGGAAGGGGCTTACGGTTTGCTGAAAAAACAGGGGGAGTCCTATTTTCAAAAGGAATCGTTTGCCAAAGCCCACGAAGTGTACTTGAAAGCACAAAAACTCGATCTGTCGCCGCCGGACAAACGCTGGGTCGATTTCCGGGTCGCAGACACACAGTGGCGTTCCCAAGCCGGCACGAACAATCCCGACCGCTCCAAACTGGAACAGGCCCGAAGCGCTCTCCAGAAGATGATCCGCGACCGGGTACGAGGTGAACAACAGGACCGTATCTGGGTGGAGATTCAGGAATCGCTGGGGGATTCGTGGTGGTTTCCACGCAATGCCCGCAACTGGAGTGCGGCCTGGGCACATTACCAGAAAGCGCTCGACTGGTGGGGTGGAGCGGCCGATATCAAACTGGCCCGCACGCGTTACCTCAACATCATATGGAACGCCGCAACGCCTCCTAACCACCAACGTTATTATTACTATGGGTATCATGGAAATTATATTCCTGTTAAATTTTTGGAGAACGCTCTCAAGATCGCTCAAAAGAAAAAAGACCGTGTCCATGCCCATTACCTGATCGCCATGGCCCTGCGGCAACGGGGCAACGTATACCAACAGCAACGCGTTCCGGAATCTTTTGAAACCGTGATCGCAGCAGGAAAATCCACCGAATGGTACGACGACGCTCTTTTCTACTATGCGCAATGGTTATCCGGGTCCGGTGAAATAATAATTCTGGAGAACGGTCAACAGCGCCGTGAACAGAACTATAAAAAAGCCCTGAAATACTTCCGGCGCATCCTCAACGATTTCAAAAAAGGCGAGACCCGCCACTATGACAACGCCAGAAACAACGTTAAAAATATTACTAAATCCACATTGAATTTGAATGCCTCCAGCTTTTTCCTGCCCGATTCTCTAATCCGGGTCAACCTGAACTGGCGTAATATTGACAAAATTCGTCTGTCTTTATTCAAAATCAATCTTTCAAAAGATGTCCGCTTTTCCAGAAACGAAAATGCGAGGCAGTGGTTGAAAGGTGTCAACCTGTTGAAAGCCAAAAAAATAAAATCCTGGCACGAAAATCTCGAGAACAAAAAAGAATACCATCCTGGATCGAAAGTTTTGGAATTGGATCAGAAACTGCCGCTCGGAGCCTATCTACTGGAAGCCACAGGCGGCGGCGAGAAAGCGCGTGAGATCGTATTGGTTACCGAATCGTCGTTGATCCTCAAAACTTCCGGTAAACGAGCGTTGGTGTATTTTGCTCAATCCCAAAACGGAGCACCATTGGCCGGCGCCAGAGTTCAACTGCACGAGCGCCATTACACCGGCCGCAGATGGGTATGGGACTATCAAATAACAACCACCGACAAAAGTGGCCTTGCGGTGTTCGAGCTGGAAAGCGATCGACACAATTCCGAGTTGTTTGTGGGTGCCGCTCTCAAAAACCAACAGGCATTTGTCAGCGGTTATAACCAGCACTATTATCGTGAAAGAGCTTCCTGGAAGCTATACGTAAACACCGACCGGCCCGCCTATCGCCCCAATGAAACCGCGCAGTGGAAACTGACCGCCCGCACGTATGACGGCTCCGTCTACAGTACCCCTTCCAATCAAACGCTGGAGTATGAAATCACGGATCCGCGCGGTTCCAAACTCAAAAAAGGCAAACTGAAACTAAACGAGTTCGGAAGTGCGTGGGACTCTATCGAGCTGTCGGAGAAAATCCCGTTGGGGGAATACCGCGTCACGTTTTGGACGAAAGGACGCAAAAAACATATCGGTTATGCGGCGCTGTTCCGGCTAGAAGAATACAAACTTCCAGAATTCAAGGTGTCGGTGCAAACTCCAGAGGAAAACGGCAAAAAGAAAACATTTCAGCTGGGCGACAAGGTGGAAGTGGATATTAGCGCCGAATATTATTTTGGCGGACCGGTGGCCAATGCCAATGTCGAAGTTGTCGTTTACCAGCGGCCCTTCTACCACAGTTGGCATCCTCAACCGGAATTTCCCTGGTATTACGCAGACATGCGCTCCCGCCCCGGACGCTATTGGGGTCAGGGTCAGCAGATCAAGCGTGAAGTGATCAAGACCGATGCCGAAGGCAACGCGCATCTCACGTTTCAGAGCCAGCGGCAGAATCAGGATTTGCAATACACGATCGAAGCGCGGGTGACCGACCTGTCGCGCCGGGAGGTTATCTCGCGGGGAACGGTACAGGTGACGCGACAGCCGTATTACGTATACCTCAACAACGAGCACAATCTTTACCGTCCGCAGGATAAGGTACGATTCAATATCAAGGCACTGGACGCCAATAACCAGCCGGTACAGACGAAAGGAACCGTACGTGTTACCCGTGAAGTCTGGTATGAAATATGGACTGATCCCAGCGGTAAGGAAGTGCAAGGTAAAGCGCTGGAAGGTATTCGCCGCAGCCTGACCACCTTTCCCCCACCGCCATCACACCCCGGCGACCCCGGCTGGAAACTCAAGTTTCGGGGATACCAGCACGACGACATACTGGCAAGAACCGTGAAAACCAATGACCAGGGAGAAGCGGAGATGAGCTTCACTCCCGGAAAAGAAGGGTATTACCGCATGGCCTGGTCTTCTCAACCGGACAAAAAATCACTGCCCGTTAAAGGTGAAACCACGGTCTGGGTTGCCAGCAACGCGACAACGGAACTGGGATACCGTCACGGCGGCCTTGAAATCATCGTCGACAAGGACACCTTCCGTGCCGGGCAGAAAGCTCCGGTTATGCTGGTCGCTCCGACCAGTGACCGTTATGTGCTGTTCAGCGTGGAAGCGGATGATCTATACAGTTATCAACTGGTGCATCTGACCGGAACAGTGAAACTGATTCAACTAAATATCAAGGAAAAACACGTTCCCAATATATTCCTGAATGGGGTGATGGTAAGCGATCATCAAATCTTCAGCGACCGGAAGCAAGTGATAGTGCCTCCTGTAAAAAATTTCCTGAACGTTTCAGTGAAACTCGACCGCGACCAATATCAACCACAGGAAAAAGGCACCCTCACCGTAACCGCACGAAATCACAAGGGCAAACCGGTATCCGCGGAAGTAGCAGTGGGCCTGGTGGATGAAGCGGTTTATTACATCCAAAAAGACCTGGCCCTGGACCCGCGACAATTCTTCTACGGCCAGAAGCGTTCCCTGCGCATCCGCACGCAAAGCTCATTCCATATGAAGCGGCTGGCCCGTCTTGAAAAAAGAAAGGATGCACTCCTGGGAGGAGGCCGTTCAGGAGGAAAAGGCGATTATGACGCGTTTGCACTGGGTTCCGGAGGATACGCCGGAAGTCCTGTAGCCAAGTCTGTGAGCCGCAACGCAGCCATGCCTGCTTCGGAAGTACTCGCAGAAGAATCTTTCGCATTTGCAGATGACAAAGAAGGATTATCCAAACGCGAATTCAAGGCTCAAAAAAAGGCTCCGGATCAGGAGGAACCGGCCGTGCAGGTGCGGTCGGACTTCCGCAGTACCATCTTATGGAAACCAAGTGTCAAAACCGGAAGGAACGGTAAAGCCACGGTCAAAATCAAATTTGCTGATTCGCTTACTCAATGGCGAGCCACCGCAAGAGCGGTCTCTAAAACCAACCAGTTCGGCATCGACACGGCCAAGGTCCGTACACAGAATCCGTTGATCGTCCGTCTGCAGGCCCCGCGTTTCTTTGTGGTAGGAGATCATCTGACTCTGTCCGCCATCATCAACAACAATACCCAAAAAGAGATGATTGTCCGTCCTTCCCTGGATGCCCAGGGACTGAAAGTTCTCGGTCACATCGAACGCTCCGGGAAACCGATAAAAGGTAAAATCGGCCCGACCAAAGTTCCCGCACGGGGTGAGCGGCGCGTCGACTGGATGGTATCCGTGGTGCAACCGGGTCATGCAAAAATCCGCGTTTCGGCGAAATCCTCCCATTATGGCGATGCCATGGAGAAAAGCTTTATCATTCATGAACATGGGGTTGAAAAGTACCTTGCTGCCTCAGGGAAGGTGCGCAGCAAAGAAGTATCCGTCTATCTCCACATCCCGAAAGAACGGAAAAAGGACTCGACACGACTCAGTGTTCAGATCACTCCCAGCCTGGCTGTAACGATGCTCGATGCCTTGCCTTATCTGATCGATTATCCCTACGGCTGCACCGAACAGACGCTGAGCCGGTTTCTGCCGGCGGTCATTGTAACGAAAACACTGATGGATCAGGGCTTGAAACCCGGCTCGATCCAAAACAAGATTTTCGGCGGTATCGAAACCCAACACACGGGTAAAACCCATCGTAAAGGCAAAAAGAATCTGACTGAGCTGGATGCGATGACCCGCAGGGGCCTGGACCGCCTGTATGATTTTCAACACAATGACGGTGGGTGGAGCTGGTGGAAGAAAGGCGACAGCGATCATTTCATGACAGCGTATGTGTTGTGGGGACTGAGTCTCGCGCGGCAATCCGGAATTGAGGTGGACCGCAGCGTGCTCAAACGCGCTTACCGCTTTCTCATCAAAGAACTGGTGGAGGCGGAAGACCAGCACGATCTCCAGGCCTGGATGCTCCACGCTGTGTCGGCCTACCATGCCGTCACAAAAATCAAGCGCATGGACAGGTTTCAAAGCAAGGCATTCCGCAACCTGTGGAAACACAAAAGCCGTCTCAACGCCTATACCCGGTCTCTGTTGGCTCTGGCGGCACATCATTACGGATTCAAGAAAGAAGCTCGAACATTGATTGAGAATCTCGAGAACGGAGTGATTATCGATAAAACTCCGGACACCTCCATAATCCAACGCGGCTCAAAAAAATCGCAGCAAGGAGCGATGGCTACAGCGCACTGGGGGGAAGACGGCATTTTTTATCGGTGGTCGAATGGCGGAGTGGAAGCCACGGCATTTGGCCTGCGCGCCTTGCTCACCATCGATCCAAAAAACAAGCTGGTGGAGCCCGTCATGAACTGGCTCATTAAAAACCGGCGCGGCGCCAACTGGAGCAACACACGAGACACCGCAATTGTCGTGATGGCGATGAACCAATACCTCAAAACCAGCGGGGAGCTTGAGGGCACCCAGGAGTATGAATTGCAGGTGAACGGCAAAACCATTACCACCCAAAAAGTGAGGGACGTGTTACGCGCGCCCAGTCGCTTCGATATCGACTCGAAACGAATCCTGGACGGCGTCAACACCATCCGTCTGATCCGGAAAAGCGGAGAGGGGCCACTGTACTTTGCCGCCAACGCCACATTTTTCAGCCTGGAGGATCCTATTACCGCATCGGGCAATGAGATTTTCGTGCAACGCCAGTATTACAAGCTGGTGGGGCGTCCGACTCTGCTCAAAGGTTATGTTTATGACAAAGTGCCGCTTAACGACGGAGAAACGGTGGCCAGTGGCGAGCGCATTGAAACGGTTCTTACGATTGAAGCCAAAAACCATTACGAATATCTGATATTTGAAGATTTGAAGCCTGCAGGGCTGGAAGCCGTTCAGATCAAAAGCGGCGAATCACTTTATGCGCAGGAGTTGAAACAATCGACGGTCAAACGGACTTTTGGAAAGTCCCCACAAAAGAAAAGAAAAAAGTCTGCAATCGTCTCCGCAGGACACACCCCCCATTCCGATTATACGGGGCGGAACCGGTGGGTCTATCAGGAATTGCGCGACCGGAAAGTCGCTCTGTTCATCGACAAACTGCCGCAGGGAGTCTGGCAGATACGCTACACCCTGCGGGCCGAAGTGCCGGGCCGGTTCCATGCGCTTCCGATCCTTGGGCATGCCATGTACATTCCGGAAATCCGGGCCAACGGGGCTGAAATACGCATCCAAGTAACCGATAACAAAGGGAAATAACGCGGAACAAAAAAAAAGCCCCGTTTCCGGGGCGTTGAGCAAACAGGGAGAGAACAATAACACGTCCATTGTTAAGATACTTATAATAGCAAAAGGTTCCGTAAAAAGTTACGGAAACGTTAGAAACCCCCTGCTATTTTTTTGATGAACGTCTGGATTTCCTTTTTTGAAGCACCATCCAGGTTTTTTTCCTCTTTCGAAAGAGTGGTCAGAACCGAAATACCATATCCCATCTCCAGACCCTCAGCGATCCTCACCAGGATGCGAGACCCGTAGCGAATCGTCAGCCCATGTTCTTCTGCGGCACGAAAAACCATTTCAGGTCCGGCGAGCATCGCCCAGGTTTTAATGACCGCCACATCCATCGCTTCACGGATCTGGATGTTTTCCATACTTTCCATGTAGGTACCAGGGTCAATTTCTCCGTTCTCAAATCTCGCAATCAATTGATTGAGATTTTCCTCTTCCGAATCCAGCCGGTCCAGAACGTATTCGAAGACTTTACCCTCGATTTCCTTAAGTTTTTGGATATTCCAGATACAGTAAAATTCATTGGGAGCGGGACTCGCGTGAGTTTCACTTTTGATTTTATGGATACACGCCGGGCAGCGCTTGCCGGAATCGTGACTGAACTCCTCGCCACAGGGACACGCGGAAAGGTAATTCTGAATTGCCAACGCCAGAGGCTCGCCTTCCAGTTTCAGGATAGTGCGGAGAGCCGTTCGCACCGGGTCTGATTTCCCAATACGAACCCATTTGACGCATGAGGTGCAGTAAATATCGTAAGAAGTTTTATCTTCTTCCGGTTCAATAACCGGGCTGAAACGCTCCTGACATAAAACGCAATCTATCTCTTTGGCAAAAGTATCGACCATAAATCTTTTCCCTCGAGTCATGGAAAGGCCAGAGGGCTCTTTCCAGGGTTACCGATTTCAATTGAAAAAAAAATAACCCATGGCTTTTACGCCATGGGTTAAAGATTTCATGAAGGAGCTTATCCGGAATACGCCTGACCCAGTCCGGCGGCTTCGGCTTCTTTTTCACCTATAATGATTTCACCGGTACTCTGATTGACGGGATGCATGGAGATTGCGTTGTGGGTGCTACAAACCACCTTACAGAGGTCACATCCCTTACAACGGGGGATCACCACTTCCGCTTTCATTTTTTCTGTGTTCAGCATGATGCAATCTGCCTCAGGGCAATACATGATGCAAAGCCGACACCCTTTTTCGGCAATACATTTATCGTCATGGACGTACGCTACGTTGTACACTCTGAATAGCTCCTTCTTGGTTTAAATTAAAGTCTTTCGTTGATCTTTACGCCGTTTCGTAATACGCGGGAGCATAAGATGAAGCTTGTGACCATTCATCGCTCATCTCATAAGCTTTTTTGATCGTATCGTTGTTTTTCTGGAGCAACTGCTCCTTTTTAGCGTATTTCTTTTTGATCGCTTCATCAAGCGAGGCGGTTCCGCCGGATGCAACGTATCGTTTACCAAACCGATCCTTAACAGCAGCTTCCATAGCGGGCAGGTCGACCACTTTGGTCACCCCGGCGCAGGCTCCGATCATCGCCATATTGGTGGACAATTCGGTGCCGCCGATTTCCAATGCCAAAGTCGTGGCATCAAAATTATAAAGCGTCACGTTATCATCCTCGAGGCGCTTATGGTCTTCGTCACTCAAAAGATCAGTATTGGTATTGATAATAACCAAACCGCCCTTCTTAATACCCGAGTAAAACGGAGCCGTATAGCTTTTCTGCTGAGTAATAACCTGCGGATGAAATACCAGAATCACGTCAGGAAATACCAGCTCACCCCGGTCGTAAATTTTTTCCGGGCCGATTCGCGCATAACTTTCAGCGGGAGCCATTCGTTTTTCCGCGCCAAAAAATGGATTAGAAATAGAAAATTTGCCCATCTTGTTAGCCGCCATGGCCAACAGGTGAGCTGCCGTAACCGCCCCCTGTCCACCCAGACCGGAGATACGGATATTCATTCGTTTCATGACAGGTTCAGACATCGCAACAATCTCCTCTATGAGTTAGGCCGTAACAGCCGCTTTAGCCGCTTTTTTCCGGGCCTTCTGCTCGGCATTCTTTTCTTTCAAGAACTCCTTGACCTCATCGGTCATGAACTCTTTCATGACAAACCGCTGCCCAATGGCTTCGGATTCCTTCATTTCATCCAAGCCTTCCATACTCTGTTTTCCGATTTCGAGAATACAGGGCGTGTACAGCTGAACATAGGTCGGACCGAACTCCCGCGACACATAAATAGCATTGCGGATAACCTGTTCGACACGGTTGGGCTTACTCACCGTCAGACAGGCAACATAATGACACCCGGACTCAAACGCGATTTCCGGCAAACGGACCTTCTCGAACTTTTTGCCGACCGGGGCCATTTTGGAAACAAAACCTTTCTGCATCAGGCCGCTTTCCTGACCGCCGGTATTGGCGTACAACTCGTTATCGAAACAAATGGTGGTGAACTTTTCCTGACGGAACCAAGACTGCATGGTCATATCCAGACCGATATCCACGGTTGCGCCGTCACCCGCCAAAACGATCACGTCTTTATACACATCCGGAAAACGGAGTTTTAGAGCCCGTTGAAGGCCGGACGCAATCGCGTTCTGGTTGCCGAACAGGGAGTGAATGTTCTGTACACCCACATGCGGAAACACGAGACTGGTACAACCGGTGGATCCAACAAACACCGAATCTTCCGGCGCAGGAATACTCGCCAAGATAAACCGGAACGCAATCGATTCCGGACACCCGGCACACAGCGAATGCTGCTCGATCAACTCTTTGGAGGTCCCAATATCCTTCCAGCTTCGATCTTCATTACCGAAGGTCGCTGTAGCCACCATCTCCTGATATTCCGGAGGCATGATGTCCGCCAACGCATCGTTGAGTTGTATTTTTTCCTTACTCATATATAACTTCCTCTCGAAAGATTTTTATAGAAATTAAATTAACTTTTATTCAAACCACTCTCTATCCGGACTAACCGCGGGACTCCAATCTCGGCCCTGCAATACCCAGAGATTTTTTGATCTCATCCACAATAACTTCCGAAGGCATGGTCATGCCACCCGCGACATGCGGTCCTGCAACGACCCGCTCATTGTTGGGAAGAATGGCTTTAACTTCACGCGCCAGCCAGCCCTTGACGTTGAACTCCGGAACAAAGATCGTCTTGGCATTGGCAGTAGCCTCCCTTACTTCTTCGGTCGGGAAAGGACGGATGGATTTAATTTTCACCAGACCCACTTTAATTCCTTCCTCTTCTTCAAGAAGGCGGATCGCTTCACGTCCCTGGGATACCGCAGTACCCGAAGCAACGATCAGGATTTCCCGATCCAGATTTTCAGTTTCGATCAGGGAACCGTTCATGATCGGCAGTGTGTGCTTGCGGGATCGTTCGACCGCCGCATGAATCTCCTGCTGCCACGAAGCATGAGTCATATAGCTGATGTAATTGGATTTCATAATAAAAGGATCGCGCATCATCCGTACCGGCGGACATTCCATATCCATACACGGTACCGGAGAACGGTAGGGATCGTAAGCCGGAATACAGTACTCATCAGACTGCAGCATTACTGTGTCTTTCGTATGAGTCACAAAGAAACCGTCACAACACAGCGCCAGCGGCAGATGCACATCCGGCTGTTCGGAAACCATGAATCCTCCGAGAATCCAGTCATACAGATCCTGCGCGGTTTCAGCGTGCCAGACCAGCATACCCGTTTCCAGAAGGTAGTACATTTCCAGGGTATCCGGCTGAATACTCAGCGGAGAATTGATGCCCCGGCAGGTCACACAGACCTGAATCGGCAGGCGGGAACCGGCCCACATGGGGAAGTTCTCCATAGCCCGCAGGGTTCCCGGACCGGCGGTGGTGGTAAACACCCGCGCACCGCCAAAAGAGGCGCCGGCACATTGTCCCATAACCGCAAATTCGCTTTCACCACGGAAGTATTCACGCACATAACCTTCGGCATACAACTCACCGATCAACGCCGCCGCTTCACTCTGGGGAGTGATGGGGTAAGCCACGGAAACATCCAGATTGGCCCGCTTGATGGCAGCACGTATAACTTCGGAACCGGTCAAAAAGCTAGGAGTGCGCTCGACTTCATTAAACAGAATGTTCGGATCCGTAACGGTCTGACCCTTGGGGGTTTTTTCACCCAGTTTCACATTCTCGGAAACCAGTATTCTTTTATCCTGAGCTTCCACCTTTTTATTCATAAAAGTACTCCCTCATACTCGATTCAATGTTGAATAACGTTTATACAAAAATGCAAACTTGGTTGAATATCGCTAACCCGCATATCTCAATCATGCGGGGTGCTCGCTTTATCCTTCGATCCGTCCCTGGCGGCTCATCCTGAACTGCGTGAACGGGAGAGCCTGGCTTTCAACACCTTCCTTTTTCAATCTCTCCACAGTAGTCTGTAACTTTTTAATTTTTTCCACTGATATGTCGCGGAACGACAGACAGGCATCCTCATGACCGGCTTGTGCACACATCGCCATCGTGTAGCAATCGGTTCCTCCCCGAATAATTTTAAGCGCCAGGTTAGCCTGGTGGCAATGCACACCGATAAAAATACAAACATCGATCTTGTTGTGCCAGATGGTCAAATTGGGATGGTTCGGGTTGATTTCCAATTCCGGAATAATCTTGGGATACTTGGGACGGTAATCCGCCATCGGGATCAGCCGGGCCGGCATAGAATCTGCCAATTCACGAATGGCCTGAGCCTTTTTCGCAGCCTTTTCATTCCATTTCCACAAGACCAATGGTCCGGGAAAAATGGTCGGCACTTTAGCACCCAGCATTTTGCGTGCAGCGTGCTCATAAGCTTCATCTTCATCAACAATGCGCCCTTCGATATGGGCTTGTCCGGGATCCGGCAACGTAATCCCCATACTCGCTGCGGCAGGCGGCAAAAAAGCCTCCGGACCGGCTACAACTTGATACTCTCCCATCCCTCTAATCCTTTTATTTTAAAGGTTTAACTTCCTTTGGTTTCCGTTTGCGAGGCCCAACTATAAAACACTCTTTGTAGCCTTGTCAAACCTTTTCCATACAACAAATAATGTTGATTGTACTGATTTTTCCGCAAGTTCCAACAAAATACTGGCCTCATTCGCCATTTATCTCTCGGGCCCGTTTTCACTGTAAATCTGAAAAACCAAAAGCTCAATGATTCCTATCGGCAAGCAGCAAAAAATACTTTTAAAAACAGTATGTTAATAACAAAAAAAACCGAAAATTGTGCCCGCTCACCGCTCTCAGCACCCCATACGACCCTCTGACAGTATCATTCCTGCACCCAAGCATGCATCGGGAAGGGCAAATTTTGACCTATTTAAGGACCGCCTTTTTCGACAGTTCCGACACCCAACTTAATTTCCGGATGATATTGTGTTATATTAAATCGTTTGTTACGTTTTAAAAATCAAGCAATTAGATTGTTTTCGAAAGCCTCTCAACCGCTCATGGAAAAAGCCAAGATCTATACCGATGGTGCCTGTAAGGGCAATCCCGGTCCGGGAGGTTATGGATGCATTATCGTCCGCAACGGAGAAACGCTTGAACTGAAAGGCGGGGAAAAAGAAACCACCAACAACATCATGGAAATGACCGCCGCCATCGTTGCCCTGCGACAACTCAAAAAACCGAGCGAGGTCGAGTTGACTTCGGATTCACAATATCTGGTCAAGGGAATGACCGAATGGGTCGACGGCTGGGTTCGGAAAAACTGGGTCACTTCGTCCAAGCAACCGGTAAAGAATAAAGAGTTATGGCAGGAATTGTTGAAGCTAAGCGAGCCTCATAAAATTAAATGGATCTGGGTCCGCGGACACGACGGACATCCGGAAAACGAACGCGCCGATGCCCTCGCCAACGAAGGCCTGGCCCAACTCTTCTAATGACTATGCACTCCATCGAATTGTTTCGCCGAAAAAAACTGTACCTTCTGCGCCAAGGGATCTTATGCGGGGGACTCTGTATGCTATTGGGAGCCTGCTCCACCCTGGGACTGGGCAGTCACTCAAAAGAGAAATCCAACCCGCCCTCTGAG
>JANQEK010000012.1 GCA_028278405.1 Nitrospinaceae bacterium
TGGTCTTCCTTCCGAACTCCCCCCAAACTCGTACTATGCAACTCCGTCCCGGTCTTGTCAGGATCCAAGCGGATTGTAATACTCACGGCCTATTCTATGATTATTGATCTTGTTAATCAACTCTTTGAAGTTATATTTTTCGCCGGCCAAGTCGATTTCGTTGGTATTGATGACCAAAAGAGGGGTTTCTGCGTAATAAAAGAAGAAATTATTGAAGGCCCGGTTAACGTCCTCCAGGTACTGATACTCCATGTTCTGCTCGAATCGCCGGCCTCTTTTTTCCACTCGGGTGTGCAGGACTGGGGTCTCCGCCTGCAGAAAAAGCACCAAATCCGGCTTGGGAATCTTGATTTTGATCAGATTGAACAGCTGTTCGTAGAGGTGCAGTTCGTGACCGTCCAGATTCAGCCCCGCGAAAATCCGGTCACGATGGAACAGATAGTCGGAAATCACCACATTGCTGAATAAATCCCTCTGGGCGAGCTCCAGGTACTGGTTGTACCGGTTCAGCAAAAAAAAAACCTGGGTCTGGAACGCGTAAGTGGACCGGTCTTCGTAAAACTTGTCCATGAACGGGTTGTCCTCGTCCACTTCAAGGACCAGACGGGCATCGTATTGTTTGGCCAGTCGGTGAGCCAGAGTGGTCTTCCCGGCTCCAATGGACCCTTCGATGGCGATAAATCGCGGTTCCTGCATAGGTTGCTTTCAGTATTTCAAGCTGTTGGGTTAATTGCTGAGAATTTCTTTGATGGTCATTTTCAATTCCCGGAGGTCTGCGGATTTAATGACATAGGCCTCCGAAGCCCAGAGCTGGAACTCCTGTTTGTAGGTTCCATAAGCCGAACACAAAATGACCGGAATATCCTTTCGATTTTGCTTGAGCTCCTTGAGAAAATCGAAACCGCTCATACCCGGCAGTTTCACATCCAGCGTGATCAAATCCGGGGGATCTTCTTCTATTTTTTTGAGAGCTTCTTCTGCATTTCCGGCCAGCGAAACCTCGTATCCGGCATCCCGCAATTCTTCCTGGTACAGCAGGCGGATATTATCTTCGTCATCCACAACCAGAATTTTTTTCACAATGCCTCCAATCCCTTGCGGGGCGTCTCCCGGACTCGGTAAGAAGAATCCGGGAAGTCTGGGTACCCTTTGGGCCGAGCAGTTAGTTTTTATTATAATCAGGAAGGTTTTGCAACGGTAAATACTAGTCGATGCGGGTTTGGAGACAGTTTGGTTAATCTTTTTTGAGAGTCCGGCGATACAGCCGAACATATTCTTTTGCCGATTTCTCCCAGCTGAAATCCTGCTTCATTCCGTTCAACATCAGGCTTTTCCAGACCTTTTTCTTGGAAAATAAATCCAAGGCTTTTTGAAGCAGAGAAATCCAGTCGTCCGCTTCTGAAGTTTTGAATAGAAAACCGGTTCCCTGGTTTTTCCCGGATTGAAACGCCTTGATCGTGTCGGCAAGACCTCCGACCCGGCGCACCACCGGAACGGTTCCGTAGCGGAGTGCATACATTTGGGTCAAGCCGCAGGGCTCATACAACGAAGGCATTAACAGCAGATCGCTGCCGGCGATGATCTGATGCGCCAGTTTTTCGTCGAAACCATTAATATAACGAAACCGCTTGGGATAAATCTCACTCTGTTCCATAAAAAATGTTTCATAACGTTCTTCACCGGAGCCCAGGATCACCAGGGCTGCGTCCTGTACCATGAGCTCAACGAAATTCTGAATCAACAAATCGATTCCCTTTTGCTGTGAAAGACGTGTCACCATGCAGATCAAAGGCGTTTCCTCCGTCAGTTTGATGGACAGTTTCCGAAGCAGGCTCTTTTTGCACTCCTTTTTTCCCTTGAGCGACTTGGGGCCGTATCGGGTTTTGATACGGGAATCCGTCTGCGGATCCCACTTCACGTAATCGGCCCCATTCAAAATCCCGGATAATTTTTTCTGATATTGACGCAACACACCGTCCATATGAAACCCATTCTCCGGAGTGAGGATTTCTTTGCTGTAAGTTTTACTGACCGTTGTCAACCTATCCCCGTAAACCAGTCCCGCTTTCATGAAACTGAAAAAACCGTAGAATTCGATGCCTTCGATTGTGAACACTTTCCAGGGTAGATGCGCCAGGGGGAAATACCGTTCGTCAAAAT
The DNA here is from genome assembly GCA_028278405.1 of Nitrospinaceae bacterium. Taxonomy (GTDB): domain Bacteria; phylum Nitrospinota; class Nitrospinia; order Nitrospinales; family Nitrospinaceae; genus SZUA-226. The sequence goes on from JANQEK010000012.1 coordinate 2,161, forward strand.
TCCCCTGATAGCCCATATTATGGATGGAAAAAACCGAGCGGGTGGTCTTAAAAAATGGGTCACCGGCGAAGGTGGTTTTGAGATAACAGGGAATCAGTCCGGTGGGCCAATCGTTGCAATGAATGATATCCGGTTGAAAGTCGAGTGCTTTGCAGGCCTCCAGAACCGCCCGATCGAAAAAAATAAACCGCTCTGCGTTGTCAGGGTAATCCCCGTCGGTATTCCCGTAGAGTCCTTCTCGATCAAAGTAGTTGTCCTGATCAACAAAATAGACGGGTACCGTTCGGTTCAGCCGGGCCTCATACAGTTCCCCGTGCTTCACTTCCGGCCCGATGGGAACGGCAACCGTCAATCCCATCGGTTGAACGGAACGTTTGGATTCGTCGACCGACCGGTATTTGGGGAGTATCACACGGACATCGTGACCCTGTTGTTTCAATGCCAGAGGCAGGGCGCCCGACACGTCTCCCAGCCCGCCGGTTTTGGCGAAGGGGTACACCTCCGGGGAGACAAACATGATTTTCAAAGGACGGGCCATATTAGGGAGGGTGATAGCGATACTTTCAATTCCGGTATTATCGGGTATATAAGAGTTGGAAGAGCCGCTCTGTTTGGGAGGCATTTTATGGTAAAGTGATCCTCATATAAACAGGAAAATTAAACAATGAGTGACAAAGAACCACAAAACCGGACCCATCCCCTACAAGGGAAAAGAATTGCGCTTGGCGTTTCCGGCGGCATTGCGGCGTACAAGGCAGTGGAGCTTTCGCGTCTTTTAATCAAAGAAGGCGCTGAGGTGTATGTGGTGATGACAGAAAACGCCAAGCAGTTCGTCACACCGCTCACCTTTGAAGCGCTGACGGGTCATCCTGTTTACCACGAAATATTTGGCAACGAGGCTTCCGCTTCGATGGAGCACATCCGTGCAGCGGAGAAAGCCGATCTGATGGTCGTTGCACCCGCTACGGCCAATTCCATCGGAAAAATGGCGCACGGTTTGGCAGACGATCCGTTATCGACTTTGTTTTCGGCGTTTTCCGGTCCTGTTCTGGTTGCCCCGGCCATGAACGACAAGATGTGGGACAATCCCGCCGTCCAGGAAAATATTCGCACATTGAAAAAACGGGGAGTTGGAATTATCGACCCGGAGGCGGGGGAGTTGGCTTGTGGTACGGTGGGCTTGGGCCGACTCGCGGAGCCCGAGCGTCTGTTGGGAACGGTTCGTAAATCTCTGCTTCGACAAAGCGACTTGGCCGGTCTGCGTATTTTAGTGACCGCCGGACCGACCCGGGAGCCGCTCGATCCGGTACGTTTTATCACCAATCGGTCTTCGGGAAAAATGGGATACGCCATCGCCCGGCAGGCCCGGAGCCGTGGTGCAGAAGTGACCCTTATCAGCGGGCCGACTCATCTGGAACCGCCTTTCGGCGTAAATCTTTTGAATTGCCAAAGGACAGGCGAAATGGGTGAGCTGGTCCTCGATCATCTGCCACAGTGTGACGTGTTGATCATGACCGCCGCCGTGGGTGATTTCGCGCCGGAATCGGTCCAGAAGGAAAAGATTAAGAAAAATGGAGAGAAGCCGCTCACTCTCAATCTTCAACCGACGCAGGACATTTTAAAGGCGGTGGCGGAAAAGAAATCGAATCAGTTCGTTGTCGGTTTTGCGGCAGAAAGCGAAAATATAGTTCAAAGTGCGACCGAGAAACTGCAGCGCAAGCAACTCGATTTGATTGTTGCCAACGATATCAGCGCGCCCGGTATAGGGTTCCAATCCGATAGCAACCAGGTCGTTCTCATCGACCGGCGCGCCAGGGTCGAATCACTTCCGCTTCTTGCCAAAATAGAAATTGCCGATATCCTACTCGACCGAATCCTCGGGCAACTCCACGAACGATAAATATTTCTCAATCATTTTTAGCAGACTTTGGAACGTCGGCGACACAACGAAAGCCGACTGTTTTGCTGCGCGCTTTGGGAACGGTTGCGTTACGGTAGGTGAGGCGGACATCTTCAGCGTTGTTTTTCCAATTGCCGCCGCGGATAATTTTGTAATGGCCTTTATCCGGTCCCGGAGGGTTTTCCTTGGGAGAAAACAGGTAGTATTCCGGAAAATGCCAGTCTCGAACCCATTCGGCAACGTTACCGGATAAATCAAATATGCCATAATCCGATTTCCCGGTTGGATAGATTCCTACCGGGGTCGTCTTGCCGACATGGTTGTTAAAATTGAGGCGGGTTTTATCGGGTTCTTCATTTCCCCAGGGGTATTTGACCGGACGTTTACCGCGGGCGGCCTTTTCCCATTCTGCTTCCGTAGGCAGGCGTTTCCCTTTCCATTTGCAGAAAGCCCGCGCTTCTTTCCAGGTGACTCCTACGACGGGTTGGTTGGGCTGGTTGAAGTTGGAATCGTCCCAGTAGCGCGGGTGTTTTTTAGAGCTTTTCGCTTCCAGATATTTTTTATAGTCTGCATTAGACACTTCATAACGATCAATGTAGTAAGCATCAAGAATTACTTCATGAGCGGGGTCCTCGGGTCCCAACATATGCCGGTCCGCCTGAAAAATGGAAACCGGGTCCAGTTCACGCAATGATTTGCGGCTTCCCATTTCAAAAGCGCCCTGGGGAATAAGAACCATTGAGTCCTTGGCGGTCTTGCCGGGAGTTGCCCAGGCACCGTCTGGCAGGGAGGATGACAGGATCGTCAACAATATAATGATTCTCAAAAGCATAAGCCGTAACAGTTTGATTACACTAACCTAAAGGGTTAACCAATGAAAACAGGTTTGCAAAAGGTTGCTCGTTGACACCATAGGGTAATCATAATAGAATTTTAGCAAACATCCTAGTTTGTTTTTTAAGTGAATTTTTGTCCGTTTCCGGTACAGCGAAACCTGGTTTGGAGTCGCATCAACATGGCTAAGCCAAAAAAAGAACCCATTGCTTTGCGTCATCAGCAGGAACAAAAACTGTGCCTGAACTGCGGTTTTCCCAACCGGCCTTCGGATTCGCGTTGCATGTACTGTAACGCCAATATTGCTGAAGACAAAGGTCTCATTTCCTGGCTTCGTCACACGTATTATGTTTTGCGCTGGCGTTGGCAACTCAAATACAAGCGTGACAACCTCCATCATGAACCTCGTAAAAAGGTTTTTCGTTTTGCCGGCTACTTTATGATCGGCCTGGTTTTGACGCTCGCGGGAGCCTATTTCTTTATCACTTCCCTGGCGGACAGCAGTTTTACCAGCGGGTTGATCGCCGTACTTCTCCTGTTGTATGGGTTCTTCACTTTCAAATCCCTGTTTTCCCAGAAATAGAAAGATTCCCGAATCGTTGATCAAGGAATTTCTGCGATAATTCTCAACGGGGCTCCACTGCCGCCGCCGATTTTCATAGGAAGGGCAATGACCCGGAATCCTTTAGCAGGCAGGGCGTCAAGGTTGTGCAGATTTTCAAATCCCGGAACGTTGGCCGCACCGAACACTTGATGGGCAGGAAAATCTTTGGATTGTCCGTAATCCAGGCTTGCTGTATCCAGTCCCACCGCCGCAACCTTCCTTTCCTCGGTTAGAAACCGTGCAGACGATTCACTGAATCCGGGAAAATGCAAATGGGTGGTTTCTCCCGGTTGGTCCGAACCCAGATATCTCTTTTTATCCGGCCAGAACGTTTCCCACCCGGTCCGCACCAGCAGGATGGATCCTTCAGGCAAGCGGCCATGGAGAGTTTCCCAGTCCAGAATGTCCTGTTTGGAAATCAAAGTGTCCGGTTGGCCTTGCGCTCTTGCGCTGATATCGATCAATACCCCCGGGCCGACAAGACGGGACAAAGGAATCTGGTCCACCGTCCATTTTCCCTTTGCAAAATGCACCGGTGCGTCCATATGTGTTCCACCATGCTCAGCCGCTTCGTAGTTGTTGGCTTCATACCAGAATCCCTGTGCAGTGGCTCCTTTGTGGACCGTATCCAGTTTGAATGATTTACTGGTCGGCCAGTAAATAGTGGTTTCATCAAAATTATGACTTAAATCGATGAGTTTCGTTTCTGATGGGAAGCTGTGTGTGCACCCAAAGGTTCCCAGTATCATCAGGAAAAGGATTGCCCCGGCTTGTAAAGTGACGGATGGAGTCTTATATAAGTTCATCATATTGGTTCTCCGGCCGGGTAAGGCCTGAAATCTGTTATCATTAAGATGTATCCTGGGTGACTGGAGAGACAGGTTGATTGCAAGGATTATGAAGGATGTCCGAGACGAATACAATTAAAGGCCAGCATATTCTTCTTCCCGTGAAAGGAATGAGTTGCGCCAGTTGTGCCTCCCGCATAGAAAAAAAGGTGGGGGGGCTGGAGGGGGTGGATCAGGCTAGTGTCAATTTCGGCTCCGAATCCATCACCGTAGACTTTGATCCCGACCGCACCTCTTCGGAGCAGATTATACAAGCTATTGAAAAAATTGGCTTTAATGTGCCGACGGTCAAGAGAACTTTTCCCGTGGAAGGCATGACCTGTGCTTCCTGTGTTTCCCGTGTTGAAAAAAAACTGCGAGGACTGGACGGGGTGACAGATGCGCAAGTCAATCTCGCCAACGAACGCGCCACCGTTGAATATCTGGAGTCCAGTCTGGGTATGAAGGATTTCCAGGACGCTTTGGAACAAATCGGATATCACATGCCTCAAGGAGAAATTGAGGATTTATCCAACCGTGATTTGGAAGAAGAGCGGCATCGGCAGGAGACCCGACAGTTGACTCTTAAGCTGGGTTTCAGCGGTTTCGCTGCAGTGTTGATCATGGCGGGAGGTATGCGGGATACGCTGGGGTTTTTTCCACAGTGGGAGCCGGGGGCTTATCATTTTCTATTTTTTCTATTGGCCACACCGGTTCAGTTCTGGGGCGGCTGGCAGTTTTATAAAGGTACGTGGACCGGACTTAGGCACGGTTACGCGGACATGAACACTCTGATCGCCGTCGGAACTACGGTGGCTTATGCTTACAGTGTATTCGCCACGTTTTTTCCATCGACCCTCAAGGTTTTTGGGCCGGAAGTGCTGGTGTATTACGACACCTCGGCCATGATCATTGCTCTTGTGTTGATGGGCCGCCTGCTGGAAGCGCGTGCCAAGGGGCGCGCCTCAAGCGCGATTAAAAAACTGATCGGTCTGCAGCCTAAAACCGCACGCGTTGAACGTGAAGGAAGAGAGCTCGATATTCCGGTGGAACAAGTTGTTCATGACGACATCCTTCTGGTCCGTCCCGGAGAGAAGGTTCCTGTGGACGGCATTCTCGTGGAGTGGCCGACTACGATCGATGAGTCCATGATCACAGGAGAAAGCATCCCTGTTGAAAAGCAGGTCGGTGATCTCGTCATCGGCGCCAGCATCAACAAAACCGGATATTTTAAGATGCGAGCCACTCACTTGGGGAAGGATTCGGTGCTCGCGCATATCATCAAGCGGGTGGAAGAAGCGCAAGGGTCGAAAGCGCCGGTTCAGCGATTGGCAGACCGGGTTGCCGGAATTTTCGTTCCCGCCGTGATCGGCTTCGCAAGTCTTGCGTTTGTCGTGTGGTGGGTTTGGGGAGATTCGTTCTCCGCGCTTCCGACGGATCCGTTTTTATTTGCGATGATGATTTTTATTTCCGTCATGATCATCGCCTGTCCCTGCGCGCTGGGTTTGGCGACACCCACTGCGATCATGGTGGGAACCGGGCGGGGAGCCGAGTTGGGGGTTTTGATCAAAGGTGGTGAGGTTCTCGAACAGGCTCAGAAGATCGATACAGTAGTATTCGATAAAACCGGGACGCTGACCCTGGGCCAGCCGGAGGTGACGGATCTCGCGATTCCCCCTGATCAGGACATGAATGATATCGAATTGTTGTCTTTAGCCGCGGCCCTGGAAAAAGGATCGGAGCATCCGTTGGGCGAAGCAGTGGTGGCCGCTGCGGAAAAACGCGATATTATTCTGCCGCCCATGGAGGATTTCAAAGTGCTTCCCGGTTTCGGGGTGCAGGCGCGCGTGGATGGTCATGACGTGGTTATCGGTAACCGCAAGTTGATGGAGGACGCGGGTTTGGATTTATCTTCCGTTGAAACGGAACTGGAAGTATGGACGCGGGAAGGTAAAACTCCCATGCTGGTTCAGGTGGATGGACGTCTGGGCGGTATGATCGCAGCTTCCGATCAGATCAAACCGCACGCCAAAGAGGCCATAGCCCGATTAAAACAAAAAGGGATGAAGGTGATTATGATTACCGGGGATCACGCTTTGACCGCCCGCGCTGTGGCCGATGTCCTGGGCATTGATGAAGTGCTTGCAGAGGTGCTTCCGGGCGACAAGGCGAATGAGGTGAAACGATTGATGGAGCAGGGACATTTTGTCGCCATGGTGGGGGATGGCATTAACGATGCACCGGCTCTGGCGGAGGCGCATATTGGAATCGCCATGGGGTCGGGTACCGATATTGCCATGGAAACTTCGGACATCACTCTCATGTCACGAAACCTGAACGCAGTTGCGGACGCCATTGAGCTTAGCCGCTCAACCTTGAAAAAAATTAAACAGAACCTGTTCTGGGCATTCTTCTACAATATTCTGGGAATTCCCATCGCCGCCGGGGTATTGTATCCAGCCTACGGAGTTCTTTTAAAGCCCCTGTTTGCCGCAGCGGCCATGTCATTCAGCTCCGTTTCCGTTGTCAGTAACTCTCTTTTGCTGAAACGGTTCCAGCCTTCTCGGTCAGAGGTAAAGTAAAGTGGAATTGCTGCCTCTGAATGCTCTCATATTAGTTCCCATTAGTGTATATTTCTGGGCTCGCTCATACCGTCCAGAACACAAGTATAGTTGTTCGGGAGCCGCTTTCGGGTTTATCATTGTACCCTTTAGTATGGGTTTGTATATTTTGATATATTTGGTGCCTAATGTAGTAGGGTATGTTCTGGGTATGATGGGTTATTTTTCTACATTTTTTCATAGTTCATTTGGATATGATCTTTCCGTATTTTTTGGATTTTTGGAACCCAAAGAGGTTGTTAACGGATTAAACCATTACGTTATTATTTATTTGGTTGAAGGAATCGTTTGGGGGCTGGCTTATGGATGTGTAGGGTACGGAATAGATACATATTTAAAAAGAAAAGAGAGTAACAACGTTTTAACCTAATATTTTATTCAAACGGTTTAAACCTTCACGCGGCTCAGCTCGTTAGAAAAAAGATTATTTGAGAGTGAATTGCGGTTGTTTGCGGAAGTTTTTGCTGTAGCGGATCGTTTCATCCTCTAAAACCAACATGGCTTCAACATTGTCCATGGAGTCGACCCACTCGATTCCCTTGTCCGGTCCCATAACGAAAACAGCGGTTGCCAAAGCATCGGCATCCATGACCTCCGTGGTGATGATCGTGGCGGAGATCATCAAGCGCGCGGGTTTGCCGGTTTGCGGATCGAAGATGTGGTGGTAGCGTATGCCGTCCTTGATGAAATATCGCTGGTAATCGCCGGACGTGGCGATCGCCTGGTTTTTTACGGCAAAAGCCGCCAGTAAATCCTGTGGTTTGCGGGGATGCTGGAGACCGATGTTCCAGGAGGCTTGCTTGCTTTTTTGACCGAAGGCAAACAAATCTCCTCCTGCATTGACGATGCCGCTCGGCACCATGCCGCGTAATATTGAAGTTGCGCGGTCCACCGCGTAGCCCTTGGCCAGCCCGCCGACATTGATGGCCATGCCGCGTTTTTTCAGTTTTACCGTGTGATCTCTTATCTCGATGTCCCTGAAATTGACCAGCGAAGCTGTCTTGCGAATGGTATTTTCATTGGGGATGATTTCCTTCTCGCCGTCAAAATCCCATAGCTGAACGAGCGGTTCAACCGTTATGTCGAACGCTCCGGCGGATTGCTTCGACCAATAAATCCCTTCCCGGATGACTTCCTCAACTTCTCGGGATACGGGGATGGCCTCTTTACCCGCGGCGCGGTTGATGCGCGAAATTTCCGAACTGGGGAGATAGGTGCTCATCAATTGTTCGATGCGCTTCATCTCATCAAAGGCCTGGGTGGTGGCTGTTTGGATGATTTCGGGGTCGGAATGGGAAACGGTGATTTCCACCAGCGTCCCCATAATGAACTGTGTGCGGCGAGTGGGTTGATTGTCAGCGCCGTTGCAGGCGTTGAGGACGATTCCCATCCAAAAGAATATAGCAAAGAGTTTAAATGGAAAACATTTCATCTCTCAGGTTTTCAGTTCGTTGACAAGGAGTTCACGATCGTACACTGCCTGAACATCAGATCGACGCAGTAAACCAATAACTTTTTTGGAATCACCAACAGTCACCACCGGCATTTGTTCAACGTCCAATTCGGAAAACTTTGCCAGGGCTTCGTTCAGGTTATGATTGGGTTTTAAGGCCACCACGTCAGGAGTGGCAAGGTCGCGGGCGAGGCCGGTTTCTTCCATATCTTCATTTTGGGCAGCATCTCGAATGTCCGAAAACGAAATGATTCCCACCATGTCTCCCTCCCGATTCACCACCGGATAATACAAGTGGCGTGAATAGGATACGATTTCCAGAATTTTTTTGAAAGGCATTTCCTCGGGAATGGTGACAACCTCCTGGGTCATCACGTCGCGAACGAACATGGTGCTCAGAATGGAGATGGCTTTACCGTGTTGAATATTGATGCCCCGGTTGAGCAGGGACTGAACGTAAATGGAATTTTTTGTAAAGCGCCGCATCGTGTAAGTGGCGACAATACAACAAACCATGCTGGGCAGGACAATGGTGTAGTCGTGAGCCATTTCAAACAAAATGAGAATGCTGGTGAGTGGAGCCTGCATCACGGCACTGGCCAGAGCGGCCATGCCCACTAACGCATAAGTTTCGCTGGAGGCGGTCCAGTTGGGGAGGGCTCCGTGAACTGCCGCTCCGAAAGTGGCGCCGACCATGGCGCCGATGAACAGGGAGGGTGCAAAAGTTCCACCGATGCCTCCAGACCCGAGGGTCACGGCGGTGGCGATGATTTTGGTGAAGATCAAAGCCAGTGCCAGTCCCCAGAACAAATTACCGTGCAGGACTTGCTCCATTTCGGGGAAACCGTTGCCTCGTATCTGGGGAGTGAATATTGCCAGCAATCCGACGATCAATCCTCCGAGAGCCGGTTTGAGAACAACGGAGATGTTGATTTGGTCATCGAAATATTTTTGGGTTCGATAGTAACACTGTGTAAAAAGATGTGCTGTGATTCCGCACAGGATTCCGAGAAGGAGGTAAAAAATTATTTCTGAAGGATTGACCACTTCATGAACCGGTGTCTGGAAGGTCATTTCGTCACCTTCCAGGGCGTGCCCCGTCACGGTTCCCATAACCGAGGCGATGATAATGGGACTGAGGGAGTAGATGGTGAATTCGCCAAGAATGATTTCCATAACGAAGATCATTCCCGCCAGGGGAGCGTTGAAGGTTGCCGCAATGCCAGCCGCGGCGCCGCATCCGACAAGAACCCGGATACGTTCACTGGAAAGTTTCATTATCTGGCCGAACATCGAACCGATAACGGAACAGATTTGCACCGTGGGACCGACTCTGCCTGCGGATCCTCCAGATCCAATCGTAATGGAAGAGGTGAGGGCGCAGACAGACAGCACCCGTTTCCGGATTTTTCCGTTTTTCAGGACGACTGCTTCCATGACGCGATCGACACCATTCTCTGCAACCGCATCCGGAAAATACTTGCGTGTAAAGCCGATTACCAGTCCCCCCAGCATTGGCATGAAGGGCATCAGGATCATCACCCACCAGGCGGAGAGTCCCATCAATAAGCCGTCTCCCGAAAACACGGCTTCGGAAAAATCGATCATCCATCGGAATACGGTCGAAGCTGCACCAGCAAAAACACCAATGACGGCGGCCAGGATGAGCATATTATATTCCTTGCCAAAAAAACTTTTGATTCCTGCTGGGTTTCCGTCGGTTGGCTCGTTCATCGGTTCAGGGAAAGGGGTTCAACGGCTGTTTCATTATAATCGGTGTAAGGGACCCTGACCAGCGGGAGAAAGAAAAGATTTTTTCATTATGCGGGTCGGGCGATTGCCTGCCGGGAGTCGTTATGATATGCTCTTCACCGCTCGTTGAGAAATAAGGGCACCCATCCTTTGGCTTTCCTGTTTCACATCCCACCGAAAGCCGGATGACCCCGGAACGTTTTAATTTAAAGTAAAGAGGAGATTCAATGGTCAAGATCGCGCCTTCAGTTTTATCGGCTGACTTCAGTCGGCTGGGGGAAGAAGTGAAAGCTGTGGAAGAAGCGGGAGCGGATTGGATACATGTGGATGTGATGGACGGAAAATTTGTTCCCAATATCACAGTCGGTCCGCTGGTCGTCGAATCCTTGCGGAAAGTGACGGAACTTCCCCTCGATGTGCATTTGATGATCGAGAACGCGGATCAATATATAGAGGACTTTGCCAGCGCAGGAGCGGATATCATATCCGTTCATGCCGAGGCCTGCCCGCATTTGCATCGTACCATCGAACGCATCAAAGAGAATGGTGCCAAGGCGGGTGTGGTGTTGAATCCTGCCACGACCTTATTCGCCCTCGATGAAATCATCGAACAGGTCGACATGGTGTTGTTGATGTCGGTTAATCCCGGATTCGGGGGCCAGAAGTTTATCGGCTCCGTGCTCAGCAAGATCGAGCTGCTCCGCAACACCCTGAACGAATCGGGAGTGGAGTTGGATCTGGAGGTGGACGGCGGAATCAAGCCGGACAATGCGGCAACCATCAAACAAGCCGGAGCCAATGTGCTGGTAGCCGGTTCGGCCATTTTCGGGAGCGGGGATTACAAAAAGGCGATTGAAGAACTTCGAAACGCTTGAGTAGGGCTCGGGATTAACGGGCAAATACCCGCTTCAACCCACCAAAAAACGTGTGCACCTTGTTCCAGAACTCAGCACTTTTCAATTTTCGGCGGGCTTCCTTCATGCCGGGGTCCAAGCGAAGCGCTTCTTCATAGGAATGAGACGCGCTGGCGTAGTCGGAGTCTGCGGCATAGATCAGTCCCAGATTGTAATATCCTGAAGCGTAATCGGGTTTCAGCTCGATGGTTTTACGGATCATCTCTTCCGCTTCGCGGTTTTGGTACCGGCGCAGGTAGATGAGGCCCAGATTGTTGTACGCGAACGCGTATTCCGGGTCCAGATGAATGGCTTCCCGATACTCGTTTTCGGCCTTCATGAATTGTTGGCTGTTGTCGTACAAGAGTCCCAAGTTGAAGTGGACTTTGGGTTCGCCCGGATTTAACCGGATCGATTCCAAATACTCTTCTTCAGCCAGGCGGGAATTGTCCATGGATTCATAGAGGATTCCCAGGTTGAAGTGGATTTGGGAATCTTCCGGGTTCAGCCGAACTGCTTCCTTCAGTACCATTTCCGATTCTGCGTATTGATCCAATTTGAGAAGCACCAGTCCCAGATTATTGTAAGTATCCGGATCCTCCGGTTTGAGTTCCACCGCCTGCTGGTATTTCCGCAAAGCCTCTTCCAGTTGCTCCCGACCTTCATACAGGATTCCCAGATTAAACAATGCATCGTAATCCTCCGGATTGAGTCCCAGAGTTTTGTGATAGGATTGCTCGGCTTGGTCCAGATCTTCCAGGTGTTCATAAATCAGAGCCAGATTGAAATGGACAATATGATTGTCCGGATTCAATTCGATAGCTTTTTGATAGGCCCTCAATGAAGCCTGATACTTTTCCTGGCGATAGTAAATAACTCCCAGCTTGATCCAGGCTTCCTCGATTTCCGGGTGATGACAAACCGTTTGTTCGAACACGCTTTCAGCCGGGCCGTATTCTTTCTTTTGGAAATAGAGGTTTCCGAGCAGGTACAGGGCCTCGGGGTTTTCCGGTTCCAGCCTCAAGGCGGTTTCCAGTTCGGTGAAAGCCATGTCGTATTGTTCTCGGAGCGTATATAGCTTCGCCAGTTGTGCATGACCGAAAACATTCTCACGATCCAGTTGAGTCAATTCTTTGAGGATGGTTTCCGCGTGATCATATTCTCCCATCGATTCGTACAGGTATCCGAGTTTGGAGTACACTTCGGTATCCATCGGGTCCAGCCGCAACACCCTTCGAAATGCTTCCAAAGCCTGATGGTCCTGATCCTGCGCCTGGTACAACAGGCCCAGATTGTATTGGGCGTTGATGTAGTAAGGGTCCAGTTCCAGGGTGGTTTCAAATTCCTCTTCCGCTTCAGAAAATCTCTTGAGGTGATAATAAAGCAGACCCAGGTTGTTGTGCGCGGCTGTGTAGTCCGGATTGAGTCTTAATGCTTCTTTGTATTCCAACTCGGCTTCGTCGAAACGCTTTTGCTCAAAACGCAGATAACCCAATTGGTTGTGTATTTGCGCATCGTTTGATTTCAGAGACAAAGCTTTTTGGTAGTGATAATCTGCTTCAATGAAGTTTTTCTGATTGGCTGCGATATTACCCAGAAAAAAATGGGCTTCCGCATTTTTGGGATCCAACTCCAGGGTTTCTTTGTATTCCTTCTCTGCTTTTTCCGGTTCTCCCAGATTGTTGTACAGGTTCGCCAAATCCAAATGCGCAAACAAATTTTTGGGATTGATTTTAATGGCCGATTTGTATTCTCGCTCCGCTTCGAAAAAACGTTCCTGGTCGAAGTACAGGTTGCCCAGATTGTAATGGGCCTGCCCGTAATCGGGATCCAGTTGCAATGCTTTTAAATAGCACTGTTCAGCGGCTTGGTGGTTTTCCTGGCAGGCGTATAAAAGACCCAGGTTGTGATGGGGCAGGGTGTACTCCGGATCGATTTCAAGCGCCGTCTTGTATTCCGCTTCCGCCTTTTCCCAAAGCTTTTGTTCGTAATACAGGGAACCCAGGTTGTTGCGAGTGCGGGCGTTGTCGGGATCCAGTTCAAGACTTCTCTGGTAATGATATTCCGCATCGGCAGCGCGCTTCTGCTGATGCCTGATTGCTCCCAGTCCCAAATGGGCCTCGGCGCTGAATTCGTCATGCTGAAGGGCTTTTAAGTACTCGTCTTCGGCAAGGTCGTACATGGCCTTACCCAGATAAAAATCCCCGAGAGCGCAAATGGCTTCTGCGTCCCCAGGATTTTGACGAATATCCTGCTTGAACTGTTCTTCCTCTTCCCGGAAGCTCATACTGATTTATCCTGAATGTTAATGTATAAAATTAGCATAACGGCTTATCCACAATTTTTCCACAACGATTCCGTATAATTTTTAAAACTGTTAAATCAATGAGTTGCATTCTTAAATATCGGATACGGGAACATACGGAAAGGTCGATATACGCATGGGATGGAATTCCTGATGAGAGCCACCAGCGCTTCAATTCTGGACTCTCGGAAATAGGAAATCGATAAGAATGAGTCCCCAGAAATCGCTCTGTTTCTCGAATTTTGATCGGTTTATCCTTGTATCCTGTCTTGAAATCAGGCTAAAATCAGCCGACTCAGGTACTTATTTTTAAGTGTTGTCCAGGGCTTGGGAATCACCCGGCCCTGATTTATATTTTTTACGGGAGGATTACCACCATGATGGGTATTGGTTTTCCAGAGTTGATGATCATTCTGGTCATCATCATGATTATTTTTGGGGCGGGTAAACTGCCGGAAATCGGAAGCGCCTTCGGACGCAGTATCAAGAATTTCAAATCGTCCATGAAAGAGGCGGAAGAGGCGGAGCAAACCGCTCAAGTTGAAGAGGGAGCCGAAGGGCAAGCGCCGGCGGATGAACTTCAGCAGGAAAACTTGAGTGATGAGGAAAAGGAACGTCTGGCCCGCGAAAAGGCTCAGGCAGAAGGCGAAGCCAAAGACAAGGCCATGAAGGACCAGGCCGAAGCGTTCACGGCGTCATTGCCGAGAAAAGGCAGTTACGATTTTGCCAAGGAACAGGCCGAGCAGGCTGAGAAGAACGCCAAGGCATAAAAAAAGGGTTCACGCCGCCGAGGCGTCACCCGTTACAGTCTGAAAGAGTCTTCCCGTATAAAAGGATAAGAGCCCTGACCTGAAATTAGGTCCAGGGCTCTTTTAAATTGTCCTGTGTCCACACCGACCAGCCGTCAATGTCCTTGTAGATTCCGTTGGTATAAAAATTAAACGGATCAAAAAACCGGATTCCCTGTTCCCGGTCCAATTCAAAATTGACCTGGGCCGATTGCGCGGGGTTATTTTTGCTTTCCAGAAACTGCTTGCCGTCCACCCCGGACAAAGTAAAGATCTCATCCATGGTGTCCATCGGGTAATCCCCGGAGTCGACCACTTCGTGTACCTTGGCCATAATTTGCTCCACCGTCTCCGGAGACAAATGGTGCATTTTCATAGGTTCCTGCCCTTCCTTAAAATGTACGTTTCTTGAATTATATAAAAATCTGGGGAAGAATCAATACAGTCCGGAAAGATTCCGGCCGCGAAGGGCAGGGAGATCAGGGATGAGCCAGAGTGAGAACGGGTCCCGGAAAGAGGCCCAACTCAACCGTGCCCAGAATACCGATAATAATCACTAACAGCGTTATAGGGGTCATGGAAACCTTGAGCTCGCCCTTGGGTTCTTTCATGTACATGAAGACAATCACTCTCAGGTAATAATAGAAGGAAATAGCGCTGTTCAGCACCGCCAGAACCACCAGTACGACGTACCCTTCGTTCAGCGCTGCCTGGAAGATATAAAATTTGGCTACAAACCCAGCCAGCGGAGGCAAGCCGCCCAGAGAAAGCAGGAATATCGACATCGCCAGTCCCAGCAGCGGGGCCTGGAATCCCAAACCGGAATAATCTTCAAGCTCCAAGTTTTCCTTACCGTCACGGCCAAGGAGAATCACGATACCGAATGCTCCAAAGGTCATGAACGCATACGCCAGCATGTAAAAGACCAGAGCGGAGCTGGCCAGTGAGCTCTTGGCGATAATGGCGATCAAGATATACCCGGCGTGAGAGATACTGGAATAGGCCAGCAGACGTTTGATATTGGTTTGCATGATGGCGCCCAAGTTGCCCACGAACATGGTAATTACAGCGACGATGCTCAAGAGCATTTCCCAGGAGGGGGCCAGCCCGGGCATGGCTTCGGTAAATACCCGGAAGAACGCCGCAAAGGCTGCAGCCTTGGGACCTACGGCCATAAACGCAGTGACCGGGGTTGGCGCGCCCTGATACACATCAGGCGTCCACATGTGGAACGGGACGGAAGCGACCTTGAACCCGAATCCAGCTACCAGTAAAACCATTCCCATCAACAGCAAAGGTTGCTCCAGAGCCTCACCGCTGCTGAGTGCTTCGGCAATGCCGGCCAGTTTGGTCGTACCGGTAGAGCCATAGAGAAGGGTCATGCCATACAGCAGAAATCCTGTCGCAAAAGCACCCAGCAGGAAATATTTGAGAGCCGCTTCATTGGATCGAGAGTCTCCCCTACGGATGCCTGCCAGAACGTAAAGGCACAGGGAGACGATTTCGATACCCAGAAAAATCATGATGAGATCGGTAGAGGAAGCCAAAATGATCATTCCTACCGTACAGAACAGGATCAGACTGTAGTACTCGCCCACACGGATCTTTTCACGCTGGTTGTAGTCGACGGAAAGCAATATGGCGAGAGCCGAACTCAGGCAGAAGATCATCGTAAAGAACACCGACATGTGATCGACCACATAACTTCCGCCGAAGGAGGCCACAGGCCAGTCGGTTTTAGCGAAACTGCTGACCGCCGCCATCAAAAGGCCGGTCAGGGCCACCAGCACCAGGGCGGATTTGTTCTTACCGATGAACAAATCCATCAGCATGACCAGCATGGTGAAGACACTGAGCACCAGAACAGGTGCCAGGCTGATCAAGTCAACTTCGGGTGCGGCAATCATTTCCACAACAAATTCCTTAACAGTTAATGGGTGCCGTTCTGAACGGCTGTGGCTTGCGCCATTTTAATCGTTGTTTCGGTTGACGCGTGGTGATCCTGAGATCCATGTGCGTCTTCGGGTTGTACCTGGGTGATCAGGTGCTCGATGGACGCATCAAACGTTTTTGTGAACGGCTTCGGATAAAATCCGATCCAGAACACAAACAGGATAAGAGGTACCATGGTGCACAATTCCCGTGGAGTCATATCCGTTAACTTCTCGTTTTCCGGGTTCGTGATTTCCAGGAACATCACCCGCTGGAACATCCACAGCATGTAACATGCCGCCAGAATGACCCCGCTGGTGGCAACAATGGCATAACTCATTTCGTTCTGGAACATCCCTAAAAGAACCAGAAACTCGCCGATGAACCCGTTGGTTCCGGGAAGACCCACCGAAGAGAGGGTCATGATCATAAAGCACACGGTAAATACAGGGATCACCTTGGCCAATCCGCCGAAATCTGCAATGAGACGCGTGTGCCTGCGATCATAGATCATGCCGACCAGCAGGAAGAGCGCTCCCGAGGTGATACCGTGGTTGATATTCTGTAGCAGGGCGCCCTGCAGTCCATAATGGTTGAAGGCAAAAATGCCCAGCATCACGAATCCCAGATGGCTCACACTGGAGTAGGCGACCAGTTTTTTTAAATCCTCCTGCATCATGGCGACCAGCGCTCCGTAAATGATTCCGATCACCGCCAGCCCGCAGACATAGGGCAGAAATTCTACGCTAGCCAGGGGAAACAACGGCAGGTTGAAGCGCAGAAACCCGTAAGTTCCCATCTTCAGCAGAACTCCAGCCAGGATGACACTGCCTGCGGTGGGCGCTTCCACGTGTGCATCCGGCAGCCAGGTGTGGAACGGGAACATCGGTACCTTGATGGCGAACGCCAGGAAGAAGGCGCAGAACAGCCATTTTTGCTCGATCATGTCGAGATTGATCTGTTGGGTGATCAGCATGATATCCGTGGTGAACACACCGACCGTTTCATGGAAATGAAAGTAGATCCAGATAATTGCGACCAGCATGAGCAGCGAGCCGACAGCGGTATAGATAAAAAATTTCACAGCTGCATAGATGCGGCGCGGTCCACCCCAGACACCGATGATTAGGTACATCGGAACCAACTGGAATTCCCAAAAAACATAAAACAGGAAGAAGTCGAGCGAGATGAAGACACCGAGCATCCCCGTGCTGAGCGCCAGCATCGCCATCATGTATTCCTTGACATGCTTTTTGATACCAAAGGAGGCCAGAATCGAGATGGCCGTCAGCATCGTGGTCATGATGTAGAGCAGGAGGGAAATCCCGTCTATTCCCACGTGGTAGCTGATGCCCCAATCCGTGATCCAGGGAACATCCATCGTGAACTGCATCTCCGCGGTGGAGGTATCGAAGTCCGCGTACAATTGCAGAGACAGCAGGAAATCCGCCACAGCAACCGCCAGAGCCGTTTGTTTGATCGCCCCTTCTTCCTCTTTAGGAATGAAGGCCAGCGCCAGGGCGCCGATCAGCGGAAGAAATGTCAAAAAGGTTAAAAACATTTGGTTCGGTTCAGATCTCTATCTGACTGACAATCATTAAAAATATAAAACCCATTACCATGATCAGGGCGTAGTTGCGAACAAAACCCGACTGAAAGCTGCTGGCAGCCCTGCTGAACAATTTGATGACCCAGGCGACACCGTTGACGACGCCGTCGACCCCCCGGGCATCGGCCTGTCGCCACAAGAGGTCGGACCCTTTGACGACCGGTTTGACAATCGTCTCGTCGTAAAACTCGTCGACATAATATTTGTTTTCCACCAGATCAAATCCCCACTGTCCTTTGGTCAGCTTGCCGGGAAGCTCCGGTTTCTTGATATAGAAAAACCAGGCGGTGGCAATTCCAGCCAGGGCAACGCCGACGGAGAAAATCATCAGGGTGATTTCCAACCAGATGTTGTGTGACTTGTTCTGAGCCTCGTGGAGCACCTCGGCGAAGGAAGTATGATGACCGTGTTCCGCCAGCATAACTTCGGAGGCGTGCAGAGCCGTTTCCAAATCAAATGCCAGTACCGGTTCCAGCCAGTTGTGGAGAACATGCCAGCCATGGATCAGCGGGATGCCCAGGATCCCTCCGGTCAACGCCAGGAACGCCAGAATGATCAACGGTAGAGTCATCACCTTGGGTGACTCATGCGGATGTACATGCGGATCGACGTGGGACGGTCCGTGGAAAGTCAGAAATACTAGGCGGAACATATAGAATGCCGTGATAAAGGCACCACTGATCCCCATACCCCAATAGATGACGTTGCCGTCCATCAACGCGTGATACAGAATTTCGTCCTTACTGAAAAATCCCGAGAACGGGAATATTCCCGCAATCGCAATCGTGGAAACCAGGAACGTGACATAGGTGATTGGAAAATGATCCTTCAGTCCGCCCATTTTGCGGATGTCCTGCTCGTGATGCATGCCGTGGATGACGCTTCCGGAACCGAGGAACAAGCAGGCTTTGAAGAATGCATGTGTGACCAAGTGGAAAATCGCTGCCGTGTATGCCCCAACGCCGCAGGCCAGAAACATGTAGCCGATTTGGCTGACTGTGGAATAAGCCAGCACGCGTTTGATGTCCCATTGCGTGCATCCGATGGTTGCCGCGAACAACGCAGTACCGCCGCCCACCAGTGCGATGATCATCATTGTCAGTGGAGCCATGTTGAACAGAGCGCTGCAGCGTACCACCATGTAGACCCCGGCAGTGACCATGGTCGCCGCATGGATGAGCGCGCTGACCGGTGTCGGACCTTCCATCGCGTCCGGCAGCCAGGTGTACAGGGGGATTTGTGCAGATTTACCGGTCGCGCCGATAAACAGGGCCAGTGTGATCAAGGTGGCCGCTTCGCCGTCGTAAATCAGAGTGGTCGGTGCCGCAGTCATCACTTCAGTGAAGTCGATGGTCCCGAACATCTTGAAGATGCCGAAAATTCCCAGGAGAAAAGCGAAGTCGCCGACACGGTTCACCACAAATGCCTTGACACCGGCATCGCATGCGGATTTCTTTTCAAAGTAGTAACCGATCAGGAAATAAGAGCAGACACCCACGCCTTCCCAGCCGATAAACATAACCAGTAAGTTGTTGCCCATGACCAACAGAAGCATGGAGAATAAAAACAGGTTCAGGTATGCGAAGTAACGGTAATAGCTGTACTCCTCATACATGTATCCGATGGAATAGATGTGGATGATGGATCCGACCCCGGTGACCACCATCATCATAACCAGTGAAAGCGGATCGATCTGAAAACCAAAATCTATCACCAAGTCGCCTGCCGCAATCCAGGTGAACAGTGATTGCTCGGGGTAGGGGGTTCCTTCCGGATGGAAAAACGTGCTGAATAGCAGAATCAAGGTCACGGCAAAAGACATCACCGGTCCGGCGCAGGCCACCCAGCTGACCCGGTCTTTACCTATCTTGAGCCCAAAGAAACCGTTGATAATCGAACCGATCAACGGAAACAATGGAACCAGAAACGCCAAACTTACAAATGACATCGATTAAACCCCTACCACTTCATCAGGTTGATTTCGTCGAGATTCACTGTTGCTTTGTTACGGAACAGCGCAATAACAATTGCCAGGCCCACTGAAACTTCCGCGGCGGCAACACACATGACCATAAAACTGAATATCTGACCGTCGTGCTGGTTCATATAACGGTCGAAAGCGATCAACGAAACATTGACCGCATTGAGCATGATCTCCACACACATGAACACCACAATGGCGTTGCGGCGTATCAGTACTCCCAGTACGCCGATGGAGAACAATGTCGCGCTGAAAATCAAGTAATGTGAAAGAGGCACCATAATTGTCAATCCACTTTCGATTTAGCCAGGACCACTGCCCCTACCATGGCCGCCAGCAACAGGATCGAGGCCACTTCGAAGGGCAAAACAAAATCCGTAAACAAGGACGTTCCCACCAGTTCCGCCGTCCCGAAATTGTCAGGTACGGTGGCGGGGGAATTGAATTCCGCCTCCGCGGTGGTATCCATAAACTTGTATAAAACGCCGATCATCAGCACACCGGTTCCACTAGTAAGCCACACATTTCGCTCCCGCATTTTCCAACCCTTGTCGTCGTCTTTCAGGTTGAGCAGCATGATCACGAACATGAACAGAACCATGATGGCTCCGGCATAAACGATGACCTGAAGAATAGCCAGAAAATGCGCCTGCATCAGGACAAAAACCCCTGCGAGACCCAGCATCATCCCGATCAGGCACACAGCAGACCCAATGGCGTTCTTGTTGAACACCACCAGGAACGCCAGGATGACGCTGACCAGAGCCAAAGGATAAAAAATCAGTAGTTCCATTTTCCGTACATCTTTCTGCAGAAATCCATGCGGTCCTTCAATTCCGAAACCGGGACCAGCAATTGTTCCATGTTGTACTTCATTTTCTTGCGGTCGAGCATGGTGATGTCGTATTGATCACTCATGAAAATCGCTTCTTCGGGACAGGCTTCTTCGCAGAACCCGCAAAAGATGCAAACCGCATAATCAATGGTGAACTCGACCGGGTAGCGTTCCACCTCGTTCTGTTTCCCGCTGTTTTCACCGGGGATGATATCGATGCAATAAGCCGGACAGGCAATTTCGCACAACCCGCAGGCGACACAGTTGGGCCGGTTTTCTTCATTCAAGGCCAGAACCGGACGACCGCGGTACGCAATCGGAAACTGCATTGTTTCTTCCGGGTAATACACGGTAAAAATTTCCCGCTCCTTTTTCTTTCCGAGAAAGAACGGAACGAATCCAAACATATTTTTAAAGAAATGGCGTGAGGTAATGATCATACCCCGAAGAATTTCCGGGATATAAGTTCGTTCCCACCACGTCAGTTTCACGTTTCGGTTGACGTAGTAAGCCATGATGCGACTCCTAGTTCAAAGCCAGGATGACAATCCCCGTTACCACAACATTCGCCAGTGACAAGGGCAACAGAATTTTCCATCCCAGTTTCATAATCTGGTCATAGCGGAACCTCGGAAGGGTCCAACGAATGACCATTTGTACAAATATTAACAAAGTCACCTTGCCGAAGAACACTCCGACATGGATGAGCATGACAATCAAATTAGCTCCACTGTCCCCCAGAAAATCGAACATCGACAAAAGCGTGGCAGTGGTCAGAAATGGAATATGCCATGCTCCGAAGAACAGAATGGTAACGATCGCGCCGATGGTGACCATTTCGATGAATTCGGCCATGAAAAACATGCCGAACTTGAGTCCGCTGTACTCGGTGAAGTATCCAGCCACCAGTTCCGACTCGGCTTCCGGGGCGTCAAAAGGGATGCGTTTGTTTTCGGCGATGGACGCTGCAAAAAACATGAAAAATCCCACCGGCTGCAAAAAGAATCCCCATCGCCAGAAATCTTCCTGCGCCGCACCGATGTTGGTCAATTGCATGGAACCGTAAACCATCAAGACACCGATGATGGTTAATCCCATCGTCACCTCATAGGAAATCATCTGCGAAGCGGTGCGCATCGATCCCAGCAGGGACCAGTTATTGTTGGAACTCCAGCCGGCAACGACGTAGCCGTAGGTCGCCAGAGAAGCGATCGCAAATACGAACAACAGGCCGACATTGAGGTCGGAAATCACGAGGTTTACCTCGGTTCCCCACAGCGTGTATTTCCCGCCGAACGGAACGACTGCAAAGGTCAAAATAGCCGGGATGAGAGCGATGATAGGGCTCAGGGTATGTAAGGTCCTGTTGGCGCCCTGTGGGATGAAATCCTCTTTGGTAAACATCTTGAGACCGTCGGCCATAATATGAAACAGGCCCAGGGCGGTGAAGCCCAGGATGTCAGCACGGTTGGCACCGATACGATCCTGCATGATGGCGCTCTGTTTCCGTTCCACCCAGGTCAGAATGGGTGCAAAAAAACCGACGGTGATCGCCAGAATAAAAATAATTTTGGCCATTGTGATGGCCAGGTCAATCCACATGGTGTGTTATTTGAACCTCAATTCATTGGCCCGATCAACGGTTGCCGTTTGTTGACGGGATAATCTTTGCGCAGGGGATGGCCCTTGAACTCTTCGTACAGCAATATCCGTTTCATGTTGGGATGCCCTTTGAATTTGATCCCATAGAGATCCCATACTTCCCGTTCGTACCAGTTGGCTGATTTGTATAACGAAGTCAGAGTGTCCACCAGACAGTCGTCTTCATCCACGGGAACTTTCAATCGTACCCGGTGATTGTGTTTCGAAGAGTAAAAGTGATAAACCACTTCAAAGCGTTGTGGTTTGCGGTCCATGTAATCGACCGCTGTCAGGTCCATCAGAAAATCCATGTCGAGCGAGGGTTCGTCTTTCAGGAATTGCGAGACTTCGACGATCTTTTCCTTCTGGAGGGTAACGGTTTGGTCCCCGCGAAAATTATGATCCTCCAAGACCGCGTTTCCGATGCGGTCTTTTATTTTTTGGATAATATGGGTATCACTCATAGCTGATTCAATAACTGATTATTCCCAGTCAAGTCCTCCCCGGATCCAGACATACATCAACCCCACGCCGAGGATGATGAGAAACACCACCATTTCGATCAGGCCGAACAAGCCCAGTTTTTTGTAAAGTATGGCCCAGGGGAAAAGGAATACGGCTTCGATGTCAAACAGAATGAAAAGAACAGCCACCAAATAGAATTTGACTGAAAAGCGCTGGTAGGGAGAAACGATCTGGGATTCGCCACATTCGAACGGTTCCATTTTGTCGGCGAATTCGCGCTTGGGGCCCAGAATTGAGGTTGCGACCACCATTCCCACTGCGATTCCCGTGGCGATGAGAAGGAGAATTGCCGCGCCTGTATAGGATTCCAACATGCGTTTTACTCCGTGTGTTTCCCAACCCTATGTGCGGAAAAATCTTTCCGCAAAAGTGCATTAGAAAATGACTTTGACTTTCGCTCGAATTATATGACAAAAGAGCGCCGGGAGTAACCCCGTAAATTATTTAAAATTCAATAGTTAGTCCGCTTTTTCGGAAGGGAACGGATCCCTGAAAAGACCTGCAAAATGGTGACGCGGGATACTACTCTATGGAGGGTGGGTTGTCAACGAAAAAGCGTTAAAATCAGCCTCTTTCAAGGGAGTTACCCCTCTTGGACTGAAGACAAAAGGGCCATTCCGAGCGGGGCACCCTGTTCGATTGGCCGCCTTGCGAGCGGAGCCTAAATTCGGTAAGGTAAAATACTGAATTTTTTGGATTTCCGGACTTAAAACGGGAAAGGAACCGCAAAAGAGGAGTTATGATCCATTCAAAAAGGTGTCTGCGTTGGCAGGGAGTGTACTGGATATGGGGATTGGTCTTGGTGCTGGGCTGGGAATTCCCGGCACAGGCGCAGACACCTGCAGGCAAATGCTATCAACGGAACTACACGATCAACTTCCTTGCCGAAAACGATCTCTGGGGAAGCGGCTCGGACAAGCATTTTACCCATGGGACCCGCCTGTCATTTGTAGAATCCAGAAGGGAAGTGGAAGATACCCGGTCTTGCTCCCCGGAACAGATGGAATCGGGAGGTTTGGATTTTGTGCGCACCCTCGGCCCTGCCTGGAAGGATGCGTCCACCCAAACCAGCCAGGTCAGCTTTATTCTGGGCCAGAACATTTTTACTCCTGAAGATATCTCCAATCCCAATCTGATCGTTAATGACCGGCCTTATGCGGGCTGGTTGTATATCGGCGTTGGACTGATCAAGCGCCACAAGAGCGGCAATATCTGGATATTCGATACCCTGGAATTAGACCTGGGTATCGTTGGTCCGGAATCGTACGCCGAGGATATTCAAACCTGGTGGCACGAAAATGTTTCCAATTCTCCACTGCCGCAAGGATGGGGCAATCAACTCAAGAACGAACCGGGAATCTTGCTGAACGTGGAGCGGAAGTGGCGCATGGAATTAACTCCGATCGATTACGAAGGCATTCAATTGGACTTTCTACCGAATGTGGGAGCGGCTCTCGGGAACGTCTACACGTATGGTTCTGCCGGCGGTATGTTCCGCTTAGGGGTTAACCTCCCAGTGGACTATGGTCCGCCGCGTATCCGCCCCGGTGCCCAGGGCTCGGACTTCTTTCAGTACGATAAAAAGAAGCCAGTAAGCTGGTATGTCTACGCAGGGGTGGAGGGTAGGGTACTAGCCACCAACATCTTTCTTGACGGCAACACCTTTGCCGACAGCCACAGCGTTGACAAGAAGTATTTCGTCGGCGACTTTCACGGCGGGTTTGTTCTAGTGATTTACCATGTCCGCCTAGCTTTCTCCCAAGTCTTCCGTACGTCCGAATTCGACGGTCAGAAAGAACTCAGCGAATTCGGCTCCATCAACCTCTCCGTTGCCTGGTAACTTTTAGCGGGACCGCAAACCGGGCTTAAAATATGGGTTTTCCGTTACCCAGAACTTTGGATGGAGACTTGACCGAAAAGCTCAAAACAGCCCCTATTTTTTTGCTTGGCTCTACCTCTAACTATATGTTTTTATTCGCTATTTACCCCACCATAGAGCGGATAGCTATAAACGGTTGAATTTTCAATCTTCACCCCTTAGCCTGAAATTAATTCAGGTTTTCCAAAATTTTTACGAATTATTGTGCTTGCCAAAAATATGAGACACGAAAACGGTTACACCCTCATTGAGCTTCTTATTGTCGTTGCTATTATTTCCGTTTTGGCGGCGACGGCTCTGCCTCAGTTTTACCCGTTTAAAACCCGGGCCTATGATTCAGATGCCAAGACCAACCTCCACAATCTGTATTTATCGTGCAAAGGGTATTGGGCCTTAAACAATAGCAATTCTCCATGTTTGTTAAGCACAGTGTCCAATAACGAATACGGTTTTATTCAATCTGAAACCGTAGAAGTTGTGATCGGAGACAAGAATAATACAGAACCCGATTTTATTGCTTCAGCCAGCCATATCTGGTCGATAAATGCCTTTTCAATCGATTTCGGAGGAAAGATTACAAGTATTGAAAGCCTGGACCTGGTTTCCGCAAGCAGCGGATCGGGTGGTAGTGGCGCCGGAGGATCCAGTTCCGGAGGCAGCGGTTCCGGGGGCGGCGGATCGGGAAGTAGTGGTTCCGGTAGCGGTGGATCAGGTGGCAGTGGTTCTGGAGGATCCGGTTCCGGAAGTGGTGGGTCAGGAAGCGGCGGCTCCGGAGGATCCAGTTCCGGAGGAGGCGGATCGGGAAGTAGTGGCTCCGGCAGTGGTGGATCAAGTGGCAGTAGTTCCGGGAGTACCAGTAGCGGTGGGTCGAGCAGTAGTGGCTCGGGCGGAACCAGTTCCGGAAGCAGTGGGTCGGGAAGTACAAGCTCAGGTAGTAGTGATTCTGGAAACAGCGATTCTGGAAGCAGTGACTCGGGCGATGACAGCTCTGGAGATAATGATTCCGGCGACGACGGGTCTGGAAGCAATGAATCAGGAGATGGTGGGTCTGGAGATGATGGTTCCGGGGATAGCGATTCGGGAAGCATCAATTCACAAGGTACTTCCGGCGATGACGATGAGGGTGAAGATGATGATGGTGATGACAGCAGTGAAGATGAGGAAAGCAGTGGCTGTGATCAGCTAAAAGGTAAGCAAAAAAGAGACTGTGAAAAGCTGGAAAAGAAAAAGAAAAGAGAACAAGAACTGGAAGAAAAGAGAAAGAAGAGAGAGCTGGAGAAACAGAGAAAAGCTGAAGAAAGAAAGAAAAAGCAAGAGGAAAAAAAGAAGAAACAGCAGAAGAAAAAGAGGAAATGAAGTCAGCCCGGTAAATGTGTTGCTCGCAGGTTCTAGAGCAAGAGGGATGGCTCAGGAACGTTTCCTCAGGTAGCTTCCTAAACCTGGTTTTGAAGTTCCGTTTGAGATTCGGCTTGTTCTTCTTGGGACTCGGTTGGTTCTTCCGATTCCATTTCAGGCTTCAAGGGTTCGGATTGTTTGCCGGCAAACCCTGCAAGAAAGAGGCAGACGAGACCTAGGCCGGCTATTCCAAAAACATAGACCCAGGAAGAGGTTTCCCCACCCAAAGTGATAAAAGGAGCTTTGGCGAAAATAAAGCTCAGATAACACACGAAAATAAAAGTGCCGATTAATCCCAGCTCGCGCCTGTTGTAAAAAAGACAATAAGCGACGAATCCCACGAACAAAACCACATCCACTGGAATAACGGTTAATTTCCCTATTGACATTGACTCACCTTGAAAGTTGCTCTTGATTTAGAAATGATTTCGGTAACACCAATATTTTAAGTCTCGCTTACAATTACAATGATGTCAATTGTATAGTAATTGGCTCGCCCACAACTCAATCGCTGCAAATTAAATCCCTTAATAAACAGTAAGTTAAAACCAAAATAGGTGTCGGTCGTTGTATTCGTGTAGTCCCCTTGTTAGCCTTTTTCCAAGGTTGCATCAATAACATCGGTGATTCACAACTGCCATTGGGTGGATTGGATATCCGACGGATTTTGGAGAAAAGCTATGATTGTTCTACTCGGGAAACTGCGCGCTCCCTTTCTGGTTCTGACCTTGGTTTTGTTCAATATTTCCTGTGCGTCCAACGGCGTACCGGTTGCCGATGGAGGAGATGATCCTGCCTCTCTGCCCGAATTGAACGCCTGTCAAAGATACGATCGGGTTGCGAAGCGGAACCGTGCCGAGTTTTTTAAACCGACCCCTCGGATTATCGGCATCGAACCCAAAATTGTCGGAGGTTCCACCGCAGCTATCGGGAGATGGCCCTGGGCCGCTGCCCTTGCGTTCGAGGCACCTGATGGAAGCTTGAACCAGTTTTGCGGTGGCTCGCTCATTGCCGAAAACTGGGTGGTGACTGCCGCGCATTGCGATGTGCGTCCCCATGAAAAGGTAATCTTGGGTCGGCATGATCTGACCACTGACGAGGGGCACGTGTTCGGCATCAAACGCGTGATCAACCACTGCAATTATGATCCCGTACGAAACAATTCCGATATCGCTCTGATCGAGCTCGAACCGGAACCGGGTTTCCAGCAACAACCGCTGGATCTGATCGATTCTCAAGACACCGCGGCACAACCGGATGACAAGGCGACGGTGATCGGGTGGGGTCGGGTGGAAGAGGGGGGAAATGCTTCGGCCTTGTTAAGACAGGTGGAGATTCCCATTGTCAGTAATGAAATGTGTGAACAGGTCTATCCCAATGGCATCACTTCCAACATGATCTGTGCCGGCATCGACGGCAAGGATTCCTGCCAGGGCGACAGCGGTGGCCCGCTGATGGTGCGTGGGCCGGGCCAGGACTGGCGTCAGGCCGGTATCGTCAGTTTCGGGACAGGGTGCGCCCGGCCGAACTTCTTCGGCGTGTACACCCGGGTGTCCCAATATCTGTTTTGGATCGACTCACAGATCAATCCGGGAAATTGAAGGCGATTTTTCCAAACCTCTCAAACAAAAAAACCCGCTCTGGAGTTCCAGAGCGGGTTTCGAAGAATTAACCCGGCGTTGACCTACTCTCCCACACAGTCTCCCGTGCAGTACCATTGGCGCTGGAGGGCTTAACTACCGTGTTCGGAATGGGAACGGGTGTGGCCCCTCCGCTAACAAGACCGGGAAAAACTTTCCGTTTGCGGTCGTCCTGAAAAGGGCGACGAAATTATCGACAATTGAACATCGTAGTAAGTAACTGAAGGAGAGGGTGGAGGGTATCCACCCTCTCCGGGAATTTTTTAAGGTCAAGCCTCGCGACTAATTAGTACCGGTTAGCTGAACACATTACTGCGCTTACACACCCGGCCTATCAACCTTGTAGTCTACAAGGAGTCTACCGTTTCTCCGAAGAGAAAAGAGAGATCTTGTTTTAGGGTTGGCTTCCCGCTTAGATGCTTTCAGCGGTTATCCTTTCCTGACGTAGCTACCTGGCAATGCATCTGGCGACACAACCAGAACACTAGAGGTCAGTCCACTCCGGTCCTCTCGTACTAGGAGCAGCTCCCTTCAAATCTCTAACACCCACAACGGATAGGGACCGAACTGTCTCACGACGTTCTAAACCCAGCTCGCGTACCGCTTTAATTGGCGAACAGACAAACCCTTGGGACCTGCTTCAGCCCCAGGATGCGATGAGCCGACATCGAGGTGCCAAACCGCCTCGTCGATATGGACTCTTGGAGGCGATAAGCCTGTTATCCCCGGCGTACCTTTTATCCGTTGAGCGATGGCCCTTCCACACGGAACCACCGGATCACTAAGACCTACTTTCGTATCTGCTCGATCTGTCGATCTCGCAGTTAAGCTCTCTTATGCCTTTGCACTCGATGGCTGGTTTCCAATCAGCCTGAGAGAACCTTCGCGCGCCTCCGTTACATTTTAGGAGGCGACCGCCCCAGTCAAACTACCCGCCTGACATTGTCCCTGGTCCGGATTCACGGAACCGAGGTTAGAATAGCAGTGTAATAAGGGTGGTATTTCAAGGTTGACTCCACCACGGCTAGCGCCGCAGCTTCAAAGTCTCCCACCTATCCTACACATACTAGACCGATATTCAATATCAGGTTGTAGTAAAGGTGCACGGGGTCTTTCCGTCCTGTCGCGGGAAACCGGCATCTTCACCGGTATGTCAATTTCACTGAGACCCTGGTTGAGACAGTGTAGCCATCGTTACGCCATTCGTGCAGGTCGGAACTTCACGTGATTCCACGGTTTCCCGTGGCGCAGACTATACCTTCACCTGATCGAAGCGAGCCGAGTATCTCGTCTTCCGAATACTTCCGTTTGCCCGATGCGTTCATTCGCATCGCGACCTTCACGATGTCGGCGAACCCCTCGATCGTTCGATGCCTTCCCTCGGAGATCCATTCGCAGATCTGTCCGAAGGAATCGACGTCAGCCTGCTTGGCTGACAGCAACGGAAACGATCGGAAGTGAGGAAGAACCTTCTCCCTCAGATCACGAACGTTCCGGACCTCGAACTTCAATGTGTTGTCCGATCGATCGGGCCGGATGAACCCGCATTCCCACATCTGCTGAATCGCGAACAAGAGCTGTGCGCGCTCTGCGTTCTGGCTGACGGAGAAGCTTGGTCGCACTTCCCAGCCGAGTCGATGGCGTCCACTCGGTTGGAACGATACGCAGAAGCAACCTTCTCCGTCCACGAAGCCACTGATGTAGGAGTTCACGTCCATCGGCAAGGATCAGGGCCGGCGTGTTATGAGAGCCGGATGGCTCCCATCTGGGGATCTCAACCCCCAAGTCGTTACGGGGACCGTACGTCACAGCTGTGACGGATGCGGTCTTACCCTCGGTATTACCCGCGGCGCCCTGCACAGGCACCGGGAGGGCTTCACCGATTTGAGCCGGTTTTCAGGGCGGGATCACTCCCGCCCGGGGCAATTTCTTACCCGACAAGGAATTTCGCTACCTTAGGACCGTTCATTGCTGTTACCCCCCGACCGCGGCTCGCTCGCCGCGTCGGGTGGCCAGGTCGTTTCTTCTTCCGCCTGGCTCTCCACGTCGCCATGGAGATCGGACCATCTCTTTCGCCCCTTTTCAGGGCGGTCCGGCGTATGGCCTCTGAGGATTCCGCGAGAAGGGTTCGCGGCTCGCCTTCCAGCTGGCGAAGCTGGCGACGTTCCGTCCGTACTCGCGGCCTTTCCTGCTGATTGTCCGCACCGCTCGGATTCTCACTGCCGCTGCTGGCGCAGCGACGAGTACCGTCGGATGCTCGGAGTTCCCAGCATATAGCCGGATTTGTTCTCGGAACTACAAGTGTGTCTATAGTTACGGCCGCCGTTTACCGGGGCTTCGGTTCACCGCTTCGGACCGAAGTCCTAACGGGTTCCCTTAACCTTCCGGCACCGGGCAGGCGTCAGACC
>JANQEK010000017.1 GCA_028278405.1 Nitrospinaceae bacterium
TTTCCCGCCGACCATGTGGTGAGCGATCCCTATGCCTTTGAGGAAACCCTGCGTCAGGCAGAAGCCGCGGCATCACAAGATTATCTAGTCACTCTCGGCGTGAAACCCACACGCCCGGAAACTGGTTACGGCTATATCCTGAAAGGTAGCGATCTGGACAGACTGGACAACGCCTTCAAGGTCGGCCAGTTCACGGAAAAACCCGATCGGGCAACGGCGGAACATTTCTTAAAACAAAGAAAATATTACTGGAACTGCGGCATCTTCACATGGAAGGTATCCGCCATCCGCAAGGAACTGCAGCGGCACGCGCCGGAAGTGATCGAACCTCTAGCAGGTATCGGTAACCATCTCCAGAATGCCAAGGGCAAATTTCCCTATCGCGTGTTCGACGACGAGGGTAAGAAAATTTTCAAATCGCTGCCGTCGATCTCCATAGACTACGCTGTCATGGAACCCTCGCAAAATGCGGCCGTGGTGCCGACCACTATGCCGTGGAGCGATGTCGGTGCCTGGAATGCGATCGATGATGTTTCCAAATCTGATAGCGAGGGTAATGTAATGTCGAAGGATGTGTACCAGGTCGACTGCACCGGTACTCTGGTCAAGGCGGACGGACGCATCGTCGGCGCAGTAGGTCTCAAGGACATGATCGTGGTGGATACTCCGGACGCACTGCTGATCTGTCCGAAAGACCGGGCGCAGGACGTCAAGCAACTGGTCGAACAATTGAAAGAAAAGGAACGCCCGGAAACGAAACTCCACGCCACCGTGCAGAAGCCATGGGGCTCTTACACGACCCTCGACGAACGCGAAGGTTATCTTCTGAAACGCATCGAAGTGCTTCCTGGCGAAAGCCTGAGCCTGCAATCGCACAAACACCGCGCCGAACATTGGCTGGTGGTTTCAGGCAAAGCCGAGGTGGAATGCGATGATAAAAAGATGGTGCTTAAGGAGCGCGAGTCCACCGTCATCCCCAAGGGCGCCAAGCATCGCCTGGCCAATCCCGGTAAAAAGCTGTTGGTTCTCATCGAAACCCAGCTGGGCAACATCCTTGACGAAAACGACATCAAACGTTATACCGACTTGTATGGACGCGCATAAGCACACCCACTGATAACTACTTCATCAATTTTAAGAGATTACCGGCAGCGTAGGCGCGGATGACTTCCTGCGGGTCGTCGAGCATCTGGATCAGCAGTTGAAACGCTTCCGGTCCACCCATCTGCCCGGCGGCACGAACGGCAGCGGTGCGCACGCGTGCCTTGGAATCTCCCAACGCTTTAGCCAGCAGGCGTGTACGGTTGGGGATATCCACTTTACCCAGCACACGCGCGGTGGAAGCACGTACGGCAAAGTCCCTATGTTCTATCAATTTTGTAAAAGTGCGGTTGCATTCAGTGGACTTCAACCGATGCATGGCCAGCGCAGCAGAGAGCTGTACCAGTGGATCGGGATCGGTGCAAATCAGCTTCACCTGTTTCTTCACCGCGTTGGGTGGAAGGTAACCGAGGGCCAGCACCGCGTTGCGCCTCACGATGGGACTTTCGTGCAGACTCAATTTCACAAGAGGACGGAACAGTTCCATATCTGCCTGCTCACCAAGTGATTTCAAACTGGCAGACAACACCTGCTCTTCATCGGATTCCAATAATTCTTTCAATAACCGTAGAGAAGCCTTATCGCCGATCTTGCCGAGGTAGGTGATGGCCTGAAAACGGTGCACGGTATCTCCGCCTTTCACAGCGCGGGTCAACTCGCTGAAATACTGCTCTTCACCCAGACGAACCAGAGTGTAGGCAGCAGCCAAGCGTACCATGCGGTCCGGAGACTTGAGTTGGGATTTGATGGCGCCGATGGATTGCGTATCGTTTAAATCCGCCAGCAGACCCAGCGCCGTGCTTCTGACCCAGATATTGGAATCTTCGAGTCCCGCGCGGCCGATGATCCTGGCTTTACTCTTCGACACGTTGGGAATGCCCTGCAAGGCAAACTGGCGGGTGGTGGGATAAAAATCCTTTACTCCTTTTTCGAGGAGCGGAATGAGACCGGGATCTTCAGACTCGCCTACAGCACGCGCGGCGCCGCTACGGACAAACGCCTCTTCACTTTTCATGGCCTGCCGAAGAATCGCATAGCACTGCTTGCGGATTTTAGCGATCACTTCACCGGTTTTGACCGACCTCTCGCCTGCGAAGACGACGCACACAAAACCCAACATAAAAATCCACGCCAAGGCGTAACTAATCTTCCAACGCATGCAGCAGCATCTCTTTCTCAAAAGGTTGAGTCGTGCTTAATTCGATCCCGTTAGACTCCAGTATCCGGCGGTATTGTTCTGCTGCCTGTTCGTAGATGCGAGCCTCTTCCTGTTTGCCCCGGTTTCGGTAGCCCATGTACAGAATTGAACATTTTTCGATCAGGGACTCCAACACCCAAGCACGTTGCTCGGAGCTGAGGACAGCCTGTTTCAGAATTTTTTCCATCGCATACACCCGAAAGCGGTCCATGCCCCGGAATTTTTGCGACAACTGATCGGCATGCCCGCCGGTCTTAATGATGAGCTTTTCAGGTATAAAGTCTACCGCATATCGCGAAGTCAGGCGCAGCCACAAGTCGTAATCCTCACAGGCGGCCAGATCGGTATCGAATTCACCGATCGTCTTCAAAACCGAAGCCCGCATCAGGATGGACGATGGGCTGATAATACACAAGGGCAGGCAGTGACGAAAAATATTGCCCGAATATTTGCGATGTTTGTTTTTCGGATTCACCCGGACACCGTTACGAATCCAGATTTCGTCCGTGTAGCAGGCCGGGCATTCAGGATGGGCCTGCATCCAGTCCGCCTGCACCTGCAGTTTGTTTTCGGTCCACCGGTCATCCGAATCCAGAAAGCTGATCAGCTGCCCCCGGGCCATCTGGACGCCCTGATTCCGGGCGGCGGAGACACCCCGATTATCCTCCCAGCGATGGACCCGCACCTCAGGAAACTGACCCAAAAGAGTTGGGGTATCATCGGTCGATCCGTCGTCCACGACGATCACCTCAAAATTTCGGAAGGTCTGATCCCGGACCGACTGCAATGCTGACTCCAAGCACCAAGCCCGGTTGAATGCAGGAATAATGACCGAAATGGCCGGATTTTCAGGTTTAGGGATGATTTCCATTGGGTTATAAGATTCAAGGGTTTCAGTACCATTCGGGGAGTGCGAGAGTTCCCTGAATAGTGTATAATTGATTGCTTTTACAGGGGTTTCCCGGCATCTTTACCCGGCTATAAAAGCCTTGACAAAGTAGCGATTTTCCCATATTAGTAACACCTTTGCGACCAAAATGTGGTTGAATTAGGGGTAGTCATAACCCTGATTCCGGTCGCCGGTTGGAGTCTGCGGGCCGACCCTAAACCATAGGGCCGCCTCTCATTGAGAGTTCTATTTGAGTTCTGTTATGGATTTTAAAGAGGTCACCCAACTCTTCAAACACGACTTGGAAAAGGTCGAGTTGGCGCTTAAAGATAACTTTCTCTCGGATATTCCGGTAGTTCCCGGAATCGGGGAGTATATCCTGAGTTCAGGAGGCAAGCGGATCCGCCCCCTGCTTCTGCTCATTGGCGCCCGCCTCTGTGGCCTGGAGTTGAACGATACCCTCGTCAAACACTGTTGCGTCATCGAAAATGTTCATGCCGCGACGCTCCTCCACGACGATGTGGTGGACGAAACCACGGTCCGGCGAGGCCGGCAGACCGTCAACTCCAAATGGGGGAATGATGCCAGCATATTGGTCGGGGACTACCTGATCGCCCAATCGTTGACCCTGCTCTCTGATGACGTCGACCCTGTCATTTTCAAAGCTTTCTCCAAAGCGGCCAAGCTGCTGGTAGAAGGCGGCTTGTTGGAGTTCTCCAACGCGCGGGATATCCATGTGACCGAAAAACATTGCATGGATGTCATTTATCGGAAGACCGCATCGATCCTATCTCTGAGTTGCCGCTTGGGCGCCTTGATTGCAGAGGCGGATAAAGAACAAGAAGCGGCTCTGGAGGCTTTCGGAAATCATTTTGGAATGGCGTTCCAGCTGATGGACGACCTCATGGATTACGACGGTACCCCTGAGCAATTGGGAAAACCGCCGGGTAACGACTTTCAGGAAGGACATGTCACCTTGCCGCTGCACCACCTGTACCATCATTCCAAAAACGGGCTGAAGCAGGAAATCGAACAATTCATCCAGAATGACAAACTGACCAGCAAGGAATTAGACTATATTCTGGACCGTATGCGTGAAGGAAAAGCTCTTGAGTATACTCTACGCCAGGCACAGAAACATATGTCCCGCGCGAAAGAGGCAATCCAGAAAACCACATTCCCTGTTCCCAAATACAAAGAGGCTCTCCTGGCTATCGCCGACCACATCATCGGCCGACACACGCTCTCCAAAGCCACCGCGGTTAACACCACTCAGCTCTAATTTGGCGTTTTTTATCCCTTTTCAGTTTCCATTACAATTTGGCGGTTGCAGGGTCCCTCCCCTGAGACTATCTTAAGATATAGAGGTTGTCATGGGAACATTTCAACATCCTTATATTTCATTGGCTCAAGAATCGGTTCATCATTACCTGAACCACCGCCAAAAACTGTCCTGCCCGGACCCCCTTTCCCGAGACCTGAAATCACGCTCCGGGGCTTTTGTTTCGATCAAAAAACTCAAACAACTGCGCGGGTGTATCGGAACGCTGGAACCCAGTGAACCCAATCTCGCGATGGAGATCATTGAGAACGCCCTCAAAGCCGCCCTGCATGATCCCCGGTTTTCTCCCATAACAGCAGAAGAGTTGCAAGATCTGTCGTATTCCATCGATGTGATCCAGCCTCTCGAGAAAATCTCCACCCCTGAGGAGTTGGATCCAGGAATCTATGGCTTGGTAGTGCGAAGCAATGGTAAGCAGGGGGTATTACTGCCCGACCTGGAAGGGGTGAGCTCGGTCGAGGAGCAAATTCAAATCTGTCGATCCAAAGGAAAGATTTCCGAGGACGAGCCTATAGAAATGTACCGGTTTCAGGTCGAACGGTTCCGCTGAAATCCAGAACAAAAAAAGCAGGCCGGCAAAACCGGCCTGCTTAATAGAAAATCCAATCTAAAGATAATTAACCGACGTAAGCCACCTTGCTCGCCGGAGTCCGGGTATCCATATTCTTACCCCGGTTGGTATGATCGTCGATTTCAGCAGCACAACCGATCATCCGCCCGAACAAAAATGCCATGAAACTGGCCCACTCGATATCCTCTTCCTTGATGGACCCCTTCTTGTAATCCGACCACACCATCTTGAGCAGGATTACGGCAATAACCGCATCGACATTGACACAGTATACGTTCTTCGTCACCTTGGTTTTGAACAAGCCTTCAACCAGGTGATGGTAGAAATCGAGGAACACATTATACAGGCCCTTGTCCTTGAACAACTTGCTGACATATTCCTCACGCGGGTCAACGTTGACATCTTTCCCTTTAAACACCGGGTGATTGACACAGGGAATCTTGGCGTAATCCAGACGTCCCAGCCCTTTCTGTTCCTTTTTATAACTGCCGTACCATTTGGCATAATCGGTTGCCAGCTTCTCCAGATCGACTCCATGCTTCGAATCAGCCGGATCCGTTAAAGACGAATCCTTGAATTGTTCGATTAAAAATGCCGCTGCTTCGTAACCATTCCCGCCATGGGCAAAACCGGTATGCGTCAGGAAACCGATGAAACTTTTATTGATCTGAACCCGGTCCGGCTGTTCCGGTCCATCAGCGCTGACTGCTCCCTTGGAACCCTGGGCTGAAATCGTGCCAGGACCGTTGGTGATGATCAGGCCCAGAAGAACCTGGAATTCAAACAACTCCCCTTCCGAAGCATCCCGTCCCATCAGGGCCTGAAATGCAGTGCGGGTGAAACTGTTTCCGAGCAAGTCGTCGTTTTTAATTCCGCAGAAGCTATCCGCGCTATGCTGATTATCCGGCGCTGCCACGCCCACCATGGTGCTGTAAATCATGCTATACCATGGGAGACGCACCAAAGTATGCTTGGAAATCTTTTTGGTCCGCAAACTCGGCCAAGCCAATGAGGCCCATACCGCAGCCACGACTGCATCTTTGGAAACATTGCCGTTATGTTCCTTCGCAAAATCCACGAGAAAATCGATGAAAACCGACTGCCCCTTGGACTGAACCTGTTTCAAAACCGCCTCAGCACCTGCATCGGCATCGAGGAGGGCGTCCTTATGGGAAGCAGCACCTTTGACGAGCGCCTTGTAATCGAACTTCTCTTCCGGATTGTCCATATCTGTTAACTTAAATATGTCCAGCAACGCTTCCGCCGCTTTCATGGCCTTTTGCGCCTTATTCTTTCCGACAATGGAAACTGCCGCCGCCTGGACCGTATTGGGAGAGTTCCCCGCTTCGCGGGACGCAGTCGCCGCCACCAAGGTAGCTTGACCGTGCTGATTGACGTAAGCATTCAATACAGCGTTGGCCATCGCCGTTCCTGATGCACTTGGATAGTTGTGAGTCAATGCGAATACCAGGTTTTCCTCAAACGTTTTGTTGGATGCGTCCAGAATTGAAACATTGTGAATCTGGGATACCTGGGTCTTTGGATCCATCTTCGAGGCGCCGCTGGCATCCTTCAGAGTTTCACGGCTGATCTGCGCACCGACCTGCTGTTTGAGGGCATCGATCTGCTCACTGTACGGCTCGATCGCTTTCACCTGCTGAACGTCGAGCTCTTTGGGAAGCTTCACGCCATTGTTGTTACCAAACCAGCATTTCAAAGACAAATCACCCTTCGGCTCAAAGTCCGGCTTCTTGCCGTTCGCCTCCATTACCTTGGTCAGCGCTTCCGGGATATGCGCGATGTTGGTGACCAATGCACCTTTCTTGGAACAAACGGGATTTTCCGGCGTGTAAATATCTTTTACCCCAAAATAATCCTTGAACCATTCCTCTTTAGCCATCGCATCATCACCGGAACCGGCCAGCGAGCCGGCATGCCCGCAGGATTTAGTGAGCTTGGCCTTCCAGCGACCGACCACACAAGCGATGATCGGCTTGTCGGATTTGAGATCTTTCTCGTAATAGCCGCCGGGTTCGCAATACACAATGGCGGCCTGAGAGCGATCATCATTATTAAGCGCGTAAATAAATTCCTGAGGACCGTAATGGATATAAACGTCTTTACCACTGGAAACGGAAGTGGTGGTACCCCAGCCTGCAGTCGCCAGATACACCGCGATGGTAGTCGTAAAGTTTCCCGAGTTGGAAAAGATCGCCACGGAACCCTTGATCAAAGATTCCTCAGGGCTATTCCCTCCGAGTGCTCCTCCCAGACGAACGTGATTCCAGGAATCAGCCACTCCCAGACAATTGCCGCCGAACAAATCGACGCCATTGGTCTGACAAATAGCTCGCATGACGCGGGAATCCTTGACAGATACTTTTTCTGTGAGAACAATTACTTTTTTTAGTTTGGGATTGTCGCGCACCGCTTCCGCCACGCCATCTTTCACACCGGACGGAGGCAGATACACCACCGCCGTATTGAACTCGTGCCCTGCGGCCATCCCTTCTTTAATAGAATTGTATACAGGAATTTTGCCGTTTTTGGTCGGCAGGGATTTTCCGGATTTACCGGGGCCGGTCCCAAAGACGACGTTCCCCCCTGAATACTCGTGACTGATTGGGGTAACGCCGGAGCTTTCCTTCCCCAATATATTCAAAACGACGACTTTATCATCCTTGGTCGCCAACTCGGACAGTGAATTAATCCCAACATAATAGGGAAATTCTGCGACTCCTTCTTTATGCATTTGCCTTTTCCTCCAGAATGGTACTTTACGATTCGAATTAGTTTATTTGATGTTCATTGATTTTTTGATCTCGTCTTTACCGCCGTTCAACATCCAACGGTTGACTGCCCGTGCGTAATTGATGACTTCCGACATCGCACTGTCATGACCGAAAAAGCGATACGGGATGCCAAGCGAATCAAGCGTGTCACGCAAATAGGCCATACCGCGGACCAGGTTGGGTCCGCCGCGACCGACCACTACAAACAAGGGCTGTGGCCCATGTTGCTGAAAATACCACTTGATACCATCACCGATCGCACGGAACGTTTCATAAATATCCGTATTGTTTGCTTTACCGCCAATGATAAACAACACATTGGACTGCGGAAGCCAATATTTGAACGTAATTTTCGAGATATCATTCATCTTGACATAAGGAGGATTGCCACCGAAGTCAGAGGAAATGGTCGCGTCCTCACCCAGGAGTTCCGTCACCATGGCGTTGGCGCCACCACCGAATGTCGGCGCAGTAATCGTTCCCTCGTCATTGATGACATACACGTCACTCTGTCCCTGATAGGTGCGGAGTTGGTTGATCTCCTGCTCGAAATCTGAATCGTCGGAAGCGAATAACTCATCCGGAAGATGCAGGCGTTTCCACGCCGGGTCATCCTGGTCGAAAGCACATTTAAAGTCACATGCTACCGGACTCAGGCGTTTACCGTTGTTGAACATACGGATTGGATTGAGTTCCAGCATCAGCATGCCGTAGTTGTTATACAAATCCCACAGCTTGGGAAGATTCTGAACCAACGGGCTGATGATTTCCGACGGTGCTCCGAGGCTTTCCAGGGCATTGGACACGTGAAACGCTTTCAATCCTGTCAATGGATCAAAAGGAACGACAGCCAGTTTGTCCGCCGGAAGCTCTTCAATATCGACTCCACCATGATGTGTAATGGTCATGCAGGGAGCACGGTATAACGTGCTGTCTGTAATTGAAAAATAGACTTCATGGTCTGCAGGCACACCACCTTCAAATGTGACGCCGTTGGATTTGGTAATGCGAGCGCCATCCTGATGGGTCGCAAAATACAACCGTTCTTTTTCCTTGAGTGCGTCATGGAGATTATCGACCCGTCCGATCAATCCGGACTTGCCTTTTTTCCCGACGCCTCCCTTGAAAAACGGCTTGATGAACACTTGCTTGTGCTTCTTGATCATGCCCTTGATTTCTTCGACGCTGGCTTCAGGTCCGCGCACGTCAGACCGAGGGAACTCCACCAGGTCCAGCAACTTCCGTCCCCATAACATACCGGTAATCTGCATTTCAGTTCTCCTGCCTTAAATATTCTTTAAAAAGTGAGTATATAAATGAATACCTGATCGTATCCGAATGACTATTCGTACACAGCAAGGACTTCAGGAAGTGGCAGCCACTTCCACCCCATTGATTTTTCGGCTCAAGAGCGGGAACTCTAGATTGGAACGCACCATTTTATGAAAATTGACGGGTTTGTCAATCCCTTCTCGAAAAACCGTGAAATGAGGGTTTTTCAAGAGTTTTTATTCAAATCGAGGTTGGAACGGCCAAGCTTATATATCCGGAGGAAGGTGCTTATTTGATGTATCCGGTGCCGCTTTTTCGGAAGAAAACGTGGTCAGCTTCCAGGTCATCACCACATACCACAGGCTGGTGCCAACACCCAAGGTACCCAGAAAAAAAGTGCCCAATCTTAAAAACCCAAGAATCTGGGGAAACGTCACGAACATATAATGCATCACAGACAATACAGCTGGAATTCCCGCACATAAAATAGCTTTCTGGGGTCCCCGGTGTTTCCATACCCAGAGCGAAACGAACAGAACCGCCGGCAGCTCCATCATGAAATAATGAATCCTCGCCACGGGGGAAACGATCAGCATGGCGACACAGGCCAAACCGAAAGCGGCCAAGCGGTCCGACGTTGAGCCCGACCTCTTCCAGGCCAAAGGAATTAACAACAGGCATAGAATCACTCGGACCACCAAAACCGTCTTCCTCACAATGGGGGAAGCCATGAATCGTCCATCCATCTCGGTATACTTCCAGGGAAAGGGCTCCACAATACCTGGGGCCCAATAAGCGAGTTGCGTACCGGTTAGGTACAACGCATTGCTCAAGCTTTGGTTGCGCGGGCTCTGGGGATTCGAAAAATGGCCCTCGACACTGGCCTCCACCGCTTGTTGGCCAATCACTTGAGACCATCTTTTCAAGTGCGCCGTATTCGATTGCCAGCCAATGAACATCGCGGGCACCGCGAAAAAAAACAGGAAAAGACCCACCAGGATTCCCGTACCGGCTCCCAACAACCGGAACGAGTTTGCAACGTTTTCAGCTTTCTGAACGCGACTCACCATTAACAGCAAAAACAGGAAAGCGACCGGCAGAGCTGGAATGATTTTAAAAACGATAGCTAGGGAAAGCATTGCGCCTCCCACCACCACACCCCACCAGGAAGCGCCCACCAACACCAGGCGGAGCCCCAGCAACAACAAATAAAGAATCAGAATCCCCACCTGCCCCCTTTGCAGGCAATCCAGTATAGGAAATAGAATAGCGGCTAGCGCCGCGACCTGAATCCAGCGAAAGGTTTTATTGGTTTCCTTTCCGGATGTGACTTCAGCCAATCCGGCATGATTCAATAAGCGAATGGTTTCCCGATAACATCCCCAAACCATTGCCAGTGAAAAAAAGTACCAAACCACGCCCTGCCACTGAGGTTGCAGATGATGAAGCGGGGCCATGAGGATGGCAAACAACGGAGGATAAAGATACATCCATCCCCGGGGATTGGACACTTCGTAGGAATCGCGCCCATCAAAAAAAGCCGCACCGGCTTCGGTGAACACTGTCAAATCAGTGCGATGCTTCGAAACCAATTGAGGGTTTTCGGCGGCAAGGACGGGATCGAAATGGGCGCGCTTCCGGACATCGGTCAGCCCCCAGATGATCAATGCCAGGCACAGGATGACCCAGACAATATTTTTTCTACTCGAACTGACTGTCATCAATCATATTGTCCGAACCAACCGCGAAAGCGAATCCGCAACAGGTCCAGAAACATTTCGCTGGAATCTTTCATAAGGTGAACTTTTGATTCCGGATCGTTGATCCAGGTCACTGGAACCTCCTTGATCTTCAACTCAGCTTTTTG
Source organism: Nitrospinaceae bacterium (assembly GCA_028278405.1). Lineage (GTDB taxonomy): Bacteria > Nitrospinota > Nitrospinia > Nitrospinales > Nitrospinaceae > SZUA-226. The sequence goes on from JANQEK010000017.1 coordinate 11,033, forward strand.
CGCCAGAAACAGTAACTCGACATCGAAACAAAAGCCGTCGACCGCCATCATGGGCAGCAAAGGGAGTATACGTTCCCTTCGCATACATTTGAAACCGCATTGCGTATCGATGAAACCGCGCAATGCAATCGCCCGCACCAGAAGGTTGAAGATTTTCCCCATGTTCTCGCGATACCAGGCCTGATGCACCTCGACATTGGAATCCGGCAGGGAACGCGAGCCGATGGCGAAATCATAGCCGTTTTGCAGGTATTGGAACAACTTGGGGAATTCTTCGATAGGAGTTGAAAAATCGGCGTCTGAAAACAGAAGCACTTCACCCCTGGCTTCCTGAACTCCACGGCGAACGGCATATCCCTTGCCACGGTTGTCCTTATTCCTGAAACTGCGGCCCTCTTCCGACGAAAAAAAACCATGAAAAATTTCGCGTGTGCGATCGCTGCTTCCGGCATCCACCAGAACCACTTCCCAGACATACTCCTGCTTCTCCAACCAGGAACGGAGAACCGGAAGGGTTCGCTCCAACCGATGCTCCTCGTTGTACGCCGGAATGATGATGGACAATAAGACAGTATTTTTCATTCTCTAGAGATCGCCCCGGGTTTGTCAAAAGGTAATATTGAATCGCAAAGGATAACATACCGTCCGAGGAATACTGCAGGAGGTTTACAGGTTAGGCGGGAATTGCGTGTTCTCGTCAGAGTAAACTTCTTTTAACTGCTCTGCAGTCAGGTCTACCGCCCGGCTCAGGTCCGCGCCATGGAGATAAGCACCGTCGAGGCGCGTGTTTTTGAGTTGGGTCCCGGTTAAATCGGTCATCATGAGGTCAGCTTCCTCCAGATTGGCATTCTGGAGTTGTGCTCCAGCAAGAACCGCGTCTTGCAGATTGGCGCCCCGTAGATCGGCTCCGCGTAAATCGGCGTCATTGAGATGCGCACCCATCAGTTCCGCCTCCACCAGGCAGGCGTCTTTCAGCACGGATTGGCTCAGGTCCACCCCGCTCAAAATGGCGCGATCGCCTTCTTTGCCTTTAGTGCGAAACCACAGGGTGTGATCTTCCAGAATTTTTTCGAGCATTATTTCTCCATCGCACCAAACTGAAAATTACTCTGATGGAACTTTGGAATTTTCCTGTAGCAGGTCATCAACCACCGAAAGAAACAGGTTGGACATCACGTAATAGCGCTCCCCCGAGCCGTCGTTGGTTTCAAATTGGAAGTTTTCGTTTCGCAGCTTTTGGATTGCGGTTTTATAGCAATCCGCATCCTGGCTGAACAGGTGGGACTTGGCTTCCGGGATGCTCTTCTTACCGGACACATCGACCTCTCTGGAAAAAACAATCTTTTCTCCTGTATCGATGCCTGCATCGATGAAGAAAACGCTCACACCGGTCCGGTCTCCCTGCAACAGCGTCCACTCCATCACACAGCGTCCCCGGTATTTAGGCAGAAGCCCGATGTGCGCATTTAAAATACCCTGCTTGAACGAGCGGATGGTGGAATCGCGGTAAATAACTTCGGACTTATGGAGCCCTATATCCAAATCCAATTCCCTGATCCTGGAAAGGGTTTTGGGATGGTCGAGTGCTTCTGAAAGCAGAACTACGTTGCCTGCACACAGCAACCGGGGTAACCGCCAGGGGCTCGACAGCAAACCGGATAAAAAAAGCGTCACCCGCTTCCAGAAAGAAGCCGTTCTCCCTGAGGGAAATACCAGCAGAAAAACCTCTTTCTGCGGTAGAGAATCCAGCGCCTCAAAGAGTTTGATTCCAGAGCGGAAAGAAGTGGCTAGAATTCCAATTCGCATAGGTTTCTTACACTCCCGAGGCCAACGCCCGGGCATACAAAGCGTAAAATGAAATCAGCAGCCACGGACAGCTGCCCCGGATATTCCAGTTTGCCGGCAACCGTTCGTAGTAATAGTTCAAAGCATCGATAAATCTCAGATCTGACAAATCGGCGGCATGAACCGCAACAAAATTTAAAATCACCAGCAATTCATCATGGTTCAGGGAATCCAAATCACCTTTGTCCAGCTTCACACGCTTGGGCACCATCAATTGATACAACAAAAACTCCACAACTTCTTTTTCAGAATCCAAACGCAAATTGAGGGGACACCGGTAACGCTGGATCAACAACTGAAACCGTTCCGACTTATTTTCATCAAGCGTTTTCAAGAACGCTTCGGCGCTCTCTTGGGGAGAGGCGTCTTTGAAATCCGTTTGAGGAGACTCTCCCAGGGCCAGCAGGCGAAGGAATGAAAAACCGTCCAATTCACTATCGATCCAGCTCGGCGGGGTGGACGAATCAATTGGTGGATTCTTCATCCACAAAACAATTTTTTCCGACTGTAAAATTTCCAAAACTTGAGAAGCAAAAGAAAGCTGATCGCCGGAACGGCTCGGGGAAATACGGTCCGCAGAAGTTGTGCGCAATTCCTCCAACCGTTGCCGCAGGGCCTGGGCAATCCGTCGGTCAGGGGGTTGCGGTTTGAATTTTGAATTGTCCATTTTGAAGCCTTAAGGCTAATTCCGTCAGGGTGATGAATTGAATGTCGGTTGCCTGAGCGCAATCCTTAATGAAGCGTTCTATATCCTTGAAGCTTCGAATTTCCTTGGTGTGGTTTTCCAGGATCACCGGAACTTCCGACAGCCCGGAGGACCGCGCTCGTTTGCGTATCGATTTCATCATGCAACGGAGCCACGGATATTCCAATGCAGATAAATCACCTATTTGGTAAGTCCCTTCATTCAAGTAAGGACGGAGCTGGTGCACGATTTTGGATCGAATCGACGAGTTGACATGCTCCCATTCCCGGTACTCGGAGGGTTGAGCCGCCACACTATTTGCCCCCTGGAGAGTTCCCTTACGTCTCACGTCAAAACGTTTTCTGACAAGCCGCCACGCCATTTTCATATGCCGACGCAGCATGAACCCTTTCGGTTCAATAAAATGGCAGGTCGGCACGCAGATAATTTCTTCTTTCCGGGATGACACCTTTCTGGCGTCCTGCATGTTGGGGTAAAAGGGCAAAAACGATTCCTCGCAATTCGCATAATTCAATTGAAGGTTTCTGGTATGAATGTTGATGCCTTCCACAATGCTGGCATCTAAAACGATTCCGGCCGCCTGCAACTGGGAAAGAATATGTGGTGAAGGAGCGACACACCAGGCTCCGGCCCGGAATGCGAGGCAACGGTAGTTGGGGTCGATCGGCTGCAGGACACCTTCCAGAAAATCCTTACACTCCTGAATCAACCGATCCGCCTCTTCGGCAGAATAATCGAGAAGCGACCACTTGCCTTCCAGCTTCCATGCTCCATCCCGGTACTCGGCGCGGGTCCATTGCGGATGAATATGCAGTTGAATGTCATGGCCCCGTTGATATACATCCCGCACCTGGGACTCCCAGCGATCCGCCAGGGCTTTGAGTTCCGGGTGTTCGGACTGAAAACGGCGGAAGGTCCGCTGCTGCATCACTTCAACGAAAAAAGATCCGCGTGCTCCGTTGTCTTCGTATATGGAGGCCAACCGGCGCATGGGTTCCAACTGGATCGTGTCCATATCCCCCGAGCCGTCGCCGCGTAACTCCCAATCGTCTGTAAGCGCAAGATAAATGGTAGGTTGCTTTGCCATTCAATTATTATAGAGGATTTTAGCGGATAATTCCCTGCTGGAGACGACTACACTTCACCGATGCGCTGAACGCGGTCGCCGCAATCGTATTCCGTATCCGACCGCCATTTGAGGGTGATGTAATCCGGCAGGCGTGTGGTCCGGTCGATCTGAGCCGACTGCAACTGCCGGCAGGTGAGATTGATAACGTTGCTCAGGTCAGCACCACGGAGATCAGTGTCTGTCATGGTAGCTTTGCTCACAGAAGCGCGGTAGAGTGTAGCTCCGGACAAATCGGCTCCGGAGAAATTGGTGGCGATGCATTCCGCGCCGGAGAGATCGGCTTCGGACACATCGGCTCCCGACAGGTCCGCCGTGCTGAGTGCCGTCTTGTGAAGTTTTGCTCCTTTAAGATTGGCGCCTGCCAGTTTGGCTTTTCTCAAGTTCGCCAACGAGAGGTCACCGCCGGAGAGGTCTGCACCTTCCAGGTGTTTGCCCATCAGATTGGCCTTCTGCAGATCGTTCCTGGCCGCTTCGACTTGTTTGCGGTCGGTATCTTCGTCAGTCACGGCCCCTCATCCCGGTTTGAAAATCATGAGTGTGAAAATAGCGATCATCGCCGGAAAAGCGATAATACCAAGAAGCGACCAGAGACGTTCATATTTCCAATAGGTCGCGGGCAGACTTTCCTTATCCTGCGATTGCTCACTGATGGCTTTCATTTTGTATTGCAGAATTGCCGCTGGCATCCAGCACAACCCCGCGACCACAAACAATACCAGTGACAACCAGATCCACAATGTCGAAAACGGGTATCCATTGATGCGCATCAACCACACCCCGGTAACGGGAATCAGAACAATCGGCGGCACGGTGAACAGCCAGTCGGCGAGAATTATGTTCTTCAATACGAAACGGATGGAATGCAGGTTTCCCGAACGGTTAACGCGCATCGCATAAAACGCACTGCCCAGTCCCGTACCCAGCAGTAATATCGCACTCATTATATGAATCCATTTAAGAATCAGATAACTCATTGGACCACTGTAGGCAACTGTTGAAGAGTTGTCAAACCTGCAGGTTCACACAAAAAAAGCCGGGGAGGTGGTCTCCCCGGCTGATTGATAGCTTCTTATTCGTTACTCCTTGACGATACTCACTTTCACAGGAGTCGGATTGGTCACGATATCGAACACCGGTGACTTTTGGACCAGTTCGGTCAGCTTTTCTTTATCCGCATCCGATTTCACTTTGAACTGGGCGCGGATTTCCTTGAAACCTTTTCTCACGTTCGGGTCCAGGTCCAGGAAACCGTGCAGATCGATATCCCCTTCGTAGTTTGACTCGATCCCCTCGATCTCAATTCCCTGCGCCGCAGCGTGATAAGCCAGCGTCGTGGTCATGCAACTGGACAGGGCAGTCAGCAGGAACTCGACCGGATTGGCGCCTTCTCCTTTACCCAGAAGAACCGGGGGTTCGTCTGCCTTAAAATCGAACGGCTGGGCATGGTCGATCTCCTGGCAGGTGCCGTAAAACCCTGTGGTGCTGGCCCTGTTCTGGCTGCCATCCTGCCACTGGTTGTTGACGCGGAATTTAAAATTAGCCAGTTCCGGTTGACCTTGTACCGCCCGGATGGTTTCGATCAGTCGAGTTACATCCACACCATTCACAATTTTGTTGGCTTCGGCTTGTTGTGTCGTCATTTTGAAATCTCCAAGTTTTAAGATTAATGGAACAAATACTTAACTAGATAGTTAGTTAAATTAGGGCTCAAAAAAAATCACGCCTCCGCGAGCCGTTCAATTTCCTTGAGAGCGCGGTCGATCGGCCACCGCTCCCGGTACTCTTGGCTGGCCATGATGGCCCCGCCGATAATCAGATAGTAGGACTCTGCTGTCCGGTCGACATCCAGCTTTTTGTATTTTGAGTCTGAGCTCTTCAATTCCAGAACCCCGTCTTTGATGACATCGCGGAAACCGTCCACGTACAAACGCGCTTCCTGGGCGATGGGACTCTTGCAGTCGGGGACTTCACTGATCATGTTGAAGTATCGGCAGCCTCTGAATGCCGTTGAAGACAGGTTGTGATCGGTAACCTTGGCCGCGGTGAGATATCGCCCCTTCGCGGTCTTCTCCTTCCGCATTGTTTCCTTGAGCAGACCGAGGTCGATGCGACGGCGCTCTCTCAGGTATTCGACACAAAGGTCCTCTTTGGTCTTGAAGTGAGTGTATAACGTCGGACGGGAAACTCCGGAGCGCTCGATCACGTCATCGATAGTGGTCGCCTGGTAACCCTGTTCGAAGAAGAGATCCGAGGCTGCTTCGACGATTTTGTCACGGGCTTTGCTGTGATTTCTCGTTGCCATGGACCTATATTATATTTAACTAACCAGTTAGTCAATAAAAAAGCGAGAAAAATTTGAACTTTTTATAACTCCTGAAAACTAAAGGGTGTTTACCGATTCCACGGTTCGGTGTGGCGGCGTTTTTCGTACCAGATATGGGTGGTGGGCAACGAGGCGGCGGGCTTGCCGGGTTTGGGGCAGCCGTGGTGCAGGACGATTTTGGTGGTGCCGACTATCCAGTCGTGGCTTCGGTACAGGGAGTTAGGGTAATCGAGAATCCGAGACTCCATTTCTTTCCCGTACGTCTCCCGGAAGTCGTTTAAAAATGTTTCATAAACCTCCCGCGCGCATTCCGTGTGCGGAGCGAGAGCCACGCGGATCGCATTGAGCCCCATGTGTGAAAAGAATTTCAGACAGACCTGAAACGATTTTTCGTTCAGCAGTTTTACTTCCGGCAAGCCGAAACAGGGTTCCCCTGCTCCGTCGACGAACACTTCGGCGCCTAATGCCTCCGTCTGCTTTTTTGTCATCTGCCAGCGGAACTGGCCCCAGCCTTTGGGATCGTTTCCTTTAAAAGTTTTGACTTGAGGTAAATCCGTCGCTGACACAGGAAACGCGCAGAGCATCATTACTGCCCATATTCCAATGATAAGTCCAGCGTTACGCTGGCTATTCACAGAGATCCTCATCCCAGATGCGAATCAGTTCTTCTTTTTCCTTTGCCATCGAGGCATTTGGAGGCTTTCGTTTTCCCCTGGCATCGGAAGGCCGCTTGCGGCTTTTGGGTTTGGAGACGGGTTTTCTCTTGGCTTTTTTCCTCATATACCAGCCTTTTTCAAAGCAAAAAGAAACGAATTTCAAGCCATTATACACGGCTTGAAACCCTTGAGCCAAAAGAGGTATCTTGAAAGATGGCGGGGATCATCCGGCAATCCGGTTGTAAGGAGTTTTCCGACGCGGCGACTTATCAGTAACAAAAAAATGTGGCGGGAAACGGCCATTTTGATATTTGGAGGCAACCCATGAAGAAAAGCAACACACCTTATACTATAATTCTGTTCGGCCTGATCGTGTTGGCTCTAACGTTGGCTGCAACCGCTTGCAGCTCTTCTGAAAAACAAGAAAACCTTACGAAAAAGGATTCCAGCATCATGCCTGAAAATCTGGAAATTGCGACATTAGCCGGGGGTTGTTTCTGGTGCATGGAGCCCCCTTTTGAAGTATTGCCGGGAGTTTATAAAGTGATCTCCGGTTACACCGGCGGCCCTGAAAAAAACCCGACCTATCAACAGGTCGCGCACGGCATGACGGGTCATACCGAGTCCGTCCAGGTGCATTTCGATCCGAAGCAGATTTCCTACTCGGACATATTGGAAGTGTACTGGCGAAATGTCGATCCGACGGATGCCGGTGGACAGTTTGTCGATCGCGGCAAACAATACCGGCCGGGAATTTTTTATCATAGCGATGAGCAAAAACAGCAGGCTCTCGCATCCAAAAAGAAGCTGGAAGACAGTAAGCGGTTTAAAAAAGAAATCGTGACCGAGATTACCGAGTTCATGGAATTTTATCCCGCAGAGGAATACCACCAGGATTTCTATAAGAAGAGCACGGCTCACTATAAAGGATACCGCTGGGGTTCCGGCCGGGATCAGTTCATCGACAAGAACTGGGGTGAAGCCAGAAATTATGTGCCGGCGGGCATGGGCCAGGGCGGCTCAAAGTTTGTCAAACCTTCTGATGCGGAATTGAAGAAGACATTGACTCCGCTGCAGTACCAGGTCACCCAGGAAGAAGGAACGGAACCGCCCTTCCGAAATGAATACTGGGACAACCACAAGGATGGGATTTATGTCGATATCGTTTCGGGGGAACCTCTGTTCAGCTCGAAAGACAAGTTCGACTCGAAAACCGGCTGGCCGTCGTTCACCCGGCCATTGATGGAGGACAACGTTTATACCAAAACCGACCGGTCCTTCTTCATGGTCCGGACCGAGGTGCGGTCCAAGCATGGCGAATCTCATCTCGGCCATGTCTTTGAGGATGGTCCCAAGCCCACGGGATTGAGGTACTGCATCAACTCCGCGTCCTTGAAGTTTATCCCGGTTGAAAAAATGGAAGCCGAAGGTTACGGCGAATTCCTGGACGGTTTTTAACCGCCCACTTCGCGCAGGGTGAATTTACTTTTCCAGTCCTCCTCTTTACCAGAGGGGGACTTTTTTATTGAGTCCAGCGTCACGCTGGCTTGCAGGTCTTATCCAGAATAAACAGGAAAGATCAGCGATACCATTTAGGATAGAGACCGGAGTGAAAGTTTCCTGCCTCAAAGCGGTGAGTTTGCTCTGGAGTAAAAGTCTGGATAGCGCGGTGCAGGGTTATGGGACCGAAGGCCGGGGAGTAGTGAAGAGTATACGAATCTTCCTTCAAGAACTCCAGATGCAGAAACCTTCCGGCAGGCAGTTCCTGGGCAAAGAACACCTTCCGCCCTCCTTCGGAACGAACAATCGTAACATTCAAAAGAGTAAACCGGGTGGGATTTCTAAGACACACCGGTTTCCGGACGGCTAACCGTTCAATCCCGCTTTGTTGTGTGTCTTCGTCGAGAAACAGAACCGTTTCGTCCTTCCGGGTTTCATACGGAATGGTTCCCTCCAGCGAAAGGGTGGCGGTCCAACTGCGGAAAGCGATGAAGTACGGATCGTAATCGAATTGAGGAATCAGCCGGGATAAGATTTTTTCCCGTGGGACGTATCTACGGAACATTCAAAGCACTCGAAAAGACAAACCAACTTTTATTTTTAACACATTGAATTATATGGAAACCGGAAGGACGGGAATATCGGCGGAATTCTGAAATTGATTTCGCAATTTTTCTCACCAAGCATAAGCTTTTTTGACACGCCCGATTTTGCAATCGTAAGGATTCCCGAATATAATCCCAGCTGATTCTGAAACCTACAAATATTGAGTCATGTTAAATAAGGGCAGTATGCCATCTGCTGAAAAACCAAGACATCTCGCGACCGAGCCAAAGTTCGGTTTCGCTTTGTTATTTTTTTGCCTGACTGCGCTGCTTCTGATTCCGGGATATTTTGAGAATCCGGCAACGGTGGGCGCGGCATCGAGATGGATGCTTTCCCTTATTTCTCTCGCCAGCCTGTATCTGATTGCCTACCGATTGCGTGAGCTGCTGATTGGAGCCATTCTGGTTGTGCCTACGTTGGTGATGAACTGGTGGAGCGACCTGTTATCACTCTACTGGACCGTATATATCGTCAGCGCCCTCTACATCCTGTTTCTCTGTTATATCGGATTTTTTATTTGCCGTTTTTTGTTTGAGACTGAAGAAATCAGCATGGACATGGTCTTTGCAGCGCTTTGTCTTTACATGTATATCGGATTGATATGGATGTTTATTTATGTGATTGCGGAAGTGAATCGTCCCGGTTCCTTCCGTTTTCCGACGGAACTGCCCACCGATCCGGAAGCCTACATCAATTCTTTATGGAACAATTTTTCTTACTTCAGCTTTGTAACGCTTGCGACTCTGGGTTACGGCGACATAGTCCCCTTAGCCCGGTTTACGCGTGCCTGGGCTATTCTGGAAGCCGTGATCGGCCAACTGTACCTCGCAGTGGTTGTGGCTCGGGTGGTCGGCTTGTATATTGTCAATCGGCGCAACAACCTGCCTAAATAAGCAAAAAACTTCTCCTCCCGGATACAATTTTCCTCCCGCCTATATTTGCAATTATTTGGTTTTCCGAATATAATTTCTCCAATCGCCGAACCTGAAATCACGTCCCTTCTGCCCGTCGAAAAACGCGCCAAAGGACCGGAAGCAATCACGATCTCTGTCGAAGAAAACTGAAACTCTATGTGCTTAATGGTCTATATCGCAAGCGACAAACCTCTCCCGCTGATTGGCTGGAGTGAAGATAAGCCCGCCTTTTGTGTTTCTGATTTAACCAAATATGAAAAGGCGGTGGAGTCTCAATTTAAATTTTCCCATGTTTACAATGCTGGATCCCATCAAGGCTGCGGCTGTGGTTTTTTCAAAGATTTCAAAGAAGGGGACGAGCTGGCCCGAGCCCACGACAATTACATTCAATTAAACGCCTACCTGCAAAAAGCCCGGGAGATGGGCGCAAACAATCAGATTTTCTCCTGCTGGGACGGGGATCAGGATGCAAGACCTGAATTCAGGGAACAGATTGGCTTGAATCACCTTGTCGACTCGAACTTCGAATTTAAGGAGAAGGCTCTCTATGAAATCCTGCCGGACAAGTAAAGAAGAACCATGGTCGCGCGAGTTCTAAGCGGAGCCGTACTGGGAATCGAAGGTTACCTCGTCGAAGTCGAGGTGAACCTAGCGCCGGGCGTTCCCAATTTCTCGATCGTTGGTCTGCCCGACGCGGCGGTAAAGGAATCGAGCGACCGCGTCATGGCCGCCATCAAAAACACCAACCTCGACCTTCCCGTCAAACGCATCACGGTTAACCTCGCACCCGCCAATATCAAGAAAGAGGGCTCGGCATTCGATCTGCCCATTGCTCTCGGCATCTGTGCCGCGAATCATGTTCTCCGCAAGGATGACCTCGAACATTACATGATCCTTGGCGAGTTGTCGCTGGACGGACGGGTGAAACCGATCAAGGGCGCTCTCTCCATCGCCGTGGAAGCGAAAGCAAAGGGTCTTGGCGGTCTTCTACTCCCGGTCGAAAACGCTGCGGAAGCTGCTGTGGTAGAAGGCCTCAAGGTGTACCCGGTCAGCAACCTTCCCCAGGCAGTGGCATTTCTGAATGGCGAATCCACAATCGACCCTTCCCCGACTCAAACCGGCGAAGATTTTTTCCGCGACGCACAATACGAAATCGATTTTACCGATGTCAAGGGTCAGCTTCACGTCAAACGCGCACTGGAGATCGCTGCGGCAGGCGGGCACAATATTATTCTTATCGGTCCGCCGGGAAGCGGCAAATCGATGCTGGCCAAGCGCCTGCCGACCATTCTGCCGTCACTCTCTCTGGAAGAAGCGATTCAAACAACAAAGATCCACAGTGTACTGGGACTGTTGGACAGCGGCAGGGGATTGATACCGACACGGGTGTTCCGCTCTCCCCACCACACCATTTCTGATGCAGGACTGATCGGCGGCGGCTCGATACCTATGCCGGGCGAGGTGTCACTCGCACATAACGGTGTCCTGTTCCTCGACGAACTGCCGGAGTTCCGGCGCAATGCCCTGGAGGTGCTCCGGCAACCGATCGAGGACGGCCGCGTGTCGATCGCCCGCGCGTCCGGCTCGGTCACCTATCCTACCGACTTCATGCTGGTCGCCGCGATGAATCCCTGCCCCTGCGGATACCGGACCGACCCCAAACGCGAATGCACCTGCACGGAACCCATGATTAAGAAATACGTTTCAAAAATATCCGGTCCCCTGCTGGACCGGATCGATATTCATATCGAAGTGCCGTCGGTGGAATATAAAGAATTGTCATCCGAAGCCGGGGGCGAACCGTCGGTCAAAATCCGAGAACGGGTGGAACAGGCGCGGCAGGTGCAGTTGATTCGATTTAAAGATTCGCTTGTTTTTTCAAATGCCGGGATGAATACTCAACAGCTCAAACATTATTGTCCACTGGATGACGCTTCAAAGCAGATTATGTCGCTGGCAATCGACAAGATGGGGTTGAGCGCGCGGGCACACGATCGTATATTAAAAGTGTCGCGGACCATTGCCGATCTGGAGGGCTTGGATCTCATCACTTCGGAGCACGTCGCCGAAGCCATCCAGTACCGCTCCCTCGACCGGGAAAATCATTTTTAAGCCGAGACGTGAAAATTTCTTGTATTACTTTCAACATATGAGAAATGAAGAAGAAATTTATGAAATCACTCAAGGATAGTCGACTACAAGCCTTAGTTTTTATTTTATTTATTTTTGTTTCTTCGGCGCATGCAGTAGAACCAACCAAATCCGAAGCTGATCGTCTTTTACTATTGCGATTTGATGGAGTATACAAATCAGAGATAAACCAGACAGATCCTGACCTTGAATATTGGCAGTACATACGTTTCTATGAAGATGGAACTGTTATTACTGTTTCCTCCACAGGTAACCCTACAGAAATTGACAGTTGGTTCAGGAAAGAATTGTCCATCCAAAAAGGATTTTCTCGGGGGCAATATGAAATTAAGGGGAGTGAAATTATTTTTTCCTCTACCTCCGAAGCGGGTACCGTGGACTACAATGGAACAATTCACGAAAAAGCAGTAGACCTATACTCATTCAGTCATATCAGCGGAAATAAATCTAAAAAGAAATATTCTTTTGTTCCACTTCCTAACCATTAAAAAGTTTTTCAAGTGATTGACTCGGAACCATAAATGGTTTCCTCAGTGGGAAAAATCCTTTCTAAGGCGCAGAATGGTCCTGGCCTAAAAAGCTTGAAGGGGAAGAATTTTAAACCACACCTATTAACCCCCAAAAATCAAAAAGCTGGCAAATAAAGGCTCCTCTCCTATTGACCCACCCCCCAAAAAACGTATATTCTAGCGGGTAATGATTTAAAAAGCCTTATGCCGTCGGGATTTAAGCAATCCGGGCTCACCCAGCGTATTCCGGGAAGCGGACGGTTACCAGGAGGAGTTCCATTTTCAGAACCCACTAGGAGAACACTATGAAGAAATTGAATACTCTGGGACTGCTGGGATTGTTGATGAGCCTGGCCCTTTTGGTTCCAAATACCGCCTTCTCGGCGGATTCTAAAACAGGTGATCCCTGTATAAAGCACAAAGATCTGGACCAATTGAATCTCTGTCGCGCATTTGAAATCGACAAAGCCAAAACTGCGGAACAGAAAAAGAACCGCTACCAGAATAAGAATCACACCACATATTACTGTTCTCTAATCAAAGACCGGGAACTCCAAAAATATTGCTTTGCTGTGGCGAGCCAGACCAAATCACAATGTGCTAATCTGGTAGACCCCAAACTCGAGAAAAAATGTAACGCTAGGGTAAAATAAATAATCCCATTTTCATTCATGCCCGCCAGAATCTTCTGGCGGGCTTTTTTTTGCAATTTTTCCTGGAACTGTCCCATCTAACCCAATTCCCTTAAAAATAAAAGTACGGCTTCCTTCCCGTTCAGGTCCTATATTTACATATAAAGAGGACTCATATCCTTGCCAATCCCAATATCTAAAGGGGAAACATGATGAAAAACAAATCAAGTATCCATACCGATCAAGAACCTCTCCAGTTTCGCAAAAATAAGGAATCCATGGATCCATTCAAGATCCGGAATCAGGTTCTCAGCGTGAATTTCCCCGGATTCGGAAAACATTACTCTCACCTGGCCTTAAAAGGACCGATAACCAAAAAACCGGGACACTTGGCTGGTCACCGAAGCAGCACACATGATCCCTGCTTCTGGAACCGCGGAGGCGGACGATGGTTTCACACCAAGCGAAGAGGCGGCCAATTGGGTCGGCAAAGGGAACGGGGTCTTCCAAAAGCTCCCTTTGCCAAATGAAAAACTTTCTCCATAGCCCTTAACATGTGTGGAGAGCGTTTCTCTCTGCTTGAATCGTGCTCGAAAACCCTTTATCATATTGTTAATAAAGGAATTATGTCTTGGACAATAAAACCAGTTCCACAATTTTATTTACATCTTCTTTAAAATCATAATAATGTGTTGAACTTACGGTCAGTATTGCAGAAAATGAAAGTGTAATAGTTACCAACGTAACCCGCAGAGTAAATATCATGGATTCTTTGGACTACCACCAAATCAAAGGTTATTGTCGCGAAGCATTGGAAATTTCTGATGAATATGGCGTCCATGATGGCCTTGCCTATTTGATTGGTGAAAAATTCTGCCCCCTTATTGTTGCGGTGAAGCAAGCTGAATCCAAAACCAAATACCTCTACAACTCTGAAGAGGAAAATACGATTTATAATCCAACAGGCAGAAATAATGTAGAGGTTCAGGAAAATTATTCTCTGACCGTGGAAAGCACATATCAGAAGTCTCTGGAACGATTGGAAGATTTAAAACATTTGCGGAATGATTTTATTTCGGAAATAAAAGAAGCATTTGAACTTTCTGACATTCAAGACTTTCTGGAATCCTATCCCCGACTGGGATTCAAAGACAAGAAACAACCTTTTTGGGAGCAGGCTTTGGAGGAAGAGGATGCCGATAGCCTGGAAGTCGAGGACATCATGTCGGAAGTCGACGATATTTTCATGGTAGAAGAAATCAAGAAGTACTTTTACTGATGCCCGGCCTTAAATCGGGAAATTCATCTCTTTCTTTTGAGACCTTTACAATCCGCGGTTATCCGTCCGAATTCCCCGATACTCAATGAAAACCAAACTCAATCAGAAAACCCGCCTGATCGTTGCCTTTGTTATTCTTTGCGTGATGACGTTTGGGGTTTTATTTACCGGGCCGGGCTTCGGTTTCGTCTGGCAAGTCGTAATCGCTTCTGGATTACTCTTTCTTCTGTTCTGGTTTATTACCTGAGTTACCGGGTAAAAAATAAAATTGCCGCCCCAACTCCCGCCAACACGGCGACACCCAAACTGACCCAAACCAATTGTTGAATCTTTGCCAGGCTATCGCGGCTGGTTTCCCGGATATCTTTTAGGGAGCCGTTCACTTCTTCACGAACCGCATCACCCAGTTTCGCCCGTAACTCCACCATCCCCTGGGACACCTGATTCCGAACCGTTCCTTCGAGTGCGCTCAGCAGTTTCTGGTTCAAGGCATCCGACATTTTATCGATTTCACCGCGCACGGATTCCCGAGCGTCATATTTCAATTCATCCATCTGGTGACGAATCACATCCAACCGTTCCTGAATGATTTTTTCCAGTTTGGGTTCGATATTTTCCTGTATCCGCTCCAGGCTGTCGCGGGCATTCTGAATAGCCTCATGGAGATTCTCTTCAATCTCTTCCTCCAGAGCCTCTTTACGCGATTCTACATGCTCGGACAATAACTCGGTTTTCTCCTTGAGCTCGGATAAAACTTTAAGGGTTTCACGGGCGTGTTGTTCATCTTCAGGTGAAAAGGTTGCCATGGTGCACTCATAAAATGGATTGTTTACTATTAGATGCCTCGCCTCACTATCGATTCACGAAAAGAGAACGATTTCCCGAAAATCATACTCCATTTCCCCCCAAAAGTATTCCCTGGACCTCTGAAAGAGCGTTTCTTGACAACCCACACGCACCGGGTTAAAGTCAATAATAGATTGATTTTAAAGGGGTCTCTCTTGCAAAAGCACATCGAAAACTTCAAAACCCACCTCGTTGCGGAAAAAAATGCATCGCAGAATACAGTGGCTGGCTATCTCAACGACCTTCGCCAATTTTCATTATTCTTGAAGAAAACCGGACACGCTTGCGACCCGAAGGGGATTATAGATGTCACACGAATCGACCGACTGGCAGTGCGCTCTTATTTGGTCCACTTGCATAACCGCGAGCTGACCGGAACCACTATGAACCGGAAATTGTCGGCGCTCAGCTCGTTTTTTAAATTTCTTTGCCGGGAAGGCCATCTCCAAAACAATATTGTCAAATCCATACCCGCCCCAAAAAAGGAAAACCACCTGCCCTCTTTCTTATCTGTGGATGATATTTTCCGTCTCCTGGAATTGCCTGAAGCCAACACTTTGACTGGATCAAGGGATCGCGCCATGTTGGAAATGTTCTACAGCACCGGGATGCGGATCAGTGAACTGGTCACCTTGCACATGGATTTTTTGAATATCAAAAACAAAAAAGTTCGGGTTCGGGGAAAGGGAAAAAAAGAACGTTGGCTGCCTCTTGGACAAAAAGCCATTGCTGCTCTCAACATTTACTTAAGTAATAGAGAAACATTGATTCAAAAGATGAAACCCGATCCACTTCCCCAGGCAGTCTTTTTAAATACCAGGGGAAACGGTTTAACCTCGCGGGGTGTTCGAAAAATCGTCGGGAAGTATCTTGATCAATTGGTCTCGGGTGGTCATTCACCGCATTCCATTCGCCATTCTTTTGCGACTCACTTGTTGGAAGGCGGTGCCGATTTGCGCACCATACAGGAAATGTTGGGGCATGCCAGCTTGTCGACCACTCAGAAATACACACATCTAACGGTTGATCGGTTGATCGAAACCTACGACAAGGCCCACCCGCGTGCGCAATCCTCAAAATCTTTGCCGTCTAAATAGAATTGGACTGACGCGCAAAAAAAAATCCCAAGCTCCTCCTTACATGGAGAAGCTTGGGAACGAACAAGCAAAAGGAATGGGTTACTCCATTTGAAAAGTACCCATGATACCGTCAAATACAGGGTCATACTCTTTGCCTGAATCTCTATTGGCTGTAGCGGTAACAACTACCTTCTTTCCTACAGGGTTTTCAAAAAAGTAAAATGTCTGGGTAAGTTCCAGGTTATTAAACTCCGTATGAGTGACGAGCTTGACTCCGTTATGACTCTGGGCGGAGAATGGAGATTGGCTGACTTTTTTTGCCTTCATCAATTTTTCAAGATGTTTCATATTCAATCGAATATAAGTGTCCATTGGCCCGTTAAATTTTTCTTCC
>JANQEK010000026.1 GCA_028278405.1 Nitrospinaceae bacterium
AGTATCGATGGCATCGGGGGACCTGGACAACAACGGACTGGACGACATGGTGCTGTCATTGACGGGCATAGGCACGCTGATGTTCAAGAACCTGGTGACCCTGGACCTGCTCGATCCTGCGGTCGCACTCGATCTTGCCACCGGCAATGTCGATGGGAATTAAAGGTTGAGAAATAGTAAGGTAAGGCTCAGACTAAGCAATACGAGGGTTTATTTCGCCCGGTTGCCCTTCCAGGTGATGGTGACGTCGCCTTTGCGGATTTTGAGCTGGCAGCCGAGGCGCATGCCGTTTTCGAGGTCTTCCTCGTAGAGGTAATCCTTTTCTTCTTCCGTGGACTGATTACAGTTTTCCCGGCCTTTCACCACCGTGAGCTCGCATACCCCGCAAGTCCCCTCCGTGCAACCGAAGGACAGTTCGGTATCGACTTCTTCGCAGATATCGATCAGCGCCATGCCATCCTCACACTCGTGAGTAAAGTGGTCGGGTTGAAAAGTGATTTTTGCCATAGAGTTCGGTAATTTTATAAATGAATCTGTTGACTGTGGTTATAGATGCGAATCAACCAGTGGAGGATTTTTTAATTCCGCAGAAATTTGATGACTTATTTTCCATTTAATATTCAATCTATAGACCATTTTCCTTAAGGGATTCAATTAGCTTGGTCTGCTCCGGTGTCAGAGATTTCGGAAGGGTCACGATGATTTTGACGAACTGATCGCCCCGGTCACCGCCCCGGCTGTGTATCCCGAGTCCACGCAAACGCAGCTTGGTGTGGGACTGGGTACCTGCCGGCACTTTAACCTGTTTTTCACCTTCCAGGGTCGGCACATGGATAATGGTGCCGAGGAGGGCATCGGTCAGATTCACCGAGTGCTCCACCACAATGTCGTTACCCTCGCGTTGAAATGTCGGATGTGGAAGCACGTGTACTTTAAAGTAAAGGTCACCCGGGGGACCACCCTGGCTGCCGGGAAAGCCTTTGCCAGCAAGACGCAGTTTTTTGCCTTCACTGATGCCCGGCGGTACCTTGACACTGGTGTTCTCGTTCCGTCCGCCGCGGTCGATGGTGAATTTTTTTTCGGTTCCCCGTGCCGCTTCTTCAAAAGTGACGGTGATTTCGCTCATCATATCCTGACCTTTACGGGGTCCTCTGGGACGTCCACCGCCGAAGATGTTTTCAAATGGACTGGAAAAACCTGCCGGACCACCGAAGATATCGTCAAAACCGGAGGGTGACCGACCCCCGCCGAATCCAAAGTTGCGAAGGATATCGTTGACGTCGAATCCACTGAAAATGTCTTCCTGGCTATACCGTTTTCTGAATCCTTCGGCTCCGAACGTGTCGTATTGTTTTCGCTTATCCTTGTCTTTCAGCACTGCGTAGGCTTCGTTAACGTCCTTGAATTTTTCCTCAGCCTTGGGATCGTTTTTATTTCGGTCAGGGTGATACTCCATGGCTTTCTTTTTGAAGGCTTTTTTAATCTCCTCTTCTGTAGCGGTTTTGGAGACACCCAGTATGTCGTAGTAGCTTTTCATCGTCTAAACAATTGAATTATTTAAGTTTTTAATCTATGATGGGACACCTTTTTCATTATATTATTTTTATGAAGCAAACACTTAAAAATTTTTGGCTTCTGATCCTGCTCATGACCTGGGGGTGCACCCATATGGTAGAGGAGCCGCCCATGCAGACGAAGGAACAGAAATTTCAATCCATGCATCCCGAAGAGAGGCACATCTGGCTTCCTCCAAGTGAAGAAGAACTGGAGGTACGTCGTCAGCGTCAAAGGGATCTGGATGTGGTGGCGGCTGACTTGGAACGTTTATTCATGGGTTTCGCCGATATTCTGGGAGACGAGATTATACTGGAAAATCTTCTCAGAGGAAAAGAATCGGAACTCCAGCAGTTGGAAGCCCGATTGAATCAACAAAAGGCTCATGAAGAAAAAGCGAAGCAACTGAACCAGGTGCTTCAGGAATTGGAAGGCAATGTTCAGGAAATGGATGCCAGTCTTGAGGCGATCCGTAAAGAGCGTCTACCCGGCCCGGCTGCTCCACAAATTGAGACGGATGATTATCGTTTAGCCATTCTATTGTTCCGCGACGGTCAGTATATGAAAAGCATTGCCGCGTTTGAACGGATTCTGGAAAAAGATCATCCGGAACACCTGAAGGACAATATTCTGTTCGGACTGGCTTCGAACTATTATAAGTTGAAGCAATACGATGCCGCTCTCAAGCAACTGGACACAATTATCGAAAGTCATGTCAAAGGCGATAAATGGCTCGTTTCGCATGCCATGTCCGCGCTGATTCACAATCGACAGGGTCAATCCGGTAAAGCGATTCCGTTACTGGAGTCGGCGCTCCAGCATCAACCCAATCCGGAGCTTCTTAAAATTATCAATCGCTTGCTGAAACTGGCGAAGGAAGGAGTTGCGGATGCCAGCAGTTAACGAGCCTGCACCCAATCTTCAGGTGGCGGAATGGGTGCAGGGGAGTCCTTCCAACATCGACCAGGAACGCGGTCGGGTTATTCTCATTGAAGTATTCCAGGTCAATTGTCCCGGCTGTTTCATCGGGGGACTTCCGGAAGTGATCCAAACTTATATGACCTTTAAAGGGAAGCCGCTGACGGTGTGGGGACTGGCCACCGCGTTTGAAGATTATCATCTTAATACTCTGGACAATTTAAAGAAACTGATCGATACCGGTGAGGTCGTGGGAGAAACCATGGCCATGCTTTCCGAACGGGACATGTTGAGCATGGGACGTCTTCAATATTTCATGCCGTTTCCGGTTGCCATGGATCAGGTCGTAAAGCGGTCGGGAGGTGTGAAAGAAGGAGAAGTTCAGCGATGGATTGATCGGGATTTTCCGGATTTTAAAACGATGCCGGAATTGCACCGGAATCAGATTGAAGTACAAATTCACGAATACCTCGATAAAAAGGAATACGACGCGTTGACATTTGATCAATACGGTTTGCGCGGTACCCCTTCCAGTATCATCATCGATAAAAGAGGGATCGTTCGACACAAGCTATTTGGTTCCAATCTGGAACTGGAGAAGCTTATCGAGCCTCTCCTCAACGAATAGGCGCTTATGTTGACTCTCAAGCAGTTCACGGAAACTATTGACCGATTGGAAGAGGCGCGGGTCTTAATGGCGGCTCTTGAATTCAAAATTTTTTCGATTCTGAAACAAAAGAGCATGACGGCCGGCCAGGTGGCCCGTCAGTCCAAAACACAGCCGGGAGAAATGGAAGCGTTGCTCAATGCGCTGGCCGCAATGAAAGCGCTCCGATTCGAAAAGGGAAAGTATTCCAGCGCGCCTCAGATGTATAAATATTTGTGTGATTCGAGTCCTCATTATTTAAAAGGGACGGCGTTTTTGAAGCTGGAGAAGAATGATGAATGGGCGCGTTTGATCGATATTGTTCGGAATGGCCGTGATCTTTCGGAGTTTGAAGAAGAGGACGACCCGGAATTTCGTGATTCCTTTACGCACGCCATGCATGAGCGAAGCGGGCCTTTTGCCCGTAAGATTGCGGAAATCATCACACGCAAACAGGCAGGGCGATTCCTGGACCTGGGGAGCGGCCCCGGGACTTACAGCGCGGCTGTCCTCAAAAAGGATAAAAAAGCGCAGGCAATTTTGCTGGATCGTGCGGCAGCGCTAAAGGTTGCCCGGGAGTTGCACGGCAGTTCTTCTTATTGGTCGCGCATGGAACTAAAACCCGGCGATTTGTTCCATACACCCTACGGTCAAAAACTGGATACCGTATTTTATTCTAACATTCTGCACATCTATAATTCCGAAGAGAACAAACAACTGTTCCTGAAAATGAAGCGGTCGTTGGTCAGGGGAGGGCGTTTGATTCTGGTTGACTATTTTCATACCCGCGATGCCACTCAACCTTACGAAGCTGCTTTGTTTGGAGTGACCATGCTTTTGTTCACTGCGACGGGTAAAACGTATTCTTATGATGAAACCGAAAAACTTTTAAGTCAAACCGGTTTCCACAAATTCCGCAGAGTTTCATTGGGAGAAGGAGCCGGGATGCTGGTGGCGTTTAAGAAGTAACAAATCCTCTTAATATCAATTCTTTCCCTTGCGTGCAAAAAAATAGAACAGTTCCCAGTTCGTATACACACCCTGCGGAGATGAATACTCCTTGTCGTAATCCCGGATCAATTGTCTCAGTTCTCCAGGCTTCAAAATTCGCAACGGCGCAGCCCCAATCTGCTGCAGGTTTTTGATCAATGCGTTGGTATTTTCAAAGAATATCTGACGCGTTTCAGTCTGGAAAGTCTCCAATTCAAACCCCGCCTGAGTGAGAAGGGTTTTCCATCGCTTTTGAGAGAGGAGATGCGTGGGTCCCTGGAACTGAGCCGTGCTACGAAATTCTTCGAGAGTTTTAGGACCAAATGTGCTGAAAGCCAGGTATCCCTCCTTTGCAAGGCAAGCGTGAAATCGCTGCAGCGTGTTCTGGGGATTTTGGAACCATTGGAACACCGCGTTTCCCGCAATGAGATTCACTTTGGGAATCTGAATGCGCTCGGCATTTCCCACAAGAATTTTTGAATGAGATGGTATATCCAAATGACTTTTCAAATGTTCAATCATAAGTGGTGCAATATCATTCAGCGTAATGACTGAAGGAGAACGCGCCAGAAGATGACGGGTAAACACACCGGTTCCGCATCCAATTTCCAGTATTTTTTTGGGGAAGGGGTTGGGAATCAATGCAGCT
Source organism: Nitrospinaceae bacterium (assembly GCA_028278405.1). Taxonomy (GTDB): domain Bacteria; phylum Nitrospinota; class Nitrospinia; order Nitrospinales; family Nitrospinaceae; genus SZUA-226. The sequence continues at coordinate 4,758 of JANQEK010000026.1, forward strand.
AGGCGTTCGGCCATTGAGCGCTGGAGTTGGGCATGTCGATCGTAAGTTTTGACATGTTTCGAAAAACTTTCAATGATCCTTTGTTCGAAGTCAGACTCAGAGGGATTAGGGGAGTTTCCGGGCATGGTGGTCAATCAGAAGAGATCTGTCGACCGCCTTCTTTCGGGCGGAGTGAATGGAATGACTTTGGCCGGCAATTGGACCGTAAAGGTTGAACCTTTGTTCATTTCGCTGCTTACGGCGATGCTTCCTCCCATCATACGGCAAAACCGCTGGCTGATGGCTAACCCCAACCCGGTACCGCCATATTTGCGGCTGGTGGTGGTGTCTGCCTGGGTGAATTCGGAGAAAATTGATCTTAGTTTATCTTGAGGAATACCTATTCCTGTATCCACTACTTTAAAAACAATCCATGGAGTATCCTGCTTTTTGATACGCGTGACTTCCAGGGTGACTTCTCCATTCTCGGTAAATTTGTTGGCATTGCTCAACAAATTGATTAGCGTTTGCCGAACCCGGTTCATGTCCGCTACCATATATCCCAAATTTTCGTCGCATTGTAACGTCAGGGTATTTCGATTCTTTTGAAGCATGGGCTCGATCGTATGCGTGGCCGTTTCAACAATTTCTTCTATTTTAAATGAATCCAGATGGATTTCCATTTTTCCCGCTTCGATTTTTGATAAGTCCAAAATTTCGTTGATCAATTGCAGCAAAATCTTGGCGGAACTACCTATTTTTGCTAAATCTTTATGAATTTCCACCATATTTTTTTCTTCAGTTTCCTCTAGCAGCATTTCAGTGTAACCGATGATAGCATTCATAGGGGTACGGAGTTCATGTGTCATATTGGCAAGGAACTTGCTTTTCGCCGCATTTGCTTCCATGGCCATATCGCGCGCCGAAGCGACTTCCGAGTAAGCCTTCCGGATTTCATTGACCAAAGAAACATGAGTAATCGCCACCGCGGCCTGAGAAGCCAGAGACTGAATCCAACGAACATTTTCTTTGGAAAAGGGGACGATTGTTTTGGGCTCTCCGGTTTTTCTGGCATTCAACAATTGAATCACTCCAATGACTTCCTCGTCCTTGTTTCGCATTGGAACCAGAAGCATGGATTGCGTCTGGTAATCGAATTTTTTGTCAAATTCCAGGGAACCTGAAAAATCGTGATCCTCATATTTTCTAATATCAGGAATGTTTACGGTCTTTCCAGTCAAAGCGACATAAGTAGAAACGTTAGATGGATTCATCTCCAGCGGTGGGATAAGAATAGGAGATTCGTCATTACCCCCCATACGTATCTCCAGGGTGTCATTCTGAAAGATTTTAAAATGAAGTTTGCTTTTTTCTAAAATGTACAATGTGCCGCCATCCGCATGAGTGAAGTTTCGAGCTTCTTCCATGATCATCTCAAGAAGAAAATCGAGATTGCGTTCGGCAGACAAGGCAAGGCCGATATCAGTCAGTTTTGTTAACTTGTCAAGGAGGCTTCTGATGATTTCCTCCCCATGTGGAGCCATGGCAGAGTGAGACTGCTTTCGTTTTTTGCCGTTTTTCGAAGCAATTGATTTCATAGACGGATCAACGATCCAGCCTTCTGACTGGATCAAATGCTTATTGACCGTTGGAATTCCATAATTCGGCTTTCCTTCCCTCCAGGCCCAGGCCGCTTGCAGAGAACAAAGCACCGCGTCCAAAGAATCTCCTTTGGCATCATTCAACATCTCACTTTTTAGTGAGTTCTCGATTGCTACTGAAAAACCAAATTCAGCTTCTGAATTTGAGTTCATAATTCCCGTAATAATCTTTTTTCTTGCTGATTTCTTTTGTGATGCATCGTTGCCTTCGCTCTTATACGCTTTTGCAAAGCGACGGGCTACGAGAGCCGGATAGGCCTCCAACACAATGCGGTTTCCTTTTTTGGGATTACAGGGAAGGATTGAGGCCCCCGAATTCAAGATAATTTTGGATCCTTCATAGAACATCTTTGCGACCGGTGCATTGACCAGTTTTAAAGGACTTTGGGCAGACGCAAGGATGTCTGTAAATCGCAGTGGCTCCTTGTAAGGCGAGGAATGTTTCGATTTGAAATTTTTGACTTTTTTTTCAAACTCGGCTTTGGAACGACGGGTCAATTTTTGTGCATAACTCCGCCAATCGTGCGGTAACCCAAGTGTGGACAAAAAGGCGCCGGGCAAGCCAAAGGGAAAATCGATTCCGGCGATCCAGGGTCCTTTTTGCTTTAAAAAATCCTCAAACTCATTAAAGCTGTACAAATTGTGGATTTTTTGTACAGTCAGTTTCCCTTGTTTAAGGTCACCCTCCGCAACCGTTATGGGTTTCTTTCGGCTGGGGGCGCTGGTGAAATCAATTCCAAAAATCTTCATGGCACCCGTTGGGAATAGGTGGGTTGAAGTGACGGTGCATCAGCCTCCTGCACATACTGTGATAGGTGAGCCAGTAATTTATTTGGAGCGTGATCACACCCGTCCACCAGAATCAATTGAGGAATGAGTTCTTTTAGCTGGCATCCGTCCAGCAATGAATCCCGCAACCCGGATATGGCGATACAATCCTGAGTTGCGTGAGGGACAACGCTGGCACTTTCCAGAAAATCAAGGCCTCGGATCAAGGTTTCCCTACTGAAGGGCGGATGAAGAATATCTTCAGGCTGACGAATTCCGCTCAAGTCAAAGAATCCTTTGAGAGAAGCCAGGTAGTCATCAGAAGAGTTCAGCATTTTTTTCTGATATTTTAATTTTCCAAGAGGTGTTTTCCCGCCCAGGTTTTTCTCAGCAGGAAAGGCGAGAATAGGGGCCATCAGAATAATTTTTGTTTGCAGTGGAATTTCACTCTTGTGTGTCAGAAGCCAGAGACTGCCTAGAGAATAGCCGATAACCCAATCCGGTTGCGAATGAAATACTTCTGCGGCTTCTTCTTTGCTCTCCGGATTTTTCGGGTAGTAAGCCTGAACCTCCGCATTTGGAAAATAACTTTTCACCAACTGGCAGAACCACTCTTCTGAAAGTGCCCAGCCGCAAATGGCAGTTATCTTTATTTTTTTCTCCATGAGTTTAAAAGGCTAAAAATTTCATCCACCTCTTCTTCTTTAACATTTGCGTGAAAAGAGAAACGCAGACGAGAAGAATTTTGCGGCACAGTGGGGGGCCGTACCGCTCCTACCAGTATTCCATATTCAAGCAATTTGTTGCGCAATTCAAGCGCATCCTTTGGCTCTCCCAAAATTATCGGTATGATCTGTGAGTCAAATGAATTTGTTTGCCAACCTTCGTTCGTCAATAGTTCCCTAAACCGAACAGCTGCATCGCGGATACTTCGAGCCGTTGTCTGAGATTTTTGAATAATCTTCAAGGCCGCTTCGGCTGCCCCTACTTGGGGTGGTCCCAGATAGGTGGAGTAGATCAACTCTCCTGAGTAGTTGACCAGATAATCAATGATGGTTTTGGAATTTGTCAGAACATAGGCTCCCATGCTAGCCAGCGCTTTTCCAAGAGTTCCGACGAGAATATCAACTTCTGAAAGTACACCTTGCTCCTCGGCCAAACCACCGCCTGTGGGGCCGAATACTCCGGTACCGTGAGCTTCATCCAATACCCAAATAAAGGTGTATTTTTTTTTCAGTGCTGCTATCTGGCGAAGGTCCGGATAGTCGCCGTCCATACTGAACACACTCTCAGTGACAACAAATATTGTTTCATTTTCATGGTTATGCCGATAAAGTAACTCCTCCAGATGACCCAAGTCCAAATGGTGATAACGTTTGAATCGGGTGCTCTGTTTTCCCAGGGTCTGGGCTATGGAATGATGAATCAAGCGATCGGCCAATATCAAATCCTGCGGACCCGGTAAATGTGTCAACAGGGCCTGGTTGGCTACGAATCCGGTATTGAATAAAAGGCCGTGGGATTTTTTTTTCCAAGTCTTCAGTTGACCGATCAGATGTTCATGGCAGGGCAGGTATCCCGAGAGTAAAGGAGAGGCGCTGCTGCTGGCTCCGTAACGCTCCAAAGCGGCTTGGGCTCCTTCAATAACCTGCGGATGCGAGCGCAACTGAAAATAGTCATTACTGATGAGATTGATTTTGCAAGCATCCAGAACCTCCAACGTCCGGAGAAGTCCCGTTGCTTGCCTTTGCTTCAATTCGCTTTGAAGTCGCAATTCCAGAGGTTGGGTCAAGGGATTGACTCTATTAAATGGATGATCGAAAAATTATGGTATAAAAGCATTTTCTTGTCAAAAATCATCTGGAATTAAAAATCGTGCCTGAAATTAAAGATGATGGGAAAGTATGGATACGCGGTAAGACGGGTACATCCTTTGCCGTTAAAGTGGATGACAAGGTATTTGTTCCAGGGCAGGAAGAAGGACAATCCATTGAATATTGGCTGGAAGGAAATTTTTTGTGCGTGGATTTGCACGATCCGAACAAAAAAGTTCGAATTGCCCGCCGATTCTCTCTCGACTTGGCGCCTATCCATCCTGCAACCTTATTCAACGGATTCAATAAAACCAAGCATGCGGATGTAAAGGTGATCACGTATGAAGATGAAGGGATAGCGGAAAAAATTTTCAACAATAAAGGATACTCGGAAAGCGGTGTTCAAAGTATGGACCGAAACGATTTTTGGCAGCAGGCTGGACTTTCCGATTGATGTTATATTCTCAAGTAATCGAACGTACTAGGCGCACTGCTATATTGTCCCGGGTTTGTTTGTCGATGAACTCGGTCGACCCATCCTGAAAATTGACCGCCAGCGCCTGGTTTTCATCATTTTCTTCACTCGTCCAGACTTGACGAGCACACTTGGAAACAAAGAGGGGATGTATATGAACATGTTCCCCTTCCCAATCCAGTTGATTCAGCTCCTCATTGTATAAGCCCAGCGCTTCTTCCTGAGTTGGAAAGCGCCAATCATTATGTCCGCCGGCATACACGCTCACCATGGTCGTTCGGTAAGAATGAGCCTCCTGGAAGTTTACCCATTTACCGAGGTCCCCGTAGGAATCTTTAGGCAACCATTCCAAGTTTCCTTTTTTATCTGAGATGACACCGTTTGGGTTATCCGCGAAACTGTCGAATGCTTCCATTATGAATTTCTGTATGATGTTGGGGTTGAAAAGTAAAGAGCGAAGCTTATCATTTTCCGATTTCTGCATCAACGCATTTTCGGAATTCCCGCTGCAGAGCCTGTGTGAGGGGACCGGGCTGGCCGGAACCGACTGTTTTGCCATCGACACGGGTGACTGGTAGAATTTCCCATCCGGTATTGGTGAGAAACACTTCATCTCCCTGTAAAACATCATCTGCGCTAATGGATGTTTCTTTACAAACGGTTCCCGTTTGAGCGGCAAGTTTTAAAACCACCTGACGCGTCACTCCTCCAAGAACATAGCTATTGATTGCGGGGGTGGATAACAAGTTTTCCTTAACCATGAAAATATTGGAAATGGTTCCATCGCAGACTTCCCCTTGATCGTTAACCATGATTCCTTCTACTGATTTCAAATCCTCCGCCTGCTTTCGTGCCAGAATAGAACTCACATAGTTGGCCGATTTAATCTGTCTTTGTAGATTTCCCAGTTTGCTGGCGGAGTCGGGGATAAGAGAAACCGAGACACCATTTTGATACCATTCATGTGGAGGACTGATGTATGGCCGCACATAAACGGACAGGGCAGGGGTGGTGTCTTCTTGCCACAGTTTTCCTGGAATACCTTCGCCGCGAGAGATGGTCAGGCGAATTACCGCATCCGCTCCCTGATTTCTATTAAATGTTTGATAAAGAATTTTTTCAATGCGCTCCCGAGTTTCTGGAAGCTTTAAGAAGAGACTTTCAGCGCCACGTTCCAAACGATCAAGGTGTAGATCCAAGCGGAATATTTTTCCCGAATAAACCCGCATAGTCTCGAATAAAGCATCTCCATAACAAAATCCGCGATCCAGTATGGATACTTTGGCCTGCGACAGGGGAACGAATTCTCCATTCAGGTAAACAATAGGTTCCATCAGCAGTTTTGCTTTCCAGTCAGGACCGCGATCATGGCGGCCGCCTTGTCGAGAGTTTCTTGATATTCTTTCTCAGGAATAGAGTCTGCAACAATACCCGCTCCCACATGGAAATAAGCTTTATCGTCCTTTAACACGATGGTGCGGATGATAATGTTGAGGTCAATTGTGTCGGCGAATCCAATGTAGCCGAAACTTCCGGAATAGGGTCCGCGTGCGACGGGTTCCAGCTCATCAATAATTTCCATGCATCGAATTTTCGGGCAACCGGTAATGGTCCCCCCTGGAAAGACGGCCTTTAAAATTTCCTTGAAGGTTACTTCCGGTTTCAAGATTCCCTGGATATTGGACACAATATGACTGACATGGGAATATTGCTCGACAAACATCTGGTCGGTTACCTTGACACTACCGTATTCGCAAATCCGGCCCAGATCGTTACGCTCCAGGTCTACCAGCATCAGGTGTTCTGCTTGTTCCTTTTCATTGAGAAGGAGTTCAGCCGCAAGATGATTGTCTTCCTGGACGTTGCGACCCCGCGGACGGGTCCCCGCAATAGGCCGCGTTTCTAAAATACCTTTTTCGACTTTGATCAGCCGCTCGGGTGATGAACTCACCAGGGTGAGATTTCCCATTTTCAGAAAACCGGAAAAAGGTGAAGGATTGATACGTCTGAGATTTTGATAAAGGGCCAGCGCTTCGCCTTTAAAGGTCGACTCGAACCGTTGGGACAGGTTGGCCTGATAAATATCCCCCTCCTCGATATAGCGCTTTGCCCGCTCGACCATTTCAATGTATTGGGTTTTGGAAATATTGGAGTGAAGTCTGGAATCGCTTCCATTGGATCGAAGTGATGAGACGAAATCGTCGGTTCCACAAACCATACCTAAGGCAGACTCCGCCTGTCGCCACTCCTGCTCGATTTCCAGAACGGTTTCATCATAATATTTTTCGGAATCTCCCGGACTTTTCGTCGAGACGACCCGTTTTAAGACTTGAGTCGAATGGTCATAAACCCAGAGCCGGTCAACCTGGAAAAAGTGAAGCACGGGAAGGTTGAGATCGTCCCTGGAACGAAGATCGACGGCGTCAAGCCACTGTGCCATTTCATAGCCGATCATGCCTACCCAGCCACCCCAGAAATGAGGCGCATAATCAAACAGGGCTCCTTGAGATTCGAAATTGAAATAGTCCAGTGTGGACAAAGGAGATTTCTGGATTGTGTCGCGTGTTCCGTTATTGGCAATGATGACTTGATCTTTTTTCGCTTGGATGGTTTTGGAATTTGACTGGCCCATTAGTGTGTAACGGGCGGTGGCCTCAGGACCCTTTCCGCTTTCAAACAAAAACGTGTTGGGAGCATTCCCGAACATATGCTGAAAGAATTGAGAAGGATTAAAATGAGGTACAGACTTTTCGCTAATAATAGGGATTCTGTCAAAATCCCTCCTCAATTCAACAAATTGATCTCGGGAAGGGCGTAAGTTCATGGTCATAGCACAAGTCTGATGAATAGGTCAGTGATGATCCGGGATTATAGCAAGCGAGAGGGGAGGGGGGAATTTATTCGTATCGCAGGGCGTCAATGGGATTGAGATTCGAAGCCTTGGTTGCGGGATACAGACCGAAAAAAATCCCGATTCCTACTGAAAATCCGAATGCGAGCAGCACTGATTGCAGAGAAACGATCGTTTCCAGGCCTCCCATTTGCGAGGCCGCACGGGAGATCAGGACTCCCAACCCAATCCCGATACTGCCGCCCAGAAAGCTGATCAGAACCGATTCAATCAGGAATTGCTTTCGAATTTCCCTTTTCTTGGCACCAATGGCGATACGAATGCCGATCTCACGGGTTCGCTCGGTCACCGAAACGAGCATGATGTTCATAATCCCGATTCCTCCTACCAACAGGGATATCGTGGCAATGCCTCCCAGCAGAAATTGAAAGGTTTGCGCGGCCTTGCCCCAGCTTTGCAGCCACTCGGCGGAATTTTGAACATAAAAATCACTCTTTTCACCCTGACGCAGATTGTGTCGGTTTCGCAGCAGTGTCTCGATATCTTGCTTGATCGTTTCGATGTCGTTCATGTTTTTGATTTGAACGTCAATAGACTGTATATGTTTCAGCCCGAACAAACGTTTTTGAGCTGTGGTAACGGGTATGAAAATCTGGTCGTCAGGATCGAACCAGGTGAGCGCACCTTTTGCAACCGTGGTGCCGATGACGAGATAATTATTGCCATCCACTTTGAGAGTTTTGCCGACTGGATTATCGCCTTCAAAAAGATTTTTCACGACCGTTGCACCCAGCACACAGATTTTTCTGGCAGAGCGGACTTCTTCCTCAGTAAAAAAACGTCCCAAATCCATCTGGAAATTGCCGATCCAAACATAATCCGAGCTGACACCTCGCACGGTGCTGTTGCTGTTTTTGTTTCCGTATTTCAACTGGCTGCTTTGATATACCTGCGCGGCTACTCCGTTGATGTTGGGCACATAATCCTGAATTGCGTACGCATCTTCCAGTTTCAATGTTTCGACCTTGCCGGTGCTCACGTGACGATTTTTTTTATCTCCAGGCTTAACAGTGATGATATTGGTACCGAATTTGGCAATGGTACTGAGAGTTTGACGACGCGCTCCTTCACCCAGAGAAATCATGGAGATGACCGACGCCACGCCGATGATAATTCCCAGCATGGTGAGAAACGTCCTGAGCTTGTTGGCCCGCAGACTGCGCAGTGCAATTTTAAATAAATCCCAGATCAGCATTCTTTCTCCTTGCAGGAATCGCTGACGATCAAACCGTCCTGCATGAGCATCACCCGTCGGGCATATTGTGCCACATGTTGTTCGTGGGTGACCAGTACAAGAGTAGCGCCTTCTTCATTGAGACGGGAAAAAATTTCCATGATTTCCTCTCCCGTTTTGGAATCCAGGTTACCCGTCGGTTCATCTGCCAGAATGATCGTAGGGTTGTTGACGATGGCACGGGCAATGGCCACCCGTTGGCGTTCTCCACCCGAGAGTTCGTTAGGCTTATGACGGGCACGGGCATCCAATCCCACCTTGGCCAGGGCTTCTCGTGCTTTGTGCTGGGGATCGGAAGTTCCACTGTAGAGTAAAGGTAGCTCGGTATTTTCCAGAGCCGATGAGCGGGGTAGAAGGTTGAAACTTTGAAAGACGAATCCAATACGGCGGTTGCGGACTTCCGCCAGTTGATCGGAGTTCAGTGTGGCTACATTGGTATCGCCCAGACGGTAGGTGCCGGAAGAGGGCAGGTCCAGGCAGCCCAGCAAATTCATCAGGGTGGACTTGCCGCTTCCGGACTGCCCCATGATGGCGACAAATTCACCCTTTTGGATCCGAAAGCTGACTCCCTTCAGAGCCGGAACTTTCTGACCCCCTAATTCGTAAATTTTACTGAGGCTTTCAACTTCAATCAAGGTGCTATCACTTTGAACGCAGAATGAATAACATTTTGCGGATGGTGGACATGTTATCGTCCCCTTTTTGATACTCTTCCCACAGCGTTTGCCAATCGCCGATCAGGACTTCTTGGTCGGCCTCCAGTCCGGAGAGAACCTGAACATGGATCGGGTTTCTGACTCCGGTGGTTACCGGAACTTCTTTAGGCTCGTTGTTGACGAGAATGGCGGCGTATTTTTTATTTTTCTCAACCCGGAGCGCCTCCCTTGGAAGATACAAAACGTTCTTTAACTCTTCACTGATTATATCAACATTGGCCGTCATCATGGGTTTTAGAATTTCCTTACCTTTGCCCTGAATTTCAATCTTGACCTTGAAAATAGTGATGCTGTTTTCTACCTGCCCTCGGGGGGAAATCCGCTCGACTTTGCCGGCAAATGCTTTTCCTGGGTATGCGTCAGCCGTAATTTTCACCACTTGTCCGATTTGAACCGAACCAATATCCGTTTCGTCGACATCAGCAATAATAAAGATGCGGGACAAATCCGCCAGGTTGGCGAGAGTGGTTCCTCCCGAGACATTTGAAATACCGGACGAAATGATTTGTCCCTGTTCGACCAGCTTCTCAATCAGTACGCCGGAGATGGGAGCAAAAATTTCCGTTTCATCCAGCCGTTCTTTGGCTTCGGCCAACGCGATTTTCGACCGCTGGACCTCAACCTTGGCCAAGTCGATCTCATGTTTTTTGACTTCAATATCGTGGATCGAATCTTTGGCGGCTTGTACGCTTGACCGGGCTTGAATCAGGTTTTCCTGGTTGACCTTGAAGGCGGTTTGCGCTTCCTGCAAGGCTTCTTTGGACGCGAATTTTTTCTGAAACAAATCTTCCTGCCGTTTGAGTTTGTCCTCGGATTCCTCCAGGTTGGCTTCAGCTTCCTGGACTTGGGATTCGGCGGATTCTAAAGTGGTCTTGTATTTGGTTTCCTGGGAGAGGAGAGCGGTTTTGGCTTTGTTGAGTTTGGCGGTGGCGCTGGCCAGATCCGCCCTGGCGCGAGAGACACTTCGAATCTCATCGGATTTATCCAATTGGAGAAGAAGCTGGCCCTTTTTGACCCGGTCGCCCTCCTCATATTTGAACTTAAGGACTTCACCACTGGCTTTGGATTTGACTTCGACCTGAAAATTAGGCTCGACGACTCCGGTTGCGGAAATCTTCACCACCAGATCGCCCTGGATGACCTGGGTGGTTTTGAATGGGATTTCTTCGGGGGTTTGCTTCGTTTCCTGCCCGGTAAACGCCCACAAGACCCCCACCCCCAGAAGGCCTAGCAGTAAATAGATCAGAGTTTTTTTCTTCATGGGCTGGAGTCGGATGCCATCTGGATATCATATTTTTCCAAGGTGGTCGCCAGAACTTTGCGGAGGTTGATCTTGGATTTATTGAAATCAATGATGGCTTTTAGTTCTTTGCTTTGTTCTTCTGCCAGGTCGGTTTGAAACTCAAGAACATTGAAACTGGTGGACAGACCGACCTCAAATTTTTTCTCTTCCGCGCTCAGTTTTTCCTCCGCCAGTTTCCGCGCAACGCGCGCTGCCTGGACACGTTTTTTATCCGTATTGATTTGCCGTGCCGCTTCCCGCACTTCCACCACGATGGTTTTTTCAAGGTCCTTGATGTCCATCAAAAGTTGTGCAGTTTCCAACTTGGAAACAGCCAGGCGACTCTTGGCAGCCCGGTTGCCAAGCGGATACGAAAAAACAAGGCCGCCTTCCCAAGTAGAGAAGTCTCCGGAAAAAGCGCGTTCCTGGCTTCTTCCGAAACTTCCTCCAAATGGATTGATACCCGGTTGAAAGCCGACCGATTGAGCGTCCCCGCTGATTCCATTCAAGCCGAAACTTGCGACCAGATCCAGTGTGGGGTAGAGCTGATTTTCGTTAAATTTGACCTGGATGTTTTTATTGTCCAGTTCTTTCTTCTTGGACAAATAGTCGGGGCGTTTTTTTAACGCGGTTAATATAGATTCTTTAAGCAAAACCGGAGCTTCTAAGAGAAATTTCGGGGAATCCAGAGGTTGAATTTCCTTCATGCCTTCAGGTGAATCAAAGGAAATATTCAAAATATTTTTTAGATTATCCTGATTGTCCTGGATCAGTTTACGGGCCTGAATCACTGCCTCCTCCCGCGAGGCTACCTCGGATTGGGCCTGCAGAATTTCCAATGGGGCCAGAGTTCCGACCTCTACCTGCGCTTTGACCCGGCGCTCCAAATCCTTTGCACGTTGAACAGATTTTTGTTGAACCTTTAAGTCTTCCCGGCTGAAGACCAGGTCCCAATAGACGTTTTCCGCGTCTGTCACCACTTCGATGACTTTATTTTTAAAATCAAAATCCGAAATATCTAGGTTGTTTTTGGCGATGTAAATGTTAGTTTTGTTCACATCCTGTCCAAAATTCTTGAGCAAAGGTTGAGTCAGGTTTGCCTCAAACCTTGTCGTGAACTGGGGGTTTAAGCCGGCGAAAGCGGAGTTGGTTTCATCCCGAGTATTTTCAAATTTCAATTCATATTCGGTGCCGGTTTTGAGTTTCTGATTGAAACTTAGATCCAGGTTTTGAGAATTTGTTATGGAGAGAGGTGGTTGAGCGAAGGCCGATGACAACAGATTTCTTTGATTGTTGGCCCTTGCCTCGAAAGCCAGTACCGGATCAAAATCAGCTTCCTGAGTAATGATTTCCTCCTTACGGATTTGCGACTGGAATTGCTGCACCGCAATTGCAACGTTATTTTTGAGGGTATTCTCGATCACGTCCTTAAGGGAAAGCTGCAGAGTCTTGGTAAGCACGATATCCGGTCTCGCAGATTTCTTAGGAGTACTTTTCCCGGAGCGAGCTTTGGATATCGAACCCTTTTGCTTTCCGTTGTCAAATACCCGGTCGGCAGCCGAGCTTTTATCCTTTTTTTTCAATGGTTTTAGTGCAGACTCTGCAAAATAGAGATTGCTCTCTTGCGCGGAAACCTCAATCGACAAAAAAATCATCAGACAAAAAAGAGCAAAGAGTAAAAAAGCGCTGGACCCAGCGCTATGACGTATCAACATAACAAGCCGTTCGTTCAGGATTTAATATCGATAAAACTTATTATATTATAGTGAGTTGCAGAAAGGGAAGGGCGATTTATCCCTTTTGCCAGATTGTCGCTTTTGAGTTCATAGTCTTTTTCGGCTGAATTCCAACAAAAGATTAATCAATTAAGTCTTTAGAAATCAATTAGTTAGATTCCTGCTTCAAAATGACATTTGATTTTGGACAGTCAGCATTACGGACTTTTTTGATTTGTGGAAATGAGCAGGCACAGAGATTCAGTGACCGACTAAATGCTGGAAAAGACTCAAAAAAAATTTTTAAAAAGTACTTGTTGCAATTACATTTACTGTATATAATGATTGTGGATGAAAATTTAACCGGTTTACCTCTTCCTAATTTAGAACTCATGGATAACTCAAATAGCAAAAACAACAATAGCGAAGACCGCGTAACGGCCGCAGATATCCTTAAGGTAGTTCCGATAACCCGAAAAACGCTGTGGCTGTGGCAGAAGAAATATGACTTTTTCCCGGATCCGGTGAAGGAAGCTCACCCTGGAGGAAAGGGAATTGTCGGCTATTATCCTGCCTGGGTGGAGGAGAGGTGTAAACAGGTCTATTCTCTGCAAAAAAATGGGCACACCATATCCATGATCAAGGAAATCCTCAAAAAGGAAGCCGAGGACAAATCCACCAAGAAAGTATTGATCGTGGATGATGAAAAGAAATTTGCCACGTTGCTCAAAAAGTTTTTTGTAAAAAACGACTATGTTGTTGAGGTGGCTTTTGACGGCCTGGATGCGGGACTCAAGGCCGCCCATTTTCAACCGGCCATCATTCTCTTGGATATCAATCTTCCCGGACTCAACGGGTTGGAAGTTTGTAAAAACCTGAAAAACAACCCAAGAACCAAGAATATGACTGTCCTGGTCATTTCCGCCAGCCTCCAATACACCGAAAAAGCGGTTCTCGCTGCAGGGGGAGATATGTTTTTCAAAAAGCCGGTTAATTTTTCCGAACTTCTCGATAAATGTAACGATGTGATTTCCACCAACGAGAAAATCACGATTCCTTCCTGATTTGTTTTTAAGCTGCAACCTGCAAGTTTTTTCGTTCTCTCCTTTGATTTCTGAAATATTGCTGTTAAAATCCCCCTTCAGGAATAAGCTTAAGGCCGTTCTTGCCCTTTAATTATTACTCATCAAACTTATGAATACCGCCCAAACAATGGAAACCCAGGTTTCCGAATTGCGACAAATCGCCAAGGAAATACGGCGAAAAAGCCTCGAAATCATCCATCGAGCCGGATCAGGTCATCCGGGTGGCAGTCTTTCGGCTGCAGATATCATGACCGCCCTGTATTTCGGCGTCATGCGTTACGACTCCAAGAATCCCAAGGATCCCGGCCGTGATCGGTTTGTCATGAGCAAGGGGCACGCGACGGGCGTATTTTATTCGGTATTGTCGCGGGCCGGCTATTTTGCCGACGAGGATTTGGTCTCTTACCGAAGGATCGATAGCAAACTCAACTTGTCAGGTCATCCGCATCCGAAAACCCCCGGTGTGGAGATCGCAACCGGCAGCCTGGGGCAGGGATTGAGCGTGGCGCACGGGATTGCTTTAGGCGCTCGTCTGGAAAACAGTGACTACAAGGTTTACGTTCTATTAGGTGATGGAGAACTTCAGGAAGGGCAGGTCTGGGAAGCGGCCATGTCAGCATCGAAATTCAATACGAACAACCTGATCGCTATTGTCGATTTCAATAAGGTTGCCCAAGACAATATCACCAAGGACTTGAAAGATCTGGAGCCGTTGGAGGATAAATGGCGTTCCTTTGGGTGGGATGTTCACCGCATCGACGGGCACGATATGGATCAAGTGTGGAAAGCGCTCACACTTCCTCTGGATGACAAGAAACCGAGAGTCATCATTGCCGATACCATCAAGGGAAAAGGCGTCAGTTTCATGGAAGGCAAGACCTCCTGGCATGGAGTTGCGCCATCGGATGAAGACTATGAAAAAGCATTGAAGGAGCTGGAATGAAAGACGGAGCCACTAGAGACGGCTACGGGGCCTGCCTCGAGGAATTGGGAGCGGACACTAAAATTGTAGTACTTGACGCTGGTGTAAGCGATAGTACCCGCAGTAAGAAATTTGGTGACAAATACCCGGACCGCTTTTTCAATATGGGGATCAGCGAGGGAGATATGGTGTGCACGGCAGCTGGACTGGCAACGACCGGTAAAGTGGCTTTTGCGACCAGTTTTGCCTGCTTTCTGCTGGGCCGGACTATGGACCAGACGCTGGTCAGCGTGGCTTATTCCAATACCAACGTCAAGCTGGTGGGAACACATTCGGGTCTTGCCGTGGGTGAAGACGGTCCGACCGCCCAGATGCTTGTCGACTTGGCCTATACGAGAGCCATGCCCAATATGACGGTCATTCAACCCGCGGATTATGAAGAAGCTGTTCAGGCGACGCGTGCCTTGATTGATCATGTGGGTCCGGCTTATATGCGGCTGGGACGTCCCAAGGTCAAGGGAATTTACGATAGCTCCTACAAGTTTGAGATCGGAAAAGGAAATGTGATCCAGCAGGGACAGAACGTCGTTATTTTTGCTACCGGAGGTATGGTGCAGGAAAGTCTGGAAGCTATGAAGCTTCTCGAAGCCGAAAACGTCAGGCCGACGCTGGTCAATATTTCCACTCTAAAGCCGATAGACAGCCAGTTGATTGCCGAACAGGCACGCAAAAACGGCGCAGTTGTGACAGCCGAGGATCACAATATTATTGGAGGTCTCGGGGATGCTGTACTTGAGGTAATGAGTGATAACGATATCAGTGTGCCTTTCCGGCGTATCGGGGTCCGAGATACCTTTGCTGAAACCGGTTCTATGAAGGAGTTATATTATAAATACGGTCTCTCCGCACAGCATATTCAGAATACCGTTTTGAGCCTTCTTAAGTAAGCGAGAGGGCACCTTCCTTAAAGCAATTTCTTAAGACAGTCTAAGCTTTTTCATATTAGTCGGATTCCAGCTTTTAGTTGACATAATATATGTTATGGGAACCAATAGGGATGGGGCAAAAATTCTTCCAAGTTGATGTATTTACAGATCAAGCTTATGGGGGCAATCCCCTGGCGGTCTTCCCGGATCCAGGCAGCCTGAGTGACGCAGCCCATCTGCAAATCGCCCGGGAAATGAACTTGTCAGAAACGACCTTTGTGTACCCGCCCAAGAGCGCCGACGCGGACTTTAGGATTCGTATTTTCACACCCGGTAAGGAAATTCCTTTTGCGGGTCACCCCACATTGGGAACCGCACATATTCTATGGGAGACAGGCAAAATCTCCTCTGCGAGCGATTCCATGGTCATGGAACTGGAAGCGGGTTTGATCAAGGTCTCCAAAAAGCAAAAGAATCTGTTCATGGAGCAACCACCTCCCAGCTTTGGAGATGTCTTCGAGGAAATGGATCAAGTGGCTGAGGCACTCTCGATTGACCCCGATCAAATAGAATCTCGTTTCCCAATCCAAATTGTCTCTACCGGCTTTGCCGCTGTGTATGTTCCTTTAAAAAATTTGAAAGCCGTTCAGAGTGTGGAACTCAATCTCGCAACATTAAGAAAGGTTCTGAAAGATGTGGATATGATCTATATATTCACCGAGGAAGTACTGGGCCCTCGTTCGACAGTACATTCGAGAGCTTTTGCCCCCTTTGTAGGGATTCCCGAAGACCCGGCCACGGGAAGTGCTGGCGGTGCCCTGGGTGCTTACCTGGTCTACCATAAGGTAATTGATAAACTGGATCCATCGGCAATAGTCATTGAGCAAGGGTTTGAAATGAACCGCCCCTCTACGATTCAGGTAAGCGTAGGGGAAACTGCAGGAGAAATACATTCCATTCAGGTGGGTGGGCAATCTGTAACGGTTTTGGAGGGGAATCTGCGGATATAAAAAAAGGGCGGGAATAGGGTTCCCGCCCTCTTCTGTAGTCTTTTGGTTATTTCGAAAATCTATGCGGGCTTGCTATAAGCACAATTATCGCAATGATGACCGGAAATACGTGAACACATAATACAACTGCTAATCTCGCCGGAAGGCCGAACCAAACCTCCGCAATGATTACAACGCGGGGCAGGCTCCGCTTTAGTAGAACTCCGGGAGCTTTGAGTAAAACGATTTTTATTTATCAAGGATTGACTCCTGGAAACATTGATGTACATCCTCAAGCCTCCTTTAATAGAAAAACAACAGGCAACCGGTCCAACCGATTTCGTTTGGACCTCTATGGTTAGTAGGGATGGGTTTGGCGACAAAAAGGTTCAAATTTTGTGAAAAATAACCAATTTTTGGAGCTTTTCTGGAAAACCTGGATGATATTTTAATAAAATAGGGATAAATAAATCAATCAGTTATCTTTGATAGACGCAAGCGGGCGGTTATAGGCGAGCCATGACGCCCTGGTTCACGATCTCCATGCGGTCCCTGCCAAACAGGATTTCCACCAGCTTGAGAGCAAATTCCAACGCCGTTCCGGGACTTCGGCTGGTGACAATGTTGCCATCCACCACCACCCGTTCTTCGGAATAACCGATGTCACTCAGCTGATCTTTTACGGAGGGATGAGAAGTGGCCGTTGTATTTTTCAAGATTCCTGCAGAGTGAAGAATGGTGGGAGCAGCGCAAATAGCGGCTACCTGTTTGCGGGAACGATGCATATTTTGAATAATAGCCTTTACCTTTTCACTACTTTGAAGATTAGCGGTGCCCGGCTGGCCTCCAGGTAAAACAACCAGGTCAAACTCGTTGTCATCAACCTGATCGATCAGAGTGTCCGGAAGTACAGATACCCCACGCGACCCTTCGACAGGCCCTTCTACAGTCGCCGCCAGAACGACCCGGGCTCCCGCCCTTCTCAGGATATCAACTACAGTGATCGTTTCAATTTCTTCAAACCCCGGCGCCAGCGCTACCAGAACTTTTTTCATAATGATATCCCTGAAAGGAAAGATTTAATTTATTAAGGAAAAAATTTTAAATAAATTCACTTGAGGAGTCAAATTCTGCTACCCTGAGGCCACTTAAAATCACTTTTATTCTGATGAATGATCTCATGATTGAACGCATGGAAACTCCTGCTGCCTTAAATCGGCAGGTGCAAAAAATGTTCAGTGACATCGCTCCCCGGTACGACTTTTTAAACCGGTTCCTGAGCTGTGGACAAGACCGGTATTGGAGGAAGCGTGCGGTGTCCCGATTAGCTCCTCATGCGGGTGAGCGTTTTTTGGATGTGGCGACCGGCACGGCCGATGTGGCACTCGAGATTGTCCGCAAGGGACCTAAAGATTCGGTTCGCGTCGTGGGGGTGGACTTCAGTGAAAAAATGCTGGAATTGGCTCAAGAAAAAATTAATTCCCAGGGTAAAAATCATTCCATTCAACTGAAAAGTGGATCTGCTGAAAACCTGCCGTTTGAAGATAGCTGCTTTGATGGCACGACAACGGCCTTCGGCATCCGAAACTTTTCTGATGTGAAGCAAAGCCTGTGTGAGATGTACCGGGTACTCAAGCCTGGGGGCCGATGCGTGATTCTGGAGTTTGCCCTGCCACAAAATTCTATTTTAAAAGCCTTTTATCGATTTTACTTTGAGTTACTACTACCCAGAATAGGCCGTTTGATCTCCAAGCATCCCAGCGCCTACACGTATCTTCCGGAAACAGTAGCTTCGTTCCCCGTGCGGAAAGAATTTTCGAATTTAATGCAACAGGCTGGATTCAGGGATGTTGCCTATCAGGAATTGACCTTTGGTGTCGTTATTTTATATACAGGTCTAAAGCAAGTTTGATAGGATGTGCAGAGCAAACTTGAGAACATGAAATGAAAAAATTCACTCTAGCGGTCTTCTTTCTTTTTGTCGGAGGTGCCGCACTCATCCATTACAGTATTGGGAAACACGAAGCCCCCCTTCCCTCTTCCCAGCCTGTCAGTTTGCAACCCAACATTTATGAAGACCTGGAAGGCTACCAGGATATTGTTGAACTGCAAAATGCATTCATTCGCAACGCCAAGCGTTTAAAACCTACCGTCGTAAGCATCAACGAGTTGGTTAAAATGCCTTCCAGCAAGAAAAAGTTCCGGAAGAAGTCCGATGGTTGGTTATCTGATTTTGAGGATTGGCTGTCAGATTCGTTCAAAGGAAAATACCTCGTGCAAAGTCTGGGTTCCGGCGTTATTTATGACCCCCGGGGTTATATTCTGACCAACTATCATGTGATCGAGGATACAGACGAGATCATGGTCAAATTGATGGACCAAAGCGAATATTCCGCGGAAGTGGTCGGAGTGGATCCTCTTACGGATTTGGCGGTTCTAAAGATTTTCTCATTTTCAAGCTTTCAGGTGCCCACTTTCAGTTCCAGCAAAGGCCTGGGTGTTGGGGAATGGGTCATGGCTATTGGAAATCCTTATGGATTGGACGGTACTGTGACTGTGGGTGTGATCAGTGGTACCCATAGAACCGACTTGGGGATCACTACATTTGAAAATTTTCTTCAAACCGACGCCTCCATCAACCCGGGAAACAGTGGCGGTCCCTTGATCGATTTGGATGGTAACGTTATTGGTATCAATACGGCGATCGCGGAGATCGGTGCTGGAGTTGGATTCGCGATTCCTATGGAAATGGCGACCAAAATAGCCGATTCACTGATCGATAAAGGAACAGTAGAACGGGGATGGTTGGGTGTGGGAATCCAGTCATTGACCCCGGAACTGGCCGTGTCCTTTGAAGTCTCGCAAGAAAAAGGTGTGCTGGTCAATAGCGTGGACGCCGGAGCACCGGCACACAAGGCTGGATTGCTTCAGGGTGATATTATTATTTCTTATGATGGGCAAATCGTTCTTGATTCCAAAAGTCTGCGAAAGCTCGTGGCCGAATCCCGCGTCGGGAAATCTGTCCGCCTCAGAATTATTCGGGAGGGTATTGAGAAAACAGTTTTTGTGGAAGTTGGAAAGTATCTCTCCTAAGCAAGGTCTATTTCGATACCACTTCGAATCCCACCTCAACGATCTTTGAAGAAACAGTATCTATATCGGTTTGACTTTCATCAAAGTCCACGCTTACCTGTTTCTTGTCTAAATCTACCGATACCTGATTGATACCATCTAGAGAATTAACGGCTTGGGTTACTGTCTCTACACAATGTCCGCAGGTCATTCCTTCCACTTGAATATTTTTTTGGGCCATAAGTTTTCTCCTTGAAGATAATTTTGATTCTAGCAAAATTTTAAAGGAATCAATATACGATCATAACGTCAAGTGAAATGGGCCAGGAATTGGAAAATCAAAGAAAATAGTAAGGGCTCACTTGGGAGGCGGGGAGACTTTTCCTCAAGTGAGCCCTCATCAGGAGAAAAACCAGTTAAGTAAAGTATATTAATTCAATAAGTTGGAATCAATATTAAATTACATTTAATGTTAATTTACCTTTATTATCGAGGATTTACACTGGCATTTTTCTATTGGTCCGGCGGAGTCCCTTAAGAAACCTTCACAAAAAACCGAAAAATACGGAGAGAAGTGAAATGATCGAGAAAGCTATCTGCCATGAATGAGTATCCCCTAGATTCCACTTCAGGGAAGAACCTGACACCCCGGCGACTGGAACAGGAAGCGGTTTTGAAGAAGAATTCAAAAAACCCGCCTGTTCAAAAAGGGTCCTTCCGGAAGGTTTTAGAGAGTGCTGTAGAACAGGCCGGAGATTCACCTGAAATCAGGCGGGAGTTGGTCAACAAATATAAGACGTCTCTTGCCGATGGGACGTATGAGGTGAAAGCTCAGGAACTGGCAGAAAAAATGATTCAAAAAATCCGTGAAAGTAAAACACGAGGAGTTCCTTAACCGACTTATTGGTTATAACGTTTTAACTTCCCTTAAGTGGGGAAGACGATCACTTTCCTTCAGTTTTTCCTCCCATCGCTTACCCAGCTTATTCGACCGCAAATCTATTTTCTCCAGATGAGTCAGGGTGGTTTTCTGGGAAAGAAATTCGAGACCGGCACGGGTAATTTGATTGTTTCTCAGGTCCAGCTCTTTCAGGTTTCCCAAAACTGGTGATACCGCGATGGCCTGCAAACCGGCGTCTCCCAGAAAATTCTTTCTCAGGTCAAGAACTTCGAGCTCGGATAGATCGGGATACAGACTCAAATAGGTGGCCTCATCCGGGTTGATTTCCATGCCGGCCATCTTGAGAGCCTTCGCATTCATGCTGATACGGCTTTTGATAAACAACTCAAAGGTCGAAATTTTACGCGCGCCGTTCCTATTCAACTTGGCATCGATCGCGGCATTGATCTGGTCCAGGTTCCCGTTCAGGGAATAAAACAAGTCCAATATAAAGTCCTGATTCACGGATCCAATCCTATAAGCTTGAATTTAAAATACATGGGTCCTCCCCACTGTACCAAATAAGGTCATTAAAAGGTTGGTTTTCCAACAAATTTTGTTATACTCGTGCCATTCAATATTAATGTTCAGATGGAGAAATTGCTATGATGGGTTTAGGCTTTCCGGAATTAATGATCATTCTGGTCATCATAATGATCATTTTTGGCGCAGGAAAACTTCCGGAAATTGGTAGCGCTTTTGGTAGAAGCATCAAAAACTTCAAGACTTCCATGAAGGATGCCGAGCAGGAGGAGCTTGCTGAAGGAGAACAAACCGAGGGAAGTATTGAAGGCGCTGAAGAGCCGAAAGCGGTTCCTGAAAGCACTGGTGAAACAGCCGAGGTGAGCGAGTCTCCGGAATCTTCGGAAAAGTAATCCGTTTTTTCTAGCCTCAGGTATTCCCGGATTGCAGTAAGATTCTTCACTGGACGCCTCACCAAGGTCACTCTGACCACAATGCTTCTTCTTCCGGGTAAGCGCCGGGTTATTCATGCCCAGTAATGGTTAAGACTTTTCGACTTTTACTCTTCAAGTTTTTGCAATCCTTTTCGGATGTTCTGCCGATTATTCTGGTCATCACTTTTTTTCAATTGGTGGTCATACAAAAACCATTCCCCCACCTTAAAGAAACATTTTTTGGATTTATTCTAGTCGTCATTGGATTGTTTATTTTTATCCAGGGATTAGAACAGGCGTTGTTCCCTATTGGCGAACGATTGGCCGTTGAGTTTGCAGCAAAAGGAAACGTCTTTTGGATTGTTTTGTTCGGTTTCACTTTGGGTTTCGCCACCACCATTGCCGAACCCGCATTAACAGTGATTTCTCAGAAAGCCGGCCATATTGCTGCATCAGCTGGAGCCATCGATCAATCAGAGAGTTCCGTGGCTACTTATGTCTGGGGACTCCGCCTGATCACGGCATTTTCTGTAGGGCTGGCTGGGGCCATTGGGGTGATACGCATTATCAAAGGCTGGCCTTTGGTGATTTTTATTCTTGCAGGTTATTCACTCATAGTCACAGCAACTCTGTTTGCACCCAAGGAAATTATCGGTATCGCCTATGACGCTGGAGGAATCACTACGTCCACGATTACCGTACCTCTTATCACTGCACTGGGAATCGGTCTGGCTTCTTCCATACGGGGTAGAAATCCGATCATCGATGGATTTGGATTGATAGCGTTAGCCAGTTTGATGCCCATTTTGTTTGTAATGCTTTACGGTATTTTTGTTTTCGGAGTCGGTTGAGTCATGCAGGAACTGAGTTACATCGATATCATTTATGATTCATTGCGTATAACCGTATTGGATATTCTTCCCATCATTCTGGTGTTCGCTTTTTTTCAATGGGGTGTGATTCGCAAAGGACTGCCGCATTGGAGAAAAATGTTAGCAGGGATGGGAATGGTAGTGCTCGGCCTGGCCGTTTTTATTGTCGGCTTGGAGGAATGCATCTTTCCCCTGGGTACTTCCATGGCAAAACAACTTTCCGATCCTCAATTCCTGATGGGTAACTCCTCTACTTTGGATATTCTATCAGCGGAAAAACGCGTTGGAGCAGAGTTTTATCTCGAAGTGATTTCATTTGGATTCCTGATAGGTTTTGCGACGACTTTGGCGGAACCGGCCTTGATCGCGGTCGCGCTAAAGGCCAGAGAAATTTCCACCGGTGCCATTTCGACATGGGGCCTCCGGATAGCCGTTGCCCTTGGCGTGGGAGTAGGCGTGGCGTTGGGAGTGTTTCGAATCATTGAAGGTACCCCGCTTCACTACTACATCATCACCGGTTATGTGATTCTTATGATCCAAACTTATTTTGCACCCAAATTTATTGTACCGTTGGCATATGATTCTGGTGGCGTAACCACCTCGACGGTAACGGTGCCGGTTCTCGTTGCTTTGGGCTTGGGATTGGCATCGAATGTTCCAGGCAGTTCGCCTTTATTAGACGGCTTCGGACTCATCGCGTTCGCCTCTCTTTTCCCTATGATAAGCGTCTTGGCGTATGCTATGATTCAAGAACGATTTTTAAGGGCGCCTAATTCGGCAATAAAATAAAACCCTTAGGAGGTTGTCATGCGTTTTAAAGTAATCCTGGCTTTGGTGAATGATGATTTTCAGGACGAGGTGATCGAAGCCGCTAAAAAAGCAGGCGCCACCGGAGTGACCATTCTGAATGCGCGGGGAGAAGGTGTCCGCGATCAGAAGTCATTTTTTGGTCTGGCTATGGAATCCCAGAAAGATATGCTGTTGTTTCTGGTGGAGGATTTCAATTCAGATCAAATTATGGATGCGATCTACAAATCTGGAAAGCTGGGAGAACATGGCAATGGAATCGCTTTTTGCTGGGCGGTCGATCGAGCCATTGGCATGGAAAGCCAGATACCCATTTTGGAAAAAGATGCGAAAGACCATTATTTTTAAACACAAGTTCGGAGTCAACTGAATGAGTGAAACGACGCTGGTCAGCCAGGTCATGATGCCCAATTTTAAGAAAATCGACGGTGTCACCCGGGTTGCGGAAGCACTTAAAATGATGAAAGAGGAAGGTCTCAACGCCATGTTGATCGAGCCGCGGGACGAATCCGATGTGTTCGGCATCCTGACGCTCAAGGATATTGCGCGCAAGGTTATTTCGCAAAGACGCAAGCTTCACGAAACCCATGTTTATGAAATCATGTCCAAGCCGGTGTTGTCAGTTCCAGCGGGCATGCCGGTCCCTTATGCTGCAAGGTTGTTGACCAACTTCAATGTTTCCTACGCCATGGTGATTGAGAACAATCAAGTGGTGGGAATGATTTCCTTAAATGGAATTGTCACTAACTGGGAAATGGGATAACCTCCTTACCCTTCCTGAATCCGCACACCCTACCCTTTTTTCAGCGAACTTCCACTGGTGCTGTCCCATCGCACTGTATCGGGACTGGAATAATGTTGGGCCACGGCTGACCAGTGCTCGAAGGAAGCGTTCAACTCAACAATTTTCACGCACTCGTCCATCCCGTGAGCTCCGGCAAGATGCGACTCCAGCACCTTGAGGTCGGTAATAAAGTTACCTTGTTCGGATTGATATCTTTCCTGCGCTTCAGCGATATTGGCCAGGGTTGCTTCCGCCTGAGCATTATAATTAAAAATGGTTTTCCGGATTTTGTCATAATCCACCAGAAAGTTGACGTATCCCCAAATCAAAAAAGGCAGTACCGCCGCCAACCCCAAACCCAGTTTGATTTTTTTCTTTTCCAGGATTATGGCAGCGAATACCAGAATGAATCCGACAATCAACGAGTACAGAGAAGTGTCTTCGTAAAAATTTAAAGGCATGATTTTTTCGCCACAAGAAGCTCGGGCGAACACTGGACTTAAAAATAATCCGGCTGACCCTATTGTGAACAGTACTTTTTTTCTCTGCATCATTTACCTTCGCTATACTTAAAATGAAAGGCCATACTGTATAAAATTACTCCGCACACGTCCAGTTTATTTATCGGCTTCCTTCCTTCAAAAATATGTCTTCACAAACTTTTTTTAATGGGATATTTTATAGGGCTTTATAGCAACGCAAGTTCCATATAAAAGGTGCAAATTGATGAATCAGGAAACTCAGTTTACGGACAACGGTGACGGCACCATCCAGGACAATAAAACCGGCCTGGCCTGGTGCAAGAAGGATTCATTTCAAATCGAACAGGATTGGATGAATTTTCAGGAAGCCTTGGCTTTTATAGATAAAATAAACAAAGAGGACTATTTGGGATTTCACGACTGGAGGATGGCAGAAAAAGAGGAGATTGAAAGCTTATATTCTGCTGAACTTGAGTTGATGGGGCGGTCGAACCAGACTCTTAGCATATCTCCTTTATTTGAACCTAAATGTGGTAACGGTTCCTGGTGCCTACCATTCGATCAGCAGGCCGCATTTTATTTTTCCTACCAAAGCGGACTTTCCCAGACTTACGATCAGGATTTCACACAGGGATACGTTCGGCCGGTACGATTGTGGCCTGATGATTAATCGGTAATTTGCTGGGAGCGTTTAAAGCAGGATTGAATCTTGGGCATATCCGTGTTGGGACGGATCACCTGAATGATTTGAACTTCCTTGTCGCTGTATTCCACCGAGGCCACTTCAAAATGCCCGGTGTCCACATCTTCGTCCCTGCCTACGTATTGAATCAGCGCAGACCGTAGAGCCGACCACTCCAGATAAACCAGAAACTGGCTCTCCGTGTCTTCTCCCTGGAGCTGCAGTTCTTCCAGAATATCAGGAAATTCCCATCCCAGGATTTGCTGAATAGGTCTTCCCACACAATACTGGTGAAAAGTCTGACCGTTGCCAATGGGCTTGTCGCACGATATTTTGGCGTAATCGTAACCGAGCAGGGAATCATGGTGATCCACCCGGACCGTCATCAATGCTGTCGTATCCTTGCAGGGCATGCGCTTTCCTTCACGATTAATTCCAAGTCGTCATTATACACCCGGAAAAGCTTTTGGAGGGCCAGGGTTTGGAATCAGCTTTTGATATTCATACTGATATCTACTGCCCGCGCCGAATGGGTCAACGCCCCAACCGAAATATAATCAATATCTAACTGGCTGAACCGGGCCAACCCCTCCAAGCTCATAGATCCGGAAACCTCGATTTTGGACTTTCCATCTATCATTGCTACGGCTTTTTTAACGGTCTCAGGCGCCATATTATCCAACATAATGATATCCGCACCCATTTCCAAAGCCTCTTTGACTTCGTCCAGATTTGTGGTTTCTACCTCGATTTTACCTGAGGACTGATTTCGTATCCTATCAATTGCAGGGGAAATTCCTCCGGCCATCTTGATATGATTATCCTTGATCAGAATGGCGTCATACAGCCCGAATCGATGATTGGTCCCACCTCCGCAATGGACTGCATATTTCTCAAAAACCCGGAGGCCCGGAGTGGTTTTTCGGGTATCCAGAATGGTCACCGGTTTTGCGGCATCGACAAATTTCCGGGTCAAAGTGGCAATCCCGCTCAGGCGCTGCAGGATGTTGAGAGCGGTTCTTTCTCCCTTGAGGAGCGCGGAAGTTTTGGCTTTTACCTGAATGATTTCTGACTGGGCCGGTACCTCCGACCCATCTTTCGCTGCTGAACCCGGAAACTCTGCATCTGTATCCAAATGCAGGAAAACACGCCGAAAAATATCCAGTCCACACACGACAAGGGATTCCTTTGCAGTCACATCGGCCGTAGCAATGCCGTCCGATGACAGAATGCCATCGGTTGTGATGTCTCCGGAGCCAAGGTCCTCTTCGAGTGCTCGTGTAACAAGGTCGTCCATTTGAGCGGCTGTGAGAGAGTTGATCTGAGTCATATAATCCTTAATTTAACAATATCTTACAAAATATCACAAATCCTTGGCTTGCACCATCCATGTCTTATAATAAAAGGTATGGATGATCCTCCCAATAGAGAACAGGCGCAACAGCGGATTGACCGAATCCACGCTTTCCAGAAGGAAATGGAAACTCTTGGGTCTGAGGGAATCCTTGAAATATCTGAAGAGGATCGAAATTCAGTTTCCCAGTACCACTCCCGCCTGGTTGATGATTACAGCAAGCAGTTCGACACTGATACCACGATTACAGAGAAAAAGCTTTCCTGGGGTATGCGGATTCTCACTTTCCTGGGAGGATTGGCCCTGTCCGCCAGTGTTTTCTTCTTCTTTTACCGTTTTTGGGGATTGATCCCCACCTGGGTGCAGGTCGGAATTCTGATAATCGCTCCCCTACTTGCACTACTGGGAATGAAGTTTGCGGCGAGTAAAGAAAAGACGCTTTACTACGCTTCGCTCGCCGGGTTAGTGGCTTTCGTGTGTTTTGTTCTGAATCTCAATGTCCTGGGAACCATTTTCAATATCACCCCTTCGCCAAAAGCGTTCCTGGTTTGGGGACTGATGGCTCTTTTGGTGGCTTATCATCTGGGACTACGACTATTGCTATTGGCTGGTTTGCTATGCATCCTTGGATACCTATCTGCAACTGTCGGCACCATTTGGGGTATCTATTGGCTTTCCTTCGGGGAACGACCAGAAAACTTCATCTTTGCCGGAGCCATCATGGTGGCGCTACCTCTCATTTTCAAGCATCGGCAATATTATAATTTCCCCTGGTTTTATTACCTCGTGGGTTTGTTGTCCATTTTCATCTCGCTCCTCATAATGAGTCACTGCGGTCGTTGTAGTTATTTCTTATATGATCCGTATGCTCTCGAAATCTTTTATCAATCATTGGGTTTTGTATGCGCTGCGGCTACCATTAGGATTGGAATTCGTTTTCATCACGCTGGAATCACCAATATTGGCGCCACTTTTTTTACAATTTTTCTTTATACGAAGTTTTTTGACTGGTGGTGGGATCTTGTACCCAAGTATCTATTTTTCTTTGTCATCAGTGTAATTTCGCTTGGCTTGTTGGCAGCGTTCAAAAAGTTACGTAGCCATTTAAAGGAGAGTGCTGCATGAAAAAATACGGGTTGATTCCAGCCATAGTTTTGATCGTGCTGACCAACGTTGTGGTTCTTGCCGGCGTGGTCTATAACCGTTCAGGTGAACCCGACGCCACCATGACACTCACCGAAAGAGAACTTCATTGGCGGGATAGCTGGCGAAATGTGGACAGAGAGGACTCAGGTTTATATTTGAAACTTAAAATAAATAGTTCCGGCTACGATAGATACAATTGGAAGCACAGGGAGTATGCCTTGCTCAATCAGGAAAAACTTGCGGAACTGGGTTTTGACACCACCTTTCCCTTGAAAGGCAGCATGGCAAGCCGCTATTACAGTCGTCAACTACCCCGGCAGGCCTATGTTGTTTTAGAGTTTGAAGGTGATGCTCATCAAAACTGGCTGCAGTTACAGAAAAAACAAATCGAAAAATTGAAGCAGGAGTTGCTGGAAGAAAAAAAACCAGATAAAAAGAAAAGTCTGAGAAATTTTATCCGGCAAAATGAAAAATCATTGATTTCTGAAAGTCATCTATTTGTTGTCGATGCCGGGCAAGATGCTTCAAAACTGAGAGAGCAATATACCGACCGATCCAGATATATTATTACACCAGCCGTATTTCGTATTTCATTGCATTACGAACCCAGCAAAAAGAACCCACATTTGCTTTCAAAGCCATATTTAAGCGGCTGGGTTCAAAAACTATCCATTGAAGAAATTCATGTCCCCAGTGACTACCGATCCTTCTTTATTTCTGATATAAAAACTCATACCAAGACTTACCTTCCCAAGGGAAAGCCCTTGTCGGATCTGAAACCGCGTTACCGGGTGACATTGAACTATGGCAAACGGCACGAACCCTGGATCGCGGATGTCAAAAAATTGAAATAGCTTCATCTCAAATCTGTGACTCAACTTCCAAAACAACTGGTCGTGGATGTCTACGAATCGCAGGACGATTCTGTTCGATTCCCGACCTCTGATGACAGAGCACCGGAGCAATTGATTTGCGTGGTGGATTCCTCTACCGGAAACATCTGGGGATTTGTAGTGGTGGACGATACCCGGCGCGGTCCCGGCCTGGGAGGCATCCGCATGGCGACTGATATCACACTCGGCGAAGTCCAACGGCTGGCCCGGGCCATGACACTCAAAAACAGCGCCGCCAACCTGCCCTTCGGTGGCGGCAAGGCCGGGATCATTTGCGATCCGGTGATGATGGCGCTGAATCCCGGCATGAAGCGGGACTTGATCGGTTTATTTGCCGAAGCCTTGTTTTCAGTCGAACAATATATCCCGGCCCCGGACATGGGTACGGATGAGACTGACATACAACAAATTTATGAGTGTTTTTCCGAGCGACTGGGAACCGGTCAACATATGCGCGGCGGCGCTTCCCGTCCTCCGGACAAGGGCGGTATCCCGATAGATGATTGGGGACTGACCGCTCACAGTCTGTTTGTTGCCGCATGCACGGTAGAGGAATTGGAGCCGGATTTTGAGCTCAAGGGAGCTCAAGTCGTGATTCAGGGATATGGTAATGTGGGGTCCATTGCTGCTTCGAAGCTAAACAACGTGGGTGCAGTGATCACCGGTGCATCGGATATTCACGGAGCATTGTGGCACCCGCACGGACTGAATGTTGAAGAATTGAACGCCGTTCGCCGCAAACCGGGTGGAATAACCAACTATTCCGGAAAAGCAGATAAACAATTTGGTCCGGATCAAATCGACTGGTTACTGGAAGCGCCTTGCGACATTCTGATTCCTGCGGCCCGGCCCGATGCCATCACCGCCCGCAATGCGGACCGCATTCAATGCCGGAAAATTTTCCAGGGAGCCAATACACCGAGCAATAAAATGACTGAATATTATCTTAAAAACCGCCGAGGCATTACTTCTTATTCAGATTTTATCGTCAATGTGGGTGGAGTCATGGGATGCGCGGTAGAACTTAAAATGACCATGGATACGACCTACCGGGAGCAGGTCCTGGCGCAGGGAGAAAATGGAAAGACCTATGTGGATCAACTGATCGAAAAAACCGTGTCCAGCAATATGAAAACTTTGATGGGCAGATTGGGTGAGAAAGGAGATAATAACCGAATCTTTCGGGAGGAGGCCCAACAGCTGGCACAAGAGCGGCTAGATAAACCAGATCAAATATGGCTTTAACCAGCATTAATTAATGTAATACTTCAATTACCATAAACTTCTTTTAATATCTTATCCGC
>JANQEK010000039.1 GCA_028278405.1 Nitrospinaceae bacterium
CCATATCGCGGGAAATTGCCACAACCGTTTTCCTCCGCCAGTCATGGAAGACTTTAGACATGATCCATTTATAGTCTTGAAGGGTTGAGTTTTTCAAATCACGCGTTTCTAGAAAATCCTTATAGGCTTCTTCAAGAGTAACGCCTTCACGAAGTGCCCCTTTTTTTGACAGGTTGATATCCTCGCCTTTAATCATTCGATAAAGCTGATCCTGAGCCAGTTCACGAGCTTGTTCGGTTGTTAATTGACCTGCCCTGCCAATTGTAGGACGAACCGTTCGTCCTTTTACCCTTCGCTGGCAAACATAAGTCTTGGACTTTGGGGTAACCCTTATCCCAAACCCTCGAAGCACTGTATCCCAATAAATGGTTTGTCCGGCTTCCGGGTAGGGCAAACCCTCAACCGTCTTCTTTGTGAGCTTAATTTCAGGCATAGAGTCCCTCAGAAAGGTATCTGTGAACCTGCTTACAATATCGAAAATTTGTAAGCATTATGTAAGCAGAAGGATTAAAAAGCTGTCCAAAACAGGCGTAGACCATAAGACTGCTTAATTCAGAATATATGCTTATATGTGGGGATTGTCAAGGGTATGCAAACAAATGTAAGCAGAGTCAAAATAGTAGAGAATCAGATTAGGAATCCGGTGCTCTATCCAGCTGAGCTACGGGGGCATATTTATTAATAATATATGCTTGAATACCTCGGGGTGGGGCAAACGCTATCGCCAAGAATACAATCACCGCAAGGACGAACATAGCAATTTTCTGAATATGATAAAATTTTATTCCTACGCAAAGAACGCTATCCTGCGGATTATCTGGCGAGTAATAGACCGTAACCGTAGGAACATTTTCTAAAATTTCGTCCAAAACTCTTTGACCACTTGAGCTGCTGCTATTCCTGGGAAAGCCAAAACCTATTGTTTCCGACTTATACTCTTTACCTGAAACCACATATTTATAGTGGAACGCTTTAATCATGAGGCGTGTTTTTTGTTCTCCTGTACCCACATCATTATAAATATCCCAATTTAACAATTTCCCGATACACCGCTCCCAGTTCCTTGCCTGATAACTCCTAATGGCCTGAGACACCCCGAAAACAACAAAAATACTACAAACCAATGCTACGAGAATAAACAATATGTTCATGCATCACTATCCTTGGTTTTGCAACAATGCACACAACCCATCGCAGTGCACTGAGCTACGGGGGCATGTTCCTCAATGGCTTACAGATTAATTGAACCCTATCCACTATACAACAGGCTTACCGACAATCACTCAAAAAATAGTGCCTTGAGAACTCTGATGCTCTCCCACTCTCCAGAGTTTCACTCGACAACCAAATCCCAGCACTTGACCTTTTCGCCCGATCAGGGTTTAATCCCGGTATTCCGAACTTTTTCTGGAGGGAATGATGAGGACATGGTATTTGGCTATTTTCTACCTTTGTATTTTTTTCTTCGCCAATCCACAGGCAATTTCTGCTAACAAGATCTGCGTAATCACGGATAGTGCAAACGAGGCAGATAAATACAACAAAGTTTTTCAGCCAACATGTCACAACTGTTACGAAAAGCAATACTCTTCCTCTCTCAAAAAAGCTCTTGATACCGCCTACAATATAGAACTTGATATTTGGAATGGAGTCCCTACACCTAGCTGGATCGTTTCCCACAACCTAAGCATTAAAAGCAATAGCAACTGCAGTGGCCAAGGAAATTTAAGCAACTGCCTCAGGGATATAAACAGTTGGAGCAACAGCCATCCTAACCATGATGTAAGAACAGTGTATCTGGATAAAAAGGATGGTTGGGTAATTGGTGACAAGGAAAGTGATTTAGACAATTATATTAAGAAATTCATAGCTTCATCCAAACTTTATACGCCTGCTGATTTTAAAGGTGGATATAGTGATTTAAGAGCGGCCGCCAAAGCCAATGCCTGGCCTACTCTTGGGAACCTCAAGGGTCGCATTATTTTTGTACTCACTGGTGGATTAGCTTTAAATCATAACCAGACTCTTGAGGAATATGTGGGTAATAGAGGAAATAATGCCGTTATGTTTGTTGCCCCTGATACAGATGAACCGAGTGATATTACGGGTGCACCCAATCAATTCAACAAAAAAAATGCCAAAAGTGTTGTCTTTTATAATATCAAAGAAGGCAAGGGCATGGATGAATTGGCGGAAACAACCTTCGAATACAAATATATTTCACGTGTGTGGGGTCGCGATGAAGATGATTTGTGCGCCCTTACTGCAGATTGTGTAAATGCTCCAGGCTTTCACAACTGGAGAAAGGCTTGTTTTGGTATAACTCGAGGCCAATTAGAGTTCAAAGATCCGGCAGGTTGGTCCAAAAAGCAAAGAGAATCAAAAAGCAATTTCCAGTGTCAGGGTAATGAGGTAATGGTAGGAAGATGGCACGATTGTGGGAATAAGCATGGTGGAAAAAGGTGTGATGAAAATGGCGATTCCATGGTTTATTGTGAAGAAGTAACTGTGAGCGATGTGGCCTATGTAGTGGGCACTCGGTCATGGTCAAATAAAATCAAGGAAAGCAACGGAACCCATTATTTATGCCCTAATAATACGGTAATGACTGGCAGAAGACATGACTGTGGAAACAAGGATCATGGAAAAAAATGCGACGAAAATGGCAGCACAAAGTATCAATGCGCGGTTTTGTCATTTGAAGGGAAGCCAGTGACCATAAATCAAAACAGCGGTGAGTGGTCAGGGGAGCAAAAGGAATCAAGAAGCGAATTTATTTGCCCCCAAGGTCAAGTATTGAATGGGCGATATCATAAAGGTGATGAAAACGGAAAAACAAAATACCATTGTCTTACCCTTGAACCTCCCAACAAATAGAGTTGACACATAAATCTAGTGTTTATCGACGGCTAGCTCTAGTAGATCAATCGCTTGCATTTGCAAAACCCCTCCAATAAACACTTAATCGGTTGAATCCCAAACCCAGTCATTATATGATATTGCCATTCTCGGATTGAACCAAAGGAGTCAGACAGTCATGATCAGTGTACGTGCGAGCCAAGTTTTTACCAACGAAATCGACGATGCGGTGGCGGCTAAAAAGCAATTGGACGCCGGAACGCCTTTCGCCGAAGTGGTTGAAAAATATAGCACCTGCCCCTCCAAGAAAAATGGCGGCGATCTCGGGTGGATGCCTGAGGACAGCGCCGGAGCTCTTATGGGGGATTTGTCCGAAATCAGCCAGGGGACCATTCTGGGCCCTCTACACACCCCTTACGGCTACCACATCATCAAAATTACTGAGGTCCAGGTACAGGAAAGTGAAGAACCTGTGGTCTTCAATCCGGATACCACGATGACCGAGGTCAATAAGGTGCTGCCGGAAGTACACACCCTGTTGTTCAAAAACTTTCACATCGGGATGCCTGTCTCGGGATACAAGCCGGACGAGACCATTTTTACCCTCTGCGAAAAACACGACAAAAAAATCGGCGAGGTGCTGTCTTTACTGAACCAGAAAGCCGGAGGCAAACTGGTCCCCTCCATCACCCCGGAGGAATTGAAATCGCAAATTGAAACCGGGCGCACCGATCTAGTCCTGCTCGACATCCGAGAAAAGTGGGAACACGATATCGCCAAGATCGAAGGCGCTACGCTGATCACCCGCGACAACTGCGAAAACGTTCTGGCCACCACTCCCAAGGACCGGGAGGTCGTACTGATCGACTGGAAAGGCGACCGCGCACCAAGTTTCCAGAAGTGGCTGGGCGAGCGCGGTTTTACACACGTCAAATGCCTGGGAGGCGGCATCGACGCCTGGTCGGAAAAAGTCAACACACACCTGGCCCGCTACGATATCGACTCAGAGGATGACGACTACCGCTACGAGGATATTTTCGACGATCCCCAATAACCCGAGGTCCCCGCTCATCGAATGAGTTCTCTCCTCGAAATCCAGAACCTCAGCACGTTTTTTTACATTGAAGAAGGCGTCGTTCGATCCGTCCGCAACGTGGATTTAAAGATTCGCCGAGGAGAAACCCTGGCACTGGTCGGGGAGTCCGGTTGCGGCAAATCGGTCACGGCGCTCAGCGTTCTCCGTCTCGTCCCCACCCCACCGGGAAAATTCGAGACCGGCAATATTCTGTTCGACGGCCAGGACATCTTCTCCAAAACTGAACAGCAGATGGAGCAATTGCGGGGCAACGATATCAGTATGATTTTTCAGGAGCCGATGACCTCGCTCAATCCTATTTTCACCATCGGCGACCAGATCGCAGAATCCATCATCCTGCACCAGAAGAAAACCAAGGCGGAAGCGCGGGCAATTACGCTGGAGCTTTTGCACAAAGTCGCCATCCCCTCACCCGAGCGAAGAATCGACCAATACCCGCACGAACTATCCGGAGGCATGAAACAACGTGTGATGATCGCCATGGCCATTGCCTGCCAGCCGGCACTCTTGATTGCGGACGAACCGACGACCGCACTTGACGTCACAATCGAGGCACAGATTTTGGAACTGATGGATCAGTTGCGTCAGGACACGGATATGGCGATTTTGCTGATCACGCATAATCTGGGCATTGTCGCTCAATACGCCGACCGGGTAGCCGTCATGTATTCCGGGAAAATTGTGGAAGAAGCGCCGGTGGAAGTTCTGTTTGAATCACCGGCTCACCCCTACACCCAAGGGCTGCTGAATTCTCTACCTCGAGGCGAACCTGGAGAAGCTTTGGAATCTATTCCAGGCACGGTTCCCAACCCTGCATTTCTCCCCGGTGGGTGCGCCTTCCATCCCCGCTGTAAAGATGCCATGCCCGAATGCAGCCAGGAAATACCACCGAATTTCGAATCCGGACAACCGCAACAACAGGTCGCCTGCTGGTTGTACCGCGACTCCAAAGAGGTTGCCTCCTCATGAACGCCGTTGTAAAAATCGATTCCCTCAAAAAGTATTTTCCGGTCACTGGAGGGTTGCTTGGAAAAACCGTGAATCAGGTAAAAGCCGTCGACGACGTTTCCCTTGAAATCGGTTCGGGAGAAACTTTGGGACTGGTCGGCGAATCCGGTTGCGGCAAGACCACGGTGGGCCGATTGAGCATTCGCCTGCTGGAGCCGACTCAAGGAAAGGTTTACTTCGAGGAACAAAATATTTTCGATCTGGATCCGGAGAATTTAACCCGACTGCGCCCTAAAATGCAGATCATTTTTCAGGACCCTTACAGTTCGCTCAATCCCCGATTCACGGTGGAGCGTATTATCGGTGAAGCATTGCTCATCCATAAAATGGCAGACCGCTCGACTCTCAAAGAAAAAGTCGACGCAATAATGGACAAAGTCGGGCTTTCTCCCAAATATGCGCGGCGTTATCCCCACGAATTTTCCGGCGGCCAGCGACAGAGAATCGGCATTGCGCGGGCATTGGCGTTGAACCCGAAATACATCGTATGCGATGAACCCGTCTCCGCGCTCGACGTTTCCATTCAAGCGCAGATCATCAATCTCCTGGATCAATTGCAGAAGGAAAGCGAAATCGCCATGCTGTTTATTTCGCATGACCTGAACGTGGTCAAACATCTGTCCCAGCGAACCGCTGTGATGTATCTCGGGAAAATTGTGGAAACCGCTCCGACGGATGTCCTCAATCGCGAAGCGGCTCATCCTTATACTCAGGCCTTACTGGCTTCCAAACCTTCACTCGACCCCAAAAAAAGGAATCAACGAATCATTCTGGGCGGCGATGTTCCCTCCCCTATGAACCCTCCTTCCGGGTGCCATTTTCACCCCCGATGCCCCAAAGTGATGGATCACTGCAAAACCAAGTCTCCCCGAACCATTCAATTGAGCCCCGGACATACGGTGGATTGTCATCTCTACGACGACTCCGCCTGACTGATTTTATTCCCTTATTCCGCTTCCTTTTTCCCGACTAAAAATCAACATCTTTCAGTAGTACTCCATTTTCGTCCATAAGTTACATTTACATCAAAACTTCTTATTTATTAACATTTTATAGATAATTTCCGAACAAACTCCTTAAACTCCCTTTATACTGGTTTTTGAGCCCTCAAAAATCAATCAGGCAAAGAAAAACCTTATGAATCTGGTCCAACTAAAAGACGTCGAGCTATTCAGATCTCTGCCCGATTCCACTTTAAACAAACTCCTGGAACAGTGTCAGACCGTTGTTTTAAAGCCGGGAGAAACGTTATTCAAAGATGGCGACCCAGGCCACCATATGTATGCGGTATTAGACGGACGTCTTACCATCTTTAAAGAGGACCAGGAAATTGCCCAGATCAATAGCGGAAAAGTTTTTGGGGAAATGGCCATTATCGAATCCAAAAATCGCTCGGCCACGGTTCAGGCAGCTGATCAAACCACTTTAATGGAAATCACCAAGCCTCAGTTTGATTCTCTGCTGGCATCCAACGAACAGTTCCTGTTTTCACTGCTAACCACATTGTCCGAACGGTCCCGAGGAAACATCAGCGACCTAGCAATGGGTTACAAGAAAAAAGAAGCCCAGGAAAAAATTTCAGTTCATCTGCTTCGTATTCTGGATGACTCTCCCAATGAAATTTACATCATTGATTCTTCCAACCATCGCTTTGTACGAGGCAACTCGCTGGCCTTGAACAACCTGGGATATGACAAGGATGAAATTACAGAATGCACCCTGTTTGATGTGGTTAAGAACCTGACTCCCGCAGCGTTTCGTGCGTTGTCACTACCTCTTCTCAATAACGGGAACTCATTCGCCACGTTTCAGGGAATCCACAAAAGGAAGGACGGCACGGAATACAATTCCGAAATTCGCTTTAAACTTTTACAAAAAGATACGGTCCCGCTTTATGTTGCCATGGCGATCGACAAAACCGAGCGGTTGTTGATGGAGGAGCGGCTGGAAACTCTGGCTTATTTTGATCCGGTCACCAATCTCCCCAACATAGCCCTGGCCAAAGATCGCCTGGGGGTCTCCATTTCCCAAGCCGACCGTCGCGAAAAATTGATCGCGGTAATCATCGTGAACATTGTCAATTACAAATCCATAAGCCATTCTCTCGATCCGCATACGGGAGAACTGTTGCTGAAAGATATCGGAAAACGGCTGGAAGTATGCCTGAGAAAGGAAGACACCGTCGCCCGAATGGAAGGAGAGGATTTTCTCCTGATACTGAGCGGGGCCAGTCATCAGCGGTTTATCACTCTGATGGCACAGAAAATTTCCCAGGCGCTCGAGCCCATGTTCACAATCAACAATCAGGACTTTCATGTCCGCGCAACCATGGGTATCGCTCTTTATCCTCATGACGGCAGAGATCCCCACTCTCTGGTAAAAAATGCACAAGCCGCACTATGGTCGGCCAAGGAAAAAGATAAACATTCATTTCAATATTACAATCCGACGTTTCTGTTTCAATCGGCCAAGAAAGTTGACATGGAAACGGATTTACGGAAAGCACTGGAGCGCAAAGAATTCGAACTGCATTACCAACCCAAGTTTGACCTTGCAACCGGCGAACTGGCCGGAATGGAGTCGCTGATACGATGGTGCCACCCCGAGAAAGGCTGGGTTCCCACCATGGAGTTTATCCTGGCGGCCGAGGAGAACCGCTTGATCATTCCTATTGGAGAATGGGTTTTACAAACCGCTTGCCAACAGATCAAGCAATGGCAGTCTATAGGATTGAATCCGATTAATGTCGCCGTCAACCTTTCGGGTCATCAATTCAATCAGGACAATCTGGTTCAAAAGGTGGAAAAGCAGGTGGTTCAGTCAGGAATTGATCCGAGATGTCTGGAGCTGGAATTGACTGAAACCATCCTGATGGAAAATTCTCACAGCGCCATTTCCCGTCTAAAGACTCTGAGCGAATTCGGACTGCGTTTATCTATCGATGATTTTGGCACCGGGTTTTCTTCCCTCAAATATTTAAAGGACATGCCCATTCACAGTTTGAAAATTGACCAAACCTTTGTCCATGAATACCAACAGAAGACCAATAGCGCCATTATCCAAGCTGTGGTTTCACTGGCCAGAAACCTGGAACTGCAAACCATAGCGGAAGGAGTGGAAACGGAAAGTCAGCTGGCTTTTCTCAAGGAAACCGGTTGCGACTTGGCGCAGGGTATCATGCTCAGCCCGGTCCTTTCCCCAAGCGACATGACCCGGTTTCTCCAAACAGCCTCCTCCTCCCAATCCGTCTGAAGTCCGCGGCACCTGCCTCCTTCCAACTTCAATTGACAGCCCCCACCCTTACAGGGATAGCTGATGATTTCTAACCCCTAAACCCATGAAAAAATTGCAGAAACAGCGTTGACATGTTAGATTTAGAGAATACCCCCTTTCTTCAACGCTGACAAAAAGGAACCTATTTAGTGGACGCTGCTTCCCTTGCAGGAATCATATTAGGGATCTCACTCATCGTAGGCGCCATTTTTATTGATGGCCAACTGGATAATTTCTTTAATTTACCGGGGTTCATGATCGTCTTCGGGGGAACGATCGCCGCCAGCCTGATCACTTTCCAACTGAAAGACGTGATTTCCGCGTTTAAAGCAGCCTTCTTTGTTTTCTCAGAAAAAAAGCAGGACCCCAACGACATGGTGGAAACGATGATCGAGCTGTGTACCATCAGCCGCCGGCAGGGATTGATCGCCTTGAGCCGTATGAGCATCGAGGATGACTTGCTCAGAAAGGCCTGCAACTTGATTGCAGACGGGTCCAAAGAAGATCTCATCCGGGACACGTTACATATCGAAATTGAGTCCATGAAGCAACGGCATTTTATCGTTCAGGATGTCTTTCGCAAAATGGCGATTTACGCCCCTTCTTTTGGAATGATGGGAACCCTGATCGGGCTGGTACAGATGTTGCGTCAGCTTTCCAATCCCGAAACCATTGGGCCTGCCATGGCGGTAGCGCTGCTGACCACTTTTTATGGAATGTTGTTATCAACTTTATTTTTTCTACCCATCGCTGGAAAGTTAAAAGATCGAACGCTGGTGGAAGTCATCAGACTTGAGATCATTTTTGAGGGGGCTATATCCATTCTTGAAGATAACAACCCGATTTTCGTTTATGAGAAATTGTCATCATATATTCCTGCGAAAAAGCGAAGACCGCGTCGTCCCTTTTTCGTAAGAAAGTAGCCGGATAAATCGAGTGCGCTTATGACAAACAGAGAAAGCCTGGAACAAGTCAAAGAACAACTCCGCATCAAGAATGTCGAGCTGAAAAAAACAAACGCGGAAAAAAACCGGCAGGAAGTCAAGATCAAGCATTTACTGGCGGTGACGGGCAAGAAGATCAATTCCCTGAAGCAACAATTGCACGAAAAAAAAGAACAGATTCGACTGCAAAAATCCATTTCCTACCAGCGGGCTACAGTAACCAGTTCAAGCGTCAAAAAAAGTCCCGGCCCCTCGACGGTTCAGGAACCCACTCCAAAAGGAAGTCCGGAACTGGAAATGGCCGAAAGCATCAATCAGATGTTAAAGGAATTGCGTGATAAAAACTCACGCCTGACGCACAAAATCGAAGAAGAACGCAAATCCAAGGAACGGCTGGTCGATGAAAAGGGAGTCCTGGCCAGGGAAATCCGTCGGCTGCAAAACGATCCCAAACCCGCCGCCACCCTGAAAACCAAAGCCGAGGAAGTAGACAAACTGGATGAAGAGTCCCGGGAACGATTCGAGCAATTGGTTAAAGAAAAAGAAGACCTTATTAAAACCTACGAAAAGCTTCTTGACGGTGATTTCGAGGAAGGCGACGAATCCCAATTCCCAGCGGAAATTGTCAGGCAAGTACGCAAGGAATTAACCGCGATTAAATCGGAAAAGGACGAACTTGAAAGAGAAATCGTTCTACAAAAGAAAAAATTCAAGTCCGAGTTAGACTATGAAGTCAAAAGAGCCGAAGAGAGCGCCGGCAAAAAACTAAAGCGATCCCGCTTCACGAGAAAAAAGCTGGCCGAGTTCATGGATGAGGCGATGGATGAGAAATCCTCTCCCATGTGGATGACTACCTATGCCGATATGGCCATTCTTCTTTTAACGTTTTTCATCCTCTATTATTCACTATCTTCCATCGCGAACAACAAGTTTAAAGAGGCTATTCTGGGATCAGAATCCGCCAGTATCGGATTGCTCGAACTCATGGACGCCGTGGAGAAAAAGGAAACAATCGAAGTACTGACCGGACTTAAAAGCGACAATATACTGTCTGATATTCAACACGTCGCCGACCGGGAATCCATGAATGAAATCATGGATATTTCTACAGACCGCACCAAAATTGTCATTCGCATTCCTGGGGGTTCATTGTTCGAACCCGGCAATGCCGATTTAAACCTTAGCAAAAGCAAGCCGGTTCTCGACGAAATTGTCCGGCTTCTGGAAACCTATCCCCGCTACCGTATCAGTGTGCAAGGTCATACAGACGATTCCCCCATTTCTACAGACCGGTTTCCATCCAACTGGGAATTGTCGTCCGCTCGAGCTACCGCAGTTTTAAGGTATTTTATCGACAAAAATATTGACCCCAAACGGTTGACCGCCACCGGATATGCAGATATATTTCCTATCGCTTCTAATGATTCGGAATTGGGGCAAGCCACCAACAGGAGAGTTGAATTTGTTCTGGAAAAAGAAAAATAAGCCGGAGAAGAAATTAAAAGCACCGGAAGAAGCACGCCAGGCTTACCGAATCGCCCCCGATCCGGAAAATCCCCTGTTTCTCAATGTGGAAGGGAATTCACTGGAGATTGTGGAAATCAGTTCTAGTGGACTGGCATTTAAGAATCAGGGATTGGAAGCGGGTTCCACGTACACGGTAGACTTTGTTCTACCCACGGGAGGTAGCATCCAAACCCGGATAAAGATTTTGCGCATCGATGAAGAGGGTATTTGCCGGTGTCATTTCATTGATCTGGATGTTCAATCCGAGGATTCTCTGCACCGTTACGTTTTGGTTCGTCAAAAAGACGACCTCCGATCCCAACATCCCTGATTTTCCATATATCAGCTTCGGGACACATGAAAACCAACCGTGACAATCCCAGCCATTGGTCTCGCCATGAATGGGATTTGATCAATGTAACGGAAATCTTCAAGCACAAACCCGCCATACTTAAAAAGGCGGAGAGCTATCTTGAAGATTTACGCTCCGCTCTCGCAGACGAGTTGAAAGCTAATCCCAAACCTTATCCGCCGGATACGGACCTTACGAAGGGCCAAATAGCCAGAGGAGAAAATCATAAAGGATTTCCTTTCCTCTCGCTGGATATTCCCCAAAAATTCTCCAAAACAGAATTCTTCACCTATCGCACGCTTTTCTGGTGGGGGCATTATCTTGGATTTTCCCTCATACTCAAGGGTCCTGACCTGGATGCCTACTCGAGCCGATTAAAGAAATACAAAAAGGATACCGCTTGCGAAAACGTTTATCTTTCCCAATGCGCCAGCCCGTGGGAATGGGAATTTACTGGAAAGCAATTTTTGAAAGTGTCTGAACTATCAGAAAATAAAATTCAAGAGGTCGCGGACTGTTTCCAATATCTTAAACTGATCAAGATTTATCCGTTATCGGACAAATCCTTCTTGGAACTTGACTGGACACAGGCAGGCGTTCAATCCTTTCGCGATCTGATTTATCTAACATTGGAGTAAGGCCGACGATTAATCCGGCGAGTTTTTCATCACGGAAATCAGAGGATGCATCCAAACCACCTCTCCCACAGGAACGACCCTTAAAGCTTTATCTTTATTCAAATCCATCAGGTAAATCATCTCATGGGCAGAATCGGGAATGGGTGATACCCGGCTTTCCGGGATGTGCAGGGGCGTGGGTGTCATGAAACTTTTTCTTCTGGAAGAACTGGGTTGCGCATCCTTTTTCACTATTTTACAAATGAGAGGCTCCTGTCCCGCAAGACCCAGAGCGTAAACATCATCCATCGCTTTTGTGTCCGTTTCGAGCCCAAATATCCCCAGCGACTTTGCCGGTTCCACAGAATCCCCAAAGATATCAGGTATTTCCAGGGCATAGCACTGCTCCGGCAAACTCCGGGGCACAGGGATTTCCAACTCAGAAACAAGCTTTAGTCCCTGAGGCCACTCTACCCTCTGTGATTTCAGTTCGACTTTTCCGAATATTTCCAATATGGGAATTCGAATCGGTGTGGGTTGACGGGTCATACTCCCCCAAACTCTATTTTAGAAACATTTATTTTTTAATCATTTTACTCACACAAAGAGAGAATGAGAAAATATAATCCCCTTGTTAACGATTTCAACTCTCAGGAAGACCCTATTCGATGAACTATCAGGAATCCCTGGATTATCTTTACAGCCAAGCCCGCCTGGGAATCAAACTGGGACTGGAAAACACCTCTCGGCTGCTGGATCATTTCGGCAATCCCCAGCTGGAAACGCCGACCATCCATATTGCCGGCACTAATGGCAAGGGCTCCACCGCGTCTTTTGTGGAATCTATTCTACGCGCTGCAGGTTACCGGACAGGACTTTATACTTCCCCTCATATTCTGGATTTTCGGGAACGCATTCAAATCAACCGCCAACTCATTTCTCAGGAGGAACTTGCCCATTGGATTGTCGCCATCAAGCAAGCTTCACAAGAATTAAATATTGCTCCCACTTTTTTTGAAATAGGCACCCTTATCGCATTTCTACACTTTAACCAGCAGGAAACCGACTGGAACATCGTGGAAGTCGGTATGGGAGGCCGTTTGGACTCCACCAACCTGTGCCAAGGCCGAGTTTGCATTATAACCCCAATATCCCGTGATCATGAATCGAGCCTGGGGACCAAGCTGGAGCAAATTGCGCGAGAAAAGGCGGCAATTATTAAGCATCCTTGCACGGTAGTTTCCGGATCAAAGGAAAAAGAGGTTATTGAGGTAATTCAGGGCCAATGTCGGGCCCACAAAGCCTCTCTGCTTCAAATGGGCCAGAACTTTCACATCAATATTCAATCTCACTCTTTAAAGGGTCAGGTTTTTGATTTGAACGGCCCGGAAATTTGGTATAAAGGGCTGGAAATTGCTTTGATCGGCAGGCATCAGTCGGTCAACGCAGGATTGGCTGTGGCCGCCTGTACCGCCCTGGCTGATCCTCTCATCACCGAGCAAACGATCAGGCAAGGCTTGAAATCTGCGAACTGGTCCGGGCGCCTGGAGATGAGCGGCGCGAACCCTTCTCTAATCCTGGACGGCGCCCATAATTTCGATAGCTTTAAAAAGTTGACAGCATCCCTTTCCGAACTGTTTCCCCATAAGAGAAAAATCTGGGTTTTCGGAATCATGAAAGATAAACCCCTGGCAAAAATTACTGAATTAATTTCAGAATATGCCGATTATGTAGTAGTGACCCAACCGAAAAGCGATAGAAGTACTCCTCCGGAGCAAATCCGGAATGCGTTTACGGATTTCACCAAACCTATCGATCAGGTGGATGAAATTCCATTGGCTTTGGATCGCGCTTATCAAGTGGCGGAACCGGACGACCTGATCGTGGTCACAGGTTCTCTATTCACGGTAGCTGAGGCTAAGCAGGTTATTGATAATCAAACCTATAATTCTTAAAATTTCCGCTTTCTCCTTCTTGCTATTGCTTCTGGCAGCCGGGATTTTTCTCCAGGAGTCCCATGCCCAAGCAGAAGCTCCCACCTCCGCACAAAAAGGTCAGGAATCTGTAAATTTAACTGCAGACCGAATGCTTCACCTGGTCGAAAAGGACCTGGTCAAGGCGGAAGGGCATGTTGTGGTCACCTACGGCGCGCGGACCGTCAAGGCAGACGAAATCATTGTCAATACCGAGACGGGTAAGGGTCAGGCCAAGGGAAATGTCATCATGACTGCGGAACAGGGAACAGAGTTCCAGGCGGAAAAAGCTCAGTTCAACATAAAAGCCGAAAAGGGACGAATGTTCAAGGTTGCGGGAAAGTTGGGTGATCTGTACTACATCACCGGCGAAGAAGTGACCAAATTATCAGAGAACCATTACACGGCCC
This sequence comes from Nitrospinaceae bacterium, assembly GCA_028278405.1. Classification (GTDB taxonomy): domain Bacteria; phylum Nitrospinota; class Nitrospinia; order Nitrospinales; family Nitrospinaceae; genus SZUA-226. The sequence continues at coordinate 14,039 of JANQEK010000039.1, forward strand.
AGAAGTCTACGCTCACCACTTGCACTGGAGAAATTCCCGATTGGCAAATCGACGTTGCCGATGTGGATGTGATTCTCGACGACCGAGCCTGGTTCGCGGGAGGCGTGTTCCGAATCAGGGACATTCCTATTCTTTACATTCCTGTGGGCTATGTACCAATATTAACCAAAAGAAAGTCCGGATTTCTTGCGCCTAGAGTTTCCAGTAGCAGTGTGGAAGGGGAATCTGTATCCATGACCTATTTTTGGGCGATCAATCAGTGGTCTGACGCCACACTCGGTATAGATTATATCGAACGAAGAGGCGTTCGTTCCCGTACGGAATTCCGGTTTGCCCCCAGTAAAACGACTTACAGCCAGGTGAATTTCATATTTCTGGACGATGATTTGACTCAAAATACCTTCTGGAAACTCGATGCTGTTCATCGCCAGCATCTTCCTTTGGGATTCAAATTGAATGCCAAGCTCGACCAGACTTCCAAGGATAATTTCAACCAAACCTTTCGCAACCAGACAGAACTGAGAACCCGCCGAAGCTCAGATTCATATGCCAGTTTCTTCCGGAAATGGGACAATCATTCTTTTGATGTCTTGACCCGGTTCCGGGAAAGTGAACAGTTCACGTTTGATGAAACCTTCGGCATCTTGCCAACCGTAACCTATAAAACCCAACCGTTGAAAACGGGGTTCCTAAGTTCTTATTTCGACCAGGAATTCAGCTACACTCAATTTTTGTTTGATGCTGACGCAACCGGTGCGACCGATCAGACGGAAACTATCCAGCGTTTCGATTTCCATCCGAGTTTGTCTTTGCCAATCGACATCGCTCCATGGTTGCAATTGACGCCCCGTGTCGGTTTTCGGGGCACCTTTTATAATAAGGAAATTATAGCCTCCCCTGCCCCGGTCATGGTCACAGAGGGAGGCAGCTTTTCACGCGAATTGTTGGATGTGAACGTTTTACTGGAAGGCCCCAAGTTCAATCGAATATTTTCTTCCGATGATCCGGAAGGCTCCAGCTTCAAACACGTCATCGAACCGCGGCTCCAGTACGATTACATACCGGACATGGACCGAAACGATCGGGACAGGATTCGCCTGATAGACAACATAGACGCCATTAATGACATACACCAATTCAGTTTTTTTCTGGTTCAGCGTCTGCTCCGCAAAGGACCTGCCAACGAGAACGATGCGGAAGTAAGACAACTTGCCCGCTTGGAAATCAGCCAGAGTTATGATCTGGACGAAACCCGCGGCCTGGTCATTCCGAGAAGTGACCGCCGTCCCTTTGCCCCTCTTCGCTTCGACTTGGATAGCCAGCTGACTGAACGCTTTTTTCTGAACACCGATTTCACTTACAACTACTATTCCGGGGCCTTGGAAACCTGGAATATTGATACTGGGATCAAACTGGCCAAATGGCTGATGCTCATTTTTGAACGTCGGGAAAGGGATGACCCAACGGCCAACTCGGCCAGCATCCTGGGTACCCTGGACATCACTCTACCCAAAGGGTGGAACGCGAAGTATAGTGTTCGTTTTGATGAATTCAACAATGCGGTGTTAGAACATAACGCCCGGTTGACATATAATGACAAATGCATGTGCTGGGGATTTACCATCGACTATATCGACCGCAATATTTTCTCTGGATTCGACAAAACAAATGAAACCCGGATTTTGTTCAGTATCTCACTGAGAGGCTTGGGCAATTTTCAGGGATCCAGAGGAGAATCGTTTATCCACCGCACTTTCTAACACCACCCGGAAAGGATTTACCTGAAATGAGCTTTGCACAACAACTGGCAAAGATCAGTCTCGAAATCGGAGCGATTAAAATCGATCCCAAAAAACCATTCACATGGGCATCAGGCTATCAGATGCCTCTGTACAACGACAACCGAATGCTCCTGGGCAATGCCGATCATCGGGCTCTGATTGCTGAAGGTATGAAAACAACGATTGAAAAAGAAGGCATACATATTGACACGATTGCTGGAGTCGCAACAGCGGGTATTCCTCACGCGACTTCCCTGGCGAACCTGACAAAACTGCCTTTAATCTATGTCCGTTCTTCACCGAAAGAACATGGGTTAAAAAACCAGGTGGAAGGCATTTTGAAATCCGGGCAGTCCGTGGTTGTGGTGGAAGATTTGATCTCCACCGGAGGAAGCGCGATCAACGCGGTTGAGGCTGTGCGGGAGGCCGGCGGATCTGTTGAGCATTGCCTGGGAATTTTCAGCTACGATTTTCCCGAGGCGAAAAAGCGATTTGAAAAATCCAATTGCAGGCTTCATACTCTTTTAAACCTAAACACCCTCCTTGAGTACGCGGTCAAACAAGGCCACATCACTTCGGATGAAAAACAAGTAGTGGATGCCTGGATGCAAAATCCGTTCGAATGGGAAAAACAACAGAACCGATGACCTGCTTACTGGGCTTTCTTCCAAAACCCTCCAAATTTATCCATTAATTCATTGACAGTTTTCGCATTTGATAATAACATTCCATCTCTTGCGGGTTAGAAGTCCATATTCTGCCTGTTTCCAGCGCTTTTCCCCTAAGAGGAGCTGTTGGAAGTGGAAATTAAACTACCTTACCCCATTACTGGTCTATCATAACTAATTGTTTTTTGGAGGTTTACTAGAATGCCGAAATTAGAACTGGGTCCCGCGGGGTTTCTACCTCCCTCGGCTGCATCGATGGGTATTTTTCAGCCCGAAAGGGGAAGTCCAAACCAATTGGTGGAAGGGGAGCATGTTCCCGAGGATAAAGCCATTGAAATAGCCGCCCATGAACTGCTAACCCGAAGAAACCCGACCCTGTTTCCTGGACCGATGCTGGTTTGGGGATGGAATGAGGAAACCCGACACAAAGCCAAACTAGCCCTCGATCTAACGAAAGAAGTACCCGGGATGAACATCATTCCTATGCCGGATTATCGTCCGATTTACCCGAAAATTGACCCTGAGGCAGTGATTAACCCCTGCCACCCCAACCTGACAATTCAGCACAACAAAATACATGTTTGTGCTTTAATCGGGGTTCACTGTCATTTTGCCAATATCACTCTGAAAATGATCCGGGCCAACACCAATTGCTATACCCAGGCTTGGTGTGCTTATGATGGCCATGAGGATGCCCTGTTGTCCATTCGGGACTTGGATTCGGACAAACTGATTAAAATCACTGAAGCTATTAAGAAAGCCAAAAAATCAGTGACTCCCTGGGCTCTTACTCCTGAGGGCAAAGAGGAATTGGAAGAAATCCGTTACAACAAGGAAAGGCTTAAAGCAGCTTCCAAAGAAGAGGCAACCCTCTTCATGGGAGAACTCCACCAAGGCCTTGACGAGAACCAAGAGTAAACTTTCGGCCCGCTTCAGCGGGCCTTTTTTTCTGCCGGTTTTCTCCAAAGTATCTTTTCAATATTTCCAAGCCTCGCTCCCAAGTCCGTATTTCGTGGTCCTTTCATGATTTATTTTCCCCTTTAAAAACAATAAATTAAAAAGCCTCCCTCTCTTTTTTCTGCTCCTCAAAATTCGCTCTTTTCAATTGACAGACCCCGGCTTACCCCTTAGCCTGAATTTAGAGAATTAAATTTAAAATGCTATAAGCCCTTATATTTAAAGAGCTTTTCAATTCGCATCGAGGGCGATGTCGGGAGGTATGAGTGCGCGCCATAGTCGTTGACGATTCCAAATCCATACGAACTATTTTGACTAAAATCCTTCAAGGAGCCGGATTTTTGGTTGAGGAAGCTGCCAACGGACTGGAGGCTCTGGAGACAATCCAAAAAGAGAAAGTCGATCTGGCGCTGGTGGATTGGAACATGCCGGATATGGACGGCCGTGAATTTATCCGGGAAGTACGCCAAGACAAGACCTACAAAGATATGCGAATGATCATGGTGACCACCGAAACGGCGATCACCAAGGTGGAGGAAGCCTTGGAGGCAGGCGCCGATGAATACATCATGAAACCTTTTACTAAAGAAATAATTTTAGAAAAGCTGGCCCTATTGGGTATGGATACCTCCAACGCGTCCAAGTGAAATTTTATCGTCGTTTTCAAAGTGTAGACTAATAAAGCTATGTCGGTTTCAAAGAGCGATTTTAATTATATTCGGGAATTGGTTTTGGAACGTTCGGCCATTGTCCTGGATGACGGCAAGGAGTATTTGGTCGAGTCCCGTATCGGGCAGGTTGCCGAAACCGAAGGCTTCGGTACCATCGACCAACTGGTCAAGGCCCTTCGCAAAAATTCCCACAACGGCCTTCAGTCAAAAGTCATCGAGGCTTTAACCACAAATGAAACCTCTTTTTTCCGCGATATTCATCCCTTCGAAACTTTGAAAGATGCGGTGATCCCCGAGTTGCTTGAGAACCGCAAAAACGAAAGAAGACTGAACATCTGGTGTGCCGCCAGTTCCAGCGGCCAGGAACCTTATTCGATCGCCATGGTGATCCGCGAAAATTTTCCCGTGCTACTCGATTGGAAAATAGACTTTGTCGCAAGTGATATATCCGAAACAATGTTGAATCGATGCCGGTCCGGAAAGTTCAGCCAACTGGAGGTGAATCGGGGGCTTTCTGCTGCACTTCTCGTCAAGTACTTCGAGAAAGAAGGGGCGTCGTGGTTCATCAAAAGAAACCTCCAGGAAATGATTCACTTCCAACAGATCAATTTGTCCAGGGAATTACCTTACCTTCCTAAAATGGACATTATATTCATGCGAAATGTACTGATTTACTTTGATATTGAAACAAAAAAAAGAATTCTAAACCAACTGATCTCGATACTTCAACCCGATGGTTTTCTGTTTTTGGGCGCAGCAGAATCCACTATCAACCTGGACAGTTCATTTGAGCGGACGGACTATAAACACTCAGGATGTTATCGCCTGAAAAGGTAAAAGTTATGGCAATGGAATGTAAAGAGGAAATCAGTCAGTTTGTGACTGACATTTGGTCAACATTTTTGAGCATGAAGGTTTCACCTACGGACAAACCTTTCAAGCCTGAAGGCAAAGGTAATACGCTGGCCGGCTGTGTTCAAATTACCGGTGAGTGGCAGGGGTCTGTTACTCTTTACGCCCCTAAGGAAATCGGCAAGAAAGTTGCCGCCACCATGTACAGCCTTGACGAAGGAGAAGTTGAGGACCAACAAATCCAGGATGTAATTGGTGAAATAACCAATGTTCTGGCAGGTAATATTAAATCTATTTTGCCGGCTCCATGCTCCATATCGCTGCCTTGCGTCGCCGTAACTGATTTCGACCTGCATCATCCCGGGAGTGAAATGCTCTCTGCAGTCAACTTTGATTGCGAAGGCTCATCTTTTCTTGTGGTCGTGCACCACAAAAAGTAACCCTGCTACTTCTTTTTTAAACCCAGATGATCGCTGAATTCCTGTTCCGCTTTTTCAGGATTGTCAGTGTTTAGCATGACCAGGTTATGGAGATGTTCATAAGCCTCAAGACAGACCTCGGTGAATAAAATCCCAACCCCCTCTTCCGTCACTCGCTGAATCCTGCCCTTCACTTCTATGTCCACCGGCGGATTTTGTCCCTCTAAAATCAAATGAACCTCGCATTCGGTACTAATAGGCCAGTCTGCTTTACCCTTCACAAACAAACCCTTCATGCTGACATCGTGTGTCCCTGTGGAAACCATCTCCTTGCCCTTCGCCCGCACAGTCGCCTGCACTGTGATATCGACGCGAGAGAATTCTCTGTTATCTTCCATAATTTTATTTTTCACGGACACCTCTCAATCTTGATTGGCCACAAAAACACGGTCAATTTGCATTAATATATTGTTTTTAAAGGCTTTATCCATGTGCTCTCCTAAATTCCCGTTCTTTTTCCAATTGAAATATTTAGGATTGCCGGCTTGACTCTCCTTGCCGGAGATTTTATTTAACTCCCGTAACACAAAATAAGCCGAAAAAACGATAACTGTTTCAAATATAAGACTTAATATTAATATCGCACACTTTGAAAGGATTTGCACCCATGGGAAAGATCATTGGAATCGATTTGGGGACCACCAATTCCGTGGTCGCCGTGATGGAAGGAAGTGAACCGAAGGTCATTGTCAACGAGGAGGGCAACCAGACCACTCCATCTGTCGTGGCGTTTACCAAGGAAGGTGAAATTCTGGTGGGTCAGGTGGCCAAACGACAGGCCATTGCTAATCCCGAAAATACTATTTTTTCCGTGAAACGGTTCATGGGACGCTCCTATGACGAAGTCAGCGAAGAAATGAAAATGGTGCCTTATAAAGTTGTAAAGGGACCAAAAAATGATGTCAGAATCGAGGTACAAGGCAAACAATACAGCCCCCCGGAAATT
>JANQEK010000005.1 GCA_028278405.1 Nitrospinaceae bacterium
GATCCTTAAAGCGGTCTTGCTGTCTAACAGGGTCAACGCTCCCTGGTTGCGGGAGATCCAGGTGCCTCCGGAACTGGTGGGACCGGTGCCGGAGGGAAAGCTCACGATCACATCATCCTCTCCGTTGCCGTCGACATCGGCGGTAGCCACCGCTTCGGCTGTCTCTCCATGTAGCAGGGATGCGGAAGTGTTGTCGTTGAACACAGCAAACACTCCGGAGGGGAGGTTCAGGATGATGTCGTTATCGGAGTCAGGCTGGATATTGATTTGATTGATCCGAAAGAGATTTCCTGCACCGGAATGCATCAAATAAACTTCGCCGTTTTCATCCTCCCCAAAAGTTGTTAATTGAAAATTTGACGTATCTAAAAAAAGCTTGCTGGTCCAATCGCCATTGATATCTCTGGCTGCACCCCATATTCGCCCGCTACAATAATCACCGTAAAAGTAAACTCCGTTCATTTGCGGAAATGCCGATCCGCGATAACGGTACCCTCCGGTGATGGAACAATTGCCCGAGCTGTGATCGTACTCGAGGATGGGCAAAGTCAGGGAGCCATCATTGCAATTGGAAGAGGGATTAAAGCAGCTGTTGCCTTCCATTAAAGGCCATCCGTAATTTTCCCCACCCGGACTTGCAGCGACTTGAAAGTTGACCTCTTCAAAACTGTTTTGTCCCACATCGGCTATCAGCAAATCCCCTGTTTGGCGGTCGAAGCTCATTCGCCACGGGTTGCGCAAGCCAATCGCCCAGATTTCCTCCCTGACGTCGCCGGCTGCACCTACAAAGGGATTGTCAGTGGGAATGGCGTAAGGTGTTCCACCATCGACATCGATCCTCAAGATTTTTCCGAGAAGCTGGCCCAAGTCCTGCGCCGGATTGGAAGGACTCAATCCTGATATTCCACCATCCCCCAGGGCAATGTACAGGAACCCGTCCGGTCCAAATTCCAACTGGCCGCCATTATGGTTGGCGGCTGGTTGGGAAAGGGTCAAAACGATATTTGCCGAGTTGGGATCAGCAAGAAGAGGATCGACTGCGGATCGCGTATAGCGGGCGATCACCGTATTTCCAGAGTTGTCGGTGTAATTAACGTAGAAAAAACCATTGGCGGAGTAATTCGGGTGAAACTCGATATCCAGCAGTCCTCGTTCCCCGCAACAGGAAACCAGTGAACGGATATCCAAAAACGGAGTGGTCAATAATTGATTCCCATCATAAATGCGAATACGTCCTTCCTGTTCTACGATAAAGAGGAATCCTGAACCATCTCCGGCATTTTTGACAGCCACAGGAGAACTCAGCCCTGACGCTACAACTTCAAGCTCCAAGGTGATATTGTCCAGATTTTGAGCGAGTACGGATTTTGGAGCCAGGCCTGCTCCTAATTGGAAGAATAAAAACAGGAATAGAACGAATCCATAAGGAAAACTTTTTGTACGCATAAAAGAACCCGGATAAAATTGCTTCATAAGACAGAAGTCAAAGAATTATATCCCCGTATTGGGCGGATATTCCATTAGTATTAACCCTGCCTGACGTGCAGCATTGACAAAAGCGGAGTTAAACGATTCTTTTATTTAGTAGGCAGATCTCACGCTGGATGCGCCTCGGTCACCAACTCAAAATCCGCAAAGGCGATGTCACCATAATCTGGAAGGGCAACTGGACTGAGTAAAGGAATGTTTCCTCTTTACCATACTGGTTCGAGAGACATTAAATTGGTAGTTTATCAAGAAAAGGACGAAAGGATTTTTCTAGGCTGATCATGGAATCGACCATTGTTTTTTGGATTTCCGGCCATTTGTCTTCATCATCCCTTCCTCCAATATCCAATTTTCCCTTTATTCTACATGCTCTTCTTCCTTCCAAGCGTTCCCAAATCAGTGGATATCCAAAAGCTCTCTCGATTTCTTTGGAATGATTGACAAAAAAATCAAATATCTCTTCATTTTCTTTATCTTTTTCTTTTCCTCGATCAATATATAACTCTACGGACGAATCGTTTTTATTGGCTACAAAAGTAAACATCATGCCGCTTTTACCTGCTCCAGCCCCTATCCAGTTGCCAGTACTCGGAGAAATATTTGAGAAAAGTTTTAGATCCTTTTTTGAATAATCTAACAGCCCTGTCCAAAATCTCTTCCTAGATATATGTCTATCAGCTAAATCCTTTTTGGTTTTTCCTGTCGCCCGACTTTCTTCACTTGGACCAACAATTAAAGTAAGAAGTGGAGCAGAATCGGAAGTTCCAATTCTAATAGCCTCCAACTTAATAAGGTAAAATGAACCGGAACTGGATTCATTTAGCCAGGAAATAGCTTGAATATGCTCTGGGCGTGGTTCTGAAACTATCCATATCGCTGACTTAGCATCCAGTACTGTAAGGTAGGTAATCAATTTTCCAAGGTGATCATGATTACTTTTTTCTAATTGATTTTCAATTATCACTAGATTATTTTCTGAGTCCTCACCGACTAGATCTACGCTAAATTTACCTGCAGACTTTTCCCTTTCAACACTAGTAAGATTTAATTCAGTAATCTCATTCAACAATTCAAAATTCTCTTCCAACCATGTTGTGAAGTCATAGGCCTCATGCTTCCACACGTCCCTTAGTGGAACTCTTTGAATTTTACCTACCATATCGACTCCACTGACAACTAACGGGAATAGCTTGAACGTACAAAAAAAATCGTATCTCTTTTTAGCTATATCACTTCCATTTCCAGTCTTTGTTGACGGAGCTGCCGGGGTCCCACAGGACTTCTTCTTCGCCCATGGTGCAGGAAACCCAGCGGCTGAAGATGAAAAAGCAGTCGGAGAGACGGTTGATGAAGGCGATGGCCTGGGGTCCTACTTCCTCCTGCCGGCTGAGGCCTACTAGTACCCGCTCAGCACGACGGCACACGGTTCGGCATTGATGCAGAAACGCGTTGACAGGCGTACCGCCTGGCAGGACGAAGCTGTCCAGCGGTTCCAATTCTTCATTCATGGCATCCAGCACTTCTTCCAGCCATTGCACTTTTTCTTCCGTCATCTCGGCAACCTGCCCTTTTTTAGGCGGATTTTTTGGATCGCAGGCCAGCTCATGCCCGAGGTCAAACAGCCACTGTTGAATCGTTTGCAGAATGCCGTCGAACTTGTCCCGACGCTCGGAGGCGGGTTTCTGGCTGTTAAACGTTCGTACCAGCCCGACCAGGGAGTCCAGCTCATCGACCGTGCCGATGGCTTCCATGCGGGGATGATCCTTGGGAATTCGAATGCCCCCGACCAGCGAGGTTTCTCCCTTGTCGCCTTTTTTCGTATAAACCTTGCCGATTCGGACGATCGTTTTCTTTTTCGTAGGCTTATCCATAAATTTCCTTGACTTGGTCTCTTACAGTAATTATATTCAATCTTAACATAGACCTCTTTAAGACAGTCCAGAGAGATTGTCAAGGGATCACACAATGACCGCTATCGCTGCATCAAAATGTAGAGTTTCCTCCGCAGGATTTTGCCTGAGGGGGATTTTTTTTGCCCCCAACCCGCCGGTGGCCGCATGAGCACTCTGCTGATGAACGGTGAGGAAATGAATCGGGCCATCTCCCGCATCGCCCACGAAATCCTCGAGAAAAACAAGGGCACCCGCGACCTGGCGTTGGTCGGTATCCGGACACGCGGCGTCGTGCTGGCGAACCGCCTGAAGGAAAAAATCGAAACCATCGAAAAAACCACCATTGAGATGGGGGTGCTGGATATCACCCTGTACCGGGACGATCTGGCCACCAGCAAAGATACGCCTATCCTGCGGGACACCGATATCCCATTTGCCATCGACGGCAAGAAAGTGGTGTTGTGTGACGACGTGCTGTTCACCGGGCGGACCATCCGTGCAGCGATTGATGCGCTGGTCGATTTCGGTCGGCCGGCTCAGGTGCAACTGGCGGTCCTGATCGACCGGGGGCATCGCGAGCTCCCCTTTCGACCCGATTATGTCGGGAAAAATATTCCAACCTCCAAGGACATGCGCGTTAAGGTTCATATGTCCGAGGAAGATGACAGCGATCAAGTGATCGTGGTCGACGGTAAAGGTCAAAGCTGATGAACCTGGTATCCAAAGACATCCTGGGAACCGAACAGCTCACTCGAGAAGAGATCGAGGGCATCCTCGATACTGCTGTTTCCTTCAAGGAAGTTTCCACCCGGCAGATCAAAAAAGTACCGACCCTGCGCGGTCGCACCATCATCAATCTGTTTTTCGAAGCCAGTACACGTACACGAACTTCATTTGAAATTGCCGGTAAGCGGTTGAGCGCGGATGTCATCAACATCTCCGCCTCCACCAGTTCTACGGTGAAGGGCGAAAGCCTGCTGGACACCGCATACAATCTGGAGGCGATGAACCCCGACCTGCTGATCGTGCGCCACTCGATTTCAGGCGTACCCCATATGATCGCCTCCCACATCAAATGTCCCGTGATCAATGCCGGTGACGGAGCGCATGAGCATCCGACGCAGGCTTTACTGGACCTGCTCACCATCCGGGAACACACGAAGCAACTGGCTGGCCTGAAGGTCGCCATTGTCGGAGATATCGCGCACAGCCGGGTGGCTCGTTCGAACATCCACGCCATGCTCAAATGCGGCATGGACGTCACCGTAGTCGGTCCTCCAACCATGATCCCGGTTGGCATGGAATGTCTCGGAGTGCGCATCCTGCATGATCTTGAAGAAGCGGTTTCGCAGGTGGATGTGGTTATGATGCTGAGGATTCAACTGGAGCGACAGAACGAGGGACTGTTCCCGAGTTTTCGAGAGTACTCCAACCAGTTTTGTCTGACGGTAGACAAACTGAAGCACAGTCCGAAAAATATCCTGATCATGCATCCCGGACCAGTCAACCGGGGAATTGAAATTGCGCTGGACGTCATGGAAGGTCCGCATTCGGTCATCCTCGATCAGGTCAACAACGGCGTCGCCCTGCGGATGGCGCTCATGTACCTTTTGCTGGGAGGCAGTAGTGAAACTGATCATTAAAAATGGGCGGGTGATCGACCCGGCCAACAACATAGACGGTAAACACGATATCGTGATCGATAAAGGTTTGATTCAATCGATCACGCCATCTGGAAAAGGAACAACAAAGGAAAACGGTTCAGCCAAAGTGATCGATGCCAAAGACTGTATTGTGGCTCCGGGGTTTCTGGACATGCACGTTCACTTCCGGGAGCCCGGCTTCGAGTATAAGGAGACTATCCAAACCGGATGCGAATCCGCCGCCGCCGGAGGGTTTACGACCGTCGCCATGATGCCCAATACCAATCCGGTCAATGACAATCGATCTGTCACTGAACTGATGACCTCCCAGGCGAAAGCGTGCGGCAAGATTCAGGCGCTTGCCATCGGTGCTATCACCAAGGGCCTTAAAGGGGAAATCCTGTCCGATATGGGAGATTTGAAAGAAGCTGGAGTTATCGCGTTTTCCGATGACGGCCGGCCGGTCATGAGCAATGAAGTCATGCGTCGAGCTCTGGAGTACAGCCGGATGTTCGACCTTCCCTTGATCCAGCACAGCGAAATCCTGGATTTAACCCGAGGGGGATGCATGAACGAGGGCCGCGTATCCACCGAACTGGGGTTAAAAGGAATGCCGACGGAAGCTGAGGACATTATGGTGTATCGGGATATTGCGCTCTTGGAAAAAACCGGCGGCCGACTGCATGTAGCGCACATCAGCAGCGGTGAATCGGTAGAGCTGGTCCGTAGGGCGAAGGCCAAGGGTTTGGCAGTAACCTGTGAAGTGGCCCCGCATCACTTTATTCTGACCGATGAATCCGTCCGGGGATACGACACGAATACCAAAATGAGTCCGCCTTTAAGAGCTCAAAGTGATATTGACGCCATTAAAGAAGGACTGAAGGATGGAACAATTGATATAATCGCGACCGACCATGCGCCTCACGATTTGGCCGACAAACAGGCAGACTATCATAGCGCCTGTTTCGGAATTGTGGGACTTGAAACAGCTCTTCCTTTAAGTCTGCGTCTGGTCGAGGAGAGCGTTCTGACACTTCCACAATTGGTCGAAAAACTGACTTCGCGTCCAGCCGAAATTTTCAAACTGGATCAGGGAACACTCGGAGTTGGCAAACAGGCGGATGTGGTCATCTTTAATCCCGACGAGGAGTACAAAGTCGAGGTAAGCCGGTTCAAATCTAAAAGTAAAAACTCGCCCTTTGACGGATGGTCGGTCAAAGGCCGGATTCAAAATACTATCTACAAAGGAAAAGTTATATTTTCCAACTAATTAAGATATTATTACTAAAGTAATTTATAGCTACATACTTGGGCGTTATGGAAGGCATTCTTGCATTAGCGGACGGTAAAACATTCAGAGGAACCTTATTCGGTGCCATCGGAGAGGCGGAGGGTGAAGTGGTATTCAACACCAGTATGTCCGGCTATCAGGAGGTATTGACCGACCCTTCCTACTGCGGTCAGATGGTAGTCATGACCTATCCGTTGATCGGGAATTACGGTGTCAATCCGGAGGACTTCGAATCCGACCGCCCTTATCTGAGCGCATTCATCATCAAAGAGCTAAGCGGAATTCCCAGTAGCTGGAGATCCAGGGAAACACTGGACGAATTTCTGAAAAAGCATAACGTAGTCGGATTTCAAGGCATCGATACCCGCGCTCTGACTCGCCATATACGGGACCAGGGAGCCCAACAGGCCATCATCTCCCACGATTTATCGAATCCCAAGTCCCTCATCGAAAGAGCCGAAAAATCTCCAAGCATGGAAGGCAAGGATCTGGTGCAGCAGGTGACCTGCAAAGAACCTTATGAATGGAATGAGGGAGATTGGGACCTTCATACAGGGTATTCGCAGATATCGCACAACGGACATAAAGAGAGTTTTTTTGTGGTAGCGTATGATTTTGGGATCAAACGTAATATCCTGCGTCGCCTGACACAAACCGGCTGTAAGGTCAAAGTCGTTCCCGCAACCACTCCGGCATCCGCCGTTTTGGAAATGAAACCGGACGGGGTATTTTTGTCCAATGGACCGGGGGATCCGGCGGCGGTTTCTTACGCCATCCAGAACGTACGTGACCTGGTCGGCAAGGTTCCTATTTTCGGCATCTGCCTCGGACACCAGATTCTAAATCTGGCATTGGGCGGCAAGACCTATAAACTCCGATTCGGTCACCATGGAGGTAATCAACCGGTCATGGACCTAGACAGGCGTAAAGTTGAAATCACTTCTCAGAATCACGGCTTTGCGGTGGATGACAAGACTGGAAACGATGATGTGGAGATCACCTGTATCAACCTCAACGATCAGACGGTTGAAGGAATTCGGCATAAAAAGCACCCTGTTTCATCCGTTCAGTACCATCCGGAGGCTTCACCGGGTCCCCAGGACTCCTCTTATTTGTTTCAGGAATTTGTAAACCTGATGAAGGGAAATCGATGATTCGCGAATCCATCAATCAGCTGGTAGAGGAAATCACCCGAAGCTGCTCTCAGGATGATATTTTCCAGGCGAAGAAGGATTTTCAGAAGATTTCGGGGGAGATTTTCGAGGACGACAAATCTTTTGAATCCCGAATGGGATGCTTTCTTGAGTGGTATACCTTCGACCGGCCTTCTCCGGAATCCAGCTCAACCCCTCTCCAAAGGTACCTGCAAAAACAGGCGATACCTCCTGAAAACAGAGAGCTCGCCGAAGCAATTTCTGAAGGAAATCATGGGCTATTTATTGCGAAAAAAATCAAGAACGATCATGTCGTGGTTGTGGATGTAATGGATAATGGAAAGTTCCGGGTTCTGGAGGATCAGGGCTCCATCCTCTTTAATTCGGATGATCTTTTTGAAGGGCGACTCATTCCTTACAAAGGACAATATTATTTCACCGATAATTTTTGTTATCACCCGAAACCGACCGAGGGATTTATTCTTTCCAAAATTAAAGACCTAAGGACCAAAGAGAAGGAAGCGCTTGCCAAAGAAAAACGTCTCCAGAAAGAAATCCTCTCTCCTCAAAAGAACCTCAAGAAAACCAACGCTAAAATTGAAAAACTGAACGAAAAACTTGCTGCCGCAACCAAGGAAAAAAAGATTCAATCTCTTAAAGAGGACATCGAAAAACTGGAGAACCAGAAAATGCAGTTGGAATCACAGATTTCAGATATTGCAAATCAATTGACACAATTGAGAACGGAAACCATCGAGGGCGAACATCGACAAAACCGGTTCAACCTGATCCGGAAGCTTTCTTACATGAGTCTGAAGTGGGAGCGTTCCCGCCAAATTGATGTTCGCGACATCTATCAAGACTGATGCCCAAACGAACCGACATTGAAAAGATATTGATCATCGGCGCCGGTCCGATCATTATCGGCCAAGCCTGCGAATTCGACTATTCGGGGACTCAGGCCTGCAAAGCCCTGAAGGAAGAGGGATATCACGTCATTTTGGTAAACAGCAATCCCGCTACCATTATGACCGATACAGATTTTGCTCACAGGACGTATGTCGAACCCGTCACCCCGGAAATCGTGGCCCAAATTATCGAAAAGGAAAAACCGGATGCCCTGCTCCCGACCATGGGAGGTCAAACCGGTTTGAACACGGCTCTGACCGTTGCGGAAATGGGAGTCCTGGCCGAGCATAATGTGGAAATGATTGGAGCCAATGCCAACACCATTCACAAAGCGGAAGATCGCCAGCAATTCAATGAAGCCATGGAACGCATCGGTCTCCAGGTTGCTCCGAGCGGCTATGCCGAATCGGTTGAGCAGGCCTGGGAGATTGTCAAAAAAACCGGTTTCCCTTCCATTATCCGGCCGTCGTTCACACTCGGAGGATCCGGCGGCGGCATCGCCTACAGCGAAGCGGACTTTGAGAGAATGGTGAACTGGGCGCTCAGCGCCAGTCCCACGCACCGCATATTGATCGAAAAATCATTGTTGGGTTGGAAAGAATACGAGTTGGAAGTCATGCGTGATATCAAGGATAACGTGGTCATCGTCTGCTCCATCGAAAACTTCGATCCTATGGGGATTCACACCGGCGACAGCATTACGGTTGCCCCAGCGCAAACGCTTACCGACAAGGAATATCAGATCATGCGCAATGCGGCGATCGATATCATTCGTGAAATCGGCGTGGAAACAGGCGGCTCTAACATTCAGTTTTCGATCAATCCAAGGAATGGCGAGATGGTGGTGATCGAAATGAATCCGCGGGTTTCCCGGAGCTCCGCCCTGGCTTCCAAGGCTACAGGTTTTCCCATTGCTAAAATTGCCGCCAAGCTGGCCGTGGGCTATACTCTCGATGAAATCCGCAACGACATCACCCAGGTGACTCCTGTATCTTTCGAGCCCACACTGGATTATTGTGTGGTTAAAATTCCCCGTTTTACATTTGAGAAATTTTTTAAAACCCCTCCCCTGCTTACAACGCAAATGAAATCCGTAGGCGAAGTGATGTCAATTGGCCGAACTTTCAAGGAAGCCCTACAGAAATCCCTGCGATCTCTGGAGATCGGTATTTCCGGATTGGAGGAAAATTTTAAATCCGGCGGTGAACTTCTTCACGAAAGCGAATCCGACTTGAATCGGCTCAGGGAAATGCTAAAGCTTCCCCATTGGGACCGGCTCTGGCATATTGCCGCTGGATTGCGACGCGGGCTTTCCGTAGAAGAAATTCACAAGATTACGGCTGTCGACCCCTGGTTTTTATTCAATATAAAAGAGATCATAGATTTTGAAAAAGAAATCATTCAAACCGGATCTCTGGACAAATTGTCGGATGCCGACCTTCGCAAGGCCAAGCAAATGGGTTACTCCGATCAGTTTCTCGCCAGGCTTTTGAACTGCAAAGAAACCGAGGTGAACTCGAGAAGACAATCCGTGGGCATTATTCCTGTCTTTAAACGAGTGGACACCTGTGGAGCAGAATTTGAAGCACATACGCCCTATCTGTATTCCACTTATGAAGAAGAATGTGAGTCCAATCCCTCCGATAAGAAAAAGATTATGATTCTAGGCGGCGGCCCCAACCGGATCGGCCAGGGAATTGAATTTGATTACTGTTGCGTGCATGCATCCTTCGCGCTGAGAGAAGAGGGTTTTGAAACCATCATGGTCAACTGCAATCCGGAAACCGTCAGCACGGATTATGACACCTCAGACCGGCTTTATTTTGAGCCGCTCACTTACGAGGATGTGTTGCACATCGTTCAAAAGGAAAAACCGGATGGTGTGATTGTTCAGTTTGGAGGTCAGACTCCGTTACGCCTGGCGATCGCCCTGGAGCGGGCGGGTGTTCCGATTATTGGGACTAAACCGGATGATATCGACCGTGCGGAGGACCGGAAGCGCTTCAAGGAAGTTCTGGAAAAACTTGATATCCGGCAACCTCAAAATGGTACTGCTACGTCTCTGGAAGAAGCCCGGACCATCGCCCGGGAAATAGGATATCCCGTCATGGTACGGCCCTCATATGTTCTGGGCGGACGTGCTATGGAAATCGTTTATAATCAGGATCGACTTGACTTATATATGGACTTCGCTGTCAATGCTTCTCCGGAGCATCCGGTTTTGATCGATGATTTTCTGGATAACGCCACAGAACTGGACGTTGATGCAATCTCCGATGGACATCAGGTGGTCATTGGCGGTGTTATGGAGCATATTGAGGAAGCGGGAGTTCATTCCGGCGACAGTGCCTGCTCCCTTCCCCCCTTCACCATTCCCTTGGCTATAACAGACGAAATCAAAGAGCAGACCCGGAAGTTGGCTCGGGAACTGAATGTTATAGGCCTGCTCAATATTCAGTTTGCTGTCAGGGATGGTGAAATATTTGTACTGGAAGTCAATCCCCGAGCCTCCCGAACGATTCCCTTTGTCAGCAAAGCGATTGGAATACCCCTGGCCAAGCTGGCCGCCAAGGTGATGGCAGGCAATACCCTCGACACGTTGGGATTCACCGAGGAAAGAGAAATAACGCATATCGCCGTCAAGGAATCGGTGTTTCCCTTTATCAAATTTTCCGATGTGGATATCCTACTGGGCCCTGAAATGAAATCCACCGGAGAAGTGATGGGGTTAGACACCAGTTTTGGTCGGGCTTTTGCCAAGTCTCAAATCGCAACAGGAATCAAACTGCCTCCAAAGGGAACGGTATTTATCAGTGTCAAAGAAGGGGACAAATCCGCCGCTGGGAAAATCGGAAAAAGTCTGGCGGAACTGGGGTATCAGCTTATGGCAACCCAGGGGACGGGAGATTACCTCCGAGACCTTGGGCTGGAGGTCGCGCATATCAACAAGGTCAAGGAAGGTTCGCCTCACATTGTGGAAACGCTGGAGGCCGGTAAAGTGGATTTTATGATCAACACGACCTTCGGGGAACAGGCGGTGAAGGATTCTTTTTCAATGCGCCGCGCTTCGCTGACCCAAAACCTCCCTTATTGCACAACCATTCCGGGAGCCTTTGCGCTGGTGGACGCCCTGCATTCTCTCAAGACATCCAGCTTGTCTCTTTCTCCCTTGCAGGAATATTGGAAGAATGAGATACAAACTGCTTAAGAAAATTATCTGGCTTTTTTCAGAATTTTGAGCAGAGGCTTGGATTTTTTGGAGCGCACCAGATTTCCTTTAACAAAATCCCCGCCTGCCATGATAACGGCTTCAGAGAAACCTTCCTGAACATTGATCACACGAACAACGCCCAGCTTCGTCAGGCGGTCGCCGATATCTTCTTGATAGAGAGGATCGGGGAAATTCACGTCGACACTGTACACAACAAACTCATCCCGGACTTCTACGCCGCTTCTTTGCCCCACATTGATAATCATCTGCTCTTTCTCTTTTTCAACCGCAATGACTTGACCGTCTAGTGGAACCTGATCCAGATAATCAACGATGTCAGGCATAACCTTATCTGCAATACGAGACAATGCCCTTCCCATAAACGTTTTGCGGAAATCCGGACTGTCAAGATTTAAAGAACTTTGCGAATAACCTAGAGGAAACTCACCGTCCTTTGAGCTTTCACTAAGAACAATACCCTCAACCATGCGCCGGGTTTGCCCCTGATAGATCTTAAATTCAATCTTAACTTCTGCCGAGCGTGATATCCTTTTCTCGGATTGAGTGCTTTCCAGGTTAATCGGTAACGCGGGCCGGTATCGAATGATTTTTCCAGAAATGACTATTTGCGCTGATGTGCTGCTAATCACATCTCCTTTTCTATCACTGGCTCCATTGGATCCCTGATTCACAAACTTTACCAGGGCTACATTCTCCAGTTGTTGCAGTTTTTGCTTGAGAAGATTTGAAACCAACGTGCCCGGATTATAAGTTCCGATCCAACCCGGCGGATTTTCAAACGCTTGAACTTGAACCTTTTTCTTATAAGGAACAGAGGCGCCTGAAGCGTTTGAAAAAAGAGCGAAAAAGACTAAGAAAACAGCCAGCAGGGATACATATATTCTTGATTGCATGAGATCGGCATCATTTGAGTTTGAAGTTGGTCTATATTTTACGTTAAATATATAATGAATAAAAGAATTTATAATGTATCTCTGAATCCTTCCCTTGACATTTTCACCAGTAAAAGTAAAATTTCGCCCATGAAAAAATTGCATGCTATCATCGCTATTTTATTGAGTATCCTGGTAACCGCGACTTTTGCCCAAGCGAAAAATTCGGGCAAGGAAATGGTAAAAATTCCAAAAGGATGCTTTCATATGGGAACGAAGGAGGTTCATAGTTATTTCGACCATGAGCTTAATGACCGGGAGCGACCGGTTCACAAAGTTTGTCTGGACTCGTTCTATATCGACAAGTATGAAGCCTCTCAGAAACAACTGAAAAAAATTTTGGGCCGAAATCCATCCAAATTGTTCAACGATGACTGGCCGGCTGATCACGTCAGGTTTCAGGATGCCGTGACCTATTGCTCCTTGCAGGGAAAGCGACTCCCCACGGAAGCGGAATGGGAATACGCCGCACGTGCCGGCAGTCGGGAGCAAAATCCTTTCGGGAAAAACCTTAACGATTACGTATGGCATGCCACCAATTCGGTGCGCACTCCACATCCGGTCAAGAGCAAGAAACCCAATGCATGGGGTACTCACAATATGCTGGGCAGTGTATGGGAATGGGTGTCGGACTGGTACTCTCCCAGCTACTACAAGAACAGCCCTAAAAATAATCCCAAAGGTCCCAAAGACCGCCGGAGCCACCATGTCATCCGGGGCGGTTCCTGGGCCGATGACGCATCCCTCGTTCGGACGGGAAGCCGTCACCCGGGAATGGCCGATGCTACTGAATCGTTCCTGGTCGGTGTTCGTTGTGCACAGAGTCTAACAAAGAAAAACTAGGTTTTTCTTTTCTTCAGCTGTTCCCGATTTTTTTGGCATCAATCCCCTTGGATTGGAATCCCGGTGAACTCTAAAACCATCAACCGCATTTATGAGAAGCTGCATAAAAGTCTTCCTGACGCTCGTTCAGAACTGATCTATCAAAATCCTTTTCAACTTTTGGTTTCGGTGATTTTGAGCGCTCAGGCAACCGACAAATCGGTCAATGCGGTTACTCCCGATCTGTTTAAAAAACACCCTACGCCAGAGGCTTTTATAGCGCTGGGCGAAACCAAGTTAAAGAAATCCATTCAAACGATCGGATTGGCTCCCACTAAAGCAAAAAATATCATCAAAACATGTAAGATCCTTTTGGAGAAATTTGGAGGTAACATTCCCGACAATCGGGAAGAACTTGAAAGCCTTCCCGGAGTTGGCCGCAAAACAGCTAACGTGGTCCTGAACGAGGGATTCGATCAACCGACCATCGCCGTAGACACACATGTCTTTCGCCTAGCCAACCGAACAGGTCTGGCACCGGGGAAAAATGTACTGGAAACTGAGCTGAAACTTCTGGAAGTAACTCCCAAAAAATGGTTGAAGCAGGCTCACCGATACCTCATTCTTCACGGTCGCTATATTTGCAAGGCTAAAAACTATCTGTGCACAGAGTGCGTCATTAAACGGGAGTGTGAGTATCCTGATAAAAATATTTGAATCGTACCTTTCGACTTTTGCTCATGAAACAACCACCCACCAGAAATTTCGAGGATATTGTGGCTCGCCTTAAGGCTTCTTTGAATCCGATAGGCGAATGGACCACAATGGACACTCTTTCAATAAAAGATAGGGATTACCCTCTGGTCAAAATCGTTATTGGAAAAGGTAACTCTCGACGTGTTCTAATCTCGGGCGGTATCCACGGTGACGAGCCTGCGGGGGTGGAAACTATTTGCACTTTTCTGGAGAACAAACTTTATACGGACTTTCTGGAGAATTGGGAGATTACTCTGCTTCCCTGCATCAATCCGTCAGGTTTTGAAGCGGGAACTCGTCACAATCAAGACGACATCGATCTCAATAGAAAATTCAAGGAGGATCAAGTCCCCCGTGAGGTAGCCTTTGTGAAAGAGGTTCTGGATCGACCTTATGATCTGGACCTGGAACTTCACGAGGATGTCGACAGTTCGGGTTATTATCTCTATCAGAAGGATCAAACAACCGATCTATCAACTCTGGGTCGAAAAATATTGGACCGAGTGGAATCGATCCATCCATTAAACCTGGCGGAAGAAATCGAGGAAGTGCCGGCCGACCGCGGGTTGTTAAGCCGTTTGTCCGAACCTGAGGAAATGGAATGGTGGCCGATGGCTCTGTACGCCTATACACGCGGCTGCAGTCATGTTTTTACCCTGGAAACATCACCGGCCCTGCCCATGGATGTGCGCATTAAAGCCCACCTGCTGGCTATTCAGACTGCTTTAAAGCATGTGGAGGAACAAAATCTATGAAAATCAGGAGGGTTTGTCGGTGAGAATGGGGATGTTAATCGATTCACCGACTGAAATCTTGTTGATATCCTTGTCCGGGTTATAATTGCTGAGCAGCCAGAATGGAATGGAATAGACATTGTTGCATATTTCCCACAACGTCTCGCCTCGCTTCAACTTTCGGGTCACCACTTTTTCCACCTGATAATTTCCGAAAAAGTCTTCTTGAATGGCCTTGTGGTACTCCTGCCGTTTTGCCTCAAACTCTTCAGGAGTCGTTCTTCGGAAAGGAACCTTGATGGATTGGTTCACCCGGATTCGGCTGCCGCGCCTTCTCAGGTTATTGAGCTGCCGTAATTCTCTTACCGAGATTCGGGCCCAGTCAGCCACATGACTCAACGTCTCGTCAAAATCAACCTTGATCAGACCCACACGGTATTCTTCCTCATTATCGGCAACAAACTTTACCGGACGGAACGCGTGGCGGTTTCTATTAAGCTGGAATGCGTTGACCAGGTTGGATAGTACCTTTTCCATCTCAGAATTCTTTTCCAAAGATTCTGCGGTACTGGCTACGATTGTATTTTCATCCGACTGAACTCCGCTCATCTGAACTTCCATTTTCGGAGTTTCAACCTGAGGGTTCGTTACGGGTGCGGCGGAGGCCACCTGCAATTCAAAGTTGGTTCCCGGCTTGGGCACTTTGATGTGTTGACCGGGCATAAGCGCGTGCGGGTTTTCCATGGCATTCATTTTAGCCAGAACGCTGACATGAACGCCGTGTTTCTGAGCTATCCGTGTAAGCGTGTCTCTCCGTCGGACCCGGTACTGGATGGTTTCCACATTATCCGGGATGACCACCTTACTCCAGTCCGGCTTGGGATGCTGCTGGATACTGACGACACGGGTTCCCCTTTTATAGGCTTTCCCCGGGATTTCCAGAACCTGCCCTCTGTAAATCCGGCTGCCCCGAAGCATGTTCAGTTCTTTCAGTTTCCAAACGGAAGTTCTCATCCTGCGAGCGATGGTACTTAAGGTATCCCCTCTCCGTACGGTGTACCAGCGGACGCGAACCTGTTTGTTGAATTTCAGATTTGCAGGAATGGAAGCATACACTTCCTCAAAACTCACATCCCGGTCGGCAGGCACCTTGAATTTATAATTTCTGGGGATTCTTTTTTTCCCGGAAATCACCGGACGCCGTAATGAAGGATTGTATTCAGCGATTTCCTCGCGGGTCATCCCGAAATGGTCTTCCAATGTCGAGATGTGCACATAATCCGGTATAGATACCTCAACAAATTCGAAAGGCTCGTTCATGACGATTCCCGGAAAATACTGGCTGGGACGCCGGGTCACCTCCAAAGCCGCCATGAATTCGGAGAAAAAGTTTTTGGAAGCAAAACCGAATCTTCGACTGCGGTACTTGTCGATAATCTTAACGATGTCATCCCCATGCCTTCGCTTAGCCCGCCTCATTCCATTGACGCCATGATTATAGGCGGTGATAGCCAGGGGCCAGCTATCCAACTGCTCGTAATTGTATTTCAGAAGCTTGGCTGCGGCATAGGCAGCAATAATGGGATCTCGGCGTTCATCCACTTCATAACCCACTTTCATATATCTGCGGCCGGTACTGCGAGTGAACTGCCAGACCCCCGCAGCGCCAGCACTGGAATATGCCCCCAACTGGAAGGATGATTCCACATGAGGTAAAACCGCTAATTCCTCCGGAACGCCCACTTCCTTGAAAATTCTTTTAATATCTTTCATGTAACGCCCGGATCTCCTCAACCCTTCTTCAAAGCGATCTCTTTGTCCCAATTGACTCCGTATATTTCGGGAAGCCCTGATGAAATTCTTTTGAACCATCTTCAGGATTCGATCTTCTTCCGGGGTCAGATTGACTCTGTTTTTGACACGAGCAAGCTTTCTAAGAATTCTTTTAAATTTTCTAACATGGGGTCTTAACTTACGATGGCGGGCTCTGGCAGACATGGGTTTTTCGCCCAGGTAAACCACATCGTAAATGATATCCAGATTGCTCTGATCATGGATGATGGCATGCTGAGTCGAGTATTGCGTGTAGACCTTTTTCCAGAAATTGACCCGGCTTTCCAGGGCGACCGGTACAGTGAAATCGAACTCTTCTGTTTCAAATTCGCCGGGAAAAGTTGCAAAAGAAGGGGAAACACCAACCCAAAGCAGGGAAAGAACAGCAATCAATCGAATTGTGATGGATTTAGTCAAAGCAGAACGCCTTTCAAAAAGTATCGTTTTCCTTGGCCGCAATTATCGACAGGAAAAACACAATTTCAGCAGGATAGCCCAATAATTTTCAAAAGGCTCATCTGACTGTAACCAGAGGTTTTCAAACGTAAAATATCGCTGGAAACAATCACAAATCCTTATTTTTCAAGGATAACAAACACCCCAGAGTGAGTCAATTGATTTAATACCCAGCACAATTCCACATGAATAAGCTCAAAAGTACTGAAAAAGGGTCAGGTAGATTTATCAGGGAAATTTTGGTATTTACTGTTCAATTTGTAGACAAATGCCAGAAGTTCAGCCACTACCTTATAAACCGAGGGAGGAATTTCTTTATTGATATCTACTTGTGAAAGAATTTGAACCAGGTCCGGGTCCTCTTTAACGGGCACTTCATTTTCCCTAGCTAATTCAATGATACGCTCCGCAACCAATCCTTCCCCTTTGGCAGTCACTTTGGGAACCGTATCCGCCTCTGTGTGATATTTCAACGCCACCGCGGACTTCAGTCTTTTATTTTTTTGTCGGCTCATGTCTTAAGGTCTACGATTTGTAGAGGTGTCTCGATCAATAACTGTCCCAAACTATCGGGAGCCTCCATCGAAGCATCCGGTTCGTGATCACCGGTCACGGTTATAAAAAATCCTTCTTGCCGGAACACATCTTCCAGTTCCGATACATGTGCTTGTATAAACTGAATCGCGTCGGAATTTGAACTAGTGATATGAATCGAAACTTCATCTTTAAATATCCTGGTTTCAATTTTCAGGTCCCCCAACGCCGAAAGATTGAGCAGGAAAACCAAGCTGTAAGTGCGGTTTTGGGGATCGGACTCCCGGTTTGCTCCTTCCTGTTGGTCCGGAAGAATATAAATCTTCAGCCGATCCTCTTCTCCCAAAAGATTTTCCGGAAGCTGCAACAGCAGAGGTTGCTGCTCTTCTCTTGAAAAATGATGGACAAGTTGTTGCAGTTCTATATTGCTGACTGCTTGATTCACCTGTGTCATCAGTTTTGATATAAATTTATCGGAAACCGTATTTTCTATCGAAAGTTGTTCTAATTGTCGGGCAAGCCGCAACAATTGCCCCTTTAAATCATTCTCCAGTAGTGCATTTTTGTTGGAAAGATCCGGTTCCAATACAAAGTTTTTTATCTTGGCTTCATAATGAAATCCAGTTCGATCAATCAGCTCTTTCAACTGGATCGCATCGGTACTTTTGAATTCTCGAGAGACTATTTTTTGAAGGTTCGCTTGTAATTGCTTCAACTGTGTCTGGTCAACTTTTAATTCTTTTAATTGAGTTGACGGATTCTCTAAAAAAGCTTCCTTTAAGCCCGCAAAGACCTGAACCAAAGGTTGCCGCGCCGGTAGATAACTTTTAAAAATTGCCCGGTCAGGAGACGATTGAGCGGTAGCGGATGAGGCGGGCAACGGTTCCACTTCCAAAACAAACTTTCCCGGGGAAGTAGATTTTACCTGAATATACACGGATTCGCCGGGTTGCAGCTTTTGGGAAGCGGCATGCTTTAGAGTCACTTCGTTACCGTTCAAGCGAACCTGAAGCGTCTCCCGGTTGACCACCTGTAAAATCTCAGCTTTTCCTTTTTGCCCCACCTCAATTCCAAGCTGTTTTAAATCAGTTTTCGAGAGAGAGCCAATCGTTCTTCCATTTAAAGCAGCCTGATCATTTTTAACGCCGGGAGCTGCATTTTTATCCGGCACGGAAGTTTCCAAAGGAGAACGAGCCGGTCGGTTTTGAAGTGAAGTTTTGTCAGCAGCCTGGACATTCAAAGAGAACACTTCCTTTGTCAGGCTATTGGGAACAGATTTTTGTGAAGAGTTGAAGGAAGTAAAATCCGTCAACTTTAAAATAGGATTGGGGTGTGTTTGTTCAATCTTGATTGCAATATTTTGACCCGGAGTGACAGCACGCGGAAACTGCAACAAAAGCTTTTCGCTATTGAGTTCTACCACCGCCTTTTGTTCCGGCAACACCTGAATCACTTTCCCGGAGAGCGTCTGGCCTGCAGAATAATTTTGGATGAATGCATCCAGCTTGATCGTTTCAAGCCTTAGGGCTAACGCATGAGAAAAAATCGGGCGGAGCGTATTGGGAGAAAAGTTGTCGGACAACATAAGCCGGAAAAAGTTTTGGGTTATACCACAATATCGAGATGGGATCCCTGGCTGTCCTCCGCGGATCCCCGGGGTGGTAGATTCCCTTCTTCTTCCTCATCGGCATTTTCACGGGATTTCTTGAAGCGGAGGCGCCTCTTGCCCCGCCCTCTTTCATCGGGATGGGTCGGCTCTGTCGGATCACTGCCTGCAGGGTCCTGTAATTCAGTACGTTTGGCCTCGTCCAACAAGACGCGTTCTTGATCCTGAATTTGATCAGCCGCAAGGTGTTGTACTTGTTGAGCCTGTACTTTTTCCACTGCAGAACTCATCTGCAAAACCTGCTGTAGATTGGTGGGTTCAATGACCGACATATCTATAACCACCTTATAAATAAAGGTTTATTTAATATCAATATACAACCTTCAATTGGGATGTCAAGGTGTGACAAGGTTCCAATCGGAACTTAGGAAGGACTGACCAAAAACTGGGTGAAAACAACATTGGTGATGGTTCCCGTTCCACTCAAAAGAAACGAGTTAGAGGCCGTCAGAATCTCTCTTTTAATTTTTTCTTCAACTTGAGCCGCACTTTTTTCAAAATCTTTTAGTTTTTTTCGTTGGATTGCGGCGTACACGCTCTGGCGAATTAGGGGTTGGACCTTGTCAATGTCTGCATGAAGTCTGCGGTTACTTAACACAAGATGAGCGGTCACATGGAGAAATCTTTCAGTTTTTTTATTTTTACTGCGAACAGGAATAAAAAACGGTTCAAGTTGATAGATATTGGGTTTTTGAATTTGAACGATGGCCGGAATCGTGTCATGGTCGGGCGCCTCCTCCACGGTTGAAACCCGGGACACTTCCGGATTGCGTTCCGTCAAACTCAGAATTCCCCAACCCACACCCCAGATCAACAAGACCGCCAGCACCAAAACCAAATACCGTTTTTGACTGAGAAGTCTCCTTAAAGAGCTGATTTGAAAAGTTTTCTCTTCCGCCCTTTTCTCTTCTTCTTTTAACAGACGCTCGATTTCTTCTGCTTCACGCAAATTATAATCAGGCGTCCCTCCTAATTTTTCTTGAGCCATGATTGCTAAACCGCCAGCTGTTTCAATTGATGGAATAATGCCTCGACCCTTTTTTTCAATTCTGATAAATCTGAGTCATTGTGAATCACATAATCGGCGAACTTGATTTTCTCTTCAAGAGGCATCTGCTGCTGCATGCGTCTGTGGGCATCTTCTCGTGAAAACGCATTTTTGGCCATGATTCTATGTAACTGGGTTCCCTCGTCACAGGCGACCACAATCACCTTATCTACTTTACGGTAATTTTCCGATTCAATTAAGAGGGCCGCATCAATTATTACCAAGGCCCCGGGCTCATCATTCAAGATATCCTTATAGCGCTTCTGCTCCTCTTCCATCACCCGCGGATGTAGAATCGCCTCAATCGCCTTTTTCTTCTCTGGATTACTGAAAACAACATCCGCAATTTTTCTGCGGTCCAGGGTTTGATCTTCTTTTAAAATTTCGTTGCCGAACAAATCGATAATTTCCTGCCAGGCCGGTTTTCCGGGCTCTACCAGAAATCGGCAAATTTCATCCGCATCCAGAACGTGGGCGCCCAATGACTTGAACAGATTCCCGACAGTTGTTTTTCCGGAACCCATGCCACCGGTCAGACCCGCCAAAAGAGCCACAAAACCTCCAGGTTTTATAAGGAAACAGAATTAGAGGGATTTCAGGACATCCTGATAAAGCCGCATCATCATTTTGGTGATCGGTCCGGGCTTGCCGTTTCCGATAGGTTTTCCATCCAATGAAGTGACGGGCATTATCATTTTAACGGTCCCCGTGATAAAGGCTTCCTCCACATTTTGGAGAACATCGGGAGGCCACTCCCCCTCTTCCACCAATACCCCATTCTCACGGGCCAGTCGAAGCACGACCTCCCGCGTGATTCCGGACAGGATACCGCAATTCAATGAAGGGGTCATCAGGCGTTGATCGCGGATAAAGAAAAAGTTGCTGGTCGTGCATTCAGTTAATTGACCAGTGGGATTCAACATCAATGCATCCGCCGCACCGGATTTGCGGGCTTCGACCTTTGCCAGCACATTGTTGAGATAATTCCCGGTTTTGATGCCCGGATTCAATGCTTCCTTGGGGTTTCTTTTAACAGAAACCAACGCCACATTGATTCCATCCTTATAGTTCTCTGCGGGATATTGCAGGGCAGGCTTGACAAATATCAACACATTCGGCTGGGTACAGGTTTCCGGATCGATATCCATCGCACCGACTCCACGCGTGACAACAACTCGGATATAGGATTCCGGGTTCCCCGCCGCCTCCACTGTTTTATGAATTTCCTCGATCATTTGCTCATCCGACAGGGGAATATCCAGTGAAATTGCCTGTGCGGAACTTCTTAACCGTCTCAAATGTTCATTGGCAAAACATAATTGGCCGTGATGCGTACTGATCACTTCATAAACACTGTCACCAAAAAGAAATCCATGGTCGAAAACCGATATATGTGCATCCTGGCGAATATCACCATTGAGATTGATTCGAGTGGTCATAGTAAAAGCAGTTAAGGGAAGGAAAGTATTTTGCGAATTGATGCGGTTGGAAAACTGTTACGCGTTTAATTCTTTTCGTTATTCTTGTGCAGCAATATCGTTAAGAATCTTATCCAGACTTTCGCGATCCTCTTTTGTATAGTCGTCCTGCGGAGGCGAATCCAAAGAGGTTAAAGCAGAAGTTTTTTCTTTCAAAATTTTCTTTTGGTCGGCCAGGCGCTCATCAATCCCTTCCAAATTGGGAATCTTTTGTCGCATCCCTTTCAATGAACCGGGCATACTTCGATTGAACCCCGGCTCCACCTCTACATTTTCCCGGATATCATCGACCCAATCTTCCAGGTAAGGCGCCACCAGGGAATCCTCTGTCCAACGGGCATAAGTCTCGTCGAACCACTGCAGGGGAAACATGAAAACAATCATGATAAAAATTCCCTTGGCCATCCCAAAGAATCCACCCAGGAACCGGTCCCATCCCGAAATGGTGTGGGTGGAATGGAGGTATTTTTTGGCCAAGCGACCCAGCATGGCGACGAAAATCAGACTGACTATAAACAAAACAATAAAGCTGAGAATATTAGCCAGGGTTTCCTCGGTAATGATTCCTCCCATGAGAACGGCCAAATCCGAATACAGATTCAAAGCCAGGAGATAAGCCACCACCAAAGCCACCAGTGAAAAAGCTTCCCGCACCATGCCTTTCCAGACAGAATAAAGAACACTTAAACCGATGATGATAAACGCAAAAACATCGAAAGAAATCATTTCAGTTATCCCTGACAGTTAAAATACTCTGAAAATCATGGATTCCACCCTCTCCATAGAGAGTTTTATATATTACATAATTTCTCAGGACTTTTTTTACGTAGTTTCGGGTTTCCTTGTAGGGGATGCTTTCCATAAACTCCAGAGGCTTTAAGTCGGAACGAGTCTCGATCCATTCCTTGACCTTGCCCGGACCGGCATTGTAAGACGCCAATGCGAATATAATATTATCCTCAAATTCGTTCAATAATCCGCTCAGATATTTTACACCTAATTGGATATTCACCACAGGTTTTTTCAGGTCACTTCGATCTGGAAGATTCGTGCCCATGGAACGCGCCACCCGTGTGGCGGTGGAAGGAAGCAGTTGCATTAAACCGATGGCTTGGGCGGAGGACACCACTTTCTTATTGAAGGCACTTTCCTGGCGCATCAATCCCATGACGAGATAAGGGCTCAAGTTATACTGCGAGCTCTCCTTCCTCGCGTTTTCAACATACGGCTTGGGAAAAAGAATTTCAGCAAGCGAGGGAGAAATGGAATGGTGACGGTTTCTTCTGGAGATGTCCCAGGACAATCCTATGGCCCTTTGGTATCCCCCGGCCTTTTTAAAGAGTTGCGCAAGATAATACGAAAACTCCTGGCTGTCTTTTTCACTGGTGATTTGCGAAAGCTCCTTCATCCCCATTTCCAAAAACCCTATAGAGATCAACTTTTCGGCCCGATTGATTCGCTTGCGGTTGACCTCTCCCAATCCCCATTGTCGTGGAGCAGATTTCTGGATTGCCTGAGGTTCCAAAAAGTTCAGGGGCTGCATGGACATTTCGATCCTTGCAACCATGGCATAAAAATCCATGGGAAAATCTTTCGTCAATTGCTTGAGAAACGCAACTCTTGAGTCGTAGTTTTCCAATTGACGTTCCGTATCCGCCAGCCAATACAAAGCGGCGGGACGAAAGTTATCTGGATTCGGAAAGCCGTTGTCCAGATTCCTGAATTTTCCGGGATTGGCGTAATTCAGCAATCGGTTAAACCCTGCCCTGGCCTCCTCCAGTTGGCCGTCCAGTCGATACAGCCAGGGAATTTTAAATTGGGCGGAAGGCGTAAAGTATCCCCAATTGTATTTGCTTAGAAGCTTTTCATAAAGATCGATCGCCTCTGCATACCGATGATTATCTTCCTCAATCCTTGCCATGAAATATAATGCTTTATGGCAGGCTAGGGTTTCGTTGGGATACTTATCGAGAACCTTTTGGTAAACTCGCTGTGCGGCGTCGGCAAATTCGTTTTCCCACAAACGGCTCGCCAGCTTGTTCATATGACGAACCGGGTATAGGTCCACCAGGCGTGCCATTTCCTGACTCCATTCATCCCTCCGAATCTTGTTCAATATGGCTTGATTCATATGGGAAAAAATACCCTTTGTATTTTCGTCACCAGGAAACTCCCTCAACACTTTCTCGCCATATTTCGCAATTTCAGGAAAATTATCGATGCTAAGAGCATGGTACAGACTGTTAAATAGCCCGTTGTTGGTGCGAGGCCATTTGGGGGTTTTCTTTGCCACAGGTTTTATTGGTGAACCATTTTGCTTTTCCCGCATATCCAACAGATGTTTCAATCGCTCGGCGTTGCCATTGACTCCCTCCAAAGCTTCTCGATTGTTTTCCAGAAAAGCCGTCACCTTTCGGGTGGCCTGGCTCGATGGAAAATTGTTTAGAATATATATGTGCATATCCGCCGCTTCATCGAGGTTTTGGCCTGCTTCATAGGTTTGAGCCAAAGCAGAATAGATTTTCAAATGTTTTCCATCACAACCGCAATTCGATTTTTCACGCACCAGGGCGTTGTTGTAATGGCTCCAGGCCGCCGGAAAATCCTCTTGTTTAAAATAAGCGTCTCCCAATTGAGCTTCGATGTCTGCCAGGTGTCGAGGCACATCTTCATGAAATGGACTTGAAGGAAAATTTTCAAACAGGATCATTTGATTTTTAAACGCTTCCTGCAAATATTCGATCGCCTGATCCAAGTCCTCTTCCTGAAGGCTCCTTTCAGCCAATGCACGCAAAGCAACTGTTAGAAAATAGATTTTGAAATCCTCCAGAATAAAATCCCCATTGATTTCCTGGCTTAAAATTTCAAGGGCTTTTTTATGGTAGTTCTGACGCAGATGAATGTAGGAAATACCCAAATGAACCAGATTATTTTCAACAGAGGATTCGACCTGTTCGCGGGCATCCATGAACTTTTGTAAAACGGGTTCAATATTGTTGGAATCCAGATTTTTCAAACTGGGAATTTCTTCTTTAAACAGAAAATCAACGGGAAAGGATTTTCCAGTCTCGAAGACGTCCAGAGAGTCGGCAAGGGCGAGTTTGAAGCATAGCCCAAAAACCATCAACAGAATGAAAAACGATCGTCTAATAGTTTTCATTAAGGCGTTTGTCACGGGACTGTCGGAGGACAGTCACAGCCGGCTGCTTCCCGATTTCGGAAACTCGGCAAATGATTAAGAGGGGTCCGGAAATCATTCCCAGATCATCAGTATCAGGCAATCGAACCTCATTCTCAAGCATTTTGGAGGGACTAACCTTTTGATTTTAAATAGCTACCAAAAATTAGGTGAAATGTAGATGTAAATTGGTCGGGATGGCTGTCAATGCGCTCTTTGAGATCCGGAATCGGCCAAAACCGTCCTTCACTGATCTCCAGAAGATTGATGGTGATTTCCTGGTCGGTGGTACATAAATAGGTTTCGACATGCTCCCACAAGGTTGCCTGGCTTGCTGAAAACTTCCTAAAAAACTGCAATTCTCCGGAAATTCCCAGTTCCTCCATGAGTTCCCTTTGAGCGCTGGTCCGGTATTCTTCACCCGCATTCACATGTCCCGCCGCTGAAGAGTCCCAATAACCCGGATTTTCATCCTTGGTCATGGCCCGTTTCTGTAAAAACAATTCTCCCCTGGAATTGAACACGAGAATGTGAACAGACCGATGCAGCAAACCCTTTGCATGAACTTCCCCCCGGGTGGCTTGACCCACGACCCGGTCCTCGGAATCCACCACATCAAACAATTCTGAGGAGTCATCCATACTGATACTTATCAATTGTCGAGCGCTGGAAATGTTCAGGCGGTTTCCCGCATTGATTTCAAGTAACTGAGTTCTTCGGGAATGCTTTTATCTTCGCAATAATTGTGGTCGGCCAGGATTTTCAGGTCATCCAGAACACGCTGATCTCCCTCAAACACAACCTTCTGATAGCCTTTATCCGCCACCGCGCCGCCTGCCTGAAGTA
This sequence comes from Nitrospinaceae bacterium, assembly GCA_028278405.1. Taxonomy (GTDB): domain Bacteria; phylum Nitrospinota; class Nitrospinia; order Nitrospinales; family Nitrospinaceae; genus SZUA-226. The sequence continues at coordinate 25,893 of JANQEK010000005.1, forward strand.
GACTCATTACAGAACGGGCATTGAATTTTTCACCATCCACCAGGAGAAAAGCATCAGCGTCATAGTTGCGTACAATCAGAGAAATATAGGTCGATGGACGGGCATGAAATCCCAAAGGAGTGGGAATAGGCAGTTCATAGCGAACTGTCTTAACAAAATTTTTCAACAATTCTTTGCCAAGTAAATCCCCTTCGCGGATATAAAATATACAGTTCTTAAACCAGAAATTCACGATCTGGTTTAACAACTCGTCTTTGTTCACCAGCGTGGAGATAATACGCTTGCACTCCCCCTGACGGATCTCATCCTCATGCCGTTCATAAAAATGAGTCAGCCAAATAGTGACCTCCAGTAAATGGAGCGGCATTGAAATATATCCGCGAAAAGTTTTCAGTTCCTCGTATCTTTTCTGAATAGATGTTCCCTTGATATAGGTATCAAACTCGGATTGGACGCTATGAACCAAACTCATGACCATACGAGCTTTTTTTTCGTCGATGACTTCCGGAACTATTCTTTTGAGGTCCCCCTCTTTCTGTTGAACCCGCGCATTGATCTCTTCCATCATGCTAGCCACGTTGCTCATTTTTTGGAACATATCGATGATTCGTTCTTCATCCTCCTTGATCTGCTCATCCTCGGCATTTTTCGGAAGTTGTTTGTTCACTTCGACTTCTGAGAACTGGCTCGGGTCAACCGATTCTCGAGAGTAATTCAGATTATTCTTTTCGCCGGCACGAAGGCACTCCTGATACAGATTGAGTATGGACTGATTTAAAAAATCTGATGCGTCCTGAATTTCTACAAAAAATTTCTCTTTTTGCTCATCAGAATCTCTCAGATTGTAGAAAGGATAGCGGTCCACCAGATGTTTGAGGTAAAAACCGGCAATCACCAGGTTTCGTATCGACGCCACGTATTCAGTGAAAAAAGACCAGGTCTTGTTCTGTCGGGCGCCATGCTCATCCAGAAAACTTTCCAAAAGTTCCGCTTGTTGGATCAGGTTGGAATACCATTTGCGGTTGGCATCGCGTCTTTTGTCAGGGAGTGATGCAAACGAATTGAACGTTTTGAAAAACTGAGAGCCCGCTTTCTCCACCAAAGGAAGAAACTCGTCTTCAGAAATGATCTGGATGAGTGATTTAGGTTCCAAGGACGGATTCCATAATGATTCGGCCGGTCCAAACTGGCCGAAAGAGGTTTAATTCATCGAGGTCCGGGCAACAAACGATTTGGGAAGATATTTCATCCAGCTATCCACATGAGAAGGAGGAGCGCCGGGAACGACCAGCTGATGGAAACTGAAATTTGGACGCGAGGGTTTTTTGCCTAGCTTCATATTCGCTTCCCGGGCAGTTCTGCTTCCTTTCTTCATGTTACAGGGTTTGCAAGCCACCACCACATTCGTCCAGGTGGTTTTCCCGCCCCGAGATTTCGGAATGACGTGATCGACCGTCAAAGGGTGTTCCTTGTCACCGCAGTACTGACAGGTAAAATTATCCCTCCGCAATATATTCTTTTTGCTGAAAGACACATTTTTTCGCGTTTTGCGTTTGACCAGATTCAGCACACGAATTACGGTTGGCACTTTTAGCGACATCGAAGGAGACCGAACCACATAACCATCACACTCGATTTGCTCGGCCCGGCCGCTCAGTACCATCACAAGCCCACGCTTGGCGCTGCAAAATTGCAAGGGCTCGTAAGAATAATTGAGGATTAAAATTTTTAGAGAATTCAACATGGCCGATCAATTCACAAAAGAATTGCGCGTTTTTGACAACACAGAGTAAATCTTGTTGATTTTACTCTCTACCCCCCTTGACCGTCAACATCCTCGCTTTTTTCAAACATTACCGGAATAGGATTTAGCCCTTATTTTAAAAAAGGTTACCTGCCCCAAAGCGGCCCTGCGGATCCAAAGAATATTTGATTTCCTGCAATTCAGCCAGCGCCTGATCCCCGATCATTTTATGATAATACTCCTTTTTCAATTTGCCAACGCCGTGTTCCGCCGAAATCGTGCCTCCCCAATCGAAAATCTGATCAACCAATGTTGTATAGGTTTCCCTTGCCAAAGACATCTGCTTCGCATCCGGCAACAAATTGATATGCAGGTGGTTGTCCCCGATATGACCAAACATAACGAAGTCCAGACCGCTTGCCGTCAACGTATCCCGGTAAAAGTCCATCATCTTCCGGAAATGCTTGTCATCGACGGCCATATCGGTTCCCATCTTTACCCGTTTCAACCGGGAGTTTTCTTCGTTGATCATCAGGGGAAGCTCATGACGAAAATCGTAAAACTTTTCGATATCCTTTGGTCCCTGGGCAAACCAGGAATCATCCAGCAATACTTTCTCCTGTTCCAAAAATTCGTACCAGGCTTCAAGGCAAGAGTCGTATTCCGATTGATCAGCCACATCCTGTTCAAAAAATAAAGCCGCCTGTGCTTTTTCCGGGACATTGCCGAATTTTTGCTTCAAGCGCTGCAAAGAACGGCTATCAAAATATTCCAGGGAGCAGGGAGATATTTTTGGTTCCCTGGATCCTCTGATTTTCTCCAGCAAGTCCCAGCAGTCCTCTTCTTGTTCCAAGAATAAAATGCCGCTCAAAAATTCGGCAGGCGCTTTCACTAACTTCAGCGTACATTCGGTAAAAACACATAGAGTTCCATCCGAACCGATAAAAATATCCAACCAGTCCATTCCCGGTTGAACAAAATAACCCGCTGCGTTTTTACACTCGGGGCTTTTAAAATTAACCGAAGGAAATTTAATCGTAGAGCCATCGTCCAACTGAAGCGGTTGCTCGATGGTCTCGCCTCTGCGAACCGAAGCCGTGCGTCCGTCGGACAACACAATAGTCGCCTCAAGAACAAACTGCCGTGTGGCTCCGTATTTGTAACTGCGTGCGCCGGAAGCGTTCGTAGCCAGGGTTCCGCCGATGGAGGCCAACCATTCGGTCGGGTTTGGGGGATAAAACCATCCGCTGTTCTGCAAATGATTTTGAAGATCTTTCAGAGTAACGGCGGGTCCGACTCGAATAGTTCCGTCAATCACCGGTCCCAGAAAATTGAAGCGCTCCAGCGAAACCACAACGCCTTCCAGGGGAATACGCGAAGCGGTGAGTCCTGTCCCCGCCCCTGCCAGAGACACAGGTTGCTCGTTTTCCTTTAAAAAACCCACAAGTTCTTCCTGGGTTTCTGGAATGACAACCTCTTTTGCCCGCCCTTCGGAAAAATTCGACGCATCTTTGAGATAAGGAGCAATGGTTTCCGGATCGGTTTTTCTAAACACGGTTCAAAACCTCCCGGTTATCGTCGAGTGGATTCCATTAAGCCGTCAGCTTGTGGAGGCAGGAAACCCTCGTAACCGTGATGACGTTCGATCAACTCCAATACAGTGAATACCTCACCATCCTTTATTTCCGGCTCGGTAAACACCTGACGCAAGTCGGTACCCGGATCACCAACCACCTGGCCGGCTACCTTGAATCCTCTTTTGCCAATCGCCTCAATGGCGGCATCGATCTCTTCAACCTGAATGGCAATATGATGGAAACATTGATCACCATGCGCCTTCACCCATTTGGGGATCAGGCTTTTTTCGCCTCGCTCACCCTCGTAGGCCTGGTCGATAAACAATGCCGGATATCCGGGTTTCCGGAACACTTTCGCCCACCAATGATCGAATTCCAAAATCCCGATCTTTTCGTCAAAGCAGAAACCGAGATCGATGAATTGTCTGGACCGGGCATCGACATCCAGAGTCCGGACGGTGCAATGGTCCACCAGAGGCATCCATCCGGCACCGCATCGGGTCAATTGATCCGCAAAATCCGCTGCCGCCCGATTACCCTCGAGGAATCTATCGAGATAATCCTGCATCAACTGATCCAGCGCGTTCATTGCCTTACTCTTTGTCCTTATTTGCAGGGTTATCGGTGGAGTCGGTTTCCTGGTTCTTTTCGGGATTGCCTGAAGCCGGCCCCTGATGAATAAATCCGGCGTAGCGAAACATGACCACTATTAGGCTGATCAAAACCACGATTGCTATTACTATAATTATTAAGTCCATAAATCCTTTACACCAACAGGTTTAACTGGCTATAGTTTACCACTGGGGAAGGAAACCACCAAGGTTCTTGAAAAGTATGCCTTTGGTTCAAACCCGCATACTTTCTCCTTCTTTCTTGCACCCTTTTTGAGCTTAACGTATGCTGGGTGGATATAAGGAGTCCGTAATGAAAGACGATGTCAGAGGCAGTGAAATTCACAATCAAAAAGTCACCATTGGCGGAGTGCAATTGACGCTCAGTCAGCCGGACAACAGCGAGGTCACCTGGATCGGCCAAAGCGAAATCCTCAAGCAAATCCTGGCCTGCTGGCTGGTGGTGGGAGAAAAAGACCTGCCGCTGGCACCGCGCATCGTCGGTATGCCCGGTATCGGCAAAACGACGCTTGCCATGGTCGGAGCGCGTACCCGCAAACAACCGCTGTATATTTTCCAATGCACGGCTGATACCCGTCCGGAGGACTTACTGGTCACTCCGGTACTTTCCGAAGCGGGGACCATTTCCTATCATGCCTCGCCGTTAGTGACCGCCATGATCCAGGGAGGCATCTGTATCCTGGACGAAGGCAACCGAATGAACGAAAAGAGCTGGGCTTCGTTGGCGCCTTTACTGGATCATCGACGCTATGTCGAATCCATTATTGCCGGTATTCAGGTACACGCTCACAAGGAATTCCGCGCTGCTGTTACCATGAATAGCGACGAATCCACATTTGAAATCCCGGATTACATTCTTTCGCGCCTGCAACCCACGCTGCAATTGAAAATGCCTTCTCATCAGGACGAGCTCTCCATATTGAAGTATCATTTACCCTTCGCAGAAGAAGATTTGCTGAACATGACCGTCGAGTTCCTGCAACGCGCGCATCAACTGGATCTGGACTTTTCGCCGCGGGACGGCCTCCATATCCTGCAATACGCTCTCAAACGAATGAGCCAGGATAAAGAGCACCCGCTTTCAAAAGACGAAGTCTGGCGGGAAGCGGTGGAAAAAGTCCTGGGTGAAGAGGCCCTAAACCTGGATGAATTGGCTGAAAAGAAAAAACGGGCGTTGGGCTCTGAGAATCTGCCGATGGGCCTGGGCGATTTTTTCTTTGACGAAGACAGCCCGCTGCATCCGGACTCCGACCGTTAGGCCCCCTCTTCCGGAGTTTTAAATGGTGCATATTTTTGACCTCAGCGAAAAAGTGCAATTGCTTCCCGTGATTCATGGAAGCGGCAATTTTACGCGTGAAGTGCGCCAGAGAATTCTATCGTCAGGATGTGATTGCCTGGCCGTCTGCCTGCCACCCGAATTTCAAACCACCGTCGAAGAAGGTATTCAAAAACTGCCCTACATCTCCGTCAGCGCGCTGGAGGAATCGGAAGGAACCCTGAATTATGTTCCCATCGATCCCGTACAGCCTGTCATCATGGCGCTTCGGATTGCTCAACAGGAGTGTATTCCACAAAAGTTCATTGATCTCAGCGTTCCTGAGTATGAAACACGCCACATGGATTTCCCTGATTCTTTTGCTTTGCGTGAACTCTCTCTGGAAAAATTTGCCGTCTCCCTGTTACCATATATCAAACGTCCATCCTCTGACAGCCAGCACGATCAACGAGCGCGCTGGATGGCGTACCAGTTGCATCAATTGGAAATGGACTATTCGAAAGTCGTCCTGGTCTGCTCGGTCCTGGACTGGCCCTGGATCAAACAGGCCTATGACGAGCGCACTCCATATCCCAAGGCCAACCCGCCGGTGGACCATCCCGCATTATACGGATTGGAACCCGCAACCTTGTTTTTTGCTTTGAGTGAGTTCCCTTACATCACCTACCTGTACGAGAAAAACCGGCAGGAACTGAAATCGGATCGTGGTGTTGCCATTGATGGCGTTAAAGAAATCATGCTGAAAGCACGAGAGAGATTTCTGGCCAAGCATAAGGTCCGCTACCATAATCTGACATCGCAAACCTTTCAAACCTATCTGCAATACGTACGCAATCTCACGCTCATGGAGCGCCGCCTCACCCCCGATCTATACACCCTGGCGGTTTCCGCCAAACAGATCGGCGGGGACGCTTATGCCATTGCGTTGATGGAGGCCGCCCGGGATTATCCGTTTCAGAAAAATGAATCGGGCATGGACACGCTGACTCTGGGTATTGATCAGGCGGTTGTCGATGATGATCAGGTTCTCAATATGAAGAACCGATTGAACGAAACCCAATTTGAATGGCGGACTTTGGATTTGAAACCCAACCCCGAACAATTCAAACAGGAGCAATGGAAATACACCTGGAACCCCTATGGCCAATGTTCGTGGTCACCAGAGGACGAGAAAATCGAAAACCTGAACACACATGTCCGCGAGCAAACCAAACTCCTGCTGTCCAACGATCTGGCCCGCACCGAAAAATTCACCTCATCCGTCAAAGATGGTATCGATATCCGGGACACGCTCCGCAACTGGCACACCGGTGATATTTACGTCAAAGAGATCCCTCCCTCACGGGGAACCATTGAAGTGGTGGTCATGTTATTTGAAATGGAGCCCCAACCGGACCGCTACACCTGGCGTCAAACCTGGTTCGCTGAACACAAGGAAGAATCCACACTATGCTTTTTTGCAACAAACTATATGGACAACATGATCGGTCCCGGCATCGGTCAGGCAACCTACGGCGGATGCATGATGATTTTCCCACCGCGACCGATCATCAACATCTGGGAGGATCCCCGCATGCTCATGGGCGAAACGCTGGAGGAGAAACTTCTCGAAGCGGCATTTTTCCACTCCCGTGAAAAACATATCACCGTCGTTTCTCCGGGTCCGCCCCAGGCCGGTTGGCGACGCATGGCACGCCAATACAAAAAGCGGATCATTCATATTCCCCTCAAGCGATTTTCCGTTCAGACCATTGAAAAAGTCCGCCAATTTCACGTGCTCAACGGCAAACACATCCGCTCCTTCGCGACCCGTTTCATTCAGGATATTTAAGCACCAACCCTCACAATCACTTGTTTCCAAGCACAATTTTTTTCTTCGTGCACTCGGATTCGTTCAACGTATATATTCCTTGCCATCAATTGAAAATCTCTTACACTAATTTTTAAAGGATAAACGAGCATTCATGAACTCTTCACCCACATTCACAGGCACATTGAAAAATCGTCTGATCCCCCTAGGGTTGCTCGCTATTCTTTCCCTGGCCTTTGGGTTAAGAGTTCATACAGTATTAACCACCGAAGTCATTATTCCCTTAAGAGCGGATGCTGGAGAATATTTTCTATACGCCTACAATTTGAACCAATTTGAAACCTTTTCCAAATCCGACGTCGGATACACTCAAAACAAACAACCGGAACCAGACGCCTATCGCACCCCGGGATACCCTCTTTTCCTGACCCTGTTCGTCGACGGCAAAGTTACAGGTAAGGTGATTACACATATTCTGGTAGCTCAAGCATTCTTGAGTACTCTGGCGGTCTATCTGACCTTCTTGTTCTGCCGCAAAATATTTTCTGAACCGAAATCCCTGGCGGTCGCTTTATTAACCGCTATCAGCCCTCACCTGATAAACATCAACACCTATATATTGACCGAATCGCTGTTCTCATTTTTTGTGGTTCTATTTTTTTGGACTTTAAGCCGGATGAAGTCGACGGTAAACCTCAAAGCATTTCTCTGGTTGGGATTGATTTTGGGATTGGCCTCCCTGGTTCGGCCGGTGATCCAGTATTTTGTGGTACTCATGTGCTTTTTGTCTCTCTTCACCTTTGGCACGCGCAAAGGGGGACAGGCCAGTGCCGTTATGCTGGCAGGATTTTTTCTCATTTTTGGTCCATGGATGGCTCGAAACCTGACGACGTTGGGAGTTCTTGCGGATGACCAAGTCAAATATTACAATCTCAAGTACGGTCTTTATCCGGGCTTGATGTACCAGGACGACCCCAAGACTTTTGGATACCCTTACAAATACGATCCTCGTGCGACCGACGTAAAACCCCAGCTTGGATCCGTCCTGCAGGAAGCCGGAAGGCGCTTTAGCGAAGAACCGGTCCGTCATCTCAAATGGTATCTCTACCAAAAGGGAATCATGTACTGGTCCTGGCACATGGTGGTGGGTGCCGAAGAGCATATGATTTTCCCCGTCGCAAAATCACCCTACTTCAACAACCCATTATTCATCTTCACTTCGGAAGCGATGAAAATCCTTCACTGGCCCCTGGTTATTCTCGGTTTGTTGGGAACAGTTATTATTTGGATTCCCCGGTTCAACGGAGAATACACTGGAGAGCAATTGCTGTTCATCCGCACTCTGAGTCTGCTTCTGATTTACTTCACGGCTATTCATGTGATTACGTTTTCATTGCCTCGCTACGCTATTCCCATCCGACCCCTCCTTTACACGATGGCTTTCGTTCCGATGGTTCACCTTAAAGTTCTGATTCAAAGAAAATGGAAGCTTTCCCCTACCCTGCCTAAAACCACTTCAGCTTAAAACTAATTTTCAGGTTTTAATTTTTCAGAATTGCATTATGAGTTATACTTTTATCCGATCGGGGTGGCGATTCAACCATGATCCCCCTTCCAGCATATTTGGATCCACGCAAAGCTGAAAATATCAAACCGAGCAACTTCCTTAACTGCCGTCCTTTGTATATTCATTTATTCCTATGGAAAACCATAAAAAGGTAAGCAAAGCCGCAGGAGCTGTCGGTTCGATGACCATGGTCTCCCGACTGTTCGGTTTCGTCCGCGACCTGGTGCTGGCGATGACCTTTGGTTCTTCCGCTTCAGCGGATGCTTTCTTTGTTGCGTTTCGAATTCCCAACATCCAGAGGCGTATCCTAGGCGAGGGTGCGGTCAGCGCCGCCATGATCCCGGTTTACGGTGAATATCTGAATACCAAAAGCGAGGAGGAAACCAAAGCCTTTGCTTCCAACCTGTTCAATATCCAGCTCACAGCTCTCGTCATCACTTCTTTGGCGATTGTCGTCTTCGCCCCCTATCTCATCATGTTGTTCGCACCGGGGTTTATGGATGAACCCGACAAATTTGATTTGACGGTCACTTTGACACGGTGGATGGGACCTTACCTGATCCTGGTCGGGATGAGTGCGTACTGCATGGGAATTCTGAATACGCACGGCATTTTTACGCTTTCTGCCGCAGCGCCGATTTTGGTCAATATCTCTATGGTTCTGGGTGCCCTGATCCTCTCTCCTTATTTGGAACAACCCATTATGGGACTTGCCATTGGGGTACTGGTGGGAGGGGCACTACAATTTCTGGTACAGTTTCCCACCACCTTGCGCAACGGCTTGACTTTGACATCTGCCTTTAACTGGAAACATTCCGGAATTCTCAAGGTCGGAAAACTGCTGGGTCCTGCCATCCTGGGTTTTGGTGTTTATGAAATCAACCTGCTTGTGGATACTCTGCTGGCTTCCTTGCTGGAGAGTGGATCCGTTTCCTATTTATATTATGCCAACCGGATGGTGCAATTACCCCTCGGTGTTTTCGGGGTGGCGTTGGGAGTCGCTATCCTGCCGATGCTGACCGGCCAGGCGGCCCGGCAGGAAATCGAGGAATTCCGCGACACACTGGCCTTCGGTATCCGGTTGATCCTGTTTATTACCGTACCCGCGACCGTAGGGCTGATCGTATTGAGCTTCCCCATCATCAACACCCTGTGGGAGCGTGGGCAGTTTCTGAGAACCACGACGGAAGGCACCAGCCTGGCGTTGATTTATTATTCGATCGGATTATGTGCTTTTGCCGGAACCAAGGTGCTGGTTTCAGCTTTTTATTCTTTTCAGGACACCAAAACCCCGATGAAAATTGGAATTTATTCCATGCTGCTCAATGTAGCCCTCGCTATTATTCTGATGGGCCCGCTCAAGCATGGAGGTATCGCGTTAGCCACTTCCCTTTCTTCCATCTTCAATGCAGGAATGTTGGTATTCCTTTTGAAAAAGCGGTTGGGCCGTATGGGAGGACGAAAAATCGTTCGCTCCATGTTTCAATTGACCATCGCCGTCAGCTTCATGGGCGCGGGTGTCTACTATGCTAACGCAGTGTGGTTTGATCCCGAGGCGCCCCTGACGCCGCGCATAGCTATCCTGTTTGGGGAAATCATGCTCGGGGTGATTATCTATATCTGCATTTCGTGGCTGATGAAGAACGAAGAACTGAAATTTCTTCGCCAGATGATCCGTGAAAAAAGAGGTCTTCCTCCCGTGTGATCTTTTTGAAGATATCCTCTTGTGTTCTTCCCACCGTTCCCTATAATGGGCCTCCCGAAAACGTTAACATCAACGAAGGAATGAAAAAATGCTGGCCTGTTTGGATTTGGAAGGAGTGCTCGTTCCCGAAATATGGATCGCCTTTGCGGAACAAACCGGTATCGAACAATTGCGTTTGACCACCCGGGATATCCCTGACTACGACGAATTGATGCGTGGTCGGCTCAAGATACTGAATGAAAATAACCTTAAGCTGACGGATATTCAAAATGTGATTCAAAAAATCAAACCCCTGGAAGGAGCTTATGATTTTCTGGGATGGCTGAAGTCTGAATTCCAGGTGATTATTCTTTCTGACACCTTCTATCAGTTTGCGGGACCCCTCATGGCTCAATTGGATTATCCCACCCTGTTCTGTAATGCACTGATTGTCGATGGAGAGGGGCACATCACCAACTACCGACTGAGACAGCCTGACGGCAAAACCAAGGCAGTGACGGCCCTGCAAAGTTTAAATTTTCAGGTTATAGCTGCCGGCGATTCTTATAATGATACGGGAATGCTGAAAAAAGCGGATGCAGGAATTTTTTTCCGGCCGCCGGAGGGTATCACGAAGGAATTTCCACAATTCCCCGTGACCCATCAATACGAAGAAATGAAACAGGCTTTCCAACAAGCCAAGGACAATCTGATACAGTAAACCCTAAGGATGCTTCAACGGTCACTCAATAGATGAGGATAGCAGACGGGTGGCAATCCAACCTTTTTTACCTCCCATATCCACCTGAGACCAGTGTTCGCCTTTCTCCAGAATAACCAGGCGCTCCCCCTTTCCAGCACCACCAATGATTTTTGATTTTTTACTCGGTTGTTCCCGTATATTGGCAAACGACACATTCACATAGTGGATCAATTGGTAATCTGTATCATCTTCAGGAACTTCCTGGGTCTGTTCCGCAGCGGGAGTTTCCAAAGCCTTGTCAAGGAAATCACGGTAATCCCATTCGGACTTATAGGCGACGATCATAACAAACACCACAGTCAATAAGGCAATTTTCACCATGGCTTTCCAGAACGGCGTTCTGGACTCTGGAATTTCTTCGGGCAGAATGGGTGGACCGCAATATTCACAAAAGGCCGCGTCTGGCGGAAGAGATTTATTGCAGGAAATGCAATACTCCTTGATCAGCGCGTTTTGTCTTTTGGAAATCTCTTCAAGATTCATGTCTGCTCAGTTGGATGGGCCCAGTCGGTAAATCTCATGATATTTATTTTTTAAGTACGCAACAAAATATTGTGGATTCAGGACTTCTCCTGTTACTTCTCTCAGTAAGGCTTCGGTAGATAACAGTTTTCCTTTAACATGAATTTTTTGACTCAACCATTGCCGGATGGATTGAAATTCACCTTTTCGAATCCATTGTTCTAAATCGGGGGTTTCTTTTCTTATTGCATTATAAAACTGACAGGCGTACATGGCTCCAAACGTGTAGGATGGAAAATATCCAAATGCCCCGCCGCTCCAATGAACGTCCTGCAAAATGCCTTCGGCATCCGTCGCGGGACGGATTCCCAAGTAATCCTGCATTTTATTATTCCACACTTCAGGCAATTCTGAAACCGCATAGGTGCCGTCGAAAATTCCCTTTTCAATTTCGTAGCGCAGAATGATGTGCATGGGATACGTCACCTCATCCGATTCCACGCGAATGAAAGAAGGCCGGCAAATATTAATGGCTTCATAAAAGGCCTGCACACTCACTTCTTTCAGATTATCAGGAAACGTCGTGGCGAACAATTCCATATAGTGCTCACAAAACGCCTTCTGCTTGCTGATCATGCGCTCCCAGAACAGAGATTGGGATTCGTGGATTCCCGTGGTCAATGCTTCGGAAACCGGCAAGGCCCGGTCGCGTTCCATTCGTCCCTGCTCGTACATCGCATGGCCTGTCTCATGGATAACGGCAAACAGGGATTCCATAAAATTGTCAGATCCGTAACGGGTCGTGATTCTCACATCGGTGGGATCCGCTCCGCCACAAAAAGGATGAACGGAAACATCCATTCGGCCTTTGTCGAAATCAAAACCGAGCGCCTCACTGATGGTACGTCCCAGTTTCTCCTGCTGAGCAACTGAAAATTCACCTTGAAGAAAGGAGGTGTCCGGTTGATAGTCGCTCTCCTGAATCGCCCGGATCAAAGGAACGAGCTCTGTCTTGAGGAGTTCGAAGATCGGATCAACGTGTTCCATTGTTAATCCACGCTCATAAATGTCCATTAGAACATCATAGGTCGGCGTTTCCGGTTCGATATGATGTGCCCACTGCTTTTGAAGTTCAATCAACCGCTCCAATACCGGAGCAAAGTCGGAATATTTATTTTCTTCACGGGCCTTGGCCCAGATGTGGTGTCCTTTGGAACTCAATTCCGCCAGCTCCTGTACCAATTCCATCGGGACCTTGGTTTCCCTGTCGTAGGCACGGCGGGCCTCCCGGATATTGCATAATTCGTGAGGACCTAAATTAGCCGGACCATTGGATTCCAGTTGGTTCAGCAACTCGCCTACCGCTGGATCTGTACGTTTTTCGTGAGCCACCCCGGCCAAGGATGCAATCTGTGCGGCCCGCGCTTGAGTGGCTCCGCGAGGCATGATCACTTCCTGGTCCCAGTGCAGGATACCCATGATCTGCTCCAACTGACCTAATTCCTCGAGCTTCCTGGCTAATTTTTGATAGGTTTGTTGCATGATGAAATTTGGACTCCCTCTAAATTTAAACGACGGCTTCAATAATCGAAGCTCATTTTTTGAAATTTATTATATAATTCCAAATACCAATCCGAATTCATTATCTAAAAATTTTGACAAGGAAAGCAAGTTGGACAACGGGCAAAGCACGAAGATATCAGGTATCTTCTTCAAGCATTTCGTTTTTCTCTTAAAGGCTAATCATTTGACAAGATAATATCATTAATATATATTGAAAATCATTATCAATAAAAATTTAGAAATAGAATAACTGCTAAGAAATTCCTACTCGATGTCGACAAAACCGAAGTTCATAATGCCACAGTTGATCAGACTGCCGAACTCGATAACCCACTACGCTTCCCTGCTAAGTTTGCTAGTTTTGATTCTCTATTTCCCTGCCATTTCAGGGGCTGAACCCCAAAAGGTGGAGTCAAACGTTAAAAAGATTGTGATGATGATGAACATCGTCTACAAGGAATACCACGAGGGTATAGCGAACGGAAAGATCATAAACGCAGCCGAATATGAGGAAAGCCAGGCTTTCCTGGAGCAAGCGTTGGATCGGTATCGAACCCTGGTCGAAAGTTCAGCAACTCCAAAAAGACAGGATGAACTGGCAGACCGGTTTTCATCGCTGATCTTAAAGATAAAGAGCAAAGAGGACCCCACCGTAATTCACTCAGAAGTGAACGCCATCAATTCGGGCATACTCCAAAAATTCAATATACAGCTCAGCCAAACCCCTTCGGAACCCGTATCCCTGGAAAATGGCCGCATGCTTTACATGAAAAATTGCAAGGAATGTCATGGAATTCAAGGAAAAGGTGATGGTCCTATTGCACCAAAATTGGAACCTAAACCAGCAGTATTGGCTGATCCCCAGCTTACCGGAGATGAATTTTCCAAACCCTACGATAATTTTCAGATTATCAATGTCGGTATTGCCAATACTGCCATGGTCGGTTGGTCTGACCAGTTCTCTGAAAAGGAATTGTGGGATGTCACTTACTTCATTCGAACGTTTTCCAATAAAAATGTGAAGCTGCCCTTGCTGGTCTCACAGGCATCATCTACAGATAAAAGCCAGGGGAATTCGACGAAAAAAACCTTCAGCGAAATTTTTTCATTACTGAATCAAAGCATCACCGCTTACCGGGAAGGCCGCAATCGCGAAGCTTCGGAGTCCGCTTTCGATGCCTATCTGACTTATGAAAAGGTGGAATCCCCTTTAACCACCAAGCGCAAGGAACTGGGGCTGAAGCTGGAGTCATCCTTTGGAAAACTGCAGGCGGAAATCAAGAGAAAAGCCCCGATCAACATAGTCGAAGAAGTCGGAGAGGAAATAGCCGATGACTTGAAAATTGCACAACAGGTTTTGACTCAAGAAGTTGGGTTTACAGGTCTGTTCATCCAATCCCTATCGATCATTGTACGGGAAGGGTTTGAAGCTATTCTGATCATTGCTGCATTGATCACGTTTCTCATTAAATCCCGCAATCAGGACAAACTTAGAGCGATTTACATGGGTGTGCTGACAGGAATTATCGGCAGTATTATTACCGCATATATTCTTCATGAAATCTTGGATGTCAGTATGTCCAGCCAGGAAATGATGGAGGGAGTCATCATGTTGGTAGCAGTTGTGGTTCTATTTTATGTCAGCTACTGGCTGGTGTCTAAAATCGAAGCGGCCAAATGGCAAAGCTACATCACCGACAAAATGCAGAAAGCCGTCACCACCGGCAGTGCATTTAGCCTAGGTGCGGTGGCCTTCCTTTCAGTTTACCGGGAAGGGTTTGAGACAGTTCTGTTTTACAAGGCTCTGTATTTATATGCTGGCGATACAACCGCCGGAATCATTCCGGGATTTCTTGCCGGATGCGCCATTTTGGCTGTGGTGTATTTCCTGATCAACAAACTGGGAATGCGCATCCCGATAAATTGGTTTTTTGTCGTTACCAGTGTTTTTCTATATTACATGGCCTTCATGTTTATGGGTAAAGGACTGCACGAACTGCAAATGGGAGGAGTCTTGAGCCTGAATGGAGCCGACTTTCTTCCTGAAATTCCCTGGCTGGGTATGTACCCGACTTGGGAAACATTCATCGGGCAGATGATCATGGTGCTTGCCTATGTCGGTGCCTTGATATATACCTTTGGTATCAAACAGGAGCACACTGCCCAGAAATTAGAATCTTAGGCCACCTCGATTTATTTGCGAATAAATCTTCCCAGAACTGGAAAAGTGGGTTAGTGAAGAAAGTTTTTTTCTTTTGGGTTGGAACCACCTGAAGAACCCAGGTCGCGATTGAAATCCATTTTTTTGAATTCCTCCCAGCCATCGCGGCAAAGATTGAAACCTACAAAATCAAGGGCCTGCATCAACTCAAGATCGGAAATTTTATTGTCTCCTGCTTCGGCGCGTGCTTCCTGAATGACTTCTTCAAGACTTTCACAGAGCCGGGCAAAACGCTCTTCATCTTCCCAATGCAGGATATTTTTCATAAAATCAAAACTCATGTGGCCCCCCCTTCGCAGGACTATAGAAATTCAAACTGGCTTTATTCCATTGTATGCAAATTTTTTTTCACTGCAAATATAATTTCTTTCAGATGATCGCGTATCTTTGAATATTCACCGTTTATCATTCGTGAATGCGAAAATACCGATCCTCCCACTGCCACTGCTGAGGCCCCTGACGAAAAATAGGCAGGAATATTGTCGGATGTCACCCCTCCAACGGCCATAAGCGGAATGTCCTCAAATGGTCCCTTAATCTCACGGAAATACTGAGGACCCCATTGAGAGGCAGGAAACACTTTGACCATGATAGCCCCGGCCTGCCAGGCTTTTTCAATCTCGCTGGGGGTCAAGGCGCCGGGAATGTAGGGCAACGACTGACTCCGGCAATAAGACGCTACTTCCTCGTTCAATACCGGGCTAACCAGAAACCGGGCTCCGGAAGCCACCGCTTGCTCCGCTTGCTCCAGGGTGCGCACAGTGCCGGCCCCAATACATAAAGAACCTTCATACCTTTTGCTGGCTGATTGGATCAAACGGATGGCGTGGTCTGTATTCAGCGTGATTTCAAGAAATTTGACGCCGGCATCCCTGGCCGAATCGAGAACCCCTTCGAGGCGGTTTTCCGGAACGCCCCGCACAATTGCCAGTACGGCTTCATCTTTGAAGAGTGCAGAATCGAATTTCAAGCCTGTTACTTTCCGGATCAGACGTTGGCTTCATTGACGACTTTTTCGTAGAATTCCAAATATCCATTTTTATTTTCCGTCTTCATCAACGCCATACCCGCCCGAGGATGCACATCCAAGGTTCCTGTAATCATATAAGGGATGATATAGCCCCATTCAATTTCCTCACGAATTTTGAGAAAATCAGTTCCAATGATTTTTATAATCGGGCGAATATCGTATTTCGGGTTTTTCAGAAAACCCAGGAGCAGTTCCAGGGGACAATTACCTGCAGCCCGGCCGATTCCGTAAATGGTTCCATCCAGATAATTAATGTTATTAATGATGGATTCAATGGTGTTGGCAAAAGCCAACTGCTGATTGTTGTGGGCATGAATTCCAAGTTCTTTGCTCGGCATCAGTTCTTTGTATTTCTTTGCCAGATATGCAATCTGCTCCGAATACAACGCGCCAAAGCTATCCACCAGATAAATCACATTCGCTGCGCTCTCTTTTTCGACTTGCTCCAGCGCCTCATCCAGCTCCCGCTCACGTGCATGGGATACAGCCATGATATTGATTGTGGTTTCATATCCCTTGCCATTTAACTTGTTGACCAAATCAATGGCTTTATCGATATCCTTGACGTAAGAAGCCACCCGAAACATATCGATATAACTCTCTCCACATGGAATGACACTTTGCGGATCAAATCGCCCTATATCAGCCATGACGGAAATTTTGACTTTCTTTTCTATCCCGTCCACCACTTTTTCAATATCTTTCTCACTGCAAAACTTCATAGGGCCGAATTCCGAACGGGAAAATTGAGATTCGTCCGCCTTGTAACCCAATTCAATATAATCAATATGCGCATCATTAGCGGCTTGATATACTTTGCGCACCAATTCATCCGAAAATTGATGATTGTTCATCAATCCTCCGTCGCGAATGGTACAGTCCAAAACTTTAATTTCCTGGCGATACATGCGTTTCGAGCTCCAAAAGAAGAACTACCTCAAATCAGGTAGGGGTCATTAAAACAATTAAACTGATTGAATTTGCTGATTATATTTAGGTCGGACGTTTCAGTCAATGAGATAATCCAAAATCCAATTTTATTTGAATTTTATGTTAGAATCTCAACGTTTTGTTTTATATGGAGTTGCTCAAATTTCCTGAGTATTTATCTTAAGAATATTGCTCTAACTTGCTGCAAAGGAACCTAAAAATGAAATTCTGGTTAGTCAAACAGGAGCCTTCCAAATACAGCTGGGAAGATTTTTTGAAGGATAAGAAAACATACTGGGATGGGGTTCGAAACTACCAGGCACGAAACAATCTGCAGGCAATGAAAAAAGGCGACCGTGTTCTCTTTTATCACAGTGTGGTGGGAAAACAGGTTATGGGTATTGCTGAGATAACCCGCGAATCTTATCCCGACCCAACCACCGACGACCCGGCCTGGGTGGTGGTCGATTTAAAGCCTCTCAAATCCCTGAAGACTCCAGTCACTTTGGAGCAGGTGAAATCTCATCCAAAACTGAAAGAGATTTCCCTGATCAAACAATCCCGATTATCCGTTATGCCTTTGACCCAAGCGGAATACAAAATAATTCTGGAGTTGGGAAAAACCAAGCTTTAATTGGGCTATCGAGGTTGCGGGGAAAACAAAAAGGACATTGACATAGAACATGAGGACGTTTAAATTGACTGAAAAAGAATTCTCATTCCATTCAGTCACTTCGAACACATTTGATCGTCCTTCTCACTCTGAACAAACGCCTCTTATGCGAAACAAGCCGGCCATATTTCTTTTACTTTGTATTAGCCTTGCATTTGTATTTGCTGTGCCGGCATGGAGTCAGCCACAGGATCAGAAGTGCCATGACGAATTATCGCCCCTGAAAAAAACCAAAGATGCAATTATTGGTGAGGGAGGCATGTGGGGGCTGTTTGAGCGTTTCAAGATACTCCGCCAGGAATCCAGTAAAGCCATGCAGTTGGATTCCAAAATCCAGCAATTGGTCTGGCTCCTGGATTACCTTTGCGAAACCCTTGAAGGAGTCCCTTTAAACGAACTGGCAGTCTACCTTACTGAAAATCTGAAAGAAAAAAGCAAGCCACAATTCAAGAAGGAATTGATCGTATTGGGAAAATCGGAAGCGGAAATCGATCTCTGGTTTGTTTTCTCGGATATCTCTAAAAAAAACCAGACTCGAAAGTTGAACATAAAAACAGTTCAGAATTCTATACAAATTGCCCTTCCCTTGTTGCAAAAATATAAAGCATTGGCTGAAGAAGTGGATCAATCTCCGGACATAAAGCAGGTTGAACGCGTAGACTCCCTCTATCAAGAAATAGATCAACTGGAGGCTTCAGACCCCTATTTGTCGCAAGCTCTTCTTGAAACCTCCCAAGTGCCTCATTGGGATATCGACGAAAGCACCGGCGGTTCCTGATTCGGTTTAGAGATACCTGAAACGATCCTCAAAAGATATCAATCCCTATTTGGAGAAGAACATGGCAAATTTTCTAGTCATTGGTGGTTCCGGTGTCATGGGCACCGCTGCCATACAAGCGGTACGTGAAACTTTTGGCAAAGAAGCCAATATCGTGGCCAATTGGTATGGCAAGGAAGATACCGGCCTAAAAATTGAAAATGCCAACCACACTCTGTTCGGAGACGTGACCGATCCGCAGTGCCTGGAAGACATCAAGTCCAAGGCCACCGCTTATGACTATATGTTTTACGCCACAGCCCTGGGAGACGTCGGTATTCCCATTAAAAGCGCTACTCAGGAGCAGATTGACCGTTCCAACCAGCTTTCCTTTAATCCCATCCCAATGTTGGAAGAGGCCTTGGATATTGGCGTGATTGTTACCTATTCAACCTTTTATGTCACCCGCCATCAATTGGGAAGTTATGGAGCAATGGGTTATTCCAAGGAAGCCATTGAGAAATGGACCCTGGAAGATGGAAAATCCGGGCGCGCCTGCATTCGAGCCGGTTTGTTTGAATCGCAATCCTCTCGCGGTATCAAACTGCTTTTGAGAAAAAATGCCAAGCATCTCGAAACAATTGAAGATCCCTTGATTCGATCCTATTTTGAAAATGTAAGCACCAAAGAAGGTATCGAACGATACCTCGAAGGAATCATCAATGAAGAGAAAGAGCTGTTTGGCGATAGCCCCACTACGGCAGAAGACCTCTATAAAGCCCACCTAGAGCTATTCAAGGCGGATAATCCAAAATTCGTCAATGTCTGCGGAAAGAAAATCTGGCTGACGGAAGAACCCCAACTGATCAAAGATCACGTCTAGGACCCGGGAATCAAACAAAGAAGACGCCATATCCGCTTGAAAGGATTGGCGTTGATTAGCCGCTCCTATTGCTTTTGCCAGGGGTTTGACAGATAATAAAACAATTATCTGTTTCATTCCCGTCAATTTGGATTAACTGTTAAAACCCTCATGGCACAGTCGCGATCAGGCAAACCCTCACCCCTTGCAACCGAAAAGGATTCCGTTTACGCTTTCCTCACCTCTTCAAAAAACACGGACAATCCTTATGTTGAGCATCTGATTCAACAGATCAATCGTTTGTCTGAAATCGGACGAGCTCTTTCCGGGGAGTATGATCTCAATACCCTTTTGGAAAAAATTTGCGATGAAGTTCGCAAGTTTACCTACGCGGATGCCTGTACTCTTTATATTGTCAAAGAAAAACAGCTTCATATCCGGATTTTCCAGAACCATACCATGGGAATTCGGATGGGAGGAAAAACCGGTGAAGAGATCAATATGCCGCCGGTGGATTTGGTTGAATCCAATGTATCCGCTTATGTTGCGCTTAAGGGTATTTCCGTAAACATACCCGATGTCTATGATACCGATTTGTTCGATTTTACCGGCCCCAAGGAATTCGATCAGGAAACCGGTTATCACTCCACATCCATGCTGGTATGCCCCATGCGCAATCATGAAAACGATATCATTGGGGTTCTGCAACTGGTCAACGCCCTCAATCCGGACACCCGTGAAATCATTCCTTTTTCACCTGATTACGTCAGCCTCACCGAATCCCTGGCTTCCCAAGCCGCCGTGTCCATCACCAATGCCCGGTTGATCAACGACATGGAACATCTCTTTGAGTCTTTTGTAGAAGTTATGGCAACCGCAATCGATGAAAAGTCTCCTATTACAGGAGGGCATATCCGCAGAGTGGCCAACCTGACAATGGTCATGGCCGAGGAACTGCACAACACCAATAAATCCCCTTTCAAGAATACTCATTTCACTCCTGAAAAATTCCATGAACTGAGGGTGGCTTCCTGGATGCATGACATTGGTAAAGTGACTACGCCGGTCGAAATCATAGAAAAAAGCAAAAAGCTGGAAACCATTTTTGACCGGATCCAGTTTGTGGACCTGAGAATGCAATTCATCATGCAGAGCATTCAGCTGGAGTCGGCCCAGACTCAATTGAAATGGATCCAGAAAGGTGAGTCCCCTGACAAGATTAAAAAACTGGAGGAAACCACTGCTAAAGCTGTGCAGGAGCTCAAGGAAATCCGGGAGTTCATTAACAAATGCAACGAGCCTTCAGAATTTCTGGAAGATGCATTTATTGAACGACTTCAGGAAATCGCCAAAAAAACCTACAAAGACGAATACGGTAAAAAGCAACCGTTTCTGACTGCCGACGAACTCAAGAATCTATCAATCCGCAAGGGAAGCATCAACGAGCAGGAACGTCAAATAATGAAAAACCACGCCCAAATCACTCTGGATATGCTCGCCAAAATTCCCTTTACAAAAAAACTCAAGAATATTCCGAATTTTGCCGGGGCGCATCATGAATGCATTAATGGATTGGGCTATCCCCTGGGACTTCAGGGTGATGAAATTCCCTTTGAAGGAAAACTGATGGCAGTTACCGATATTGCAGAGGCCTTAACTGCAAAAGACCGGCCTTATAAAAAAGCCATGCCCCTCGAGCAAGTCTACAAAATTTTGCGAAACATGGCAGATAATAATGAGCTTGACCATGATCTGGTAGAATTTTTTATCAACGAAAACATATATGGCGTGTATCAGGAAAAACATGAGGCGCCCGGCTCAACCCAGCCTTCAGAAGCATCTCAGAAAGCAAAAAAAGACCCCTAAGGATCTTCTCTGTCTCTTCCGAAGTAGAATATATCAGATAACTATTTTTTCTTGGGAACGTACCATCCGGTGCGCATATACGAATCATTCATTTTGACATGTTCATCAATGCTGACGTTGGCATCGTCGCTGATCTTAGCGTCTGGTTCATGATCGGCGTCAAATTTCTTAAACGCTTTTTTCATGGTTTTATCGGAGAGCGTGGTTGACCGCTTTTTACGGGTCCGGGATGGCCTCCGGGATTGGTTCTCACGGAGTTTTTTGATTTCCTTACTGGACAATCCATCAATAACCATAAAAGCCTCAATCTTTTCCGGGTTTTTGCTATATACTTTCAAAGTGCTGTTCGCACTTTAATTCGATGAATTAATAATACCAAAACCATGGCTATCGACCAATTAAAAACCCTCCTTTCAGAATCCGGACCTCCTGAATCTCAGGCGCGGGAAATGATCAACACGATGAATCATTTCGAAGTCGCCCGCCTGCTTCATCAGCTCTCGGTAGATGAAAAAGTCATTATATTTCAATATCTTGAGGATGACGTCAAACGTCAGGAGCTGCTTTATGAAACTGACCAGGAGAGTCGTAAGGAAATCAGTGATGCCTTGGGTCTGGATTTTATGGCGCCATTCCTGGAAGGCATGCCTAAAGATGAAGCCGCGGATATTCTCCAGGAGCAAGAGCCCGAGGTCCAGGAAAAAATTCTTGAACAGATGGTCCCGGATGAAGCACGGACTCTCAAAAGCCTGATCCACTATGAAGAGCAAACTGCCGGCGGTATGATGACTCCACACTATTATCGGGTGAGTCCGGATGAAATTGCAAGTGAGATCCTGACCAAGATGATTCGAAATCCATCAAAGGATTCTGTAACTGATTTTTTCGTAGTGGGAGAAAACAATCAACTGATGGGTTTTTTCACCTTGCGGGATCTGCTGAATGTCCTGCCCAACGCCAAAGCTCTCGAAATCATTCGCGAGGAAACGCCCAAGGTTCTGCTTGAGGAATCGTGTGAAAAAATTGCAAACCTGATGGATCATGAACATCTCAGCACAGTCCCAGTGGTGGATGAGCAGAACACCATACATGGGATTGTTACTTTTGACGACGTGTTCAGAGCACTGAAACAAACTGCCGACGAAGAAATTTACACAATGGTGGGGGCTACGGAAACCGATCCCTTTGCCAAAAAAACGTCACGCAAGATCGCCGCACGCGCACCCTGGCTCTTCACCACTTTTATCGGGGGTATGATCAGCGCATTTGTTTTAAAGTCGTTTGAAGTCACTATGGCAGAGTTCACGACGGTTATTTTCTTCATTCCATTCGTGCTTGGTCTGGCTGGAAATGTCGGAATTCAGGGGGCTACGGTTATCGTAAGGGGACTGGCCACAGGAGACATTCAAAGCGATAATTTGAGCAGAGTCCTCAGAAGTGAAGTCAAAGTGGGGTTATTCAACGGCATCATCTTTGGAGGTATATGCGGGGCGACCATCGTAATATTTGCGGAGACCTTACTGCATACCTCTCCGGCTTTAGGAGTCACCGTAGGTCTGGGAATCGTTCTCGCGGTTGCCATGGCGACTCTGATCGGCTCCCTCACACCTTTACTTTTCTTGAAATTGAAAATTGATCCAGCCATAAGCACGGGACCTGTAGTTACGGTGATCAATGACATTTTTGGGTTGGTAATTTATCTGTTTACTGCAACTACGGTTTTTTCAATATTATAGAACTTCACATAATAAGCACATACAATTCACTTAAAAACCTTCTTGCATACGTCATAAAAACTTTATAAAGTGGTTCGCGAGGGTTTGCACAGTTTAATCCTTCAATGCATTCAGTTCTTTGGGCATCTTCTTTCCGCCTGATTTGGTTTATTAATTATGAAATTGTTAATTAGATCTTTCGGCCTGATCCTCGCTTTTGGCCTTTGCAGCGTATTTTCATTGGCATTCGCCTCCCAATCAATCAGTTCTGCCTCTGACAAACCTCTATCCAGCAATTCTTCAGAGAATGTAGAATATTCTGAAATGTATTCGGGGGTTTCCATTGAATTGAAATGGCCGCGAGGAAGTTTGATTTTCCCTGAAATCAACGATCCTCAAAAAACCGAGGAAGTGTTTCTCTTGAGCGAGGCCCTCACTTCTCAACCGGAGCTTCAATCTCTTCACCATCACTTTGGATTACAATTTTTTTCGCGCAGCAAAATGGGTAAAGCCAAGGGAGAATACTTGAAAGCGTTAAAGTACAAACCCCGCATTCCTGCAATCTACAAAAACCTGGGATTAATTTATCTTAATTCCAAAAATTACAAAGGTGCTGAGAAAGCATTCAGGCAAGCCTTGCAGCTTGATCCGGGATACACCCTCGTCATCGCCAAACTTGCGCTTTCCCTGGCGGCTCAAAAAAAATATTCCTCCGCGGAGAAGAAATTTAAACAGGCCATTCGCGCAGAGCCGACCAATGCGGATCATCATCTCAATCTGGGGCATTTCTATTACTATTTGAAAAAAGATTTCAGGGGAGCCAAGCGATACTATCAAAAAGCGCTGAAATTCAATCCGAATTTGGCAAAGGCAAGCAGAAACCTAATCGATATTAATCGTAAATTCCAAAAATGGAAGAACCAGGAAAGCGATTTCGAAAATTCATGGGGCAGCGATTTCGATTATGACAACTCCAAAGATACGGACCATTCGCAGAACACACCGGGCTACCCCGAAGAATCCGATATTGCCGGCACTTGGGATGAGGAGAATTCACAGCGTCCGCTATTTTAAAATTCCCTCGAGAAACTGATCCAATCTATTCTTCTACGATTTCTTCAACTTCGATTATAGGAGTATCAATCTCAATATATTCTCCTTCGTTCGCATAAATTTCCTTCACCACTCCTTCATACTCTGAAACAAGCGTGTAGTAACCTTCCGCAACAATTTCCGCCACCGGCATTCCTACTTTCACGGTATCTCCGATATTAACGAGAAATTCATCCACTTTGCCGGACGTCATCGTCGGATACATGGGCGCCATGGTAATGTATGCCATATTCCTCCAAAATCAATTCAAGGGTGCTTTACCTTTATTCGGTTAAAAACTGCACGATTGATAATTATAAAATCTGATCGCTATGATAATATGAAAAAATATCTATTTCACGGAGTACCGCCATGAAAGTCAAGGTCGGGGATTGCCTGTACGAGCCTCTTTCCCAGAACAATGGAGAAGTGACCCGGATCGTCAGTCACCCCAACGGAAAACTGGTAACCGTACGCTGGAGAGTCGATGATCACCTTCCCCATGATACGGAGCATTTCTATTCCAAATTGATCAAAAGCATCAAAAAGGGGGAAATTGAATATACTCCGGGACCGGATCACGATTCAGAAGAAAATCCCTAGCAGCCTACCTCAAATTCTCCATCAGAAATTTTAGAGTTCTCCGTAATCTTTACTTTCAACTATTGCCGATATAGGGTGTGGCTGGGCCGCCCTGCAAGAATATTCTCCTTTCCCCAGTCCACGACGCCGGCAAATTTATCAGAATTGATAAATGCCTTGTACTCCTCCTCAGAGTTCCAATCTGAAACGATGAGATACGAATGGGAATCATTCACATCCTTATATAAATTAGACTGTGTGTGCCCTTCCATTTCGTTCATTACTTTTATAACGCTTTTAAAGGCATTCTCGAAAATCTCCTCTTTTCCGGGAATTATTTTATAATTCATTCCAATCGTTACCATATTCTTTTCCTTATTTTTAAACAATTCGTGAAAGCCATTAAACTATCAATTCAGGGAAAGTCAGACCAGGGGTTTGAGCAAAAATCAGTTCTTTAATGGCAAATCTTTGTTTCAGCATCCGAATATTCTCCTTGCGGTGCCCAGTATAATTAGAAAATTTTTGTAGGGGAACTTTAAATGTAACACGCTCCGGCAAACGGGATTCCCGCAACAGAAGCTCGGACAAAATATCGAAGCACATCCGGGATTCCACGAGGGAACGCAGTGCGGGATGATAGGGCCCGGCCACCAAATTGGCTATCAAGGAAGGCTCTGGATGAAGACCCAGACGAATGGCCGGTATCCCCGCTTCCTCAAACCGTTTCACCGCTATCTTGAGACTGTTGACCGTTCGCTCGAGGCTCCACGGCATGTATTCACCCTTGTCATACATTTCACAGAGAGCGGTGCCACGCACCACCAGGGCAGGATATATCCGCACAAAATCAGGTTTGAATTGCAGGACATCCTCGACAGATTGCTGAAAAGTTTCTTCAGAGTCTCCGGGAAGCCCCAGCATCAACTGCAACCCAAGCTTGTAACTCCTGCGTCGGATCAGATGGATCGATTGTCCTAAAGACTCAGGAGTATCGCCCCGGCCGGATCGACTGAGCACCTCCGGATCCGTGGACTGCACACCCAATTCGATGGTTTTCACTGAGTATTGATCCAGAAGGTCCAGTGCCCGTTCATCTACAGCTCCCGGATGGGTGGAGAGGCGTAGACTATGAATATACCCATGATCAACCCAGTCCTGAACCGAAGACAAAAGAAACCGCTGCCGCGACGGCGGTAAGGCGGTGAACGTTCCTCCATAAAAAGCCGCTTCCCGGATGGGAGGAAGCTCCTCCAGAGGTTTGGATTGGAGATACGTATTGAAGACGCTATTCAACCGAGCCCGGTCCTCTTCCCTTTCAGCTCCGGAAATCTCATTCTGATTGCAGAAAACGCAACGATAGGGGCATCCCTGATGCGGGATAAAAATGGGAACGATCATCCGCTGGCGAGGCATGAGGTCAATCTATGGGGGTTAAATTAAAACCGGCCAGGGCAGATTTGGCGGCGGCCTGCTCAGCCTCCTTTTTGCTCTTACCGTTTCCCCGGCCGCGGGTATTTTCCTGGATCACGACCACAACTTCGAACTCTTTGGCGTGAGCAGGCCCTTTTTCGTTCACGATTTTATAGTTGGGAATGCAATTGAACTGGGTTTGGGTATATTCTTGAAGCTCGCTTTTGTAATCCCGAAACCGGGCGGTCTCGGCGTACTTGGCTATCTCCTTGCTTAGGACGGGCAAGTAGATATCCAAAGCTGCCTCCAGGTTACTGTCAAAATAGATTGCTCCAGCAAGGGCTTCATAGGCATTTGCCAGCAGTGAATTCTTTTCTCTCCCGCCGGAGGAGGCTTCTCCTTTTCCTAAAAGCAGATATTTCCCCAGATCAATCTGCCGGGCCAGCTCGGCAAGACACGATTCATTAACCACGGCGGCGCGAATTTTGGAAAGCGTTCCTTCTGCAAAATCGGGAAACGCTTTAATCGAATAGCCGCTGACAATCAAATCCAAAACCGAGTCTCCCAAGAACTCAAATCGCTCGTTATCTTTTAATGTTTCCGAATTCTCGTTGACGTAGGATTTGTGGGTCAGGGCTTTATTGAGGAGGTAAACGTCCCGAAAGGTGTAACCGATTTGCTTTTGAAGAGATTCTAATTCCTGGACACGTTCTGTGGAAAGCATTGAAGCCTGGCGGTTAGCTCACCATTTCTTTGAAAATGATGACTCCGTTGGTGCCGCCAAATCCAAATGAATTGGACAAAGCAGCGGTTACTTTTTTCTGGCGAGCTTCGTTGGGAACATAATCCAGATCGCAGTCGGGATCCGGCGTGGTGTAGTTGATGGTTGGAGGGATGATTCCATGGTGAATGGCCAAAATCGAATAAATTGCCTCCACGCCACCGGCGGCTCCCAGCAGGTGCCCGGTCATGGATTTGGTGGAGCTGACTGCCAATTTATATGCGTGGTCGCCAAAGACACTTTTAATGGCAGCCGTCTCGGTGGCATCCGCTCCGGTAGAAGTTCCGTGGGCGTTGATATAATTGATGTCCTCTTTATTCATTTGGGAGTCTTCCAGAGCCAACCGGAGGCAGTGCGCGGCGCCCTCTCCATTGGGCGATGGGGCGGTAATGTGATACGCATCCCCGTTCAGAGCATATCCGCCCACTTCGGAATAGATCCGGGCTCCTCTTTTTTTAGCGCTTTCCATTTCTTCCAGAATCACCACACCGCAGCCCTCACCCATTACAAAGCCATCCCGGTCTTTGTCAAAAGGACGGCTGGCCCCTTGCGGGTCGTCATTGCGGGTGGATAATGCCTTGGCGGCTGCAAATCCGCCAATCGCAAGAGGCGTGACGACCGATTCGGTGCCTCCGGCAATCATGGTATCAGCGACTCCGTCACGGATCATTTTATAGGCATCCCCAATGGCATGGGTACCTGTCGCACAGGCTGTTGCGACACAGGTGTTCGGACCTTTTGCTCCCAATAGAATAGACACCTGCCCGGAAGCCAGGTTGGGAATGAGCATGGGGATAAAAAAGGGAGTGATCTTCTTGACGCCTTTGTCCAGATAGATCTGGTGATATTTTTCAATCGCCGGCAATCCACACAGGCCGACTCCTATCAAGACGCCGACTCGATCGGCATTGCTGTCGGTGATCTCCAAACCGGAATCCTCTAAAGCCATTTGACCGCACGCAACAGCATAATGGATAAAGGTATCCATCTTTTTTATTTCCTTGTGGTCGAGATAATCCTCAGGCTGGAATCCTTCTACCTCGCCGGCGATTTTTATCGGAAAATCATCATGAACCTGAAACCGGGATATTTTTCCAATACCGGACTTTCCTTCGCACACTGATTCCCAATTCGTTTTCAAACCAATACCCAGAGGCGAAACGATCCCCAAACCTGTAACGACTACACGTCTTGACATAAAATTTCCTGGACGAATTACGAAGATTAATTGGTGTGCTTGTTGATATAGTCAATTGCGTGTTCTACAGTAACAATCTTTTCGGCATCCTCATCCGGGATTTCGATTTCAAAGGCTTCTTCCAAAGCCATCACCAATTCCACGATATCCAGCGAATCGGCTCCCAGATCATCAATAAATGCCGCAGGTCCTGTTACTTGCTTTTCATCCACTCCCAACTGATCGACGATAATTTCTTTTACTTTATCTTCCACAGACATAGTTTACACGCTCCTCGATAAGATCACATTAACATCCCACCATTAATACTGAGAACCTGGCCGGTAATGTAACTGGCCCGATCCGAAACAAGAAATGAAATACAATTGGCAATATCTTCGGGTAGACCCAGGCGAGCCAGCGGGATTTGCTCGATGAGCCGTTCTCGAACTTTTTCATCCAAAACCTGAGTCATTGCCGTGTCGATAAAACCCGGGGCTATGGCATTGACCCGGATTCCTCGTGAAGCCACTTCCCTGGCAGTGGTTTTGGTGAGTCCAATCAATCCCGCTTTGGAAGCCGAGTAATTGGCCTGTCCCGCATTTCCCATCAAACCGACAATGGAAGCAACATTCACGATCGATCCGCTCTTTTGCTTCATCATCTGCTTGACGGCCTGCTGGCTGCATAGAAATGAACCTTTGAGATTGATCGAAAGGACCAAATCCCAGTCGGCTTCCTTCATGCGCATCAGCAACCCATCGCGGGTGATCCCGGCATTGTTCACCAGGATATCTACCAGTTTAAATTCTTTGGAGACAGAATCAAAACATTTTTGCACCGCCTCCGGGTCCGTCACATTCAGTGCCACAGGGGAAGCGGAACCGCCGTTTTGCTTGATTTCATCTGCCGATTTTTCAGCGCCTTCCAGATTGACATCGCCTAGAATTACATGGGCACCCTGGCGCGCTAACTCTTCTCCCACAATTTTACCAATTCCCTGCGCCCCGCCCGTCACCAGGGCCACCTTATCCTTAAGCTCCATCGATCACCTTAATTGACAGATTATCCTTTTAGCGCCGCAACAGTTTTTTCCAGGGACTCCTGGTCTCCCACCTGGTAGCAATCCACACTTTTATCAAATCGTCTCATTAAACCTGACAACACTTTACCGGACCCAATCTCAACGACTGCCTGAATTCCCTGATCGACCATATACTGCATCGTATCCAACCAACGCACCGGGGAACAAACCTGACGAACCAAAGCTTGTCGGGCATCGTTTCCTTTGGAAATGGGCTTGGCTTCGACATTAGAAATGACCGGAACTTTTAAATCCTGGAACTCGGTTTGTTCCAGCTCACCTTGAAGTTTGACTTCCGCCGGTTTCATCAACGAGCAATGAAAGGGAGCACTGACCGGCAACAGAACAGATTTTTTGGCACCCGCCTGTTTTGCACTTTCAGAAACGCTTTCTACTGATTCCTTGTGACCCGCGATGACGATTTGTTCTGGACTATTGAGATTGGCCGGTTGAACGACTTTTCCGTTCGTGGAGACATCGTTGCAGAGTTCCTGGATTTTCTCCAAGGGTAAGCCAATGATCGCCGCCATGCCGCCGACCCCAACCGGTACGGCTTCCTGCATAAAACGACCCCGTTGACGAACCAGATGAACGGCATCCCGAAACTTGAGGGCTCCCGCCGCAACCAGCGCGGAAAATTCACCCAGGCTATGGCCTGCCGTCATTACAAAATCTATATCATGCTCTTTCAATCTTTTCAAGGCAATACTACTGTGGATCAACAACGCGGGCTGTGTGTTCTCTGTCAATTTCAGAACTTCCTCCGGACCATTAAAACAGATGTCGGCAATATCATGCCCCAGCACTTCGCAGGCTTCGTCAAACATCGCTCGACACGTATCATCCGAATCATAAAAATCTTTTCCCATTCCAACGAACTGAGATCCCTGTCCGGGAAATAAAAAAGCTGTCTTCACCATCGAATCGCCGCCGCTCCCCAAGTTAGGCCTGCACCCAAAACGGTAAGCAGACTCAAAGTTCCAGGTTGAAGTCTTCCAGCTTCGCGCGCTTCATGAAGCGCGATCGGAATGGAAGCCCCGCTGGTGTTTCCATATTTATGAATATTGACAAAAAATTTGTCGATATTCATATTCAGTTTTTCAGAGACCGTTTCAATAATTCTGCGATTGGCTTGATGGGGAATCACCACATCCACATCATCGGTAGACAATCCATTGAACTCCAGACATTCCCTAGAAACTTCGCTCATACGCTTCACGGCCATTTTAAAGGTCGATTGACCGGACATTTTCAAACAATACATCTTGTTGTCCACTGCTTCTCGGTTCACCGGCTCTCTTCCAATACCGCCGGGCACGATCAACATGTCGGATTGGTTGCCGTCAGAATAAATATGTGACGAAAGGATACCTGCCGGTTCGTCTTTTTCGACGCGCTTGACTATCACCGCGCCGGCACCATCTCCGAATAAGATACAGGTTGTCCGGTCAGCCCAGTCCATGATTCGGGAATTAACTTCTGCGCCGATCACCATTACGTTTTCATACCGTCCGCTCTTGATGTACTGCTCTGCAATCGACAACCCAAACACAAAACCGGAACAAACAGCAGAAATATCATAGGCCGCGGCCCCGGAGGCGCCCAAATTCTTTTGCACAAAACAAGCCGTCGACGGATAAAGTACATCCGGTGTGGAGGTGCAGACAATAATCATATCCAGTTCATCCGGAGCCATGCCTGCCGAGTTCAAAGCATTTTTGGCCGCATGCGCTCCTAAAGTGGAGGACGACTCATCTTTTCGGGCAATTCTTCTTTCTTGAATACCAGTGCGGGCGCGAATCCACTCATCCGAGGTATCCAGAGTTTTTTCCAGGTCTGCATTGGTCAGAATTTTTTCGGGAAGGTATATTCCCGTTCCTACAATTTCAGCCTGGTATAAGGAGCGTTTGCTCATAAGCAGATCAAGTTGGATGGTTTGAATTAAAGGATTGAACGGTTAGTTTTTGGAAGAATCGGTCGTTTCCTCGGAAGTTTTAGAATCTTTTGGGTCATCCTCGGACCCGGTAACGATATCTTTAATATGTTGCCAGAGAGATCCTCCGCCGTCCAGATTGTATTCAATATCTTCACAAATATGTTCATTGATCTTTTTTTCAACAAACTTATGCGCCTGGTAAATGGCATTCTTGATGGCCTTAGGACTGGAACTACCGTGGGCGATAATGCACACTCCATTGATTCCCAGAA
The DNA here is from genome assembly GCA_028278405.1 of Nitrospinaceae bacterium. Classification (GTDB taxonomy): domain Bacteria; phylum Nitrospinota; class Nitrospinia; order Nitrospinales; family Nitrospinaceae; genus SZUA-226. The sequence continues at coordinate 57,362 of JANQEK010000005.1, forward strand.
GCGGCGCTCCTCCTTTTTCTGAATAATCGACTTTCTTCTTCATCTCCGCCAAGTGAGGTTTCAACAACATGTAACTCAGCTTGGTGGTCATCCCCGTCTTAAAGAGATTTTTCAAACTGCCGCCGATCATTTCGGCCAGGCTTTCACTGATTTTGAGGGCCACGTTGCCGGTAAAGCCGTCGCATACGATCACGTCGGCGTTACCCCGATAGACCTCTTTCCCTTCAACATTGCCTATAAAGTTAATATGGCTCTTTTTAAGCAGCTTGAAAGCCTCCTTTGTGGTTTCATTCCCCTTGCTGTCTTCTTCACCGATACTTAATAAACCAACCCCAGGGTTATCGTTTCCCAGAATGTACTTGGCATAAGCGTGGCCCATAATTCCAAACTGAAACAACTGGTTGGTTTTACAATCCACATTGGCGCCGGCATCGAGAAGAATAGATGTACCCTTGGCTGTCGGCAGTTGAATCGCAATGGCCGGCCGGTCCACTCCTTTTAAAGGACGTAAGATGATTGTGGAATACGCGAGAACCGCGCCAGTGTTGCCGGCACTCACAAAGGCAGAAGCTTCGCCTTTTTTAACCAGGTCCACCCCGATCTTGATCGAGGATTTCTTTTTCGTTCGGATCACCTTGCCGGGGCTGTCATGCATCTCAACCACTTCATCCGCATGCTCTACTTCAATGCCCAGCTGCTTCCAGTCCTCGTATTTCTCCAACTCTTGATAAACTCGATGGGAAATGCCCGTGAGGATGATGGGAATCTTGAATTCCCGCGCCGCCAACACAGAGCCTTCAACAATGGCCTCTGGAGCATGGTCTCCCCCCATTGCGTCAACAGCAATTTTCATTTCTGACTATTTTCCTCCGGAAGGTTCAAGGGGGATCCGCCAAATACCTCTTTAAGATAATGTTCGAGGAAATGCGGTTATCAAAAAATGCGTCCGGCAGTTTATTCGGGATAAGGCAATACTTTTTCAATGGTTGAAATTCAAATAAACCGGTCGATCTGGATTGGAATCGATGAATCTACTTAGACTGCTTCAACCTCTATAACTTCTTTACCCTTGTAGTATCCGCAGTGAGGACAAACATGGTGAGGTCGCATAATCTCGTGACATTGAGGGCATTCACCATAAGCAGGAACACTTAAGCGATCGTGTGAACGTCTCATACCTCTTCTTGATTTGGATGTTCGTTTCTTGGGTACTGGCATGCCGATTTCCTTAAAAAAACTACTTCAGTTTATCTTTCAACGTTTTTAAAACGGCCAATCGCGGATCAATGGAATCCTTATCCGAACACTGACAATTTTCTTTATTTCGATTTACCCCGCATTGAGAACAGATTCCCTGGCAATCGGTCTTGCACAACCGAACCAAGGGCAAACTCAACAACATCTGGTCATACACGGCCTGGGTTAAATCAATTTGATCATCGGAGTAAAACTCCATCTCGATATCTGAGGCATGGAGTTCAACATCCGTTTCATGTCCTTCGGTTTCATTCCCGGGAACATAATGGGACGAAATCTTGGAGCGGATTTTGTAAATCAACGGTTCCAAGCATCGGGAACAAACCAATTCCATTTCAGTGGAAATGTTTCCCTTAAGAAAAACTTCCCGACCCATTTTTGAAAGACTGCCCCGAACACAGACGTCTTTCTTTAAAATTGCTTCTACCGGATCGATTTGAAAATAATCCGGTTTTTCGACAAACTCAAAAACATATTCCTCGTCATCCGGAATATCATCAAAATTTACGACCAAACTCATGGTCCACCCGCTGACTCAAAAAGCATTGTGAATATTAAATTGTGTCGCGCAAGAAGGCGGGTAAGGTACTAAAAATACTAGCTTTAATAAGTTAAAGAGTCAAGGGAAAATTATTCCTTCAGCCCCTTCATGAACGGGGATGACATTTGTCAAAAACCTCCCGCATTCTCTCTTGGACCACATGTGTATAGATCTGCGTGGTGGATATGTCCGAATGCCCCAACATTTGCTGAACCGACCGCAAATCAGCTCCTCTTTCCAGGAGATGAGTCGCAAAAGCATGCCGTAATGTGTGTGGCGAGGCAGGTACCGTAATATTAGCCTTAAGGGCGTACTGTTTCAATGTTTTCCAGAAGGCCTGCCGAGTCATGGGCATGGTTCTTCGGGAAATAAACAGTGCACGGAGATTTCTGTTTTTTGCCAACCGGGGGCGGCTTTTCTCCAGATACGCCTTTAAACAGGACTGAGCGACTTCCCCCAAGGGAATCACCCGCTCCTTCCCGCCCTTTCCATACGAACGGATGAATCCAACCTCTAAATTCAGATCGTTCAACTCCAATGATATCAATTCACTGACCCGAACCCCGGTGGCGTACAGGACCTCCAGCATGGCTTTGTCCCTGAGCCCCAAAGGCGTTTCCACGTCAGGCTGATTCAAAAGAGATTCCACCTCATTCAAGGAAAGAGTGCGAGGTAGTTTGCGCCAGGTTTTGGGTGTCTCCAAGGTCTCCACAGGGTTCTTTTCGATCAGACTTTCTCCAACCAGATACTTGAAAAACGACCTCAGGGAAGACAAAGAGCGAGCGATGGATCGAGATGACAGCCCCTGATTGTGCAAATTCAATAGAAACTCGCGAATATCCGAGGAACTGATAGACTTCAGCGACACCTTGGGCTGGAAGGAAACGAACCGAGAAATATCACGCCGGTATCCGTCCACCGTGTTGGGGGAATGGCGTTTCTCGACAAACAAATGTTCGGTAAATTCCCGGACCAGCTCTTCCATTTTGAAACCATCTAAAGGTTTATTTATCAAAACTTTATGACAAACTTCCCGAATAATCAATGAAATTATCGGTGGGTAGGAAAATTTGCCGAAAATAATTAAATCAGTTAGAATTACACCCGCCTGTCAAACACCATTCATTTTCTCAACCACCCTTAGAAAGACCGACATGGAACGAATCACTCTCATTCAACACCTACGGCGACGCCAGAATATGGCTGAAGGGGCTACCGGAGAATTCACCAGCCTGATGATGGAAATTCTGGTGGCAGCCAAGTTTGTCTCCTTGCAGGTCAATAACGCGGGTTTGGGTGAAGATATTCTGGGATTGACGGGCCGGGTTAACATCCAGGGCGAAGAGGTTCAAAAACTGGATGAATACGCCAATGAGATTTTTACCAAACTACTGGGGAATTCCGGTCTCATTTGTGCCATAACCTCCGAGGAATATGACAAACCGGTAATCATTCCGCCAGATCAGGCGGGCAAATATGTGTTCACCATGGACCCGCTGGACGGATCTTCCAACATCGATGTCAACGTCAGCATCGGCACCATTTTCTCCATTTACCGCAAGCAAAGTCCGGGCAACGAAGTCACCGATGACGATCTGCTTCAGAAGGGATCACAACAGGTGGCATCCGGTTACATCGTATACGGTTCCAGCACGATGTTCGTTTACACTTCCGGTGAGGGTGTTCATGGATTCACGCTCGATCCCTCCTTGGGAGAATTTTTCTTATCGCACAGCGACATCAAGATCCCGGAATCCGGTACCACTTACAGCATCAACGAGGGTAATATCGAAACCTGGGAAGAACCTCAAAAAAATCTCGTCGACTATATGAAGGAGACGGATAAGGAAACTCAAAGGCCCTACAAGTTGAGATACATCGGTTCACTTGTATCCGATTTCCACCGCACACTCCTTAAGGGAGGAATTTTCATGTACCCGGGCGACCAGAAAAACCCCCAGGGAAAACTGCGCTATGCCTTTGAGGCCGCCCCTCTCGCTTTTATTGTGGAACACGCCGGAGGCAAAGCCACCAATGGTCAAACCCGAATACTGGATATCCAACCCTCGGAAATCCATCAAAGGACTCCCCTCTTCATTGGAAGCACTCGCGAGGTGGACCTGGTTGACCGGTTCCTCAAGAAATAATCTCCCATTCACAATTCAATCAACCTGTTTATGAAAATCAAGAGCATCAAAGGCGTCAAGGACATCCTGCCCGGAGAAATTGAAAAGTGGCAATGGGTGGAATCCGTAGCAGGCTGGATGTTTTCCCGATACGGTTTCAAGGAAATCCGGCTCCCCATTTTTGAATACACCGACCTGTTTAAAAGAAGTATCGGTGATACCACAGACATCGTGGAAAAGGAGATGTACACCTTCAAGGATAAAGGAGGTGAGGAGATCACGCTCCGGCCGGAAGGAACCGCTTCTGTCGTTCGGTCCTACATTGAGCACAAAATGCATGGCCAGAACCAGTTAACCAAACTGTATTACCTCGGTCCCATGTTTCGTTATGAACGACCGCAGGCGGGACGCTTTCGCCAGTTTTACCAGATCGGGGTGGAAGCCATGGGATCATCCAGTCCAGCCATCGATGCGGAAGTGATGATCATGCTTATAGAGTTTTTCAAGACACTGGGCCTGAACGATCTCGAACTCCAGATCAACTCTCTGGGATGCAAAGATTGTCGTCCGCAATACCGTGAGACCCTCAAATCGGCGATCAAACCGCATTTGAAAGAATTATGCAGCAACTGCAACCAGCGTTACGAGCGAAACCCATTGCGTGTTCTTGATTGCAAGGTGGAATGCTGCAGTGAAATTGCCAAAGGCCTCCCAAAATTCAAAGATCATCTCTGCTCGCAATGCGAACAGGATTTTGCCCAGGTCCAGGAATTTCTGGATGCGGTCAACACTTCTTATAGTGTCAACGATCAAATCGTGCGCGGTCTTGATTATTACAATAAAACGACGTTCGAAGTGATTTCAAAAACCGGACTGGGATCGCAAAACGCCGTCTGCGGTGGCGGCCGTTATGATTCCCTGGTGGAAGATTTTAATGGTCCTCCGACCCCCTGCTTCGGCTTCGCTCTCGGCTTGGAACGCCTGATCTCCCTTCTGCCCGAAGAAAAACTTCAAAACCTGGAGCAGCGTCCCGACATCTACCTGGTTTGCCTCGGTGAGGAAGCGCAGCAATTGTCCTTTTCGGTCACTCATCAACTACGGACTGCCGGCTTCTGTGTAGAACGTGAGATTGAAGGGGGAAGCATGAAAAGTCAAATGCGCAAAGCCAATAAACTCGAAAGTCGGTTTGCGCTGATCATCGGGGAAAACGAAATCAAGAACAACAAATACGTGTTAAAAAACATGAAAGATGGGGAACAATCGGAAATATCTGCGGATACCCTGACCCAGGAAGTGTACGACCACTACAAGCGCTGGAGCGATGCCCAATTGAAAGAATCTGGCCAAAAATGATGGATTGACCCTGTGGAATCTCCATGATAAGTTTTATGCTTAAAGGGAGGTTTTATGGCCGCTGACGAACATGAAGTTCTTGAAAATTTCATCAATCAGCACAACCTGAAAATCACCAAACAGAGACGTGCCGTGCTGGAAGCGTTTCTGGGCAGTGAGGAACACCTCAGCGCTGAAGAACTTTATAAAAAAGTTTCAGCCAAGGAACCCAAAATCGGCTTGGCCACCGTATACCGGACCCTCGCTTTGTTGACCGAAAGCGGGCTTGCCGCAGAGCTTGATTTCGGCGACGGTCAGAAACGCTACGAACACAACTACGAACACGCCCACCACGATCATATGATCTGCACCCAATGCGGCAAGATCATCGAGTTCCACAATTCCACAATTGAAAAATTACAGGAAGACGTGGCCCGGGAACACGGCTTCGAAATGACCACTCACAAACTGGACATGTTCGGCATTTGCAATGATTGCCGTTAACCTGCACTTCCACAAAAATTTTTATCATCAAATCTTTTGAGCTTAGTACGAGGTTTTTCCACTTAACCTTTTGCGGGGTTTTCTTTTTCTGCAGTAGTGGCAGGTGGTCCGGGTATGGATTTGGCGCAACGGAAGCCGACGTAATTATATAACTCGTCGACGCTGCCGCCATAGGTAGCGACTTTAGAGAACACGCGGTTTTTAGGGTTCAGCCAGGTCCGGTTGGTGATCCTGAGGGCTCCGGCGGAGGAATCAAACGATCCGCCGCGGATCACTTTGTTCTCCCCTTCTTTCGGTCCAGTGGGATTGGTCTCCTTGTTGCCGACGTAATAGGGACTGTACCAGTCCTCTGTCCACTCCCAAACGTTTCCCATCATGTCGTGCAAGCCAAACTGGTTGGGTTTTTTCTGACCGACCGGATGGGTGATCTTGTCCGAGTTGTCTTCGAACCAAGCGTAGGCGCCGTTCATGACGTTGCCCCAAAAATACCGGGTCCTGGCGTATCCCCGAGCGGCGTATTCCCATTCCGCTTCCGTCGGCAACCGACAAACGCCGCCGGATTTTTCGATAAACTGTTGAACGTCAAAATAATTGACCTGCTCAACCGGATGATCGGCTTTAACATTCTTGGAGGGGTTGTAGCCCATGACTTTTTCCCAACGAGCCTGGGTCACTTCGTAGCGATCCATATAAAAATCGTCGAGACAGACTTCGTGCTCATATTTTTCATCGGCCTGGGCACGATCGTTTCCCATGGTGAAGCATCCCCCCTTGATGAACACCATCCCTTGCGGAGCCTGAGCGGCTTTAAGCTTGTCCTCTTCCGACAATTCCGGGGGAGCTGCCGGGGCCGACTTCTCACCACCTTCAACCGCTTCTATCTCCGAAATGGAAGGCACCTGATCTCCCTCTTTTTCGTTATCACTCTGAGAGCAACCCATGGGCAGGGTCAGCAGCAAAAGAATTCCGACTGTCCTGAAAACGTTCATTGATCCTGAATTTCACCCTGAAAAAGAAAAGGAGGCATCATACCCTATAAATGCTGAATATTACTATTTCTTTCAGCTCTTGCGAAAAATAAAATTAATCCGGTTTCCCCCTCCGGATCGGCTAAAATATTTGAAAATTATGCCGATATAGAGATATCACTTGAAAACCGTGCTGCCCCTTTATTGAAATGCTGACATTGTATCAAAAAACCCTAGGATATGGCCTTCTAATGCTGTTCCTTCTGACAATCGGATGGAGCTGCCAAAGCGCATCCAGCAATAAGGGAAAGCGCAAGGCCACGATCGCCCAACGTTTTGAGAAACCCAAGCCCCCAGGCAAACCTCAGGCCACAACAGAGCAGCCGATCGAAGAACCTTCCATTTCTGCGGAATCTGAAACAAAAACCGAGCCGCGCAACGGAAAGCCTGCTCCTATCGACAAACCCGAAACAACTGTCAAACCTGTACTCAGAAAACCCGTTGCCGTTTCCCCGGCTGTCAGCACTGCCAAATCGCAGCTGGATCTTGAATTTGCGATTGAGCAGTTTAAAGCCAATCAATTTGAGGTAGCGGAATATTATCTTAAAAAATCCCTGATCGCTTCGCCGGACAACCCGAAAACCCTTAGGCTCCTCCCCTGGGCCTATTTTTTTCAAAAACGATACGATAAAGCCTTCATTGCATTTGAAAGCGCCCATACCCATTTTCCGAAGAAGGCGGAACCTCTAATTGGAATGGGATGGTCCTATCTAGCGATGAAATTATATGAACGCGCTCTGGACAAATTCAAGCAGGCTGAATCTCTGTCACCTAATTCGTACGAAGCCCATAAAGGACTCGGCTTTTGTTATCTATTTCTCGCCCGAGAACAATCTGCGCAATTTCATTTCAAGAAAATTTACGTTTTCGGGGAACGGGATGATCTTGAAGAACAATGGGAACAATGGCGAGGTTCCTCCGCTCAATCGGTGGAGGTGGCTCCTTCACATATTCGAACCCCATCCTTATTCACCCTGGATATCGAAGCACCTCGCTATCGGAGCATGTTGGCGATGTTCCCGGACAATCAACCGGAACGCCATCCCGCTCTCGAAGAAGCCTGGCGGCTTTACCGCAAAAAACTCTTCAAGCGATCCCTGGCCGCTTTTCAGGGGCTGCCTCAGAAAATTTCCCGTCATCTGGATGCGCGCAACGGGTTGGCATGGAGTCTCTTAAAAACCGGCAATCTGCTTAAAGCAGAGAAGGTGTTCAATGAAACCTGGGAACAGCACGGGCAATTCATTGGTACCCGATTGGGAATTCTGGAAGTTAAAAAAAACCTCCTCGCGAAAGCCTCTGTCGCCAGGCATTACTTTGATATCCAAAAATACCGCATCGCCGAGAATAAGTTCATACAATTGAACAAGAAATATCCAGACTGGTCCTATCCTTATAGCGCGTTGGGCTGGATCAAACTGAAACGCAGTCAGGAAAAAGAAGCCCTGAAACATTTCGAAACCGCTTTGAACAAGGACTCCAAGGATTCCGCTGCCTTGGAGGGCATGCGTCATTTACGGGGAACGCTGGTTTCCAAACTGTATCGGGCCGATCAGAAAATGAGACAAGGCGACTATAAAAACGCCTCCTATCTGTACTTCGATTACGTTCAAGAACACCAGTCCGACCCTACCCTTACTTTCGCTCTGGCCAAAGCATATAGTGGCTTAGGATTCAGCCAAATCGGTAAAAAGCAGTATCAATTAGCCATCGATAATTTCAAAAAAATACGAACGCGGAAAGAATACGAATCACATTGGACCAAGGGATTGGGAATCGCCTATTACCATCTCGGCCAATATGAAAAGGCGGCTAGGAATTTAATCATTGCCGACACCCTCACGCCGGATCAGAAGCAAATCGTATACAAATTGGACTGGAGCATTTTGCGGAGTTGGGATACAGAAACTGCCAAGGACTACTTCCTAGAGAAAGCCCGTCGCAAACCATTAAGAGCTTCCGTTTACATGGCGGTCGGATGGATCGAGTATCAACACGGAGATCCCGACCGGGGAGTCGAATACTTTTTAAAGGCGATTTCGCTCGATCCCGAAATCGCAGAGTCCGATGATTTTAAAGATATCCTGGCAAAAGAACGATTCGGGTGGCAGGTGTACAACCATATCGGCTGGGCTTATTTCCACCGCAACCAGTCTGAAAACTCCATCAAAATGTTCAATACCGCTTTGGCATCCCGTCCTCGATCCTCGGAAGCTATGAAGGGTTTAGGATACAACTTTTACAAAATGGAGAAATGGAAGGAAGCGGAGACCTATCTTCAAAAAAGCCTCAAGAGGAATCCCAACACTCACCCGGTCACCGAAAAGAAACAGGGCAACGAACCGGGTCTGAAGATCGACACCGTGACCAGCGCCCGCACGAAATTGGCCCGCACATTGCTCCAGCAGAAGAAATATCAGGAGGCGCTGAAGCATTGGCTGGAAGCCTTAAACCATCATCCGGATTGGCCCGAGATACACGATGGGCTGGGCTGGACTTATCTGAAACTCAATCGACTGACAGAATCCCGGGAGGCTTTCAACCAGGCCATCCGGCACCAACCTCTCAACCCGTTAAGCCATAAAGGATTAAATGAGGTTAAGTACCGTTTAGCCTTGAAAAAATTATGAAAAATTGTGCGGCCTGATAAAAAACTGTGGATTGACTGTGAATTAATTGTGGATAAATCTTTTGAAAAACCCCTAAGTCTCAAGAAATCAGAATTATTCGTTGACAACCTGAAAAAATTGGAATAAAGTTAACTCTTCCAATTTATACGCGTTCAATACATTTGGGGAGGAAGGGGGACCTTTCCTTTTTCGCCGACTAGCGAAGAATCGTGGAGTGGAGGCAATCTACTCCACGATCCCTTATACCGCCGCCTTAAATCCTGTCTTTGCTTCCTTTTAAATCTTCTGATAAGTCGATTTCAACTGTTCCACCACAGAGGGATCTGCCAACGTCGACACATCGCCTAATTGATCGGCTTCGTCCGCGGCAATTTTGCGAAGTATGCGCCTCATGATTTTTCCGGACCGCGTTTTCGGGAGTCCAGGCGCCCAATGAATGACGTCCGGCGCCGCGATGGGGCCAATTTCTTTTCTGACAAACGCGATCAGTTCCTTTTTTAATTCATCTGTATACTCCACCCCATCCATCAAGGTTGTGTAGGCATAGATGCCCTGCCCCTTGATATCGTGTGGAAACCCTACGACTGCCGCCTCCGCAACCTTTTCGTGAAGTACCAGAGCCGACTCCACTTCTGCCGTCCCCATGCGATGTCCAGAAACATTGATCACGTCATCCACCCGTCCGGTAACCCAATAATAGCCGTCTTCATCGCGGGTGCTGCCATCGCCGGTAAAATAATAACCGGGATACATTTTGAAATAAGTCTCCTCGAACCGATCGTGATCACCATACACCGTCCGCATTTGTCCCGGCCAGGGTTCCTCTAATGCGAGAACACCGGAAACTCCATTACCATCCACTACCTTACCGGTCTCGGATTCAATGATCACCGGTTTCACACCGAAAAACGGGAACGTCGCCGAACCGGGTTTGGTGGGTGTGCATCCCGGTAACGGAGTGATCAATATGCCGCCGGTTTCCGTCTGCCACCAGGTATCGACGATGGGGCACCGGCCTCGCCCGACATGCTTGTAGTACCACCGCCAGGCTTCCGGATTGATCGGTTCGCCCACGGAACCCAGAACTTTCAATGTCGACAGATTATATTTCGAAGGAAATTCTTCACCGTGAGACATTAGAGCCCGGATCGCAGTTGGAGCCGTGTAGAACTGTGTGACCTTGTGACGGTCTACCACATCCCAAAAACGCCCGGCATCGGGATAGGTTGGGATGCCTTCAAACATGAGAGTGGTGGCACCGTTTGCCAGAGGACCGTAAACAATATAAGAGTGCCCTGTTACCCAACCGATGTCCGCCGTGCACCACCAGATGTCGCCGTCGTGATAATCAAAAATATACTTGTGAGTGAGCGCCGCAAAAATCATGTAACCGCCGACATTATGTTGCACACCCTTGGGTTTTCCCGTTGACCCCGAGGTATATAAAATAAAAAGCGGGTCTTCTGCGTCCATGGCTTCCGGCTCGCATTCGCCGTCAACAGCAGCCATCTCATCCTCCCACCAGGTGTCCCGGCCGGCCACCATATTGGTTTCGATTTCCTTTCCGACGCGCTGAGATACGATGCAGGATTTCACCGTGACCCCTTCCTTTTGAGCAAGAATGATGGCTTCGTCCACATTCGTTTTCAAAGCCACCGGCTTGCTTCCCCGGTAAGAGCCGTCAGTTGTCACCACTACCGTGCAGGTTGAATCGACTATACGATCGGCCAGGGCAGTGGGTGAAAATCCTCCAAAGACGATGGAATGAATCGCACCAATACGGGCGCAGGCCAGCATGGTCACTGCCAATTCGGGAATCATCGGCATATAAATGGAGACCCGGTCGCCCTTTTTGACGCCGTGTTTTTTGAGAACATTGGCGAATCGGCACACCTGATCCAGCAATTCTTTATAGGTAAGGCTTTGGGTTTCTCCCGGCTCGTTGCCTTCCCAGAGGATGGCCATCTGATCGCCCCGTGATTCGATATGGCGGTCCAGACAATTGACCGTGATATTGGTTTTAGCGCCGCGAAACCATTCGATGAATATTTTTCCCTTTTTAACGTTGTAGTTAAAATCTCGGACTTTGTCCCATTTTTTAAACCAGATAAACTGCTCCGCCTGCTCCGCCCAGAATCTTTCCGGATCCTTGATAGACCGCTCGTACATCTCGCGATACTGGTCCATGTTCTGGACCCAGGCCGTCTCCGAAACGGTTGAAGGGGGTTGATATATATCGTTCATGAAGAAAACTCCTCTTTATTTACAGCGAGCGTACCGCTCGGGCAGCTTCGGCTAAAGTCCACAATCCATCAGGGTGCTCAAACTCCCCGTCCCGCAATTTCAAAATCCAGGTACGGATCCGGCCGTCTACCATTTTGGCGATCATCGAGAAACCACAACCGCTGGCAAATTTATCGCTAATGTGAACAATCTTGCCGAATTTATCTGTTTGCGAAAAAGATTCATTATATAAAGAAAGCATTTCGTCTTTAGCGGGCAATCTCCAATCCTGGTATCCCGCAAATTTGCTTTCATTAAGCTCGCGACAATAATCCACGGCTTCCTGATAATTTACCCATTTCTTTAAATCGATCATGGTATCGGTTTTTTTCCACATTAACCCCGTTTCATGGTCGGTCACCGTCTCATCACCGTTATCGATAAAGCGCTCCTGTTCGACCATAAAACATTACCCGATCCGTGAAAAACCATCAAATTTTGAAACTGACGATAGAGAATATCATTATAAAATCTTCAATTCAAAAGTTCTTCCCATTTTCGGACATTTATGAAATAAAATTGACCCATGACGCAGACCCCGGAGGAATTGCCTCCATTAAAAATCCTGTTGAACCAATTGGACTGGAACCTGCAGTGGCTCCAACAGATGGAAAAGAATGAAGCCACCGATTATTACCGGGATGCGGCGCTCCAGCGTTTTGATTTTACTTTGCACACAGCAACAAAATGCATTCAGGCTGCCGCCTTGAAACAAAACATGACTTGTGAGTCCCCGGAAGAATGCTTTGCGTTGGCGGAGAACAGGGAATGGTTACCACAGGGAATAGACTGGAAAAACATGCTTCAAGATCACAAGAATATGAAAACAGAATCAACTACAAAAGAGGCCGATGCTGTTTTCACCCATCTCAAAAATCACCACGAACAACTAAAAATTTTATTCGATCGTCTTTCGGAGCTGGAAAACAACTCATAATTGATTCTTAAGGGACTCAAACGCCCGTTTGCGATGAGATGAGGCGTTTTTTTCCGGCGGACTCATTTCGGCATAGGTCCGGGTTTCGCCGTCTGGAATGAAAATCACATCCCACCCGAATCCCTGGCTTCCCCGAATTTCGCGGGCAATGGTACCTGATACCCTGCCCTCTCCAACAATCATTGTTTCACCGTCGTACACAGCCGTCAGGCAGACGGCTTCGGCCTGGCGATTCTCAAACGGTTCCAGCATTTTCAGCATTCCCTCGCATCCCACACTTTTTTCGAACCACTTGACCAAAGCACCTGGCAGCCCATTCCAGGCAGTAAAGATCAAGCCCGAATCCTCCACGAGCACCGGACACTTGAATTCGCGCCAGGCTTCAGTGACTTTGTGCTCGACCAATTGGCGAATATCGTTGGTCTGGATTTCGTGCAGGTGATCGGCTTTTGCCTGCTCCATCTCAATGCCAAGAATTTCCTGCGCTTCGCGAAGCTTATTAGGATTACCGGTAACAAACTTCAATTGCTTCCAGATAGGCTGATGCTTCATAATAACTGACTGATTTCGGATACCGTTGACCGGCTGGCTGCCTTGCCGGGATTCGGTTCGTGTGATATAAGTTTGGCCTCAATTTTTCTATGAATCTATTATCCAAATGAACCCAATTCTACAGCGGCCTCTACTCTGGCTGATTATCATAGCCTGTTGTGCCAGCGGATGCACCCGCATCTTTGAAAACGACCAGGATGCCCAGGCCCGGCAGGCCTTGCAGGACCTAATGGCTATTCAGGAGCAGTTTTATAAAGAGAACAAACGCTATGCAAAGAATCTCGTTGAAATTGACAAGTACAACTTAAAATACCATACGGGAATCGTTTATCTCGAAATCGAATCGGCCGGCAAAGACAAATACCGCGCCATCTCCCTGCCGGCGGAATCCACCACTGCGCGTGTGTTCGCCTACGATACGAGCCGCGGCGGGTACTATGAGATGGATGAGGAAGAAGTGGCGCAATACGTTCTGGGTGCACTGAACCACATCCGTAAAGAACAACGAGAGAAAGCCATCTTCGATTATCTATCTGGAGGAATGCTGATTTGCCTGTTCTGGTTCGGCTTCCGCATGTTTACTCGATACAAGGAACCTCGAACAGCATTGGTATGGATTCCTTATTTCCTGAGCCTGGCACCTCTCAGTCTGGCGGTGGCGGCACTCAACCACATGAACAGGGACATCCTCCTCTCCACAGAATTGTTGATTCTGATGGGCACGGGGTTTGGGGTCTCCATCCTTTGCCTCATTATGGCAGGCATTGGGCTCACCAAAATTCCAGCTAAAGGCGAATACCATATACTCCAGAGTCTTGCAGTCTGCATTATTTTAATGGCTGCATTCAGCGGATGGATTCTGGCTGATTCCTACCTCACCTATTCACAGCCCAAAACAAACAAGTTGTATTTTAGCCCAGGTTGATAACAAGAAAGTCAACGACTCTCCTTGTTTAAATCCCTCTTGTCTTGTGGGATGAATCCCGTGATAATGGCTGCTTAAGGAGCGATTCATCCATGACCAATTTGATAGGATTTCCTGAAGAGAAATTGAAGCAGTTGTTTGCCGACTGGGGATTGCCCGCTTACCGGGTCCAACAGGTACTCAGCTGGGTCTACCATCATCACGCCCGGCGTTTTGAGGAAATGACCAATCTTTCCAAGGAACTGCGAGCTCGTCTCGCAAAGCATTTTGTCATCGCACTGCCCCGGATTGCGGCCAAAACCCATTCGCAGGACGGATCCGTCAAATATCTATTTGAGCTGGGCAATGGTTCGCAAGTCGAGAGCGTATGGATGCCCGACGAGTCACGCACAACCCTGTGCATCTCCAGCCAGGTCGGTTGTCGGCTGGCCTGCTCCTTTTGCCTTACGGCCACCCTTGGATTGAAAAACAACCTGACAGCTGGAGACATTATCGGACAGGTTCTCGCAGTCAATGATGACCTTCCGGAGGAAAATCAGGTCACCAATGTTGTGATGATGGGAATGGGCGAACCGCTGGATAATTATGAAGAAGTCTGCGAAGCCTTGCGGCTGTTGGTCTCCCCACATGCGATGCGGATATCCAACCGTAAGGTCACGCTATCGACTGCTGGTCTGGTGGACCGCATCCAACAGTTTGCAGGAGAGGACATTCACGTTAACCTGGCCATTTCACTCAACGCCACGGAAGATGCGACCCGCGACCAGATCATGCCCATTAACAAAAAATACCCCATTAAGAACCTCATGGAATGCCTTAAGAAATACCCATTAAAGCCAACTCGAAGAATTACTTTTGAGTATGTTCTTTTGAAGGGTATAAACGACAGCGATGAAGACGCCGTCCGTTTAGGAAAGCTATTGAGTCAGGTTCGATGCAAAATCAACCTCATTCCTTTCAACGGTTTCGAAGGTTCTCTTTATCAGCCGCCATCGGAAGAGCGCATCAAGTCTTTTCAGAACTACCTGATCCAAAAGAAATTCTCCACATTTATCCGGAACAATCGGGGAACAGATATTTTAGGCGCCTGCGGTCAGCTGGCCGCCCAGGCGATGACCGGCTCTACGACACCCTGATTTCTTCCAAATTTTGGAGGCAAAACTCTCCTTTTAGGGCTCCCCAATTGCCCCTTTCATGAAGGTTCGGAGAACGCGTTAACTCATGTATTTTCAGCATTTATAATTCCCTTGACTTTAAAAAACCCCTATGATATTTCTCTAACCTTTTTGGAAGAAATTTTTAAATTTTCTGTTGGTGTGTTTGAACCGTTTGCCCACAAATAGAAAGTTCTCAATCCTTTAACCTCAGGTACTCTGCGATGCCCTCTAGCAACGTCTCAGAGCAAAAACCCCTTTCATTCAAACTGATTCTGCTGGCCCTCATGGTTTATGGCCTGGTTCACCTGAGCCCTGCCATTCCCTGGGTTTCTCCTTCTTCCTTTTTAGGAAGCCTGGGACCTCAAACGGTTCTAGCCGAAGAAGAGGATGAGGAAGATGAAGAGGATGACGAAGATGAGGAGGAGGACGGCGAAGGAGACGGTGGAGAAGAAGCGGAAGGTGAAGAGGGCGCCGAAGGGGAAGAAGCTGCCGAAGAAGACGAAAATGCGTATCTCTACGATATAGGCCCGGCTGCAGACATCAGACCTATGCCGGAGATTAAAGACGGCGGAGGATACAAGTTCCCCGGATTGGGCAACAGAAAAGCAACCTGGGGAGCGGCGCAACTCCACATCCTGTTTGCTTCATTTATTCTGGGTTGCCCCATGTTTGTGGTCATCATGGAGGTGATGGGCGCACGTAGAACCCAGGGCGTCCGTAAAGCAGTTATTCTCGCCAATGTATTCATGGGTGTCCTGACCGGCGTCATTATCGGAATCATCGGTGAAATCATTGTCGATATTCATCATGGCGTTCTATATGGATTGTGGGCCTGTGCATTTGCTGCACTGATAATCAGTTTCCTGAATTATTTTCACGTCTGCATGAACACCAAAATGTCTTCGATCGTGGGAGGCGTGGTTGGAACATTTTTCGCCTATCTTCTGGTTCCGATAGATCATACGACAATTCCCGCCATCCTGTTGGCGTTTGTGAATGGGGCTGTGGGCGGTTTCCTGTCCACCGCCATCATGTTTGCCGAAGCAGATTATAAATTCGAGCGGCTGGCGCACGAAATCACCAAGGTCATCGGGTTCTGTTACAGCTTCACCGCATTGACGGGCGGATTGTTCCTGTTCATCATGATGGTGGCCTACAAGGATTTTATCTCCTATCTGGTCACCGCCTATCCGATTCTGTTCATGATCGGTTACCCCACCCTGTTCATTCTGGAAACTATCGTCCTGTACATTTACGTTTATTCCTGGGAACCCTTGAACAAAACCAATCGAAAAGGACGGCATATCGTCCTGGGCGTTGTCTTGAACATTCTGGGATTGTCACTGTTGTGTGCCCTGGATGGTCCGGCAACCTTCATGCAGACGCCGCCCAAGCCTTACGACGCTCTGTTCACGACGATGACCGAGTGGGACCGCATCGCGACCATGACCTGGATGCCGCTCAACTACCATCGCCTCGTGGGTAACGGTACCTTCGGGGGATTCATGGTTGGCGTTATTTCCGCTTATATGTATCTCTGGTCCAAGGACCCCAAAGAAAAAGAATACTACGACTGGGTCGGCTACATGGGCAACTTCATCGGCGTGTTGTTCATGATTCCCCTGCCGGCGATGGGCTACATCTTTGTCCGCGAGATTTACCAGTACGACGCCACCATCGGCATGTACATCATGTCCGACCGCGAATCGATGTTCATGCTGGTACAGGGCCTGTTGATTGCCACCATGTTCACCGCCAGCAATGTCTATATGTGGGTGAGCATGAAACGCATCGAAAACGCGCATCGATTTTTCCCGGCAATGAAACTCGGTTTTGTTTTGATTATCATAGCGGCGACGATCTGGTTCACTCCACGCCGGTTCTTCGCCACCATGCTCCCGGAACCGGGTATGAATCCTGATATGGTATTACCGGATAACCTGGCGTTTTTGGCACTCATGGTCTCCAAAAACACCGCCGCATTCGCTCTGGTAACGGTGACACTCATCAATTACATTTTCTATACGATTTCGACACGAACCGGGAAAATCGGCTGGGGGAAAATTAATCCCCTGGGTCCCTACATTCTCATATTCATGGGATTCACAGATATCTGGCTGATGAGCTGGATGGGGACCATCCGCGAATTATCCCGAATGAACTGGCACATATACAAAGTGTTCAAGGACGTTACTCCCGAAAAGTTTGCACCGACACTTGCAGAATCCGGTGTATTTGTAACGGGAGTGGTGTGGACTTTCTTTATCGTGATGACGGCTATTATATGGCTGGGCATCAAATATCCTAAAACCAAGAAAGCCAAAGCCGGGGAAACCCCTGCTGCGGCACCTCAGATGGCTGAATAGATTATGAAGAATTTACCAAAAATTCTGATTATTGCCGCCGGCGTTGGCGCTTTCGGTTATGGAGTCGGTGTTTTCTTCAACATGTCACCACCCATTATGGCCGGAGCTATGGCAGGCCTTACTTTGCTCTATGGTTTCCTGTTGACCAAGCAGCACCGCGCTCCCAAGGAAAAAGGGTTTTTCAAAAATGTCATGACCAAAATCCCGGGTGTGGCAGTCATAGCGGTCATTTTATGGTTTGGCTCAGGTCACTACGGCTTTCCTATCTGGTGGCAGATCAAGTTTGTTTCTTTCTCCGTAGTCGGCATGATCGTTTTTATCATTCTTGACCTCAAAACGATGAGGGTAGAAAAGGGCGCCAGCGATGCTATCGTACGATTGATAGTCACCTATGCATTTCCTTCTATCCTGTTCATTACCATTACCGCCCAACTTCCTCAATTCAATCCGGAACACGAGTTGGCCAAGCTGAATAAAAAGCCGGTAACAACATTTGTACCGGGACCCGAGGCTATTGCCGCAGGACGTGAAATTTTCGAGAGCAACAAATGCTTCAACTGCCACAAGGTCTTCTGGGAAGGCAACTCGGACCGGGGTCCCAACCTGGGTACCAAACAGATCGGACTCTACTCAGTGGATTACATCAAAGAGCAGATTCTGGATCCGCGAAAGAAGCAATCTCCCGGATTTGAAGATAAAAAGTCCAAGAAAGCCATGCCTACCTATTATGGTGAAGATTTGAACGAAGCAGAGCTCCTTTCGCTGGTGTCCTATCTTAAAACCATGCGTGACCCCACTCATATGCCGGTGGAAGGGAAATTCCCAAATCAGTGGACCTGGTGGGATGACAAGCAGATTCTTGAAGAGGGTAAATTGGTGTTCGAAGGCAAGGAGCCAGCGACGGAAGGTCTCAATTGCGCCGTCTGTCATGGTGCCGACGGCATTCCCATGATGACAGGAGCCTTCGATTTCCGCAAACCCGATAACCCCGACACGGACAAAATGGCGGATCATATGGATGTGACTCTCAAGGATTTTCCTGACGAGCTGTATTACCGGCGCGTCACCCGGGGTGTCGACAACACTCCGATGGCCCCCTGGGGCAGCATTTTCCCGCATCTGTACCTCTGGAAGGCGGAAGCCTACGCGCGAACCTTCCATGACCCGCTGGACAAGCGCACCGAGAAAAAACCGGTACCGCCCATCCCCACCAAGGAAGAAATCGAGCGGTGGAAGAAGGATGGATTGTTCCTCGATCCTTTGCTTTAGCAGTCCAGCTTAATCAAGTTTATTGAACCGGTATGGGTTTTCCCGTACCGGTTTTTTATTTTCCAGACGATGGGAAATTGATATGATAGAGCCCTAATTCAACCTGATCGACCGCAAGGAGTCAAGAATGAGCCGGATTGACGATCTCATTAAGGAAAACCTGAGCGAAGACGGCACGGTATTGAGTCTCCGCGAAAAATATATCGGACTGCGGGGCACCATGGAATTGTGCACCAAGGGCGAGATTTTAAAAAAAGTTAAAGTCCTGACCTATTCTGGAAACCAGACGGGGGATGAAGGAATCGAAGCAATTGCCGAATGCCCTTACCTGACCAACCTCGAAAACCTTGTTCTGAATCATAACGAAATCGGCGACGAAGGGGCGGTGGCTTTAGCTAATTCGACAAACCTGCCCAAGGTCACCCAATTGTCGTTGTTTGGAAATGTTATTGGGGATGAAGGGGCGCGGGCGTTTGCAGACTCGCCGAACAGCAAAAAACTCATCAAACTGGATTTGTATAAGAATCAGTTTTCTCCGGCGGGAATCAAGGCCCTAACGGAGTCGCCGAACCTCAAAAATTGTGAAGAATTGGAAATCTATCGGGAGTGAGCCGGCTCAGGCAGATTGCCCTGTCTGCTCGGCCCATTGAGCAGGCGTCAGAGTTTTAATCTGCAGGGCATGAATCACTTTTGGGGAGCCGTTGATTTGATCGTCCAACGCGGTGTAAACCAGGCGCCTCTGATCGATCAGGTTGGTATTTTCAAACTTGGAAGAAACGACGGTGACTGCATAATGCCCTCCCCCGCCGGCAGCTTTATGGCCGCGATGCAGATAGCTTTCGTCGATGATATCCACATGCGACGCTTCCAGTTTTTCCTTTAAAATTTGATCGATCAATTGAACCGCTTCATCCATAATCGCACCTGAAATTAAAAAATTGCGGGTTTAAAATACTTCAAGTTTATTGGTAAACTGGCAGGGATTATTTTGCATCCCGGGCATTCATATCGGGCAGATCGTAAAAATTCTTCAGGTTTTCAGCGTACCGGGAATGCGCCTCATTTTTATCTTCGTCTACCAGACGAGTCCGGCATTTTGCACATACCGGAATGCGGTCCGGTGAATACGATTTGATCCGGTTTTTGGCGCCGCACTCGGGGCATTCAATGATGAAAATATCTTTGTCCACAACTTTTCCCTTATTGAGCTTGAGGGTGTATTATAGACCAAAGGAGTCCTTGAATTAAAATGTTTGTTTTCACCACCCAAAATTTAAAACAACTTCCCCTCAGGACGAAAATCGGCTTGTTCCTGGCGACCGTTCTTGGAATTGCCCTGCTGTTTCTGTTCGGAATCACATTTTTGGTGATTGCCCTGATCGGCGGCCTGATCACCATGGTTGCCAGTCTATTTCGTGGGAGCCGATCCCAAACACGCCCCTTGGACGATCCGTTTCCTCCCCATTCCCCTTTTCAAAAACCCCCGCCTCGTCGTAAATTGGACGACGATGATGTTATCGATGTGTAGCGGATTCGACGATTAACGGGGCTTCTTATATTGATGGGTGGATCGGCCCAGATAAACCTCCGCAGCTTCCATGAGGGTCTCTGAAAGAGTGGGATGCGGATGCACCGTTTCCGCTAAATCTGTTACGGTTGCCTTCAGCCGAATGGCCAGAGCCACTTCAGAAATCAGATCTCCCACTCCAACTCCGACCATCCCGGCTCCAAGAATACGGTCTGTCTGGGGATCAACAATCAGTTTGGTGGCCCCGTCATTTCTGCCCAGTGTACCGGCCCTCCCTGAGGCCCCCCAGGGAAACTTCGCCATGGCGATTTCGATCCCTTTTTCCTTGGCTTCCAGTTCGGTCAGACCACACCAGGCAATCTCCGGATCGGTGAATATGACGGCGGGAACAACCATAGAGTCATGATTCGGGGAGTCCTCGAACAGACCGTCCACCGTCCTTTTGGCCTCATGGGACGCCTTGTGAGCCAACATTGCACCCCCCACCACATCTCCGATAGCAAAAATGGAAGAGTCCGCCGTTCTTCCCTCAGCGTCTGCTTTCACAAAGCCATATTCATCCACTTCTACTCGTGTGTTTTCGAGGCCCAAACCGGATGTATTCGGCTGCCGGCCCACTGCAACCAAAGCACGGTCAAATTCCAGCTCATCATCGTTTCCCTTCAAAGCGACTTTCAGGCAAGATCCTGCGTCCTTTATGGACTCTACCCGGGTATTAAGATGGATGGCTTTGAAATCCTTTTTCAGCCGGACCTGTAAAATTCGAACCAGGTCGCGATCCACGCCCTGAAGCAGGCCTTCAGTCATTTCCACCACCGTTATCTGACTCCCCAGGGCAGCATAAACCGTTCCCATTTCCAAACCGATGTAACCACCTCCTATGACCAGCAGGCGCTCGGGGATATCTTCCAACTGTAAAGCGCCGGTGGAGTCCATCAGACGCGGACCGACTCCTGCCCAATCCTCTGGAATGATCGGCCGTGAACCCACGGCAACAAGAGCGCGATCGAATTCAAGGGCTCCATGTCCATCAATCTGAACGGAATGAGAATCCTTGAACACCGCACGGCCCTGGATCCATTGAATGCCTCGTTGCTTGCAAAGTTGCGCCAAACCTCCGGTAAGATTGCCGGTTACTTTTTCCTTCCAAGATCGAATCTTGGCAACATCAATCGTCGGTTCTCCAAAATGGAGACCCCAGTCTCCTGCGTGCTTCACTTCAGAGATCAACTTGGCCATATGCAAAAGAGTTTTTGAGGGTATGCACCCGCGCAGGAGGCAAACCCCTCCCAACTGATCCTCCTCATCGACAAGAGTCACCTGTATACCCCTGTCAGCGGCCAGGAAGGCAGCGGCATATCCACCGGGACCACCCCCAACAATCAACAAGTTTTGTTTGCTCATTCGTACCGTTTCTTATAACAAAAGTTTAAATTATTTGTGGCGCCTGCGGCTGAGTTGCTCCCAAGAGCGAGGTTCGGTTTTCTGCTTCATCCGGCCTAAAATAAAATTAAAAATTTTTCTGGCCTCTTTCAAGCTGGTATTCGGTCCCAACAACCTTTCCGTATAGCTTTTTTCCAATTCCATGAACGACTGGACCTGGCGTCCATATTTTTTTACGATTTGCAGATTACTGAGGTTGGATGTTTTGTGGCCCAAAAGCTGAGGATTGCTTTCTGCTTCCAGGGATTCCGAAGGTTGAGAATCATCAACATTTTGAGAAGACGGAGAGTCTTTTAAAAAATAACGAAGCGCAAATCCCTTTTCAGTATCACAAATCTTCGTTAAGAGTTTTTTTATCTCCTCCTCAGTCCTGCTCGAATCCTCCGGAGGTAATGCCCATTTCCATTCCTCTTCTCCAACTTTTTCCAAGATCCCTAAGTCCGCCAAGTGGCCACAAAGAGCTGTCGTTGTAGCCTCATCCACATCGGAAAGCAGGATACCGTTATTCAATAACCTTATCCAGGAAGAGATAGGCTGCGGTGAGTTTTTATCCTTCATAACAAGCACACTGGGAAAAGAACATTCCAATCAGGTTTTTCGGTTGGACAAACGTTTTCCGAAAGACTGTTTCCAACTTTCAGAAAGCGCGGGGTGATTCATGAGCCTCTCCATGGCCTCGTACTGGGATTTATCGCGATACATGAGATAGTGAGCGGCTCTGACTGAAATTTTTTCTTCATCAGAGTGAACCCGCTCCAGCTCCATTCCCGCTTGAAGCCAACCTTGTTTCAAAACCCGAAAATAAAATCCACAATAGCCTAACGTTTGTATTCGGGAAGCCAGTTTTGGGTATCCAAATATTTTGGTCAGCTTGTGGCATGGTTGACGGGGTTGTGAACATTGCAACTGGGCTTCACCGATGCTGAATATGTCCCCAATATGAATCTGATCTTCCGTCAGTCCTTCAATCGTCAAATTCTCTCCGAAAGAAGCGGGAAGCATATTCCGGGAAAGCTCTGTTTGCCAATCAGAATAATGATCGGCCGGATAACCGCAAACCGCTTTATCGGGACCGCCGTGATTTATTGGGTCGGCAACCTGGTCACCCTCAAATCCCAGCAAATCCAGAAAAACTTTTCCTGTAACCGGCTTTCTTTTCAGCGAAGTTGTTATCTTACGGTCGTCGGCATAGGTAACTTCGGATGGAGTTCCTATGTTGATTGAGTTGATTAAAAACATGAGACCTATTCAATGTTTCAGGTTAGCGAAGCTGTATTTTAGCGGGTAATCGTGGTGGGGAAAAGCAAAATCTATTCTACAAAATGATATCGGTCTCTGCCTTTTCGTTTGGCCTCGTACAAAGCTTCATCCGCTTTTTTAAGAAGCGCATTGAAATCGTCTCCATTGTCCGGATACAGCGATATACCGATACTGAATGATGATTTGATTTCCTTACCATCAAGAGTTAACGGTTCCCGGCCAAGTTCGATCAGTTTTTCAGCCAGGGTGACGGCATCCGTCCGATCCTCCAATTCAGGTAATACAAGGATAAATTCATCCCCTCCAAGGCGGGCCAGAGTATCTTCTTCTCGAATAGTGGCTTTAAGTTTTTGGCTCATTTCCCTGAGAAAAAGATCTCCCATTCCATGACCGTGATTATCGTTGACCAGCTTAAAGTCATCAAAATCCAGAAACATGACAGCCAAACGTCTTTTCACCCGCTGGGCATGGGCCAAAGCCAGAGTCATCCGGTCAATCAGCAGAAGGCGATTGGGCAACCCGGTTAAGGAATCATAATAGGCAATGTTTTTGATGGTGTCTTCCGCTCTTTGGCGTTCCAACTCGGATCCGGCTCGAGAAGCAAACACTCTCAGGATAGATATTGTTCTTTCTTTATCCAGCATGGGCCTGCGATCGAAGACCACGAGATGCCCCATCACATTCAAAGAAGAGTCAAAAAAAGGAACACCCGCATAACTTTCGGCGCCAATTTCCTTTAAAAAAACTTCATCGGGAAACGCTTTCTGGACTCCCTCGGAATAGAAACTGACCCGGCCGCTCAGAAGATCCTCATAAGGTGTGTGAGACGTTTCATACTGGTGATCATTGACAAATTGTTTCCAAAAAAGCCTTTTCGTCATCTCACCGTTCCACCCGGCTATGATTTGGCATTTCGAGTCGTGTCCCTCAACCACCTCGCTGACCATGGCACAGCGAGCCGGCAAAGCGGAAGCCAAATGACGAACCAGCGATTGAAAGAACTCCTTTCCGGTTTTTGCCGACGTTCCTTTAACGATAGCCCGAAAAGCCTGATCATCCCGATTTCTTTTTATTTCACCCCCGATACTGGCCGAGAAGGTTTTCAATATGGATTCTTCGTCCGCAGACCAGGCACGAGTTCTATAGCGGTTGGCAAATAATGCAAACCCCCAAAAGGAATAGTCAATCTTGAAAGGAGCAAAAACACAGGATTTGATTCCCTGCGATTGAAAAAACTCCGATGCTGAATCGGCAGGGCCCACAACATGGCTGATAGATTTCCCCATCCTGAGATTACTTACCCAGTCCTCCCATCCCAACTCTGAATAAGTCAAATCACATAAATCCTCGTCTAAATTCTTTTCATCACCGGCACACCAATAATATTTCAGGCTGAAGGAACCCTCACCATTTTCCGGATGAGGATGGTCCTGAAAAATATAGACGCGATCCATGTTTCCGGCTTTTCCGGCAATTTCCAGAGCTTCCTTGATAGAGGATTGATGATCATAAACGGTCAACAACCGTATTGCCGCTTCAGAGACTCCCTGCAAAAGGAGTCCCTGGGCTTTCAAGGATTCTTCTACTTGAATTCTTTGCTGCTCTTCCTTATGTAAGTTGATGGCATGCCGGACAGCTTTGGAGAGACTCTCTGATGTAAGTCCTGATTTGACCAGATAATCCGTGGCTCCCCCCTTCATGGCCTGAACAGCGACTTCCTGATCCCCCTGGCCGGTCAACATAATTACGGGAAGAGTGTATCCCCTTTCACGAATATCCTTTAGAATGTCCAATCCATTCCACTCGCCCAGTCGATAGTCCAAGAAAAACAAATCGTATTTGGTTTCCGCAAGCTTGCTGATAATATCATCACGAGTAGCGGCAGAATCCACAATAACCTCGGCATATCGCCTGTAATAGTAGTCCCAATCCGTTCCCTCAAGGATCAACTCCTGGAAAATAAGCAAATCATCTTCATCATCTTCCGCAATTAAAATGCGAATATTGTACTCGTTCGATCCCATGTGGCCAAAGATTTCCTAGCCTGAATTGGCTAACTAGAAATATTTCCTGATATATTTATGGTAAGGAAATCGGAGGCCTTCGTCAACTGCGGATTTTTCTATATATCCGATTTTAAAGGGATTACGAGGTCGCCAATCCGGGCAAAAAGTCACGGCATCCAGAGGTACATAAAATTGGGCCCGGGGGTTTCCGGCAGGAAATTCAGGTTTAGAAAATTAAAATTGATGGAAGGAGGTACCGGTGACGAGGAATAGATATTGCTCTTATACTGTCCGGCCCGATGATAAATAACGAGACGCATCTTCTCGAGTCCGAGATCGCTTTTGATGAAGTTTTCGGCTTCATCCATATAGGCAATCTGGTCAACCAACTTGGCATCCAGAGCTTGCTGTGAGGTATAAATTCGTCCATCCGCCAGTTTTTTGATTTCATCTCTATTCAATTGCTTTCGATTATCTTCAATGGTGGAAACAAATCTCTGATGAAGAGTGTCGATGGTGTTTTGAAATATTAAACGCTCGTCCTTGGTCAAAGATCGAAACGGGGACAAAAAATCCTTGTGGGCTCCGGATTTGACGACTTCGAAATCGACGCCCACTTTATCCATCAAACCGCTCAGATCCGCCTTAAGAGCGATGACTCCAATGCTTCCGGTCAACGAGGTGGGATGAACGATAATCCGGTCGGCCGCCTGGGCGACATAATATCCTCCCGAAGCCGCAAGATCCATCACCATCGCATAAACTTTTACATTTTTTCTTTCCTTGAAGGCTTTAATTTCATGATAAATAATATCGCTGGAAGTCACGGTGCCACCCGGGGTATTGATTCTAAGAATCAAGGCTCTGACATCATCATCACTCTCCGCTTTTTTCAGGGTTTCCCTGACCTGGTCGACCAATCCTACATTCGTTTCCACTCCCAAGGGGGAAACCTGTTTCTTATTTGAAATCATTCCCTTGATATCAACCAGCAACACCTTGTCTTCGCCTTTTCCGGAAACCGTTTTTTCCTTCAAAGGACCCAAGCTGGGAGTCACATTAATTTTAAACAACGTACATCCGCTGAAAACCAACAACGAGAGTATTAATAACAGGAGACGAGACTTGCAACCCTGGCTGATGGATTTACAACAACAGGTCCAGTTCATTTTAATTCTCCTCGTTACACATGAATTCATAGAGAGGCTCGAAGTTTGGAATCGCTATCGCCCATCGCCCGTCCTGACCTTCCAGAACTTCAAAAAAGTTGCTCCATGATTTTTTAACAACTTCCTGATTCCTTTTATCTGCAGGAAGCGCCAGTTGCTCCAAAAAAGGCTGCGTGTTTAAAACAATTTCGCGGACGGTCATCGTATCCCGAGCGACTTCCATTTTTAATTTTTTTCGGGCTTCCATCGTTGCTACATCATTAATCCGGTTCTTCTGGATATCCTGAAAAAGAAGCCGGAATCCCTGCTGAAGGTTTTCCAATGTATCGGAGAGATTGGAATCGCCGTTGATTTTGGCCAGCAATGCATTGATGCTTTGCAAAGGGGAAATAATGTTGATCTCGTGAAGTGTGACCTCATTAACATCGTAAATTTTCACAAGATCCTGAACCCCCAGTCTCTCTCCCTGCCCTGTCTCTGCGTTGACCGATTCCAAACAATTTTGAACTTGTTTCTCCAGATTTTCCGAAAATATCTTTCGAGTCTCCTCCACTTTCTTGTCAAAGGTATCTCCATGTCCCAGCTTAACAAATTCAGGCTGACATTCATCTGTTAATTTCTGAAATAAGACCTCTGCTTCCGAATTAATCATGGTTTTCAGGCGAACAATCCGCTCATCGGTTAAAGGACTTACAAATTTGATGCGTACTTCCTTCTCAACCCGCAAAAGGTCCTTGGGCATGCTTCGGAATACCTTGCCGTAGCTGTCAAATATGCGCTGCCAGTGCTCAATGGTATGTTTCTTGTTGCTTTTAGTAAACTTGATCGTGGTCCGTTTGGTACGCACCGAATTCTCCTGAATCAGAGAAACCAACTTGTCCCGGATCAGGGTATTAATTTTGTCATCCAGATTATCCATAGCCAGCAAAAGGTAAGGTTTATTCTTTGGGATTATGAGACTTGGCGCATCGGCAACCGATGCCGTAAAACTCCTGCCCGTCGTTCAAACCGTAGCGGTGCGAAACCCGCATATAATCGGGCAGGCTGTTCCAGGCCCCTCCACGAATCACATGGTATTTTCCCTTTGAGGGACCTTTAGGATTCTTCAAGGGACTCCTTCGATAATAGTGCGTATCATACCAATCTAAAACCCATTCAGCAATATTTCCCGACATCTCGTAGACTCCCTCGGGAGTCTTGCCAGCCTCCAAAGAACCTACTTCACGGAGGATATCACCTTTGGCAATAAAACAACAACGATTGAAGTGAGCGCGGGTTTGATCGGGCAACTCTTCTCCCCAGGGATATGTCCGGTGATTTATTCCGCCCGCAGCACGTTCCCACTCTGCCTCGGTGAGAAGGCGCTTGCCACGCCACAGACAGTAATTCCGACAGCGTTTCCAAGTGAGCCCGATCACCGGTTTGCGTTCCATCCCCGGCCGCACCTTCCGGCCATGCCATCCAGTAATCGTGGGATGCTGTTTGGGGTTATGCTTCAAGTACTCTTCAAAATCTGCTCCTGTGACCTCATAGCGGTCAATCCAGTAGGCGTCCAGATAAACGGTATGCTGGGGATATTCATCTTTTCGCCCAGTCCCTTCAGGGCTTCCCATCAAAAACTCTCCCGCGGGAATCAATACCATATCCTTCGGCGCCTGAGCCGGGGATGAATCGGCAAACGCCGTCGCAATCCCTGGCAAGAACCCAACAAACAAAACAAAAAACCATCTGAATCGAACCGATTTCACAAAACCACCCCATATAAAAAGAGGACATAATAAGTTATTGAGCCAGCCTGTCAAAGTCTTTATTATATCTCATCAGTCCCTGCGAAACCGGGGTGAACCGGTTTCGCACACGCTAAACTTCTCACTCCTTATTTTAACCATGCGCGCAATCAAACAATTGGATGAATGGCTGGCCAAAGCCGAATCGGGATTTCTGGTATTCCTTCTTTTTTTGATGGTTTTTCTTGCATTCGGTCAGGTGATTCTACGAAATTTTCTGAATAGCGGCCTTTTGTGGACTGACATTTTTCTACGCCAACTGGTCCTCTGGGTGGGTTTTTTGGGAGCCTCTCTGGCGGTCCGGGAGCGTCGCCATATTTCCATCGATGTATTACCTCAATTCATATCTGACACATACAAGCCTTTTGTTGAGATTCTGGTGAATTTATCAGCCGGAATGATTACCGTATTCCTTGCCGTGGCGTCGTGGAAATTTGTTCAACTGGAAATGGAGTTTCCTACAATTCTCTTCCTTGATTTACCGGCCTGGATTTTTCAAACCATTCTACCGATCAGCTTTGCTGTGATTTCCCTGCGCTATTTTTTGCACGTATGTGACGGTTCGATCAAACTCTGGCAAAAGAAATGACTCTACTCATCGTGGTCGGAATCATACTCCTGGCTTTAATGGGAGTCCCGCTGTTTGCCATTATCGGCCTCGCGGGCTTGGTGGCTTACCATTATGCCGACCTCGATTCCGCCGGAATCTTCATCGAATTGTACCGGGTTGCCAGCTCTCCGACCCTGATCGCCATCCCGCTGTTCACCCTGGCGGGGTTTATTATGGCCGAAAGTAAAACTCCACAACGATTGTCACGTCTGTCCCAGTGCTATCTGGGTGGAATACCCGGCGGCGTGCCTGTGGCTGTCATGGTGGCTTGCGCTTTTTTTACGGCGTTTACAGGGGCATCGGGGGTCACCATCATCGCCCTGGGCGGTCTTTTTTATCCACTACTGCTCAAGGAAAAATACTCCAAGGATTTTTCCCTGGGCTTGATGACTTCATCGGGAAGCCTCGGGCTTCTGTTCCCACCCTCGCTCCCGCTGATTCTTTACGGTCTGGTGGCCCAGGTGAGCATCAACGAACTGTTTCTCGCCGGAATCGTTCCAGGCCTATTGATGATCGGAATACTCGGCCTGTACAGCATGTGGATGAACGTGAAGTTCAATATCTCCCGAGTTTCATTCGATATCAAGAAGGCGCGTTCCGCCCTGCGGGAAGCCGTATGGGAGGTACCTCTGCCTTTCATTATTGTTCTGGGAATCTATTTCGGAGTGTTCACAGTGACGGAAGCGGCGGCCGTAACTGTGGTTTACGTCCTCTTTATCGAAGCCTTGATTTACAAAGACATCCACCCTGTGCGTGACCTCCCCAAACTGATGACCCGAAGTATGGTGCTGGTCGGGACCATTCTGATTATTCTCGGAACTGCAATGGGGTTTACCAGTTACCTGGTGGATGAGCAGGTTCCCATGCAGGTTTTGAATTTTATGAAACAGTATATCGACGACCAGTTGACTTTTCTCATCGTGCTCAACGTCTTACTGCTTATCGTCGGTTGTATGATGGATATTTTTTCGGCACTGATTGTCGTGGTCCCCTTAATCGTTCCCATTGCCAAGAGTTTTGATGTCAATATGGTGCATCTGGGCATCATTTTCCTGACCAATCTGGAGATCGGTTATTCCACGCCGCCGGTGGGCATTAACCTGTTTATCGCGAGTTCCCGTTTTTCGGAACCCGTACTTCGCCTCTACCGGGCAGCCCTGCCTTTTCTGGGATTGCGCCTGGCGGGTCTTTTGATCATCACCTATTTCCCTACCCTAAGCCTGTATCTCGTCAACCTCTTTCAACGATAGGTGAGGAATATGCTAATATTAATTTTTTTCCAGTCCGTAGGCTGGCACAACCCGAAAACCTGGAGGTTTCCCAATGCTGACTGCACCCAATCAACCCTTTGACATCGGCCCGGTTTACTATACGGTGGAAAACGGCCCCTGGGGCCTGATGGGCCTGGCCGCCTCGAAAAAGGGGTTGGTTCATATCCAATCGGTAACACCCAGTGAAAAAGATTACGTGAATTTTCTGAAGCGATGTTTCGTTGACGTCCCTCAAAAAGATCCGAAACGCTTGAAACCGGCTACCGGTCAGCTTCGCCTGTATCTGAAAGGCAAACTCCGGAAATTTGATGTCCCCATAGATTTCATTTCCGGAACCGCTTTCCAGAAACAGGTATGGAAAAAGCTGGCCTCCATCCCCTACGGGGAAACCCGAAGCTATGCCTGGCTGGCGCGTTCGGTGAAACGTCCCAACGCCCACAGAGCAGTCGGTAACGCTAATGGAAAAAATCCACTTTCCATCCTTCTGCCCTGTCATCGGGTCATCCAAAGCAATGGAAGTCTGGGAGGGTATTCGGGAGGCCTGCATATTAAAAAATACCTACTCGAACTTGAGAAGACCGGCCGTGCCTCTTTATAGAACCCAGGCAATCGTCTTGAAGTCGATGAAGCTTTCGGAAAAGGATAAGCTGGTGACTTTCCTGACCGAAACCCACGGCAAGGTAAAATGCGTGGCTAAGGCGGCGCGAAGACTGAAAAGCCGGTTCGGTGCTTCTCTCGAGCCCATGTCGCATGTTTCACTGATATATTTCGGCAAGGAGCATCAGGAACTCTACCGTCTTAATCAATGTGATATTATCCAGTCGTTTCAGGAAATCAAAGAAAATCCCGATTCCTTTTACACAGCAGTTTATTTTCTGGATTTGGCGGGTCATCTCATCGCCGAAGCCCATCCGGAACCGGGCATTTTTCATCTTCTGGTGAAATCGTTGCGTGAAGCCTGCAAAGCCGAGAATATGGAAACTTTGTGCCGACTGTTCGAGCTCCGGATTATGGCTCATGCCGGATACACTCCACGGCTTCAGAAATGCATCGTCTGTCACAAGGAACCGCAATCCCTATGGGTCGGGTTCAGTTACAACCAACATGGCATTGTCTGTGAAACCTGTTTTAATAAAGAACCCGTGGAAACCCGGATGAAATCAGGGACTGTCAATTACTTGAAAAAACTATTGTCTCTTGATTTGAACCACGTCCGGAGATTAAAGGTGCCTAAAGAGGTCGAAGGTGAAATTGAATCGATCACTCATCGCCTGGTTCTGGCCCGGCTGGGAAGAGAGCTCAAATCTTATCCCTTCATCCAACAGATGGCGGAAATGACTCGAAACTAACAGGAAAGAGAATCATGACTCGAAAAGGCATTCATACTGAAAAAGCTCCGGCAGCCATTGGCCCTTATCAGCAGGGTATCCGGTTGGGTGACTGGGTGTTCACTTCCGGACAGATCGCACTGGATCCCGCCACCGGGAATTTCATGGCGGGGGATATTGAGCAGGAAACGGAATTGACTCTGAAAAATATAGAAGCCATTCTCCAAGCCGAAGGGCTTTCGATGGAACATGTCGTCAAAGCTACAGTTTACCTTTCAGACATGGACAATTTTGCACGGATGAATCAAGTCTACGAGAAGTGTTTTGCAACCGGCAAACCTGCCCGGGCGTGCGTCCAAGTTGCAGCCCTCCCAAAAGGTGCCAAGGTGGAAATCGATGTTATCGCAGCCGCCAACGGCTGACGGCAAGGCACAACTCAATGGCAAAAAAGAAAAGAAAAAGTCGCGCCGGTGAAATAAACTTCTATAAAGCCATGGCGGTGCTGGGATTCATTTTAGCGGGTGTCCTGGCCTATATGTTCCTGGGATCAGCCCCAAAGCTGAGCCAGCACGATTTCCACGTTCCCACAGACACAGCCGAAAAATGCCTGACCTGCCATATGGCGCAGGACAGGAATACTCCCATCATGCCGCATCGTCCAATGGACGATTGCACCTTCTGCCACAAACCGCAATAAATATTTTGGAAAGATTTCAGGAGAGATCGTCAAACTGGGTTCGATCGGGTTTTCCAATTGCATACACATGGAATCCCAGGTCAAACAGGGCGCGGTGATCGAGATGATTGCGTCCATCAAACAGGAAAGCCGGTTTTTCCATACCACTTAATATTCGCTTAAAATCCAAATCCTTATACTCCTCCCACTCGGTCATTAAGGCTATAGCGTGAGCTCCTTCAGCCGCTTTGTAGGGATCGGATTCGAAGGTAATATCGCCTTCCACGCCTTCCAGGTCTTTCTGTGCATTGTCCAGAGCATGAGGATCCGTAATACACAACCGGGCGCGCTCTTTTAAAAGCATTTGAGATATGTGGATCGCCGGGGAATCCCGTGTGTCTCCGGTATCCGGTTTGAAAGCAAACCCGAACAGGGCAATTTTTTTGTCGACCACAGAATTGAACATGGCTTTCAGTATGCGTTGAACAAATCTTTGCATCTGAAAATCGTTAATGGTGATTACCTGTTGCCAGAAATCCGCTACCGGTTGCAAACCGAAATGTTCGCAAAGGTAAACCAGATTTAATATATCCTTACGAAAACAGGACCCTCCGAATCCCACTCCGGCACGTAAAAATTTCGGACCCACGCGGGAATCCTTGCCCACCGCCCGTGCCACCTCATCCACATCCGCTTCGGTGACTTCGCACAACCCAGAAATACTGTTGATCGATGAAATCCTCTGAGCCAGAAAGGCGTTTGACACCAACTTGGAAAGTTCACTGCTCCAGAGATTGGTGGTGATCAATTTTTCCCTGGGCACCCAGCGTTCATAAATTTTAATCAATTCGTCACGGGCGGCCTGTCCCGATGGCGTATCCATGGACCCAATCAACACCCGGTCCGGGTTTTCCATATCATGGATACCCGTTCCTTCGGCCATGAATTCTGGATTCGACAGGATTTCAAAATGAATAGAGTTGTTTCCGGAATGTAGAATTTTGCTCAACGTCTCGGCAGCGCGGACGGGGATGGTGCTTTTTTCGACGACGATCTTGTCGGATTTTGCGTTTTCCTTAATCCGACGGGCGGTTTGCTCGATGTACTGAAGATCAACGGCCTTGCCAGCGCCTTCTCCGAAGGTTTTGGTCGGAGTGTTGACCGTTACAAAAATAATATCCGCCTCCTCGATTGCCCGGTCAATATCCACAGAAAAAAACAAATTCTGACCACGGGCTTTTTGCACACGCTCTTTCAACCCTGGTTCGAAAATCGGCAAATCATCGGAGTTCCAGCGGTCGATTCTCTCCTGGGAGATATCGACAACCGTCACATGGTAATCCGGACAGAAGTTGGCAATGACGGCCATGGTCGGACCACCAACATATCCGGCACCGATGCAGGCTATTTTTTTGACAAATTTGTTGTCGCTCATCGTTCCAGTTTTGAGGCTAAAGAAAAAGGGAGAACGATCCGCCGAGACCGTCCTCCCTTAATATGTTAATGCTTATTTGAAAAAAGTCTATTTCTTATAATAAAACTTCTTCTTTTTGGAACTGTATGGTCGGGTCCCTTTGGCAAACTTGAGCTTGCCTTTCTTGAATTTCCAGTCTTCAATCCGCAAATCTTTTTCCTCGGACTTGGCCTTTTCCTTGGCCCGGTCTTTGACTTTGCCGTCCTTCACGATATTCTGGTCGGCATTGTCTTCATTGAAGTACTTCTCAGTGGGATGGACGGTCGCGACCGCTTTGGCATAATCCAGCTTGCCGTCCCCATGAGGACTCTTCGGATGATTATGGCAGCGGGTACAGACGTTTTCATAGTCCCAGCGTTGCCCGTATTTCTCCGTTTCCGCCTTTTTAAAATCACCCTTGGTATTTTTCATGACCACACGGAATTGTCCTCCACCGGCCGCAGAGTGGCACATTTCACAGCCGACCTGCTCCTTGCTGGGTTCTTCCGGATCAATTTTGGTGCTGGTATCCTTACCCTTTTTGTTTTTACTGCCTGCGGGCTTGAAACCGCCTCTTTGCCTGTAACCGGTGGTGTGACACCGGAGACATTGGGGATCGGCCGTATAATCCTTTTCAGGGTCCAGCTTGGCTTTCTTTTTAGCGTCGGCGCGTTCACCGGGTTTTAAAATATCAAAAGTCTTGCCATGAGGGGAGTTCACCCAGGCCTGATAATAGGGGTCATGGCAACTGCCATTACATTTGGCAGCACCCACATATTTGGGTTTTTTGGGAATTTTTTTCTTTTTCCTTTTAGCGTCGGCATTATCCGCCACGCCAATCAGAAAAAGGGCGGAAAAGAGGATCAAACTGATTGTTTTGAGTGTTTTGCGCATTGTTTTTCCCTGATGATTATGAAATATAAAATTAAACTCCCCTTGAAAAACAGGGGCAGAATATAATAAATACCCTATAAGGTCAACCTTCATTATCGGGTTAAATAGTTGTAATATAATCAATAACCTCCAACTTCCAGCTTTTGGTCCTCCATGAAACTGTCCGATTTTGATTTCCACCTTCCCGAGGAACTGATTGCCCAGACCCCCAGTCCTCAAAGAGGTGAATCACGGCTGCTGGTTCTGGATCGGACCACTGCCACCATTCAACATGCCACGTTCAGCGATTTAGCCCGCTACCTGGAAGGTCATCCTATTATGGTGTTCAACGACACCCGTGTTTTGCCGGCAAAACTGGAGGGCACAACAGGCGATCAGGGAAGGCGCATTGAGGCCCTGTTGGTGAAGGAGGAGAAACCGGGAACCTGGCAGGCTCTGGTAAAAGATTTAAAAAGATACAAACCGGGTCAAAGACTGGTCTTCGGAAAAGGCAATCTGCAAGCGGAGTTTATAGGGCGCAAAAACGATACCGCATTGATCCGGTTTGAGCAGAGCCGCGATTTGGACAGCCAGCTTGAAAAATTTGGGAAAATGCCGCTGCCGCCATACATCCGCAGATCTTCTAACGACGATGCTGAAACCGATCAGCGTGACCGCGAACGCTACCAGACCGTATTTGCCCGCCATGCCGGTGCGATTGCGGCGCCGACCGCGGGCCTGCATTTTACCAGTAAACTGCTGGACCAATTGAAGGGTTGCGCAGAGCTCGTGTATTTGACCTTGCACGTCGGACCCGGGACCTTTCAACCGGTCCGGGAAGAAGAGGATATACGGAAACATCAAATGATGGAGGAATACTACAACATTCCGTTTGAAACCTGGAATGCGATGCTAAAGGCAAAAAATGAGAGCAGGAAAATAATAACGGTGGGAACCACTTCGACTCGAGTGCTCGAGTCTATCGAGTTAAATCGGGAAGAAGAACATGATGTGTCGGGATGGACGGATCGATTTATTTATCCGGGGCAGACGTTCAGGAATACGGATCACCTGCTTACCAATTTTCACCTACCCAAATCCACCCTGTACATGCTGACCTGTGCGTTGGCAGGCTCCTCACTGTTACGCAAGGCTTATGAAGAGGCCATCCAAAAACAATACAGGTTTTTCAGCTATGGCGATGCCATGCTGATTTTGTGATCTCGAAAGAGCAATAACCAAACCTGAGGGATTAACCGTCTGAGTCGTTCACCGCTTGCTTGAAATGCTTCCCGGATTTGAAACGAACCACTTTACGTTCTGAAATTTCAGCTTCCTCACCGGTTTTTGGGTTGCGCCCCATTCGTTTCGATTTTTGTTTGACCTGGAAGGTGCCGAACCGACGCAAAATGACGGGTTCGCCCTGCCCCAAGGATTCCTTGATAAGCTTAATTACCGTTTCTACGGCTTCCTCGGCTTTGGACCGGGACAAGCTCGCTTCCTGAGAAACATGGTTGATAATATCCTGCTTGGTCATGCTCCCTCCTTAAAGATAATTATTACTTAAGCCCTTTAAAATCAAAAGACTTCATACATTCAGCCAAGACCCGAACAACTCAAGGCTTCTGGTAAAACTTTGATTTCACATCATTTAAAATTACTTATCGGTCGGCCCCCTCTTGAGGATAAGTAATTAATCAAAATAAAATCAAAGTCTTTCGGCCTAAGGAACAGGCCAACACGGCTAAACTGGATAAAAAATCCGTCTCCGCAATGCACACAGGACCGCTCTCGCATCCTGCTTTTTTCTGACTAGTTTGTGTCTCCAAGTATTCATATAAGTTACCATTTATTTCAAAAATTTCAATAGGTTATTGCGTTCTCAGCAAGGTTTTTTTAGAGGCGAAAAGTCATTTTTTCGTAGATCATTTCTCAATTACATTGACACAGAATTCATAACCTACTGATTTTAAATATAATAAGATGATTAGAACGAGTCTTGGCAAGGAAAGCGCCTGCACAGATCAACCAGGGGTGTGGTCTTCTCGAGAAGATTTTAATCGAATTTTCGGAGTATTTAGCGTGCCCTTTCAGGCGAGTTGGATTCACGGACAATTTGATAAACCGTTTCACCGGGCTTCACCAAATTCAATTTATCGCGAGCGAGTATTTCAACGGCATAAGGATCGGACTTAAGGGCATCAATTTCTTTTTGAATGTGAGCATTTTCTTTAGCTAAAACCGCATTACTCTTTTTCAAATAATTCAGCTCCTCGGTAAAATCATAAACATTCATGAACCCCTTGTCACTGAACACTGCAGCAAGAACCATCGCAATGATCAAAACCAAACCGAGCGCAAGCGTCTTTTGGGCTTTGGTCCATTTCAAAATTGAATCTTTTAAAGATTTAAACCAACGCATCATTAGCCTGCCAGGTTATAAAAAACATCTTTTCCTTTGTAAAGGGCACTCGACCCCAGGACTTCTTCGATTCGAAGCAACTGGTTGTACTTGGCCACCCGATCGGTTCGACACAACGACCCGGTTTTGATTTGTCCCGCGTTGACGGCAACCGCTATGTCCGCGATCGTAGTGTCCTCAGTTTCCCCAGACCGATGGGAAATAACAGCTGTGTACCCGGCCCGTTTGGCCATTTCGACCGCCTCCAACGTTTCTGTTAAAGTACCAATTTGATTGACTTTAATCAGGATAGAATTGCCGATGCCCTGCTGAATGCCCTTGGCGAGAATCTCGGTATTGGTGACGAAAATGTCATCACCCACCAACTGCGCCCGGCCGCCCACCTTATCCGTCAACTGTTTCCATCCTTTCCAGTCATTCTCCGCCAGACCGTCTTCGACGCTTACAATCGGATACTTCTTAACGAGACTTGCCAAGTAGTTCACCATCTCACCTGAGCTTAGTTTTGATTTTTTTTCAGCCGCAAGTGTGTATTTGTTTTTCGCATACAATTCGCTCGCCGCGACATCCAAGGCAAGGAGAATATCCTTTTCAATCTTGTATCCCGCATTTTTGACCGCCTGGATCAATATCTCCACCGCTTCGGCGTTGGACTTGAGATCGGGAGCGAATCCTCCTTCATCGCCGACAGCAGTATTGTATTTTTTCTTTTTGAGCACTGCCTTCAAATGATGAAACACTTCCGTCCCCATGCGCAAAGCCTCGGAAAAACTTTTCGCGCCAACCGGCATAATCATGAACTCCTGAATATCGACGTTGTTGTCGGCATGGGCGCCGCCGTTCAATACATTCATCATGGGTACCGGCATTTCACAGGCATTGGTGCCGCCGATGTACTTGAACAACGGTAGATCAAGGTCATTTGCCGCGGCCTTGGCCACAGCAAGGGAAACTCCAAGCATGGCATTGGCCCCGAGTTTGGACTTGTTTTTGGAGCCGTCAATCTCGACCAACAACTTATCGATCAACGCCTGTTCCGTGACTTCGATACCCACAATTTCGGGGGCAATCTTGGCATTGACGTTTTTAACCGCTTTTTCGACGCCCTTCCCCATGTAAACCTTGGCGTTGCCGTCTCTCAGTTCGATGGCCTCGCGTGACCCGGTCGAAGCGCCGGAAGGAACGGCTGCCCGTCCCATCAACCCGTCCTCCAGGTAAATATCAACTTCCACGGTCGGATTCCCCCTGGAATCCAGAATCTGCCTGGCTTGCACTCCGATAATTTCGCTCATGACGTTGCTTTCCGTTAAGAAATGGCCTAACCCAACGCTTTCTGCAAAGCGCGTGATTGAGCCGCAATAGTTTGATCGATGTCGTCGTTGGTATGCACAGCGGACATGAATCCCGCTTCAAACTGGGAAGGCGCAATGTAGACCCCTTCTTCCAGCATGGCATTGAAATAACGCTTGAACAATTCGGTATCCGACGTTTTAACCGAATCAAAACTGATAATTTCCTGATCGGTAAAAAACATCGAAAACATGGAGCCGACGCGGGTGAAAGTGGCCGTCACTCCCAGCTTATCGACATTCGCTTTGTAACCGTTACACAGCCGTTCACTTTTTTTGTCAAGATCCTCATAGACACCCGGTTGGGACAACAGGTTCAGCATTTCGATTCCTGCCGTAACTGCCAGCGGATTTCCAGACAAGGTGCCGGCCTGATAAACCGCTCCCACAGGTGCGATATGATCCATGATTTCTTTTCTGCCGCCATAAGCACCCACCGGCAGGCCACCGCCGATAATTTTCCCAAGGCAGGTTAAATCGGGAGACACCCCATACAACTTTTGCGCACCGCCATAGGAAACCCGGAAACCGGTGATGACTTCATCAAAGATCAACAAAGATCCAGCCTCGGCGGTGACCTTGCGCAACAATTCAAGAAATCCCGGTTGCGGCGGCACCACTCCCATGTTGCCTCCAATCGGCTCCACAATCAGGCAGGCGATTTCGTTTCCCATCTTCGCAAACAACTCCTTGACTCCTTTCGCGTCGTTGTAAGGAAGCGTCAGCGTATTTTTGGCCAGGTCGGAAACAATTCCCGGACAATCCGGCAGGCCCAGCGACAACACTCCCGATCCTGCTTTCACCAGCAGACTGTCACCATGGCCGTGGTAGCACCCTTCGAACTTGACGATCTTGTCCCGCCCGGTAACGCCGCGGGCCAGCCGAAGCGCACTGAGTGTGGCTTCCGTACCCGAACTGACCAGGCGCACCGTTTCGATGGAAGGCACCGCATCCACTACCTTTTGTGCCAGCTCGATTTCCAACTCAGTGGGAGCGCCGAAACTGGTCCCTAACTGCGCCTGCCGGCTGACGGCATCCACGATTTTGGGATGAGCGTGACCGAAAATCAACGGTCCCCAAGAGGAAACGTAATCGATGAATTCGTTGCCGTCGGCATCCGTGATTCGAGGTCCTTTGGCTTTGGAGATAAACAGAGGATTACCGCCCACTGCCTTGAACGCCCGTACCGGGCTGTTCACACCCCCGGGAATGTATTGTTGCGCCTCTTGAAACAGAGACTCCGATTGAGTTCGCTTCATAACTTTCCGAATATAATTTCGAGGTCTTTTTTCAAATTGTCCGGTATCAATTTCCGGTCCGTGACAACAGCATTTTTAGCCGCCTCGCCGCAACCGCACGACCGCTTCAACACGGGCTTCTGCACGATTTTTTTGAGAATTGCCTGAGCCAGCTCCACATTCTTGTGCATGATTTCGAGCACTGCTTCCAGCGTCACCGCCTCCTCTTCCTCATGCCAGCAATCATAGTCGGTGGCAAGGGCAATGGTAACATAACAAATCCCCGCTTCACGGGCGAGTTTGGCTTCGGTGAGATTGGTCATGCCGATCACCTCGACGCCCCAACTCCGATACAAAAACGATTCCGCCCGCGTGGAAAACTGAGGACCCTCCATGCACAAATAGGTTCCGTGGGGATGCACGGTGGCTCCGGCCTGTTGACTGGATTCCAGTACCGCCTCATGCAGTTCATCGCAGATGGGGTCGGCCAGGCTGACGTGGCCGACAATTCCATTACCGAAGAAGGTTGCCTGACGGTGCATGGTGCGGTCGATGAATTGATCCGGTACCACGATATGACCGGGAACAATTTCTTCCTTCATACTGCCGACGGCGCTGACGGAGATGATCCGTTCCACCCCCAGTTTCTTCATGGCAAAGATGTTGGCGCGGTAGTTAATTTCCGAGGGTGTGATGCGATGCCCCACACCATGGCGTGGCAGGAACGCCATACGGGTTCCCTCCAGATCGCCGATGATAATTTTGTCCGAGGGATCTCCAAACGGTGTCTCTACGGAAACCTTGTCCACGACATTGAGGTCTTTCATCGCGTACAGACCGCTTCCGCCGATGACACCCAAAATTTGTTCTGCCATTAAATTCCCCCCGGAATTGCAATAAAGGAAAGTGAATTGAGTGAAGGTGGGACCACTGATTAGCCTACCGACTCTATATCATTGTATTTTATACTATTATCCGTTTTTCTCAAAGCAAAGCTTTTACCTGATAATGATACTTGAAATATATTATCCAACGCGCCCTGTGAAAAACGGATTGTGTTCTTTTTCCTGTCCCACTGTAGTCGCTGGCCCATGACCTGGGTAAATACCGGTGGTATCTGGCAGACGCAATACCTTTTGTGTGATGGAATTAAATAAATCTTTCCAGGAAGAATTGGCGCGTCCCATAGAGCCGGCGAAGATCACGTCTCCTGAAAGTAAAGTTTGGTTTATAAGATAAGAGACGCCACCCGTAGTATGACCCGGTGTTTCTATGCATAAGATTCGCAATTTGCCAAGCGTCAATTCATCCCCATCTTTTACAATTTTAAAATTGCGGCTTCCTATGGGCTTGGGTTCATTGCGGTCTATGTAGGTAGGACAATCAAAAGCATCGCTCAGTTCTCCCAAGCCGTTTGCGTGATCCGGGTGAGCATGTGTTAATAGAATCATATTAGGACGAACGCCCATCTCGCGCGCCTTGGCAATGATTGTTTTGGGGTTTGCTCCCGTATCCACCACTGCGGTTTCCCCGGTTGCCTTGCAACGCAACAGGTAACAGTTGACAGGATACTCCCCCATAAACACATTCAGGCAAACCAGATCAAAATCCGGATCAACGGAGGGTTCTTTGGGTTCCCACCTCTCTTGTGCTATATCAATCAGGGTAGACCCATCCAGATCCAACGCTTTCGCAAGCTTTAATACAACCGAATCTTCCGGTGTCAATTGATAGCTTTCGATCCGCTGGATATCGTCTTTGGGAAGGTTTGTTGCCCGAACAAGGTCGTCCCGCGACCATGCTTTGCCGTCCCGGGCCTTTTGTAAAATATCTCCCAATTCATCTTCGAGCGGCATTGTGTTTTTCTCCCGAGCGGTGCATTTAATAAATTTAAACTCTATTTCATTCGTCCCTTGAATGTCAATTCCGCCACACCTGACTTGTCCAGTTCGCCCTTACCTGCTTCAACCAGACGCAGGTATTGGTCAAAGGTGGCTTGGGCCAACGGCAAGTTTAACCCTGCAGACTGCGCCATGTTGAGAGCGATTCCAGAATCCTTGGCGGCATGAGCGGCAGAGAAATAGCACTCATGATCCCGCTTTTGCATGTCTTCGCCATCTGTTTCAAGAACGCGCGATGCCGCACCCGTTTGGCCAAAGACCTCTTGAAGCATTGTCAGGTCCAGCCCGAGCGCATCTCCCAGACCCAATCCTTCAGCCAGGGCGGCGGTGTTGCAGTTCATGACCATATTGACGAGCGCTTTGACCTTTGCGGCTTCACCAGCAGGACCCACATAGATAAACTTTGAACTTAGTGCCTGAAGTATGGAACCCGCCTGTTCAAAGGCCGACGTCTTTCCTCCGCAGATAAGATAGAGTGTTCCCTCCCGCGCCTGCGTAATACTGCTGGCCATCAATGCTTCGAGATTGGTTCCCCCTTTTGCTTCGACCCGGGCTTCAGCATTCATATGAGCTTCTGGGCTGACCGTAGCGAAATTGATAAACAATCGGCCCTCGGCATGGCAAAGCAGGCTTGAGGGGCTTTCTTCCGAGAAGATCTCGTCCATCGCCGCATCATCGGTCACCACCGTCAGCACGACATCGCTCAGTTCGGCAACCCGGGCTGGCGAAGGTGCCGCTTCGCAGGACAATTCCTGAGCCAATGACTCAGCTCCGGCAGCATTACGATCCTGAACCGCCGTAATGACAAATCCCT
This sequence comes from Nitrospinaceae bacterium, assembly GCA_028278405.1. Lineage (GTDB taxonomy): Bacteria > Nitrospinota > Nitrospinia > Nitrospinales > Nitrospinaceae > SZUA-226. The sequence goes on from JANQEK010000005.1 coordinate 99,394, forward strand.
TATCCTTGAGCCGTCGAGCCATATTGGCTCCCATACGTCCGACTCCGACAAAACCAATGCGGCTGCTTCCCGTCATAACTTAAACCTTCATTAAATAGAAAATGACCACTTTGAGTCGATTCCAACTATTTGAATTCCTAGCTGATCCAATTCTTGCGCTCGACCAGCTTTGAATACCAGATCAAAAACACCGTCACTGCCAGTTGCATCAGAACACCCACCCAAACATCGAAGGAACTGAGCCCGACCACGCCAAATATATGCACCATTGTCACAATCACGCCAAGGAGAGACGCGATGAACACATAGAACGCAGCCGGCTTCCTGAGGAGAAGCAAAAGACAGCCCAGCGAGCCGCCAAAAACGGCTATTGCAAACGCTGCGGTGGCCCATGCGGGCCGGCCTTCGATGATCGGGCGATAATGTTCAGGAAACGAGTCAAGCGAGTCTGCATTCACTTGTACGAAGTAATTGATGTCGCCCATAGCATTAAAGAGAAGTGCGACAATACAAATTACCCAGAAACTCCAGTGAACACGACCAGCCGTCTCATCGCTCATCACATCCTCCTTCATTCGGTCCTTTTAACCGCCTGGCTCGGATAGGATATTTCCAGCACCACACACCCATCATCCGTTTTGAACGGTCCATGCTTTTCGCCGGGGGGTCTGCTTGCATAGTCTCCCGCTTCCAGCCATTTGTCAAAAGCCGCATCATACAGACGACCTTCGATGATCATTATCTCTTCCGGATAATTGTGACTTTTTGCACCAAATGCGGATGTATCCGCGCCGGGTTTGAATCGGGTTAGCCTTGTATAATCCCCTGTTTTATCATCAATGGCCAGAGTCAATTCCTCCGCAACCTCTTCCAACCCTTCAATCGGACTCCAGAGATGCTTGCTTTCCATCTGCAATGGGTTCCAGTAGGCTTTGGTTGTCTTGGCCACAATAATTCCACTTTTCTCAAAGCAAAGCTTTGACCGTCTCAGCTTGAAGCCGACTGTCTACAAACGGCATAGATGATCTTTCCTAGCTTTCATCGTCAATTTTCAAATCAAAATGATCTCCATCAAGAGGGATGACCTTAACATAATCAGGAAATTTTGTATCAAAGTCATGAGCGCTAACCTCATACAGTTCCCCAAGATAGGAAATCCTTTCCCTCTCTAAATCAAGAATAGATTTTCCGTCATCTTCTTCATAAGAAAAATGAAATTTTTTCTCATTTGCTAATGGCTTCCCCTCATAAACAATCATTGCCCGTTTAAGAGAGTCAATTATAAACTCAAATACATTCTTCTCTATTTTTTCAAATCTTGTCTTAATTAATTTTGTATGCAAAAAATTGCAAGATGGCATTTCATTTTTAAAAAATTTAACAGAGGTTAAATTACAATCATAAAAGTTTGCACCGGATAACTTTGTTTCAATAAATTTTGCATCACCTAAGTATGAGCGCGCAAAATTACACCCCGAAAAATCCGATCTCCTAAATTGCGCATGACTCAAATTACAATCTCTAAACAATATTCTTTTAAAATCATATAAAATAAATTTAGCACCAGCCAAATAGGAACCATCCAAAGAAAATTGATTGTCTTTTCTTTCAAAATTTTTCCGTTTTAAAACTTCAAGGGATTCTCTTATGTCCGCCCTCATATATAAGGGTTCTTTCTCTCTTCTACCCTCATTTGAATTATTTCTTATGAAACCAAAAAATACTTTAAGAATTTGCTCATTGTAATCCTCTTTTTCATTTGACAGCCTTTCTAAAGCAAATATAGCCCCAATTCTTGCATCCTCATTTTCTGACTCAAATACTCTTACAGCATCAAGAAAAGCTTTATCATCGGATGTTTTTTCAGATATGCCCGTTTGCGTTTCAGCCGCTGTAGTTGCTCTATCAAATATTATGTTGCGCCAAATGAATAATCCAATCCCCACTACAGTTCCTATAGCCATTATCCAATTTCTAAAATCCTCATCATAACTTGTCAAAAATTTAATTAGCTCGTCCTTTGTCATGGGTTCACCCATTAGCAGACTCCGTGTCAACAAATAAACTTCTCCCTATTCTTATATAGGCGTAGCCCTTAAGAATCGATCCCGGCTATTTAAATTAATGCCTGAGATATTACCTTTGATGGAGTTGTGTTGCCAGAAGAAATTGAGGAATGCTAAATGGAAATTACCCTCGAATCAAAAATTCGGCAATCTGGATGGCGTTGAGGGCGGCGCCTTTTCTCAGGTTGTCGGCCACAACCCACAGGTTAACCGCGCGCGGATTGTCGAGATCGGCGCGGATGCGCCCGACCATCACTTCATCTCTTCCCGCGGCATCGGTTGCCAGGGGATATTCGGTTTTCCCTGGAGCGTCGACCAGACGCACTCCCGGTGCTGAACTCAAAATCTTTTTAAGTTCCTCCACGTCGATGGCCTTTTCCGTTTCCACATTGACGGCCTCGGAATGTGCGTAAAACACGGGCACGCGAACCGTGGTCGGCGACACCTGAATGGAATCGTCCTCCAGGATTTTCCGGGTCTCGTTCACCATCTTCATCTCTTCTTTGGTGTACCCGCTATCCAGAAACGTATCGATATGCGGCAGACAATTGAAAGCGATTTGATGAGGGTAAACCTCTTTCGCGGCCGGTTGCTTGTCGAGCACTTGGCTGCTTTGCACTCTCAGCTCTTCGATGGCGCTTTGTCCGGTCCCTGATACGGATTGATACGTAGACACCACCACCCGCTTGATCCTGTAGCGATCATGAATGGGTTTTAACGCCACCACCATCTGGATGGTGGAACAATTGGGATTGGCGATGATTCCCGGGTTGTCGCCGATCGCATGCGGGTTGATCTCCGGAACGACCAGCGGAATATCCTTTTCCATCCGAAAAGCGCTACTGTTATCGATCACCACACATCCCGCTTGAGCCGCGATGGGACCGAACTCGCGGCTGATAGATCCCCCTGCAGAAAACAGGGCGATATCCAACCCCTCGAAGGAGTCCGCTTTCAATTCCTCTACGGTGATTTTCTGACCATTGAATTCCACCTGAGTGCCAGTTGACCGCGAGGACGCCAAGGGTACCAATCGGCCCACTGGGAATTTTCTCTCTTCCAGAATGGACAGCATGGTGCGACCCACTGCACCGGTCGCTCCAACAACCGCGACGTCATATTTAGACTTTTTTTCCATTACAACTGCTTCTCCAGTTCTTCTGCTACCCGGTCTCCCATGGCAGTGCACCCAACCTCTTTTCCGCCTTTGGACAGAATGTCCCCGGTGCGGTATCCATCCGCTAAAACATCATCCACTACTCTTTCTAATACAGTATTTATAGCCTCTAAATTAAGAGAATACTTGAACATCATGCCGACCGACAAAATGGTCGCCAGCGGGTTTGCAATATCCTTTCCGGCAATATCCGGCGCACTGCCGTGGATCGGTTCGTACATCGCGGCTTTATCACCTCCCAGACTCGCCGAGGGCAGCATACCGATAGACCCGGTCAGCATCGAAGCCTGGTCGCTCAGGATATCCCCGAACATGTTGGTCGTCACGATGACGTCGAATTGTTTGGGATTCCGCACCAACTGCATGGCGCAGTTGTCCACATACATGTGCGACAAACTGATGTCCTTATAATCTTTGTGGACCTGAGTCACCACTTCCCGCCACAGGCCGGTGCATTCCAGCACGTTGGCCTTGTCCACCGAACAGACCTTTTTATCGCGTTTTCCCGCCACGTCGAATGCCACTCGGGCAATGCGCTCGATTTCGCTTTCGGTGTAAACCAGGGTGTTGATGCCCTTGCGGGAACCATCGGCCAGAGTTTCCACACCACGCGGCTCACCAAAATAGATGCCCCCCGTCAACTCCCGGACCACCATGATATCCAGTCCCTCCACCACATCCGGTTTGAGGGTCGATGCCGCCGCCAGGGGAGCGAAGATTTTAGCAGGACGTAGATTGGCGAATAATCCCAGATTGGAACGCAAACCGAGCAGAGCCCGCTCCGGTCGCAAAGAAAAGTCGATCGTCTCCCACTTAGGGCCTCCGACGGCACCCAGCAGTACCGCATCGGCAGACTTGGCGGATTTGAGCGTATCTTCCGGCAGAGGATGGCCGGAGGCTTCGTATCCGGCCCCGCCAACGGGAGCTTCGGTCAAGTTCAACTTGAGGTTCTTTTTGCTTTCAACAATTTTTAGAATCTTGACGGCTTCACGGATCACCTCGGGGCCAATGCCGTCTCCGGGCAACACGGTAATATTGAATTCCTGGCTCATTAAAAAACCCTTCTAAATGCGTTAAATGGACTTGAAAAAGAAGTGCATTATACCTGAAAAGCTGGTTGGACCAAGAGACCTTTGCATAAGCATGGAAAAATCAGCTTCGGGCCTTGCCCGGTTTCCGAGGGCTTTTTTTCCCGTAAACCACCTTGACCAGGCAGAGTCCGCGAGCAGGCGCTGTGGGGCCAGCGTGCAGCCGGTTTTTCGATTTCAGAATCTCATTCATTTTCTCCGGCGGCCATTTTTCCCAGCCGATTTCGATGAGCGTGCCGACGATGTTCCGGACCATGTACTTCAGGAACCCGCTGCCCTCCACCGTGATCCGTATAAAGTCATCCTTTTTTACAATAGAGAACCGGTAAATCTCGCGTATGGTGGATTTGGCGGTACAACCGGAGCCTTGGAACGATTTGAAATCCTTTCGCCCGACAAGATAACGGGCGGCCTTCCGCATAGCGGTCACATTGAGGATCGGCATCGCGATGTAATGCGCCACCCGGCTTTGCAGAGCCGAGGGGTAATCCCGGTTCAGTATGGTGTACCGGTAGGTTTTACGGGTGGCGGAAATCTGCGCATGGAAATCGGGTTTTGCCTCTTCGACCTTTTTCACCACGATATCAGGCGGGAGCAGGCTGTTCAGGGCTTTCAGAATCTCCCTGGGTTTCATGGATGAAGACGTCTGGAAATGAGCGACCTGCCCTTCGGCATGCACGCCGGAATCCGTCCGACCTGACCCGATCACCCGGGTCTTTTTCTTGGTGATCTTATACAGCTTATCTTCCAAAATACCCTGGATGCTCACCTGTTTGGGCTGCAGTTGCCAGCCGCTGTAGCGGGTGCCTTCGTATTCCAGTAAGAGTTTGATTTTTCTCATTTTATGGGCCCCTCAGCACATACATAAAAAGCGCGCCGGCGTTGCACCAGCGCGCTTTTCTTTTTATTCGACTCCCCTCGAAAACTCAAGGGGTTTATCCGGTTTTATAATCGGATTTTTTAATGGTCTTTTGAAAATGAATTGTCAGGTGGATTCAAGCTCCTCATATTCTCCTTAAAGGTTGATCATACCTTCCAGTTGAAATATAGTCCCTTACCCCGATTTCGCAACAATTTTCATTTCTGCGGAACTTTTCATCCTTTGGCCGTTTCCTGTGATACAATGCCGCAAGCCTGACAACCCAGACAAATTTATATCTCTTGTAAATATAAGGAGTTTATCTATGAAAACCTATGATGACCTGGCTGGTGACGGCGGGTCCAATGTCATAGAGCAGGTCGTTTCCCAAAGAGAGAAACTGCGGAAGCGGCTTGACCCCATCAAACACAAAATTTCCGTGATGAGCGGTAAAGGTGGCGTCGGCAAAAGTTCCGTCACCGCCAATATGGCAGTTTGCCTGGCGTCACGGGGTTTCAAAGTAGGTATTCTGGATGCAGATTTGAATGGTCCCAGCATTGGGAAACTGCTGAATGTGCCTCACTCCGAAAAGCTGGAAATAACCCCCGAAGGGGTTCAACCTGCGATCGGGGCGCTGGGAATCAAAATCATGTCCATGGATATGCTCCTGCCCAGCGCGGATTCACCGGTTATGTGGAACGAAGGGAAAGACGCAACGGCGGTATGGATCAGTATGATGGAGTCTCAGGCCCTGCGCGAATTGCTGACGGACACCATCTGGGGTGAGCTGGATTACCTTATCATCGATATGCCTCCCGGAAGCGATCGCATTGACAATGTCCGCGACCTGATCCCGGAACTGGACGGCGTGGTGGAAATCACCATTCCTTCTCCCATTTCCCAGCACATTGTGTCCAAATCGATCACTAAAAGCAGTCAATTGGGCGTTTCCATTATCGGACTGGTAGAAAATATGGCAACTTACGTTTGTCCCCATTGCAACGAAGAAGGCAAGCTGTTTGAGGGTGAAGACGTCGAGAAATTGTCCCAAGAAAAAAAGATTCCCCTGTTGGGCCGCATTCCGTTTGATACGCGGGTGTCCCGTCAATCCGGATCGGGTAAGCTGTTCTTTGAAGAACATGCCGATTCAGTTACCGGGCAGGCTATTTCACAGGTGGTCGACAACATATTAAAATTTATCCAAAATAAATCCAATTAAGGAGAGACAATGAAATTCCTCTGCATACCCTGCGACGAGCAAATGGTAACGCAGGCCGACGGCATTATGCCGAAGGAAAAAGAAAGTATCGCTCTAAAATTCAAATGCGACAAATGCGGGCATTCTTTTGCCATGCTGACCAATAAATTCGAAACCGAATTCGTCAACAAACTGGGTGTGGAAGCGGGCGGCCCGTCCGAACTCGCCAATACACCATTCGGCATGATGGGTGCCACCCTGGCCAAAGGTAAGGAAGAATTGAAAAAATCCGCGCCTGCCGAAGGGGACTTCGAATGGACTCAGGAAGCGAAAGACCGCATTCAAAAGGTACCGTTTTTCGTAAGAGGCATGGCAAAAAAGACCGTCCTCAACTTTGCCAAAGACAGAGGCATTAAAGTGATCGATGGTGCTTTGATGGACGAAGTCAGAGACAAGGTGGGAATGTAATTTAAATCCGCCTTTATCCAGGAAGACATAAAACTCAACCATGCTCCTATCCGGAGCATGGTTTTTTTATTTTGAAAACTTCTGATATTTGGTTACTAATTTTTTATCTTTAAATCTCTGGTCAAGAAAACCCAACTGTTATGGTATGGTTTTATTATCTTTTTATTAGAAGCCGGAAAGAGGAGAGTTCATGTTCCAAAAAGTGCGTAGCTGCCGGCACCCCTCCGTCTTAACAATTCCCGGGTTTTTCCTGATAGTATTCTATCTTCCCGCCGTGGCGCTGGCTCAGCAACCCGAAGGCCCGTGGTCGCAGCTTCTTGAAAAAGCCCAAACTCAGGGTCAAACCCGTGTCATTGTTCGCCTCGCTGAGAGCACCCAACTCTCCAGAAACCTTTCAACGCCTTTAGCCCGCACGAATCGTCAGCAAACCGTTCGATCACTACAGGAAAATTTCGTTCAGAAATATGAGGCGTCTGGGTTTCGCGCGGACCGCTACAAGAGGTTCAAGTTTTTTCCTTTTATTGCCATGAGTGTTGACTCGAACGCTTTGAAAGCCTTACAAAACTCACCCTGGGTTGCAGGAATTGAAGAAGACACTATAGAATTTACCAGCCTTAGTGGCAGCGTTCCGCTTATTGGAGGAGATGACGTCATTGCCCAGGGATTTGACGGGACCGGTTGGACCGTTGCCATTTTGGATACCGGTGTGGATAAAACGCACAGCTTCATTGGAGGCCGTGTCGTCGCGGAAGCCTGCTTTTCGACGACCAATGCTTTTCTCAATACGGACAGCGTGTGCCCCGGTGGCGTTGAAGAATCCACAGCGATCGGTTCCGGAGTCAATTGTGATGCGACTGACCCCAGCCTTACCAATGCGAACTGCAATCATGGGACTCATGTGGCCGGAATCGCATCCGGGAATGGCGCCAGCTTTTCCGGTGTGGCACCAGGTTCCAACATCATAGCTATTCAGGTATTCAGCAAATTTAACGACGCTTCATCCTGCTCCCCCCGCCCTGCGCCTTGCGTTGCAGCATTCAGGTCTGACCAGATCAAAGGCCTCGAGCATGTGTTGAGCCTGACCGGCACACTGAACATCGCATCAGTTAATATGAGCCTGGGAGGAGGCAGTTTCACCAGTTTCTGCGATGGTTCGGAATCTTTACGCAAAATCGCCATTGACAATTTGCGCGCCGTCAATGTGGCGACAGTTATTGCATCGGGTAATGGCGGATCAAGTGACTCAATAAGCACTCCCGCCTGTATCTCGACAGCCGTCAGTGTCGGTTCTACAACCAAATCAGATAGCATTTCCAGTTTTTCTAATCGGGCGGATTTTCTTTCGCTGATGGCACCCGGATCTTCAATCAACTCTTCAGTTCCCGGTGGAGGTTTTCAGTTTTTTAATGGCACTTCCATGGCGACTCCCCATGTTGCCGGCGCCTGGGCCGTTCTCAAGCAGGCATCGGCGGCTCAAGGTCAGGAGGGTTCGGTCAACGAAATTCTGTCCGCCCTCCAATCGACTGGGACTTTGATTCAGGATTCAGACACGGGAATCAACTATCCTCGTATCAATGTGGACGATGCCCTCGATGTATTGCAGATGCCTTTAGTGCACAACGATTTTAACAGAGACCTGAATTCCGATTTGTTGTTCGTGCACGATACCGGGGTGATCGCCAACGGTCTACTGGACAATTCTACTCTACAAACCTTCGATGCTATTTTGCAAGCCGACCCGGCCGCAGGGTGGACAGTCAACGCCACCGGCGATTTCAACGGGGACAAAAAAGCCGATCTCCTCTTGTATAACACCACCACCGGGGAGTTCCGCATGGTCTGGCTGAATGGCGCGACTATTTTGAACGATACCGTGTTTCTCACCCTCGATCCGGCATCTGGCCTAGTGCCCCAAGGCGTGGGTGATTTTGACGGCAACGGCCGTGACGAAATCGTCGTTCATGATCCCGCCAACGGGTTCGTCGCCCTGGTATTCCTGGACGATACGGGAGCGTTTTCCTCCTTTGAGGCCGCCGCGATTGTGGATACCGCCGCTGGTTGGATCCTGCATCAAACCGGTGATTTCAACAACGACGGCCGGACCGATCTGCTCCTGTACAACACTAATGATGGGCAAGCCTGGTTCCTTGAAATGAACGGGTCGGTCATCGATGCCACCACCAGTCTGTTTACCCTGGACCCGGCCACCGGCTGGACTCTGGAAACCAACGGGGATTTCGACGGCAACAACAATACGGACCTGTTGTACCTCCATACTTCGGGATTTATCCTGGTGATTACCTTTGAGGATGGAGTCTTCTTATCTTTTTTCATACCGGGTCAGGTCCCGGCCAATAATGAAATCATCGACGCCGGACATTACGATACGGACAACAGGGACGATCTGCTCTTGCGCCATACCGGGACCGGGAGCATCCAGACCGCCATTCAGGATGGAACAACCATCACTTCATTCAACAACGTTCTCACCCTCGACCCAGCCACCGGATGGACTCTGCATTCAGGAAGACCTTAGGAGATCCGAAGCTAACTAATTGAAATTTCTTTATTTTGTTATCTTTTTTTTACTAAGACCCGTCTGAATTTTCATCCAACTTCACATTCCTCTCTCGTTTTACCCACACACTTTTCATTTCAGTTTAATTTAATGGTTTTGTTTTTTCCTTTGTTATCAGTTGTTTATATATTTCATGCTCAAAATGGCTTAACGCTTGCACACCCCTCCAAAAAACAAATTTATTTTTTGGAGCTTGTTAGCAATGAAGATGGGCATGAATTTTTTGAAAACCGCAAGAGTATTATTTTTACTGATTTCATATTTTTTAGTCGTTGCCACTGCAGCAGTTGGACAAACCATTTCTTCCGGTGAAACTTTACAGTCCAATTTTTCCCAAACAGTACCCGTTCTTGATTCTCAAATTGATCAGCTGGAATGGGATGACGCACAAAAGATTCAACAAAACCTGGATCTTTATAACCTCTGGGGAAATAAAGTCGAAAGTCATCCTTTGACCCTTTACATCAAAAATGATGACGAAAATCTTTATATTGCCGGCAGCTTAACGGGCGATGAGCATGACGGCACAATGCAGAATTTTAATTTCAATACACTCCTCATGGATTTTTTTATTATCGCTTTTGACAACAACGATAATGGAGCTTTTCAAGCGGGCGAAGACAAAAAATCGATGTATGTTCTCAATCAAACTCCCGGTCTTCAAGATGAACATCTGTTGACTGCCGCCGAGCAGCAACAAGGTCGAGGCGAGAACTCGGAATCGCAAGACACTTTGGGAGGATTAAATTATTCCGGAAACACGCAAACTTATACCTTTGAAATTTCCATTCCTCTGAATTCCGGAGACACCAGTGATATCCGCATTCAACCCGGCCAAAAGGTACGATGGAACCTCTTTTATGTCGACAAATTTAATGTCAATTTTTATCAAACGATCTTTGGTGGATTAACCGGGTTTAACATGAATAGCACTGCGAATTGGAGTTATATACAACTCGGTACCCCCACTGGTAACGATATTCAAATATTCGCCCAGATCGCCAACGAGTCAGATTTGGATTCCAGCAATCTTGAATTTGTCGGAAGTCATTATGATCTGGTCCTTTCTTTTTTCCCTTTTAGACAATACACCGATCAGCTCAAGCAGCAAAACTCCGAGCTTCCAGTATTTTTATTTGCCAATCCGTATTTTGTTTTTGGGGATAAATTTTGGAATGTGTCCTCTCAGCAGGAAGCTGAAGCTGCAGCCGTACCGTACCACCTGGTAGCAGAAGATGGGGAAACCATCATGTTCAACCTCATCTATCCGGGATTGGAATTCAACCAGTTCCAACCTTTAATAGATATTCGCAACTCCGAGTGGCAGGATTATTTTGCTTCTCAAATCCGAAAGCACATAGACCTGGGCGGAATGGATGGTGTTTTTCTGGATACGATGGATGAAAGGTTACCTAACTGGGCGATGGCGCCTGGGAATAATCCGCCCAGAGGTTACACCGCTGAAGGATGGAAACAGGCGAATTATACATTCCTTCAAAAAATAAATGATGCCTTTACGGGTACGGATCTGGAGGTTATTTTCAACGGCATCTCCCGGTTCCCGGGAGACAAAGGTGAACTGCCCAATAGTGGGATGCTGGACGTGACGAGCGGCGCCGCTATTGAAGCCTACAGCATTTACATGTCGATGGATACAAATGAGAATACCAAAAAAGCGTATTTTTATGACACCATTTTACAAGATTTGAACAATGTCAGTCAGCAGGGCAAGAAGGTGATCATCGAGGTATATGGGGACCAGGATGATGAAATGATAAGACTGTACGCCCTGTGTTCCTTTCTGTTAGTACAGAGCAAAGATACCTATTTTTACTTCACCAAGAAAGATGAAGCCGGAGGGCTTCGCTGGCGACCCGAGTGGGATGTGAAATTGGGAAAACCCCTGGGTTTTTACCAGGAAATGACCAATGGAGCTTACTCACGTAATTTTGAAAAAGGAAAAGTTCTGGTCAATCCTCTCAATTACAGCGTGGTCGTTTCAGGCCTGGATTCTTATCGGGATTGGAAGAGCGGCCAGCAAGTGAGTAATATAACTTTGCCTCCATACTCCGGAGCGTTGCTGGTCTCAGCTAACTAAACGAATCCTGTGATATTAAGTTTGGTCCCACACAAAAAAGCCAAGGGAGTTTTCTCCCTTGGCTTTTAGTTTTTTGTAATGGTGTTGCCCCTATGCCAGGCATTCCTTGCACTGACACAACTCCCTGAGCAGGGAATAGGGGTACAACCCGGTGCTATGTCCATCATTCCAATCGAACTGGATCGCGTACAGCCCCACAGTTTTGAGATTGGTCGGACGAATCGTGTCCGGAATCATGCCCGGCTTGATTCTTTTTTCCCCGGTCCACTCGTCAATACAGTTGGCGCAGGGACACTTCTCCCTTAACAGTTTGACGTGGTAGATCGATTCATGACCATCGGTCCAGGTGATTCCCAATGTCTCTTCATCGATCTGCTTGATATCGCTTGGTGAAGGGCCTTCCACTTCCTCGGTTATTTCTTCTGCCATTCCAAATCCCGCGTTTAGATATTAAAGTACGTCTCAGCCCTTCCAAGCCAACTCGAATCCAGCGCCCACCTTCTTGGCTTCCTGCGACTGATTGATACTGATCTGAGCCGCCACCTGTCCCGCCAAATGCCGGTAGGCTTCGCTGGCTGGAGAATCCGGTTGACTGAGAGTAATAGGCGTCCCCGCATCACCGCCGGCAACCACATCCGGGATTAACGGAATTTCTCCCAAAACAGGAACTTTGAACTGATCCGCCAATTGTTGCCCGGCACCGGACGCAAAAATATGATGCTTCTTATCGCATTCATCACAGATGAAATGACTCATGTTCTCAACCACACCGAGAACCGGAACTTTTACCTGCTGAAACATCTTGACCCCTTTTTCGGCATCGATCAGGCTGATTTGTTGGGGTGTAGTCACAATAACCCCACCGGATAGGGGAGCACGTTGAGTTAGAGTCAACTGCACGTCTCCGGTTCCTGGCGGCAAATCGATCACCAGATAATCGAGATCACCCCATTCAACATTTTGAAGGAATTGCTGGATGATTCCGCCCAGCATCGGTCCGCGCAACATCAGCGGTTGGCCTTCCTCGGTCAAAAACGCAGCAGAAACCACTTTAAGGCCGTGTTTCTCATGAGGATGAAATTTATTATTCCCGGCACCTTTAGGCGGTGAAATGGGAATCCCCAGCATTTTTGGAATACTGGGTCCGTAAATGTCCCCGTCCATCAAACCTACGGTCGCACCCGTCTGGCTCAAGGCCACTGCAAGATTGGTGCTGACGGTGGATTTACCGACTCCGCCCTTACCACTGGCAACGGCAATAATATTCTTTACGCCTGTCAAAATGGGTTGTGAATGTTCGGAAGCGCGCACTGCAGCGGTCATATTGACATCCACCTGTGATACGCCATCAATAGCTCCCACTTTATCCTGGCACTCATTTTTCAGTTGTTCTTTCACCGGGCAGGCGGGAGTGGTTAACTCCACATCAAACTTCACCGCACCGTTATCTATATTCAGGTTTTTGACAAAACCCAAATCGACAATATTTTTATGAAGGTCCGGGTCCATGACCGTTTTCAACGCGGCCATGACCTTTACCTGCAAGTCTTGGTCAGACATTTCATTCTCCTGATAGATATCCCAAACAATCGACGTAAACTGTGGCCAGTTAAACAACCGGAAGTCTACAACGAGTAACGATAGGGGATGATTGCATTTTGGATGAAATTTTAAATCGGATTAAAGAGAAATCAAAACCGTATTTCCCTGAAACTGATTTTAGGATGGCGGTACACAAAAAAAGATTTTTATTATCCAAAAGGTTTGTGAAAATTCCTCTTTGGGAATTACCAAACCTATTATCCTGTAGCCATTTAAACCGTTTTCTTGAACATCAGAAAAACCATCCTCAAGTGCTCTCAATAGTATCAGAAACCCCCTTGTCCTGTATTTTATTCTTTACAAATTTGACATCAGCGATTAAATTCTTATTATTGAAGCAGTTAGTCGGTAGTCTAAAAGCGCTTCTTTCAGGTTCAATAACCTCAAATCCGCTTCGGACACCTCATTTCTGTTCCCGAAACACACAGGAAGTAATCCACCGGACACCCTCTTTACCCAAAACATGGCCAAAGAAAAAGCATCGGATATCACCCTTGAGTTGGAAAACCGTTTCCTAACGTACGCGCTTTCCACGATCGTTTCACGCTCCCTGCCGGATGTACGTGACGGATTGAAACCGATTCACCGACGCATCCTGTATGCCATCAACAGCATGGGCGTAACCTCTGACGCCAAGCCGGTGAAATCCGCCAAGATCATCGGTGAAGTTCTGGGTAAATATCATCCGCACGGCGACACTTCCACTTACGAGTCCATGGTGCGTATGGCACAGGATTTTTCCATGCGTTATCCCCTGGTGGACGGGAAAGGTAATTTCGGCTCTATGGACGGCGATTCTCCTGCAGCTTATCGCTACACTGAGGGCCGACTGACTCCAATCACTTCTTTTATCCTGAACGATATTAAAAAAGACACCGTCGATTTTCATCAGAACTACGACAACACACTCAAAGAACCAGATATTCTGCCCTCGCGTATTCCCAACCTTCTGGTCAATGGCTCTTCCGGGATTGCTGTTGGTATGGCTTGCTCCTTTCCCAGCCACAACCTGACCGAAGTGATCGACGCGCTGGTATCCCTCATCGACGAACCAAAGCAAACCACCACCCAGATCATGAAATCCATCAAGGGACCGGATTTCCCCACCGGCGGCATTATCCTGAATTCCAAAGCAGAACTCCGCAAAGCGTATGACAAGGGGGTGGGCGCCGTCAAAATTCGCGGCGAATGGGAGCTGGAAGAGCTGGGTCGAGGCAAAAAGCAAATTATTTTAACGGCCCTTCCCTACAGTGTGAACAAAGCCAAACTGTGTGAAAAGATAGGGGAGATCATCTATACAAAAAAACTCCCCCCTCTGGTAGATGTCCGCGACGAGAGCGACGAGAAAATGCGTGTCGTTCTGGAGGTCAAAAACGGTGCTGAACCGGAAAAGATCATGACCTACCTCTTCAAGCACACGGAGTTGGAAACAAATTTTCAACTCAATTTCAATTGCCTGAAACCGAGTGGAGAACCCGCCCGTCTCTCTCTGAAAGAGATTTGTTCGCATTTTCTGGATTTCAGGAAAGATGTGGTCGTTCGCCGTTTGAAATTCGACCTCGCGGTTCTTGAAAAGCGGCTGCATATTCTTGCGGGTTTTGTTGCCGTTTTCAAAAGCCTCGATAAAGCTCTCAAGCTGATCCGTTCTTCCAAGTCGCGGGAAGAAGCGGCGACCAAACTGAAGAAAGCGTTCAAGTTGGACAAGGAACAGGTTTCCGCCATTCTGGAGATTCCGTTGTACCGCCTAGTTTCCATGGAAATCGACAAAATCAAGCAAGAGCAAAAAGAAAAACTTAAAGAGCAGAAAGAAATCAAGAGTATTCTCGCTTCAAAAAAGAAAATTTGGGCAGAAGTTAAAGCCGAATTGGCGGAAATTGGAGAAAAATTCGGCGACAAACGGCGCACTAAAATCAAAACGGTAGAAACGGTTGAATACAACGCGGAAGATTTCATCCAACATGAAAATGTAGTGCTGGTGCTCAGCCGCAACGGCTGGTTGAGGAAAACCAAAAACCTGAGTGATCCCTCCACCCTGAAGTTCAAAGAAAAAGACGAATTGCTGGGAATCGTTCGGACCAACACCCGCGACCTGGCTGCCATCTTTACCTCAGCCGGGATGGTGTACATCCAGAAAGTATTCAATTTACCTTACACACGAGGCGGATTTGGCGAACCGGTTCAAAATCTTTTCAAATTCGGCGATGGCGAACGGGTCATTAAAATATTGTCCATTCCCGGGTCGGAAAACGGCAAGACTGAAGAATCAGGGGAACAACAGACCTTCGACTATGAAGACAGTGTGAAGAGCGCTGAAGAACTCTTGTTTGTCAATGATGCGGGACATGGATTCCGTTTTCCACTTGCCAACCTGACAGAAACCAGCCGCGCCGGGAAACGGGTCATGTCGGTTAAAGAGGATGCGCGCATGGTAGCTGTCAGCCCGGTCACTGGGGATCATGTATTGATGGTTTCAGAAGCCGGAAAAGGGCTTTTGATCGAAGTAGACCAGGTAACCCAGCTGAGTGGAGCGGGTGTGGGCGTCAAATTGATGAATACGGCGAAAAGCAAAGTATGCGCGGCCAAATGTGCGGACCGCGAGCAATCGGTCCAGATGATTTTTGAGGACGGCAAAAGCAAGGAACTCAATCTCTCGAAAATCACCGTCCACAACCGTGGCGGCCAGGGAGTTTTTGTAGCCAAGAACAAAAAAGTGATTAACCTGTCCTGAATCTTATGAGCAGCTACAAAGCAAAAGACATTCAAGTGCTGGAAGGCCTGGAACCCGTCCGTAAACGGCCGGGAATGTATATCGGCTCAACTTCCCTTCAGGGATTACACCACCTCGTCTGGGAAATTCTGGACAATTCGGTTGACGAAGCGTTGAACGGCCATTGCAATCACATCGAAATACATATCAAGAAGGGAAATGTCATTTCCATCAAAGACAACGGCCGCGGCATTCCCATCGACAAATTTAAAAAAACCAAAAAAAGTGCCATGGAGGTGTTGTTCACGACCCTGCATTCGGGTGGCAAATTTCAGGAAGGCAGCTACAAGGTTTCGGGCGGATTGCATGGTGTGGGCATGGCCGTGGTCTGCGCTCTTTCAGAGTCGCTGACTGCTGTCTCTCGCCGCGATGGGTTCGAGTGGAGCCAGGAATTTTCCCAGGGCAAAGCAAAAGGCAAACTGAAAAAAGGCAAGGCGTGTCGCACCAAAGGCACTGAAATCAGTTTCAAGCCGGACCCGGAGATTTTTCCCAAAATCGAGTTTAACGTTAAGTGGATTCTGGAACGGGCGGAGTCCAAAGCGTTCCTCAACAAGGGGCTGAAAATTATTGTCAAGGAAGACAAGAAGACGCACACATTCCAATACCCCGAGGGCATCAAGGATTTCATTCGAAAAATCATTGACAGCAAGTCATCCCTGGTCGAGGAACCTTTTTATACCGAAAAAGAAGATAAAAAACTCCGGATGGAAACCGCGTTTACATGGACTTCCAAAACGGAAACTGTGATTCATTCTTACGCCAACGCGATCAAGACTATCGACGGCGGGACCCATGAAAATGGTTTTCGCAACGGAATCACCAAAGCCCTGAAAGCTTTTATTGAGCGTCGCAAACTCCTTCCCAAGGGAGTTCCCGGAATAACCAGTGATGATGCCAAGGAAGGGTTGGTTGCGATCATCAACGTGTACCTCCAGGGAGATGTGGAGTTCCAGGGACAGACTAAAGGCCGGCTCAATTCCGATATCACTTCTCAGGTCGAGTCGGTGGTGAAACATTCACTGGAGCATTACCTCCACGATCATCAGTCTGTAGGCGATCTGATCGCCAACCGGGTTATCCTGGCTGCACAAGCCCGTATCGCCTCCCGCCAGGCCAAGGATTCTGTAAACCGCAAAACACATATCTCGCATCGATTGAACCTCCCCGGTAAACTTTCCGATTGTGCTTCGACCGACCGCGAAGAGTCTGAACTGTTTATTTGCGAGGGGGACTCGGCAGGAGGATCCAGTAAGCAGGCGCGCGACCGAAAAACACAAGCCATTCTGCCGATCCGAGGGAAAATACTAAACGTCGAAACTGCTGCTCAGGACAAAATCCACGCCAACGCGGAAATCAAAAATATCATATCCGCCCTGGGAGCGGGGATTGAGCCCAAATTTGAGTATGAGAAGTTGCGATACGGCAAAATCATTCTTATGACCGATGCCGATGTCGATGGAGCCCATATCTGTTCCCTGTTACTGACGTTTTTCTATCGATATATGCCTCAGATCATCAAAGAAGGCCATCTATTTATCGCCCAGCCTCCTCTTTACAGGATCGATTCCGGCAAAAAGCTTTTTTATGCGGTGGATGAAAAAGAGAAAAATAAAATCGTCGAAAAACTGAACGGAGCCAAGTTTGAGGTCGGCCGCTTTAAAGGACTCGGTGAAATGCCCTCCCAAGACCTCAAAACGACCACCATGGATAAAACCAAGAGAACCCTGATTCGGGTAACTATTGAAAACAATAAGCGCACTGACAAAACGTTTGGCCGCCTTATGGGCAAAGAAGCCCAGCATCGTTTCAAATTCATTAAGGAAAAAGCCCCTTTTTTCAAAGAGTTAGATGTTTAGTACCCCTCCCCCGCTTTATTTTGAGAGATATAAAACGAAGTAAATCAATTAACTACAGCATTTTTCAAAAATACGGCTCCCAATTATGATTACCCTTGAAATATTAGGCATTTAATAGTAGAATTACATTAAAAGTCCATATAAACAATTCCACCAGAAATTTTAAATATTCAACTCGTGTGGGAATATTTTGTCTATGAATCCAGTTCATGCCAAGCCTGCTAAATCAACCAATGCACCTGGGCAGGCGAAGCCACCCGCCAATCCCCCCACGGCTCAAAAGGTACCTGGACGGCGCGCTTCAGATAAATTAAAGCCTATAGTCAACCGGATTCTTTCTGCAGAAAGCGTCACGAAGACCCTTTTTGAGCTTACCGAGGAATTGCAGCAACTCTTTGACGCCGATAAAGTCACGGTCTATGCCATCGACCGTCCGAAAAGGCAGCTATTCTCACGTAATTTTGCATCCTCCGAAAGTCAGGAAATACGGGTCGATATCTCTCCCAAAAGCCTGGCGGGGTTTGTTGCGGCTTCTGGGCGGACTCTCAATATTCATGATGCGTATGACAAAAAGGAACTTGGGAAAATTCATCCGGAATTAAATCTGGACACTAAATGGGATGAAAAACTGGGTTATAGAACCAAATCCTGCCTGATTATCGCCCTGCCGCACAACAAGAAATTGATGGGTGTCCTTCAAATCATCAACAAAAAATCCGAACCTCACTTTACCGAGGAAGATGTACGTCTGGCAAAGGAATTGGCCGGCAACCTGGGACACTCCATCGTTAAAATGCAGTCGGAAATTATCGAGGAAAAAATTCAAGCGACCTCCCACGCCATTCATACCGCATCAAGCCTGCAGGAGATCCTGGTAGAACTTCGAATGCCGATTCTCCAGTTATTCGAAGCCAAAATGGTGACTATCTACGCGGTTGACAAAGCGAAAGATGAGATCTACTCGCAAGTGCGGCCGGGAGACACACTGGAAGAAATTCGCCTGCCCATTTCTCCCGAAAGTATTGCCGGTTGTGTGGCTATGGAGAAAAGACCCGTCAACATCAAAAACGTCAATGATCAGGTGGAATTGGTCAAATATCATCCGGAATTGGCGTTTGATCAATCCTGGGACTCTTTATCAGGGGAAAAGGCAAAAAGCATGTTGGTCTGCCCCTTGATCCATGAAGGGGAATTGATGGGGGTCCTCCAACTGGTTAACAAGCAAAACGAAGAACCCTTCAACGTCAATGACGAAAAATGCATTCTAGCCATCGGGCAATCTCTGGCGCTCGCGCTTTACAACCAACAGAGACAAGCTAAGACCAAACCTACCAAGTTCAGCTACTTGATCAACAACGGAATGCTGAGCCAAGAAGAACTGACTGAAGCGATTACCTCGGCCCGCACCCAGGGAGTTGACATTGAAGCGATTCTTTTGGGTGAACTGAAGATCAAGCGGAATGACTACGGTAAATCCCTGGAAGAATTCTATAAAGTTCCTTATGTAGGATTTTCGGACCAGATGGTCCTCCCGCAATCCCTTTTTACCGGCCTGAATACTAATTTCCTGGCCAAAAATAATTGGCTGCCGATCGAAAAAAGTGAAAACAAAGTCACCATTCTGATCGACAACCCCGCCAACCAGGACAAGATTCAGAATATCAAACTGATTTTTTCGAAAAAGGCCCTCGAATTCAAAGTAGGACTGAAAGCGGATATTCATGATTTCCTCAAGGTCACTCCGGATGGTGCGAGCATAGATGATGATATCGATGAACCGGTAGAAACCGAAGAAGTTTCCAGTCTGCTGGATGCTCTGCAAAACGAAGCGGAAGATGCAGCCACGGCGGTCGACGCTGACGATGATGACAGTGCTAACGCTATCAGCGAAACGGACAGTACTATTGTCAAGCTGGTGAACAAAATCCTGATCGATGCCTACGATATGGGTGTTTCGGATATTCATATTGAGCCGGGCGTGGGGAAGAAACTCATGAGGGTCCGTTATCGAAAAGACGGGGCCTGCCGGGTTTATCAGGAAATCCCGCCGATGTACAAGCAGGCTTTTATTTCACGTATCAAGATTATGTCACGATTGGATATTGCAGAGCGACGCATGCCTCAGGACGGCAAAATCAAGATGAAATACGGGAAAAAAGAGATTGAATACCGCGTCGCAACCTGTCCCACGGTAGGCGGCAATGAAGATGCCGTTTTGCGTATTCTGGCAGCCAGCAAACCGATTCCTTTGGAAAACATGAATTTTTCCAAAAGAAATCTGGAAATGATTCAAACCTATTCACAGAAACCATATGGGCTGATCTTGTGTGTGGGACCGACCGGTTCGGGTAAAACGACAACCCTGCACTCCACCTTGGGATTTATCAACAAACCGGACCGGAAAATTTGGACTGCGGAGGATCCGGTGGAAATCACCCAGGACGGCCTGCGCCAGGTCCAGATGCTTCCAAAGATCGGTTTGGATTTCGCACGCGCGATGCGTTCTTTTCTCCGTGGTGACCCCGATGTCATCATGGTGGGTGAGATG
>JANQEK010000018.1 GCA_028278405.1 Nitrospinaceae bacterium
AGTAATGACATTGGCCCGTAAATTTTCGGCCAGCTCAAAAACCAGAGGATCGTCGGCGTTAACGATAGCAGTGCTTTCGTTACTCAGAGACTCAAACAACTCGCCTTTGGCCGCCTGAATGTCTTTCAGTGTTTTTAATTGGAGCATGTGGGCCTTCGAAATATTGGTGATGACACCGATTTTGGGTTTGGCAATTTCCGCCAGACGCTTGATTTCTCCTGAGGCGCTCATTCCCATCTCCACCACCGCCGCTTCATGAGATTTTTTTAACCCCAGCAGAGTCAACGGCACGCCGATATGGTTGTTCAGGTTGCCTTCCGTTTTAAGAGTTGGATATTGCATTTTCAGCACACTTGCGATCATTTCCTTGGTGGTCGATTTACCATTGGTGCCGGTGACGCCGATCATGTGCACTTTAAATTGATCTCTGTGGTAACCCGCCAGCTCTTGCAGAGCATGCAAAGTGTCGGGTACGGCTACTGCAAACAGTCCGGCCTGTTGAGCCAGAGATCCTTTTAATTTTTCCCGGTCGGAAACCACCACGCCCGCCGCCTGTTTTTCGACCACATCGTTTAGGAATTCGTGACCGTCGAACCGATCTCCCTGAATACAGAAAAACAGCTCGCCGGATTTCAGGGTTCGTGAATTGATTGAAACCCCTTTAAATTTTTGGGAGGGTTCTCCCATCAAACGTTCTCCTTGAGTGGCTTTGACCAAAGTCTTCAGATCGCTATCCATCAACACCAAGTCTTTCTTTAAGGGCTCGTTCCGCTTCTTCGCGATCATCAAAATGAATTTTTCCGGTATTGAGGATCTGATAGTCTTCATGGCCTTTGCCGGCGATCAACACCAGATCACCGGTTTGCGCCCGGTTCACAGCAAAGTCAATCGCTTCCCGGCGGTTGGGAAGGATTGTGTAATGCTCTTCTGGTTTCCGATTCGCGGGAATACCTTCACAAATGTTCCGGATAATCTGTTCCGGATCTTCAGTCCGGGGATTGTCGGAAGTGATAACAGTGAAATCGCTCATTTCCAACGCGACACGACCCATTTCCTTGCGCTTGCCCGGGTCCCGGTCCCCGCCGCAGCCGAATACGACGATCACGCGTTTTTCAGAAATGGTTCGTGCGGCTTTCAGGGCGTTGGCCAATGCATCGTCGGTGTGCGCGTAATCGACAGCGACAATAAAGTCTTGCCCCTTTTGCACTTTCTCGAATCGTCCGGGAACACGTTCCAACGATTGAATTCCCTGTCCGATGTCGGCGAGGGAAATTCCCTGCGCTAACGCGACGGCAGAGGCAGAGAGCAGGTTGTGAACATTGTGCCGCCCAAGCAGAGGGGACAGAATTGCCTGGGTGCCAGAAGGGGATTTGAGTGTGAATCGAATACCGTCTTCGGACAAAACACAATCCTCCGCCGTCACGTCTGCACGCGAGTCCAATCCGGTGGTCAGGGTTTCAAGGGAGTTCTCCTGGACGATTTCCCTTCCTACCGGATCATCGATATTGATGACCTGTTTTCGAATGCTGCAATCCCGGAACAATATTTTTTTGCTGTTCTTATAGTGTTCGAACGTTTTGTGGTAATCGAGATGATCCCGCGTGATATTGGTGAACACCCCGACTGCAAATCGCAATTCCCGCGCCCGCTTGAGCGCCAGAGAATGGGAGGACACTTCGATGCAGCATTTTTCAACCTTTTGTTTCGCCATTTCCGAGAGCATGCGGTTGATCTCCAGCGCTTCCGGCGTGGTCATGGGAGCGGGATATTCCTTCCCGCCATAGCGGTAGTTGATGGAGCCGATGACTCCACAGGAATGTCCTGCGGTTTCAAAAATCCGTTCCAGTAGATAGGTCAACGTGGTTTTGCCGTTGGTTCCCGTGATGCCGATCAAATCCAGCTGATCCGAGGGGCGCCCGTAAAACCGGTCAGACACCCAGGCCAGCACATGGCGGGAATCATCCACATGGATGGCGGTAGCGCCTTTGTCCTGATAACCCGCTTCCGCAATCTGTTTCTGGGGCATTTCGGTAACGAAAGCCCCGACCTGTTTTTCGAGGGCCTGCCCGATAAACTGGCTTCCGTCGTGATGGTGTCCGGGCATGGCGACGAACAATCCCTCGGGTTCCACTTTGCGGGAATCGTAGGCGATGGATGAAATATCGCGGTCCAATGTTCCAATTACATCAGTCATGGGGTAACCGTCGATCAGGTCTAAAAGTTTTTGACCCATAAGAACTCGAATGAAGGAGCAGTGTATGGCTTGGTAGCTACCTGCTTATCCTTCGGGACGTGCGTTACACCCGGTCAAGCACAAATACCCGATCCAAGCTGGAAGGAATGTGCAGGTACTGCAAAGTTTTCCGGGCGATTTTTTGAAAAACCGGAGCGGCGACTTCACCACCCCAATACGATTTTTGCGGCTCGTCGATCATCACCAGGATGACCAGCCGTGGCGCGTCCGCCGGAACGAAACCGATGAACGACGCGAGATATTTGGTTTTCGAATAACTTTGAGTTGCCGGATCGATTTTTTGGGCGGTGCCGGTTTTCCCGGCCACCTCGAAACCGGGTATTGCCGCTTTAGCACCGGTTCCGCCGGGTTTGACCACCGACTTGAGAATGTTGATCATCTGACGGCTGGTTTCTTCCGAGAGGACTGTCTCTATGGTCTCGGGCTCGAAGGGTTTTTCGACTTTCCCGTTTTTGAGAATGGCCTGCGTCATGCGCGGGCGGACAAGCGACCCGCCATTGGCGATAGCAGAGATCGCCGAAACCATCTGGATCGGAGTCACTGAAATTTCATGACCGAAAGACATGGAAGCCAGGGACAATCCCGACCAATCGGTGAGCTTTCGCAGGGATCCCGAAGCTTCACCCGGCAGGTCAACTCCCAGCTTGCCGCCGAATCCGAACTTTTGCATGTAGTCAAAGAAACGGTTTTTACCCAGCTCCTGAGCAATTTTGATTGCTCCAATATTGCTCGACTTGGCAATAATGTTACGCAAGGTCAACCATCCAAACTGATGATTGGCCGCTTCCCCAATGCGCGACCGGCCCACCTTGAATGATCCGTTTTCACAGAAAAAGATGTCGTCCGGACCTGCCAGGCCTTCTTCCAGAGTGGACGCGGCTACGATTGGCTTGAAGATGGATCCCGGTTCGTAGGCGCTGGCCACTGCGTCGTTCCGCCAAAAATTCCTAGGATAGGCCGCATAGTTATTCGGGTTGAACTCGGGGGCAGAGGCCAGCGCGTATATGGCACCGGTAAACGGGTCCATGACGATAGCCAGCCCGCTTTTGGCCCGGTATTCCCGAACCTGGCGCTTGAGCTCCCGCTCTGCAATGAACTGAATCACTTCGTCCAGGGTCAGGACGATATCGCGTTTTCCCTTGTTGATTTCCTGGGCGTAGGCGGTGGTCCATAAAAAACGCCCGCGTGCATCCTTTTCCAGGACGGACCGCTGCGGGTTTCCCTTTAAGACAGCGTGATGGAAATGCTCGACACCGGCAAGACCCTGGTTGTCCAGCCCCACAAAACCGAGCGTGCTGGCCGCGAGTTTGCGTTTCGGGTAATACCGCTTAGCCTCGGCGATGAATCCGATTCCAGCGAGATCCAACTGCTTGAGTTTTTCGACGGCGTTCATTTCACTTTTGCGCTTAATCCAAATAAAATGTCGCTCGGACTTCAGCTTTTTAAGCACCGTTTGCGGATTCAGTTTCAGCGCCCGAGAGAGTATGCGGGCGGTGCGATCTTTATCGGTGACACTTATAGGGTCGGCGTAAACCGATTCGACTCGAATATTGGTAGCCAGTTGGTTCCGGTTACGGTCGTAGATGTTGCCCCGGGCGGAAGATATCTCCACGGTTCGCAGATACTGTTTGTCCGATTGAGCCGCAAGGTGATCGTGCTGGATGATTTGGAGATGCACGAGTCGACCGACCAGCACAAGGCCAAATGCGAACAGAAAAAGGGAAACCATGGTCAGTCTGCCTTTGACTGACTTCGCGGAGGTATGGCTGGACTTTGATTTGTGATTTCGCATGGTGTTATTTCAAGAGAATGGTAACGACTTGTCCCGGCTGGGGCTCTTTCATGCCAATCTGGGTTTCCGCGAGATACTGAATGCGGTCCAGCGACATCAGACTGTCCCGCTCGAGTTTCAACAGGCTGTTTTCCTGAATCAGTTCCTGGTGCAGGCGTTTTTGCTCCTGGAATTCATATGCCAGGTTCACCATTTTGACGTTGGGCCAGACATAGACCAGGGCGCATACGAGAAAAAGAAATCCCACGAGAACCACGACCCCAAACTCCCGGGGCGATACATGAAACCATTCGGTTACCAGTTTGCGGGCAATCTTAAGCATAAACTCTTTCAGCCGCTCTCAGCTTGGAGCTGGAAGCGCGGGGGTTGGCTTTGACTTCTTCCGCGGAAGGTGTAACCACACGGCGGGTTACAACCTTCAGCCTGCTGGTTTTTCCGCAGATGCAAATCGGCGTTTTCGGAGGGCAGACGCACCCTTTCTCTTCATCGTGGAAAAACTGCTTCACAATACGGTCTTCCAGGGAATGAAAAGAGATCACCACCATTCGGGCGGCGGCGTTCAGGATTTGCAGGGAATCGGTAAGAGTGGTTCGGAGATGATCGAGTTCACGGTTGACCGCAATGCGCAGGGCTTGGAAGGTTCGGGTAGAAGGATGAATTCTCGCGGGACGCGGTTGTTGAACCGCGCTGGAGAGGATTTTTGATAGCGAAGCGGTAGTACTTAGGGGGCCTTTGCCCTGCGCTTTGCGGATAAACCGTACAATCTTTTTGTAGTGCCGTTCTTCTCCGTAATGTTTGATGATATCTTCGAGCTCTTTATCTGACAGCGTTTCGAGCAGGTCTGCCGCTGTCGTTGAATCCTCCCGATTCATTCTCATATCGAGAGGGCCGTCGTGTGTGAAGCTGAACCCGCGCTCCGGGGTGTCCAACTGCCGGGAGGAGACTCCGAGATCCAGGAGCAAACCGTCGATTTCCCGGATGTTCTTTTGAGCGAGGATGCTTTGGATTTCACTGTAATTCCCGTGCACCAAAATGATCCTTTCTCCAAAGGGAGCCAACCGCTTGCGGGCTCGGGCCAGGGCTTCGGCATCCCGGTCGATTCCCAGAACCCGGCATTGCGCTCCGGAATTCTGCAATATCGCTTCAGCATGCCCCCCATCGCCTAATGTTCCGTCGACGATGAGGTGTTTGTCCCCGGCGTTTAAATAATGGAGGACCTCCTCTCTCAGTACGGGTATGTGATAATCCACCATGGCGGTTGCCCCCCCACGGTTTGGGCGGTCAGGATTTGTTCCATCGGTCCCCCGCCCAGATTTCAAACGATTTTGACATCCCGACTAGTACGACCTCCTTGTTTAATCCGGCAATTTCCCGCTGAAACTGGGGAATCAGAAGCTTTCCGGATTTCAACTCACACTCGCTGGCTCGGGAATAAAACTCCCTCATTTTTTGCCGATCTTCCCGTTCCAGCCCGGACAAACTGTTCAATTTCTCCTCGTTGATCTGCCATTCCTTTTGGGGAAAAGCGATCAGAAAGTTATCCATGACACAGACCACCAAATTCGGATCGTAAAACCGCTCCATAATGGCCTTGAACTTGGAGGGGACGTTGAGACGCCCCTTTTCGTCCATATTTACGCTGTAAGTACCTAAAAAACCGTTCATTGCTTCTCTGCCAGGAGATAGTGCCCGTCTGATGGTCTACTACACTTTGTGACACATTAAGACACTATGCTAACACAGTGCGACATTCTGTCAACCAAAAAAGTGAAAAATGTGCACCTTTACCCAGAGGGGGAGCGGGCTGACAATTCACGGCAAGCGATGGTCCTCGGGAGCAATTCCAAGGTGGGGGGCCACTTAGCTGGGAGGATCGGGGTGTTGAGAGGTTAGTTTTTCAAAATGTATTCATTTGTGCTCCGTTATTTTTCTTTGCGGACTAGAAGGGTAAATTGCTTTGACAGGGGTATTTTGGGAGTGATACTATGAGGCCAAAAGCGGGAAAATGGCATGTTTTTAAACCCTTTAACCCATTTTTGGGCAAGGCTGATAAAAAATGAAACCTAAGCAGATCAAATTTGTCATTGGGAGTGTTTTGATTGTTTTGGCGGTCGGCTACCTGATCACCACCAGCATCAGCACCACGTCCAAGTTTTTCCTGACGGTGGACGAGTTGACGGTGGCCGCAGCCCAGTACCATGGCGCCGGGATCAAGGTAAAGGGCACTGTGGTCAACGGATCGATCAGCCGCGACCCCAAAAATCACCTCGATGTTTCTTTCCGGATTGAAGAAAACAAAGCGACGTTACCTGTTTCCTATAAAGGGGTTACCCCCGATATGTTTGAAGACGGCCGGGAAGTGGTGGTGGAAGGCACTTTGGGAAGGGACGGGGTTTTCCATGCAAATACATTGATGACCAGTTGTCCTTCCAAGTATGAAGCGGAAAAGGAAGCGGGCAAAACCCATCCGGGGAACGTTCCTTATGGCAAGGACAAGCAGCCTGCTTTGGAATCACCTAAACTCCAGCCCGGAAAAACTACGATCTAATTCCTGAGAGCTTTCGAGCGAATGCAGTGCCGGCTTCACCCGCAGCGGTTACCGCTTTATCGGAGGCGACAGGACTGAATTTCATATGAACGATATAGGAGAATTTGCATTATTGCTGGCGCTGGCGACGTCCCTTTACGGGGTTGTCTCCTATGTGATGGCCTTCAAGAGCAACCGGGTCGACGTCTATATGAGCGCCGACAAAACTCCCGTCATCGTATGGGGTTGTGTGATGGTTTCTTCCATCGCACTGTGGAAGGCTTTTCTGGCTAACGATTTCAGCCTCCAATATGTCTGGGCCTATTCCAATATCGACCTCGATATTTTTTACAAGTTTTCCTCGTTCTGGGGTGGGCAAAAAGGATCGCTGCTTTTCTGGACTCTGATACTCACCACTTACATGATGGTGGTGCATATCCAGAACCGGAAACAGAACGTCCGGTTGGTACCCATTGCCCTGGCGGTGATGATGGTCATCGCAGTGTTTTTTCTGGTACTCCTCAACTTTTCGACCAACCCTTTTGAACGCCTTCCCGTACCACCGGAAGATGGGCGGGGCCTCAACCCGCTTCTCCAGAATTACTGGATGGTGATTCATCCGCCGACCCTGTACCTGGGTTATGTCGGGTTTACCGTTCCCTTTGCTTTTGCGACGGCTGCATTGCTCACCAAAAATCTGGATGACGGCTGGATTCGCCTGACCCGGAAATGGACTCTTGTGTCGTGGTTTTTCCTGTGCATGGGGAATCTGTTTGGTGCCCAGTGGGCTTATGTCGAATTGGGTTGGGGCGGTTACTGGGCGTGGGACCCGGTCGAGAACGCGGCGTTCATGCCGTTGATCGTTGCCACCGCGTATCTGCATTCGGTCATGATTCAGGAGAAAAAGGACATGATGAAGGTATGGAACATGTCCCTGATTCTGCTGACCTTTGTGATGACCATTTTCGGTACATTCATTACCCGTAGCGGATTGATCCAGTCCGTGCACACGTTCGACGAAGCGACACTCGGGTATTACTTCCTGGGATTCCTGGGAGTGATCATCGTATTTTCGGTAACGATGATATTGCTACGCCTGCCGCTGTTGAAAAGTAAAAATGAGCTCGACTCGTTCCTTTCCCGCGAGAGCAGTTTTCTGCTCAACAACCTCGTGCTTCTGGGGATTGCGTTTTCTACGTTCTGGGGCACCATTTTCCCGATCGTATCCGAAGCCTTCCGTGGGGTGAAGATCACCGTGGGTCCACCCTTCTATAATCAGGTGAACGTTCCTATAGGAATGGTTCTGTTGGCGTTGATCGGCATTGGACCCGTGATTGCCTGGCGCCGGTCCAGCTGGTCCAACCTGAAAAAGAATTTTACCAAACCGGTCCTGGCGGCAGCGATAGGAGGAGCGGTTTTGTTCCCCTTCGTTCCTCTTACCGACAAATCTGAAATCTTTACGTACATTACCTTTATTCTCTGCATTTTTGTGCTGACGTCCATGCTCATTGAATTCATGAAGGGCACCGGCGCCCGTATAGAGGCGCATGGAGAATCTCCGGTCCGCGCCCTGTCCACGATGGTCTGGAAGAACAAAAGCCGGTATGGCGGCTATATCGTTCACCTGGGAGTGGTCCTGTTGTTTGCGGGAATCGCCGGGTCCCAGTCGTATAGCACCGACGTGGAAAAACAGCTTAAGGAAGGGGATCGTTTCCAACTGCGCGGGTATGACATCACCTTTGAAAAACTTCTTTACATTCGATCAAACGACACCAAACAGCGGATCGTCGCTCAATTAGGAATTGAAAGAGAAGGCCGAAGGGTGTTTGTCGGCTACCCGGAAAAGGAAATATACGCGGGACAAAAACAACCGGTTACCGAAGTGGATTTATGGTCCACCTTTAAGGAAGACCTGTATATGATCCTGGCAAATTATGAAATCGATCAACTGGTTTCGAGGGATGATGGCAAAACGGGTTACTTTAAAGATGCCTCGGTTACCATCAAGGTATATGTCAAGCCGATGGTCAAATGGATGTGGCTGGGTGGCTGGGTGATCGCGTTTGGGACCATGATCGCCGTGTGGCCGGATCGGTTGGAAGCCCGTCGTCGGACGGAACGTTTGAAACGTCAGGAAGCGATCTTCATGCCGGCGCAGGAGTGAGAATTATGAAAACAATTCGAATCTACATGACGATCCTGGCCGCACTGTTTGTGCTGGCAGGGCCTGCCACTGTTTGGGCTGCGTCGCAAATGGCCGATCTTGAAAACGCGCTGATGTGCAAATGCGACGATAAATGCGGTAAGGTGCTGATCAACTGCACTTGCGATACATCCAAGGAGACACGCAGAACTTTGATGTCGAAGCTGGAATCCGGGTTGACCGTGGACCAGATCATCAAACAATATGTCGACAAGTACGGTGAAACGGTGCTGTCGGCACCGACCAAATCAGGCTTCAATCTGACAGCCTGGATTTTACCGTTTGCCGCTCTGGTGGCCGGCGGGTTTGGGGTGCGTAAGGTGATCCATTCCTGGGTGCGCCCGGACTCCACTCAAAAGGAAACGGATGAGGGCGGGGAGGTATCGGCGTCCGGAGAGGAACCTCCTTCCGGGAAGTATTCCAACAGGCTGAAAGACGAACTCGACCGGTTAGATTCCTGACACTATGACCGGTCCGAATTTCCTAGAACTGATTCTGGTTATTGCGATTCTGGTGGCGGTCGGCATTCCTCTGTTTTCCAAGCTTCCCCCCAAGCGGTTGTTTGCGCCACTGGATCCCGCCGAAGAAGAGTATAAGCATCTTCTGGTCCGCAAAGAAGAGGTGCTGCTGGCTATTAAAGAGCTGGAATTGGATTTTAAGACTGACAAAATTTCCAAGCCGGATTTCGAATCGCTTCACCGTAAGTTGGAGGAGGAAGCGGTGAGCCTTCTGGAAACCATTGACGAGTTGGAAAAGAAGTTGAAGAAGAAAAAAAAGACCGCGGGTGCGGCTTGATTCACCGATGAGTTGCCCCCAACTTCCCTGTCCCTCATGATCGATTCCAAACCTTCACCGAATCCCGGCCATGCCATTCGGGTGCGAGGCATCCGAAAACATTTTGGGCATTTGGAAGCCTTGCGCGGTGTTGATTTCGAATTGAAGAAAGGTGAATTCCTGAGTCTGTTCGGTCCCAATGGTGCCGGTAAAACGACATTGATCCGTATTCTTTCGGCGTTGGCACGACCTTCCTCCGGTACTGCCACCGTAGCGGGGTATGATGTCATGGAAGCGGACCCGGAAATGCGTCGTGAGATCGGGGTGATTTCCCACGCCAGTTTTTTGTACGCCGATTTATCGCCGCTCGAGAACATCCGTTTTTATGCCACGATGTACGGCATCGAAAATGCGGAGACGCGAGCCGTTGAAGTGATCGACGAGGTCGGTTTGAAACCGAGAATGCATGACCGTGTGCGGACGTTCAGCCGGGGGATGTTACAGCGATTGTCCATCGCGCGGGCGATTGTGCACAATCCGTCGATCCTGTTTCTCGATGAGCCGTATACCGGGCTGGACCAGCACGCGTCGGAAATTCTCAAGGATCAATTACAGGCTTTGCATACGGACCAGCGTACCATTTTGATGACCACCCACGATTTTTCCCGAGGGCTGGAAATGTGTGACCGTGTTGCGGTGATGGTTCGGGGCAAACTGGCTTTGTGGGAGTCGGCAGAGCAGGTTGACCCCGCCGGTTTCGAGCGGTTGTATCTCGAAACCGTAGAGCGGGAAGGGAAAAACTGAGATGAACCTTTATCTGTCTCAGGTGATGGCGATTATCCGGAAAGATTTTGTCACGGAGTTCAAAACCCGCGAGCTGTTCAGTTCCATGTTTGTGTTCGCCGTGCTGGTGATGCTGATCTTTATTTTTTCGATCAACCTGAGTGTTGTGAAAGCCAACCAGGTCGGTCCGGGAGTGTTGTGGGTGGCCATCCTGTTCGCGGGAACCCTCGGGCTCAACCGTTCCTTTACGCTGGAAAAAGAAAACGGCTGCTTGCAGGGGTTGATGCTGGCACCGGTCGACCGTTCGGCGATTTTCTTCGGCAAAATGCTGAGCAATCTGGCCTTTCTGTTGATCATGGAAGCGTTTCTTTTGCCCGTGTTTATGATATTTTTCAATGTGGAACTGGGATCTCATTGGGCCCCGTTATTGGCGGTTATTCTGATGGGGACACTGGGTTTCAGCGCGTTGGGGACGCTCTTGTCGTCGCTGTCGTCTAATTTGAAAACACGGGAGATCATGCTTCCGATATTGCTGTATCCGCTGATGGTTCCGATAGCCATTGGTTCGGTCCGGTTGACCGGGCAAATTCTGGATGGTAAATCCCTTGCGGATATGATGAACTGGGTGGGATTGATCCTCTGTTTCGACATTATTTTTATCAGCGCATCCATTATGACGATCGATCATATTTTAGAGGAGTGATTTGATGGACAACCTGGGGTATTTATTCGCGGTCAATGTATTCGTCTGGGGCGGGATTTTTGTGTACGTATTTTCCCTGGTCCGGCGAAACCACTCCCTGAAAAAAGATTTGGATCTGCTCAAGGAAACCCTCAAAAAGGAATCGGGAAATGAGTGACGCCTCTCAGGAAACAGACAGCCCTGGTTATGGCCTGATGGGTCTGGCCGGCGCGGGAATTCTGGCGGCTATGGGTGCGATTTTCATCTATGTTCCGACGGAAAAAACGGAAGGGGTGGTCCAGCGTATCATGTATTTCCATGTGCCTTCGGCGTGGATCGCATTCTTTGCTTTTTTCATAGTCTTCCTGTGCAGTATTCTATACTTGTGGAAGAAGGAACGGGAATGGGATATATACGCCCATGCTTCGGCGGAGATAGGTATTGTCTTCTGTTCTCTGGTATTGATCACGGGTCCCCTGTGGGCCAAGCCGATCTGGGGAGTCTGGTGGGTCTGGGATGCACGGCTGACCTCGACTCTCGTATTATGGCTGATCTATGTCGCTTACCTGATGCTCCGCGGGCAGAGCGAGGCTGGTTCCACCCGGGCTAAGTACGCTGCGGTAATAGGAATTGTCGGATTTCTCGACATACCGTTGATCCACTTTTCGGTTCTTTGGTGGCGTACGTTTCACCCGGACCCTAAATTTATTACGACACAGGGGCTTGGTACCGGCAACGATGCATCCATGAACATTACATTGCTCGTTGCCGTGGGGGCTTTTACCCTGTTGTATTTTCTTTTGATGAGCCTGCGGGTCAGGCTTGAACGGATGAAAGATGAAATCGACCGTATTAAAAAAGAGCGGCTTTACTCTCACTAAAAAGTACGCAGCCATTTACGCGGTGTTGTTTATCGTCGCTATTCTGATCATGGTCGATCATTACTATGAGACCCCGATGACACTGGCGGATGTCCAATTATCATCCGGAGTAAATACCGAAAAGTCGGAGGTCGGTTTCAAAGCGCCGGCTTTTGCCGCGCGCAACCTGAAGGGTCATCGTGTACAGCTGGCGGATCACAAGGGCAAGGTGATTCTTCTCAACATGTGGGCCACCTGGTGTGGACCCTGCCGGGTGGAAATGCCGGGAATGGAGAATCTTTACCGCCGATACCGGTCCCAGGGCCTGGAAATCCTGGCGGTCAGCTTCGATAAGGGTTCTTCTGACAAGGTTCAGAAATTTGCTGATGAATATCGATTGTCCTTCCCGATACTGCTAGATTCAGACGGAGAGGTGGAAAGCCAATACCATACTCTTACGATTCCCACCACCTTCGTGATTGATAAAAAAGGCATGGTTGTGGCCGAAGTTGAAGGCGCCAAACACTGGGAATCGAAAGAAACGTTCGAAGCCATCGAATATTTGTTGAAAGCTCCGGGATAAAACCTTTTAATAGATAGATAGGCACAGTCACGTAGATACTCTTAAACCTCAGATGGAAATGAAGCCGATAATGCAAACCGACCAGCAAATCTTATCCTCCAACCAGCACTTTTACGACGCGTTCAACAAGCAGGATCTGGACATGATGAAGAACGTGTGGCAGGACGATGTTTGCGCTCGTTGCATCCATCCCGGTTGGCCGGTGCTTAAGGGATATGGAGATATCATCAAAAGCTGGGAGGATATTTTTCTCCACAACCAGCACATGGAAATCAAGGTGTCCGATGTGGATGTGATGATCCAGGATGATTTTGCCTGGGTGAGTTGCCAGGAGAACTTATTTTCCATCAAGATGACCGGAGTGCAGAGCTCCAAGGTGCATGCCACCAACCTGTTTCAGAAAGTGGGAGACGACTGGAAAATGATTCTCCATCATGCCGCCGCGCTGCCCACCGTCACCCAGGAAGAGACTTCCTGATTCTCCCTTTCCTCAATAAATATAAATAACCGAACATTCTTGAACCCGCGGGTGAATTGACTTATTCTTTCCCCTTTTGGTATGGGCAGGAAAGTACATCCTCCAATAAAAGGGTCCTCATGAATATTGTGAGCTGGAATGTCAACGGCATCCGCGCCGTGGTGAAAAAGGGGTTTCTGGAATGGGTGGACCGCGCCACTCCGGACGTGCTGTGTCTCCAGGAAGTCAAGGCGTATCCCGATCAAGTGCCCCCGCAGGTGGCTCAACTGGATGGTTACCATGCGACGTGGAATCCGGCCCAGCGCAAGGGATACAGCGGAGTCGTTACCTTTACAAAAAAGAAACCGAAAAGTGTTCATCTGGGAATGGGAATCGAGAGGTTTGATGTGGAGGGGCGTTACATCCGGCTCGAGTTCCCAAAGTTTGATCTGCTCAACATCTATTTTCCCAACGGCACCAGCGGGGACGAGCGCCTCCAGTACAAGCTGGACTTCTACGATGCCTTTCTCGAACATTGTGAAGCACTGCGGGCGGAAGGCAGGGAATTGGTCGTTTGTGGTGATGTCAATACAGCGCACAAGGCGATCGATTTGAAAAACCCCAAGCCTAATGAAAAAAACTCCGGATTCCTGCCCATCGAACGCGAATGGATGGACAAATTCGTCGAGCATGGTTATATCGACACCTTTCGTGAATTCAATCAGGAGCCCGACCAGTATTCCTGGTGGACCTATCGCGCCAATGCGCGCGAACGCAACATCGGGTGGCGGATAGACTACTTTTTTGTCACCAAGGGTCTCATGAAACGCGTTAAAAATTCGTATATTACCCCGGAGGTCATGGGCTCCGACCACTGCCCGGTGGGTCTCGAGATTACAGGATAGGGGTTTGACCCTGCTGTGTGATATTCTTGATCCGTTTCAAATCAACCTCAATCCCGCGAGGCTTCTACCGCGGATTTCTATACCCGGAAAGGAACGTTCATGAGTTTTGAAACTCAACAGACTTATCACGGTTTTAAATGTGTCCATCAGGAGAACATCAAGGAACTCAATTCCGTTGCTTTGCAGTTCGAGCACGAGAAAACAGGCGCTGAATTGTTAGTGATGGAGAATGACGACGATAACAAAGTATTCAGCGTCACCTTCCGCACTCCACCGACAAACGACCGGGGTGTTGCCCATATTCTGGAACACAGTGTGTTATGCGGTTCCCGGAAATACCCGGTTAAGGAACCTTTCGTGGAACTCATGAAGAGCAGTCTGCAAACATTTCTCAACGCCATGACGTTTCCCGACAAAACCATGTACCCGGTGGCGAGTAGAAACAAGAAGGATTTATACAATCTCATGCATGTGTACCTCGATGCGGTGTTTCACCCGCGTATTACCGAGGAGACCTTCATGCAGGAGGGCTGGCATTATGAACTGGAAGACCCTGAAGGTCCGGTGTCTTACAAAGGTGTCGTCTTCAATGAAATGAAGGGGGTTTTTTCCAGTCCGGAAAGCGTGCTCGACCGTTACCTGGCGCATTCCCTGTTTCCGAAAACCACCTACGGTTACGAATCCGGAGGAGATCCGCTCGCTATCCCTGAGCTGACGTATGAGGAATTCAAGGAGTTTCATCGCCGTTACTACCATCCCTCCAACAGCCGGTTATTTTTGTATGGTGACGGGAATACGGAGGAATATCTGAAGTTCATGCATGAGGAATACCTGAACGGATTCGACCGGCTGGAAGTGGACTCCCAGGTAGGGCTCCAACGGTGTTTCAGCAAGCCCAAGTGGAAAGAGGTTCCTTATGCCGTGTCGAAAGATGAATCGCTGGAGAAAAAAGCCTTTGTCGTAGTAGGACTCAAGCTTGATAAATCGACCGACTACGAGCACTGCCTGTTCATGGACATTCTGAGTCATATTTTGCTGGGGACTCCCGGCTCGCCTCTGCGTAAAGCGTTGTTGGAATCCAACCTGGGATCCGAGGTCATCGGCGGCGGGTTCGACGATAACCGTATTGAGACGATGTTTGCTGTAGGATTGAAGGGCGCGGAAAAGGAAGATGCGCAGAAGATCGTTGATCTCATCTTCAGTACTCTGGAAGATTTGGCTGAAAACGGTATCGATGAAAACCAGGTACTGGCCTCGGTCAATACCGTCGACTTCAAACTGCGCGAAGCCAATTTCGGGGGATTCCCGAAAGGTATTGTCTACAACATTCAGGCCCTCGGGTCCTGGTTGTACGATGCCGATCCGTTGAGCCATCTGAAATACGATCGACTGCTGAAGAAGATTAAAAAGAAATCAAAAGAAGGATACTTCGAGAAACTTATTCGTAAATATCTACTGGAGAACAAACACCGCAGTGTGATAACGCTTGTTCCCAAACCGGGCTTGGGAGAGAAAGAGGAAGCCAAGGTCCGGAAACAACTGCGGCAAATGAAAGCGTCTCTGTCGGAGCCGGAGATTCAGGGTCTGGTAAAAACCACTCAAACCCTTCAGGAACGGCAGATGGAGCCTGATTCGCCGGATGCACTGGCCTCCTTGCCCCGGTTAACGTTGGAGGATGTCAGTAAGGAAACACCGGAGTATCCCTGTGAAGTCAAGAAAGATCATGCGCCGAAAACTCTGTTCCACGATCTGTTTACTAACAAGATCGCTTACACTCAGATGTGTTTCTCGACAGATAAAGTGCCTCAGGACAAGATTCAATACCTGTCGTTGCTGGGCCGGTTGGTGTTGAGCATGGGAACCAACAAGCGCGACTATGTGGAAATGGGACAGCAGATCGGAATTCGCACCGGTGGAATTTCCTCATCTGACTTTTCAACCGTCCCAATGCAGGACAGAAACCGAATTATTTCCTATCTCAACATCAATGGCACGGCCCTTGTGGAAAAGGTCGACGATCTGTTCGATCTCTATGAAGAGTTGTTGGGTGAGCGTAACTTCGATAACCACAAACGACTTGTGGAAATTATCCGTAGCGCCAAGGCCAACATGGAGGCTTCCATTGTTCCAAACGGCAACCAATATGTCTTGGCGCGTCTTCAGTCCTACCACTCCCGCCTCGGCCGTTATGACGAATTGCTGGAAGGAATCACTTACTTTCGTTTTCTCGAAGACCTGCTGAAACGTGTGGAGGAAAACCCTCAGGAGGTGGCGGACAGTTTTCGCGAAGTCGCTCAGTATGTTTTTACCAGGGACAACCTGCTGGCCAATATCACCTGCACAGGTAAAGATTATAAAAAAGTGGAGAAACGCCTGCAGGGAATTGTTGATGTGTTGCCGGATGTGACTTACCCCGATGCTGAGTTGGAGTTTGGGTCGGTAGATTCTAACGAAGCATTCTTGACGGCGAGCACCGTTCAATATGTCGGAAAAGCCGCCAACCTCTATGATCATGGATTTAAGTTTTCAGGTAAGTTTGATGTTCTCAAAGCACTACTGCGCACCGTCTATCTGTGGGATCGGGTACGTGTCAAGGGAGGTGCGTATGGCAGTTCGTTGAGCTTTGACCTGCATACTGGAGATCTTTCGCTGGTGTCCTACCGTGATCCCAACCTGGTTGAAACTTTGCAGGTGTACGATGATATTCCGAAATTCCTGAGTCAGTTGGAAATCCCGGACGAGGAGTTCGAGAAGATTATCATCGGTTGCGCAGGCAAGATCGATCCTCCTCTTACCCCGGACCGCAAGGGGTCAGTCGCTAAAATCGAACACCTGAGCGGTATGACCCGGGAATTTAAGCAACAGCGCCTGGAAGAATTGCTATCCACTCGGCTGAGCGATGTCCGTGAGTATGCCGGGCTGTTCGAAAAAGTCCGTGATGAAGGAACCGTGTGCACGTTGGGCAACGAGGGCAAGATCAAGCAATCCTCTTCCCA
Source organism: Nitrospinaceae bacterium (assembly GCA_028278405.1). Classification (GTDB taxonomy): domain Bacteria; phylum Nitrospinota; class Nitrospinia; order Nitrospinales; family Nitrospinaceae; genus SZUA-226. The sequence goes on from JANQEK010000018.1 coordinate 16,817, forward strand.
TTTTGAAAACCTGGTCAAAGTGTTCCATTGATTCCACCGGGGTAAGGCCCTCATCTCTCGGGTTTCCCAAGAAATACTGGAATTTCCACCCGATAAATGGTAATCTGATGACTATCTAATCATGTGCAAAATTGCAGTTTTTTGAGGCCTTTGGTCAAGGCATCCTATGAGTCCGGAAGACTTTAAAAACAAGATTTGGAAATATTTCGGCGCGACTCTGGTTCTGGTTCTGGTGTTGTCTCTGGTGTGGGAATTCGGGTTGAGAGGTTCGATCCAACTTACACAGGGTATGGAAACCGGGGTACATATTCTTATTGTTGTTCTGGCGATGCTTTGCACCATTCCCGCATTGATGGGTGGCGTTCAGGAGACCAGCAAGAAAACAGTCATCGAACTGGGTAAAACCGAACGACGCTACAAATCCATTGTCGAATCCACCAATGATCTCATCTTTCAATTGGATCAACACGGCATCGTTATTTTCGCCAATCCCGCTGCACGTTTGCTGGGATATGAAGATGGAGAAATGATCGGGAATTTTGTCGGCGATCTTCTGTACATGGACAACAAGGATGAGGTTCTTCCAAGGGTCATGACCAAACGCGTCGGACACCGGGCGACTTACCACCTTCCGGTGCAACTGAGGACCAGTCCCAACTCCGTCATATCCAATGAAATTCCAGCGATCGAGTTTGCCGTGGATGCTTGCGGTTTGTGGGAAGAAAGCGATGAACACGTACAAACGCGCGGCGTGGAAAAACACTTTATCGGAACGTTATGCATTGCCCGCCCAGTGGTCAAACCGGAAGATCTGGAGCCTCAAAAAGAAGCCGAAGCGGTATAGCACTTTTTCTCCGAAACCATTCTCGTTTTTATAAAGATCCCGCCATTCGAAACGCTTTTTTCATGTCCGGCAGTTGTCCGAGGTCCGGTACAATTTCCAGGTAACGGATCACCCCTTCCTTATCCACAACCACGAGAGCCCGGGTCAGAAGACGGTTTTCCCGAATCATCAACCCGGTAGCCGCTCCAAATCCGCCGTCGCGGTAATCCGAAAGGAACAGGACATTGTGGATCTTCGCTTCCTTTGCGAAGCGTTTTTGCGCGAAAGGCAGGTCACGACTAACGGTCACCAGACGAACGGTCTTGTCCAGTCCTTCATTCTCTTCACTTAATATATGCGTTTGTTTTTCGCATACTTTGGTATCAATGGACGGCACGATACTGATGATCGTCACTTGCCCTTTGAAAGATTGAAGGCGGGTCATATTTAAACCGCTATCAGGAATCGCAATTTCAGGAAACGGTTTTCCTTCTTGTAAAGGAGTGCCCGTCAGGGTGAGCGGTTTTCCGTGAAGTGTCACCTGCGCTCTCTCGCCGGCGTGGGAAAGAAAAGCCAGTGCAAGTATTATCGTCAGGCTTGTAAATTTTATAAGTATCATTCGTTTCATATTAAGGCCCTCACATAAACAGGGTTTGAGTAAATATATCAGAGTTCGACCACCGTCACGCCATCGCCGCCTTCATGTCGCTCGCCGGGGTGGTGGTTTTTGCCGATGCCGGATGCATCCAGCGTGTTCCGCACCATCTGTTTCAGTTTACCCATGCCATGACCGTGGATGATAATCACTTTCCCCAGTTTGTTGACGACGGCGCGGCTGAGAAATACTTCCATTTCCTCTTTCGCTTCGTCCACGCTTTTTCCACGAAGGTCACAGGTGGTCTGCGAAGAGGCGTGAGCCTCTGTCCGGATTTGAACCTCCGGAGTTCCCTTGGGGTTTTCTGATGGAGCAGGAGTTCGACTTCCCTTGAGTGTTTGGATGTCTACGGTGGTTTCAAGATTCCCCAATTGAATACGCACCCGGGTTTTTCCTTCAGGGTCTTCCAGGAGGGTGCCGAAGGCATTGTAGTTTTCGACCCGGACCCGGTCTCCGGATTTGAGTTGACCGGCAGGTACATCCCAACCCGCTTCCTGCGGGGATAACGCGGACAACGGGACTTGGCCCAGTTGATGAATCTGTTTTTCGGCTTTGCGTAGTTGCGATTTATCTTGGGAATCCCGCAGGTTTTCCATGAGCTGTTTGATTTCGCGCTTGGAGTCGCGAACAAAAACCTGGACTTTTTTTGCCTTGGTTTTGACAAAGTCCCGCTCCTCTTCTTTCAGTTTCTCGGTAAGGGTTTTCTGTTCCTCCAGCAATTTTTGAGCTTCATCCATCTTTTGCTGGAGCGCCTCCTGGTCCTTGACCATTTCTCGCTTCTGGCGGTTCAGCGATTGCAAAAGCTGTTCGGCGCGGTGGTCTTTCTGGTCATAGATCGCACGGGCACGGTCGAGGGTGCTGGAATTGAGTCCGAGCCGCTGCGCTGTTTCCAGTGCGGCACTGTCTCCCGGCACGCCGAAGATCAGGCGGTACGTGGGACGGTGGGTTTGATCATCGAATTCGGTGCAGGCATTTAAAAATCCCTCTTCGGTTTGGGCCAGAGTTTTAAGCGCCAGGTAATGAGTGGAGACCAGAACCATCAAACCGCGCCGTTTCATCTCAATCAGAATCGATTCCGCCAGGGCAGCTCCTTCATGCGGGTCGGTGGCAATGCCCAGCTCATCCAACAGGATCAACGCCCCTTCGGAAGCGTTGTTCAGGATATGAATAATTTTTGCGAGATGTCCCGAGAAAGTGGATAGCTGCAGTTGAATGTTTTGTTCATCGCCAATGTCAGCGTACACTTCAGGAAAAAACCCCATCTCTGAATTGTCCGCAGCCGGCAGGAGCAGTCCGGCCCGCGCCATCATGGACATCAGTCCGATGGTTTTCAGGGTCACTGTTTTGCCGCCGGTATTGGGACCGGAAATGATGATTACCCGTGTTGCGGCGTCCCATTGGATATCGTTGGGCACGACCTCCTGTTCGTTCAAGACCAGCTCCGGATTGCGTGCCCGGCGCAAGTTGACCAGACCATCGTCCCGAAGTAAAAACCGACGTGCCTCCATTGTGTCTGCCAACCGGGCGCGTGCGTAAATCGCATCCAATGCAATCATTTGATCCTGATTGTGTTCCAGGGTTTCGCGGTGTTCCAATAAACCGCGTGCCAGCATCTGCAGGATTTTAATTTTTTCCTGTTCCACAGTCATTCGAGCGATTTTAACTTTGTTGTTCAGTGGAATAATGGAGGCGGGTTCAATAAACAGGGTTTGACCGCTGCCCGAGCTGTCATGCACGATGCCTTCCAATTGGGATTTGGCCTCGGCTTTGACCGGCAGGACCAGACGGCCTTCTCGCTCTGTAAAGTAACTGTCCTGAAGCGCTTCTTTCGATCCGGTTTTAGCCATGATCTTCTTGAGAGACGATTCCAGGCTTTGCCGGGCTGTGGCGGCATTGCGCACAGCCTGTTTCAGTTCCGGCGATGCGTTTTCCTTGATTTCGCCGTCCGCATCCAGGCATCGTTCAATTTCCTTCAACAACTGTGGAATGGGATCCAGGGAGTCGCTGATTTTTTTGAGAAGAGGGGTGAGGTCCTGCTTTTTAAAATATTTTTTGAGATCGCGTGCCAGCCGCAGGTGATGGGCGGCCTGCAGACAGGAGGAGGGTTCCACAAAAGCGTTTTCCTCCACCAGCTGAAGAGTCGAACGCAGATCGTCAAATGACTGGAGAGGGAAGGGGTCCACTCCTGACAATACGGAAACCATTTCAGAAGTTTCTTCCAGAAGATGCTGTGCCAGCTCGAAGTTCGATTCGGGTTGCAGGGTAGCGCAGAGTTCGCGTGTTAGTGGAGATTGGGCCAGCCCGGATAGTTTGCCTTGAATGGTGGACCATCCGATTTGCGCCATACTGTTCTGCTGCGTTTTTTTCGGGGAAGAAGGATCGTTCATGGTTTCATGGCAAATTGGGATCCTTCTTCCAGGACCACCGTAATTTTTGCATCGTACAATTGTTCCGGGTCTCGGCGTAGTTTAAACTCCCGAAGGAGCAGCTCTGTATCGCGGCTTACTTTTCCGTGATACTTCACCAGTTTTTGCCCGGTGATGACTTTTCCGTTCAGTTCTTTCATTTCCTGAAATGTCACCATGACCGGTTGTTCAAAGTTGACCCGATCGGCATCCAGATAGAGTTCCATTTCCAGCAGGTTTTTTCCAACGAGCTCGAAAAGGTTGGGTTCCTTGTGAACGGCAATCAGAGTGGTGGCTTTACCGTCCTTGATATTCATGGATTCCGGCAGGGGTCCGGGGATCTGCAAGGCGGCCATATTCAATCCACGAGTTACGCGAGCCCATTGAATGCGGTCCAGATGATTGCTCTCGCGAACCATGCGTATCGTCGTTGAATACGGTTCTCGTCGTTGCTCCTTCAGCCATTCGAGAAGCGGTGAAACTTCGGCATCCGGCAGAAAATGTCCGCCATGCGCCGAACCTTTTTCGGTATGTTCCCGGTAGGTTAAAGGATATTTCATATCGTTCAGAATTTTGTTGATGCGATGACTGAATTGAATAGGAAAGATCGGATCATACAGCCCCTGGATGCTATAGACCGGAGTGTTGGTAAGGTTGATCAGGAAATGCAGATAATGCGGTTCCGAAATTGCTCCGGCGATGGGGACAACACCTGCAAAGTAATCGGGATAAAATGCTCCAACCATATAAGCTCCCAGAGCGCCGTTGGAAAGTCCTGCCAGAAAAATCCGGTTGGGATCGACGGGGACGCGCATTTTGGTTTCGTGGATCAGTTGCAGAATCAATTCTTCCGCCGACAAGGTCCACCAGGCACCGATGGGATAGGAAGGGCAGAGGATGACAAATTCATCATTCAACCGCTTTCGCCAGCTCTGGAGAGTCAAATCACCTCTCCCGCCCATCCCGTGCAGAACGACAATCATGGGTAAGGGTTGGCCTTTGCGAGCTGATTCGGGAACATATAAGGAATAAGTCAATTCCTTACCCATATGTTTGACAGGTATCCTGAAAAATATACCGGTTGGTCCGCCTTGAGCAACAGCAGTGGCACGCAAGTGAGTTTTGATCGTGTCATGGGAAGCCTTGGCTTCCTTCAACCGTTTCAGGATTTCGAGTTCCTCGGCGGGATCCTCGGTGGATAAGTATCGATCGATATCCGAAGCAGGATCGTAAGCGGTTGCAGCCTCTTCCAATGTAGGAGGCCCGGCACATGCGCTTCCTAAAAGAAACATTAAAATAATCGACATCAAATTTCGCATAGATCAATCATTACACGAATTCCCAGGCAAGTAAAGACGGTGGGGCATATGCAAAAAAGGAATTGAATTTGCACTATTCAAGAGTGTAAAATCATAGGGTTGAGTTTTAACGCCTCATGCATTTTCTCAGTTATCTTCCTGAAAGTGAGTTTCCATGCCAGCTCTAAAAAAGCAAGCCGTTAATCCCGGTACGATTATCCTCGGGGTTCCCAGTGCGTTCGCATCGGCTGAAAACGTATTCAAGAACATATTCCGGTGCCGCAAAAAGGGTCTGGAATTTTTGGGGCAGGTGAGTATTGATTCCAGTGCTCAACGAGTCAAGTGGGAGGTGTTCAACGAAGGATACTATGATTTGTTTCCATGCGAGACATCGGACGTGCAGGAATCTCTTCAGAATCGTTTGCTCGGCCAGGTAGCACAGTTGGAACACTTACCGGAGTCACACCGCACATTGGTGCGAAACTTTCTCAAGGAATGCCGGGCTCAAGCTCGAAAAGCGAAACGGGAAATCGAAGAATCACCGCCTGTGGATGCGCGTGACCTGCAGGCGATTTTCGATCGCTTGAACGGAGAATATTTCAATGGCAAGCTGGAAGCTGAGATCGAGTGGGGAAAAAATGTCAAAATTCCCAACCGCCGTTCTTTCAGCTTCGGTTCCTATGATTCAAAAAATAAGTTGATCCGCATTCACCCGCGGCTGAAGCAGGATTTTGTTCCAGTGAATGTGCTGGAGTTGACGGTCTACCATGAAATGTGTCACCAGGCGGTTCCTCCGGTGCGGCGTGACGGCCAATGGCAGACGCACCATAAAGATTTTAAAGCCAAGGAAAGAGAGTTTTACCAGTATCGGGAAGCCATGCAGTGGGAGAAAAAACATTGGATCAAACTGATGGCTCCCGCACCCGAGCAATCTTTATAAGTTGTTTCCATTTATTTCATTTCCCATTGACGGGAAATGAAATCACAAACGTCGTTCCCTCCCCCGGTTCGGATTCAATTTTTATATCTCCTCCATTTTGTTTCACGACACGGTGAACGATGTTGAGTCCCAGTCCCGTGCCTTCGCCCTGTTGTTTGGTGGTGAAGAAAGGATCAAACACTTTGGAAATATATTCCGGTGGAATTCCCGGGCCTGTATCCTGGATATGAACAACGATGAAGTCGTTGTTCTCTTCGGAGGAGAGAGTCAATTTGCCTTTGCCCTCCATCGCCTGGACCGCATTGCTTATGATATTGAGGAACACTTGTTGGATTTCCTCCGGTTTGGCCTGAATGCTTGAAACCGGATTGAATTTTTTTTCCAAATCAATGCCGTCGGTGTAAGAAGCCATCAAGGCCATTTCCGTGGCCGCTTCGAGCCGCTCGTTGACATCAACCTCCTTCATGCCATCCTTGTCATTACTGCGAACGTAGCCCGACAGGTTCAGGATGACCGATGCCATGTGTTTGGAACGGTCAAGCACTTTTTGCGCGAGGGACTGGATTTTTGAAATTTGTTTTTCCTCCATGATGGCTTCGGTAAAACCCATGATGGAATACAGGGGGTTGTTCATTTCGTGGGCGATCCCTGCCGCGAGGGTTCCCAGCCCCGAGAGTTTGTCGGCCTGGGTCAACTGGTCCAGCAATCTCTTTTCTTCAGTGATGTTCTTCATAATCATTCCGATGCGCCGGCCTTTTTCTTCTTCCAATACCACGTCAAAAAATTTGTAGGCGAACACCTGACTTCCAAGAGTGACGGTGGTTTGAGATTCTTTGGAAGAATTTTCTCCAGAGGGTGCCAGGGGGTCCTTGGCCTGGTAAGGGGTGTTGTCCGCCGATTGAACAGGTTTTCTTTCAATTCCCCATTGATATTTGGTCAACTCCTTGGTCAGCAGATCCCAGGCTTCGCGATATTCCGAAGGCGCGTCGTTAAGGCCATGTCCCAGGTATTCCGAGGATTTCCAATGTGTCAAATGTCCGAAAGCGGCATTGGCGTATTCAATTTCCAATTCGGAATTGAATATCAAAATAACCTCCGGGACACTCATCAATATACTGTCGGTATATTTCTTGAGGTAAATCACTTCCTGAGTTTTGGCTTCCACCTGGCTCTCCAATCCCGAAAACGTCTTTTGAAGAAGTCCGCTCATGGTATTGATTTCTTCAGCAAGGGATTCGATTTCGTCTCCGGTTTTGATATCCAGAGGTTCCACCGTGTCACCGCGGCCGATCGATTGGGCGGCACTTTGGACCTGGCGTATCGGACGCACAATCTTGTTGGCTGCCAGGGAACCCATAATGACGATCAGAAAAACAGAAAACAGTCCTGCACCCAGAACCCAGGACAGCAAACTTTCCGTCGGAGCAAACAGTTCATCGGAAGCTTGCCAGGCAAAGGTGAACCACCGTTGATTGGTGGATGCCAAAGTGTACTGACTTGTTTTTTCAAGCGGCGAATAACCGATAATGGAAATATCCTCACTACCATGACCGTCTCCCTGAGTCTCCGCCCAGGCGGTTGAGGGGACAGTAACGGCTTTAACCAGTTCGGCATCGGCCAGTTGATGTCCGGTGGGCAATATCGGGCAGGTCAAAACGACTCCATTGGAGTCAATCAACATAACATGACCGGTCTCGCCAAAGGTGATGGTTTCAAGAGCATTGATGAAAAAATCTTTGGCGATATAAATGCGATGCAACACGCCGGCCACCTGGCCTTCATGATTCAAAATGGGCACCGCCAACTCGAAAGTGAATCGTTCTGTTTTCTTATTCCGCACCAGAGGACCGATATAGGTTTTCAGTTCTCCGGTCATGATCTTTTTCCAGGAAGTTAACTGGGTATTTGTATAGCTGGGATGAAAATTGACGCTGGATACCAGCAACCCTTTGGTGTTGGTGATGAACAATGCCAGTGTGTTTTCCGAAGCAAAAGGATCGGTCTTCAGAAAACCTTTCAATACTTGACTGGCCCTGTTGGCAATAGGCGAAAGCGGTTGAGAACTCCGATCGTTCCATGCCTGGGATTGTTTACGAATTTCCTGGTCGATTTCAGAAACAGGAATCTGTTCAAGATATTTATTTTGTTGTGTGACCCATAGCACCAGCGTGGGGTGACTCGTCAGGTGGGTGATTTCGTGAATTTCCTCCTTCATCAGGAGGTCGATTTTAGTGGATGTTTCGTAGGCCAGGGCCTGAAAGCTGGCGCCGATCACCTGGGTCAGCGATTTGTTGCCCTGAACGTAGGAGAAGATCATGGCCAGAATCAGCGGCACCGTTCCGACCCCGATCACGATGGCAATCAACTTGTTTTTTAACCCCATACGCAAAAAAGAAAAAAAACTGCGTTGGGATTTTGCTTCCTCGGTCATGGGCCACCCTGTTAGAGTGAGATGGAATCTATCAGATACCCACCACAGCCAATATACGCCCGCGGCCTTTAAATTTCATGCTTTTTGCAAAAAAAGTGGCGCGTTTTCTAAAGACGACCTATTTTTAAAAAAAGATTAGTGAGCCCCGTTTAAGGGGAAGCCGAAAATAGGCATCGGGTTGTCTACCGATGCAAGACAGACTTCATCACACTAATTCTAATACCATTAGTAACCTTTTTAAGGAGGTTGACGTATGGGTAAGGGAAAAATTTTAGTCGTGGATGATGAAAATGACGTTCGAGATGTAATCCGACTTCAATTAGAGCAGAAAGGGTTCAATGTACTGGAGGCGATGGATGGCCAAAAAGCCATTGATATCCTGCAGTCCGGCGACAATATGGTAAATGTGGGGTTGATCCTTTGCGACATACGGATGCCCAAGGTAAACGGGGTGGAAGCCATCGAATTCCTAAAAAAGGAGGCCCCGGGAATTCCCATCGTTGTCATCACCGGTTATCCGGACACAGAATTAGCGACCGGTTTGCTGAAAAAAGGAGTTAAAGATTATCTGGTCAAACCCGTCGAAAAGGAAAAATTATTGGCAGTGGTGGACGAGCTGATAGCTGCCGGAAAGGACATCGATTTTTAACCGATAAGAAGCTCCGGATCGGGGGAGAAGAGGCTTTGCAATCTGTATGGTTGCAAAGCCTTTTTTTTTCGTCTAAATTGGTTTTTCCTTATGAAGATGATCAAATGTTACATGCGGTTCGAAAAACTGGACGCGATCAGGGAAAAGCTGTTTGCCCTGGGGGTTCCCGGTATGTCCGTGTCCGAAGTCAAGGGCATCGGCAAACCTCTGAGTCAGATGCAGTCTGATCCCGATCCTGAAAAAAGCAAGGTCCCTCAATTTCACCAGCGGATCGAGATTACGATTGTCCTAGAGGATGAAAGTGTCGATGAGGTGGTCGAAACAATGGTGTCCACATTGCGTACCGGTAATCTGGGGGATGGCAAAATTTTCGTCCTGCCGGTTGAAGAGGCCATCCGCGTGCGTACCGGTGAGAAGGGTACACAGGCGCTGTATTGAATTTGATTTCAGGTAGGAGTTATCGGTTTTAATCATGCATATGTTTGATCTCGACACGGGTTCCTGTTCATGTCCCTGATTGCCGATAACCTTGCTATTGTCAAAGAACGGATGACCCAAGCCGCTCGCAAATCCGGTCGCGATCCGAATGCGGTTCGTCTGGTGGCAGTCACTAAAACCGTCCCCATCGAACGCATCGCGGAGGCGGGTGAGGTGGACGGATTCGTATTCGGGGAGAACAAGATTCAGGAAGCCCAGGACAAAATTGCAGCCCTGGGGACGGAATCCTATCACTGGCATTTCATTGGGCATTTGCAGAGGAATAAAGTAAAGTATATCCCCGGTCTGTTCGAATTGATTCATTCGGTGGACAACTCGGAACTGGCCGAGGATATTCATCGACACAGCCTGAAACACGATCTGGTCACACCGGTGTTGATTCAAGTCAATGTGTCGGGAGAAGCCAGCAAGTCCGGAGTGGCGCCCAGTGATTTGGAAGAATTGCTGGAAATGCTGGTTTCTTTGAGCGGAATTTCGGTCCGGGGGCTGATGACCATTCCGCCGTTCGATCCGGACCCTGAAAAGTCACGCAGGCATTTTGCCGCGCTACGAAAGTTGCGTGATCGGATGCAGTCAGTGAATATAGAAAATATTACCATGGACGAATTGTCCATGGGCATGTCGAACGATTTTGAAGTGGCCATTGAAGAAGGCGCCACCTGGGTGCGGGTGGGTACGGCTATTTTTGGGGCACGGGATGCCCACTGAAGTGATATGGAGATGCCATTGTGTTGAAAAGTAAAAAAATAGGATTCATCGGAGGCGGCAACATGGCCGAGGCTTTAATTAAAGGCCTCCTGTCGGCTTCCTTTATCGAAGCCAAAAACCTGATGGTCGCTGACATCTGTCCGGTACGGCATGAATGGCTACGCCAGGAATACCACGTCAAAGTCACTGACAACAGCTGCGAACTGGCAAAAAAGTGCGACATCATTCTGCTGGCAGTCAAACCCCAGGCCATGAAGGAAGTGCTGGAGAGCATCGCCGAGTGTGTTGACGATAAAAAACTGATCATCTCCATCGCTGCCGGCATTCCCATCAAAACCATTGCGGAATGTTTGAGTCCCGACGGCAAGAAAAAGCTGGGAGTGGTGCGTACCATGCCCAATACGCCGGCTCTTGTACATGAAGGAGTAACCGCGCTGACGGCCAGCCATAAAGTATCCGCCGGTGACCTCAAGGTGGCGCACCGGATTTTTGAAGCGGTCGGAAAAACCGTCGATGTGAGCGAAGCTGCACTCGACGCCGTGACCGGGCTGAGCGGCAGTGGACCGGCCTATATCTTTATGGTGATCGAAGCGTTGTCCGACGCAGGGGTAAAGATGGGACTATCACGCGACGTGGCTAATATTCTTACCCTGCAAACTGTGCTGGGTTCCGCCAAACTCGCCTTGGAAAGCGGCAAGCATCCCGGCGAGTTGAAAGACCAGGTCACTTCCCCCGGTGGCACCACCATCTCCGGTCTGCATACGCTGGAAGAAGGCGGGCTCCGCACCACACTGATGAACGCTGTCGAAGCCGCCACCAAGCGGTCGCAGTGGCTCGGCCAGAACTCCCAGAACAACAACACACCTAAAAAATAAATCCGATTTCCTTGGCTCAAGTATTGGCGGAATATTGACAGAGACTGGGGGTAGGGCCATATTAGTTATGGGAGAAGGCCATGGGGTCGTTTCCTGTTATAGCCGAAAAGGAGTGGGGCTGAATCGAAGGGTAGTAAGGACAATCGGCTATAAGGTTGTTGGGGTTGCCTCCGAAGTTGGCGGCAGTGGATAGGGGGCAACCCCGGCCAGCGTGACGCTGGACTCAGAATAAAGCCCCCCTTGAGAGAGCGTGTCTTGAGCATGACGAATGACTCAGGATGACGCTTTTTTATTCTGTGTGCAGTCTATAGACTGCCTTTACCCTTGTATTTCTGGAATTCGCCCCATCCGCACAATCCAAGGCCGATGAACAATATCCAGGTGGGTTTCAGCACGTTGACCGGGTCCTGGAAAAACAGGATCAGCATTAGACCCACACCAGCCATGGCGATGATCAGTCCCCAGTAGACTTTGTCCATTCCCTTTTCGAAGAGGTCCGGATTTTTCAGTTGTTTGCGGAACTCGGGTTTCAGTTTATATTGAAACATTTTATTTTCCTTCGCTGGCAGACGCCACCACTTCGTTCAAACGGCCGGAGCGGAATCCTTCCGGATTCACCGTTACCTGCTGGAAGCCGATTTCCAGAAATCGTTCACGGACCGGTTCGAATAGGCTTTCCTTATAAAAACGCGGCAGGTCCTCTTTCGGCAGTTCGATGCGTGCCGACTCACCGTAATGTCGTACCCGCAGTTGCGTGAAGCCGAGGGCGATCAGGTAATCTTCCGCTTGCTCGATCATCGCCAGTTTTTCCGGAGTGACGGGTTGCTCGTAGGGAATGCGCGAGGACAGGCAGGGCATGGCCGGTTTGTCCCAAACGGGAAGTTCCAACTGCCGTGCGAGATTGCGCACATCCTGTTTGGTGAATCCCGCTTCGCACAAGGGACTGCGCACGTTCGCTTCACGGGCCGACTCGAGACCGGGACGGTAGTCTCCCAGATCATCCACGTTGGTGCCGTTGACGATATATTTTAAATTGTGTTGGTCGGCGACCGCACGTAACTTGGAATATAACTCCGATTTGCAGTAGTAGCATCGGTTGACCGGATTTGCGGCATAGTGAGGGGAAGCGACTTCCTCCGTGTCAATGATGCGATGTTCGACACCGAGCGTCATCGCAAATTCGATGGCTGCTTTCCGTTCGCGTTGCGCCAGGCTGGCGGAATTTCCGGTGACGGCGAGGGTGCTGCCGTTCAACACCGAATGCGCCACCGCCAACACGAGAGCACTGTCGACTCCTCCGGAAAAAGCGACGGCAACACTGTCCATTTCACGGAACAGGGATTTTAATTTTTCGTGTTTTTCTTGAAGTGTCATGTGGAGATTCGCGCCGGCTGGTTCAACAGTGGTATTAAACTAACACAAACCGGAAGGCAAAAAAATATCCGGGAGCAGAAGACTCTGCTCCCGGACTTCTAAAGAGGAGGTAAATAGGTAAAAGAAACTACCGATTTATTGAAATCAGTATACCACTACTTTTCCCGAAAACCAGACTTTCTGTAAACCTGCGGCAAGATAGATTAACCCCAAATGGGGTATCTTATACGGTAAAGGAAGCAATTTAAACGAAATTAAAAACAATAAGTTAACAGGATAGATGATCTAGTAATGATTTTAAATTGCGCGGAGGGGGTGTCAACGGTCAGCCGCCGATGGCATGCATGGCGCGAACCGGCCGCTCAAAACTGTCGAGATTGATCTTGTGGCCGGGTTCCTTGGTGACGAGGGCGGCGCGGATTCTCTGCTCGATATCCGAGTCGGTGGCACCGGAGCGGATCAGTTCCTTGAGATTGTGCTCATTGGTGGAAAACAGACATGTCCGCAGTTTGCCGTCGGCGGTCATGCGGATGCGGTTGCAGTAGTCGCAGAACGGGTTGCTGACGGCGGTGATGATGCCGATTTTACCTCTGCCGTCGGAAAACGAATACTCGCTGGCCGGACCGATTTCCAGTGAATCCTTAATCGGCACCAATTCGTATTTCTGGTTGATGATGTCCAGAATCTCGTGGCCGAACAATACCTTGTCACGTTCCCAGACTTGGTCGGCATCCAGCGGCATGAACTCGATGAAGCGGATTTCGAGATCCTGCTCCCGGCCCATGTCCACCAGTTTCAGAATTTCCTCTTCTGAGAAATTTTTGACGGCGACAGCATTGATTTTAATCGATTCGAAGCCCACTTTCCGGGATTCGGCAATGCCATCCAGCACCTGTTGCAGGCAATCGCGCCGGTTGACATGCGTGAATTTTTCCTTATCCAAAGCGTCAAGGCTGATGTTGAGGCGTTTCAGTCCTGCATTTTTGAGAGCCGCCGCCTGCTCGGTCAGGAAAAAAGCGTTGGTCGTCAGAGCGATATCCTCAATGCCCTGCACTTCGTCCAGCATTTTGACAAGAGTGGACAGGTTTTTCCGGAGGAGCGGTTCACCGCCCGTCAGTCGCAGGCGGTAAATTCCCATGCCGGAGACCACGCGGGCCACCCGGGTGATTTCCTCAAAAGACAGCAACTCGCCGCGATCCATGAACTCAACGTTGTCGGCCGGCATGCAATAGGTACAGCGGAAGTTACAACGATCCGTGACCGAAATGCGGAGGTTGACGATCTTTCGGCCCATGCCGTCGATCAGTATCGGCCGTTCCTTGTGAGTGGCTTCGCTCATAACCTTATCTTTCGCCTATTCTTTATGCCGGGGAGACGCTCCGCCGGGCCAGCACGTGCGGTTTAAGTACCTATCGGATAAGTTGAGGAAATTATACTCTTTTTTTTCGGGCGGGTGCACCAAAATAGTGAATTTTCCGCTTCTTCCACTTTGCTTTAAAAAGGCGCGCCAAAAGTTGGAGCTTACAGATTTGCATGACACTAAAAATCCCGAAGGGGGGAGATCCTCCGGGATTTATTAAACCTTTCAAGACAAAGCTTTACAGCTTTATCTCATTTATAGATAAGTCAGAACGAGGGCGACAATCCCTGACAGAAGTGCCACCCCGAATCCGACGTGAATGAAAATGTTCAGCCATCGCGGCTCATTGTTGTAGCTCAAATATTTAAAAAAGCCTTTATTCTCTGTCATGGTACTCATGGCGTTCCTCCTTTCTATAGTATTTTAATGTGCCGGGTGAGGCGGGGAAGTCTTCCCCGCCCGATCCAAATTCTCCACGATCAAACTCTTGTGACCACGGGTCACTGGACCATTGTTTTGTGCTGCGTGGAAGTCGGGTGGTCATCCTTGGTATCGGCATGCCAGGGGTAACCCGAATCTCCCTCTACAGTACGAGGATGTGACTTGAAGATTGTGACCGGCTTCGTAATTGATTCATCATCTTCTTTAATGTCAGCAAACCAGGGATAACCTGTATCTTCCCCGGACGGCACAACAGGAGCGACTACAATATTGCTGGACTGCGGAACGGTTTGATGGGTTTCCTTCGGGAGGTCCCCATACCAGGGATATCCGGTATCCTGTTCTATAGCCCAGGCGGGTGTGATTGCCAGGAGAAATGCCGTTGCTACCAGTGCTTGGAAAAGTTTCGTCGTTTTCATGGTGATTTCCTTTTTGTTTATAAGTTTTATTTGTAAGAGTTAAATTTAGGTTTAATTCCGGTTCAGCCAACTCATCCCAATTTTCCGGATACAACTCATAAAATTCTGGGACCTTCTCCGGGGCCAATCCTTTCGCCCCATATCGTTTTGTTAGTTTAGAAGCAGATTAATAAATTAAGATATATGAATATTTTTATGATATTATTTAATATAATTAAACTATTGGAATCTTATGATCTTTTTGAATTATCAGCATTTACGCTACTTCCAAGTCGTTGCACAGGAAGGAAGTATTGCCCGGGCTTCGGAAAAATTGAACCTGGGTCCACCTGCGATAAGTATCCAGATCAAGCAGTTGGAGGATCAATTAGGGCACGCTTTGTTTGAGCGCCGGAATCGGGGCCTTGTTTTAACGCAAGCGGGTCAGGTAACTCTGGAGTACGCGAACCAGATATTCAGCCTGGGAGATGAGTTGAAGGAAGTGTTGCAGGCAGGTTCTTTTGCCAGAAAGGTTCATTTGCAACTGGGTGTCCTGGACAGCATACCCAAAACGGTCATTCGGTACCTGACCGATTCGGCGCGAGCGTGGGGACCCTGTACGGTGACCGTTCTGGAGGGTACCGGCGATTTTCTGTATCGGGAATTACTCTCTCACCGGATCGATCTCGTAGTTGCGGACTATCAGCCGGATGTGGGCGATATGCGCCGATTTGTGATCCGTTCCCTGGGCCGCCATCCTCTTTCGGTTTTTGGGACTCGAAAGTTCAAGGGGCTCGCAAAAAATTTTCCCGAATCTCTCCAGGGTCAGCCTTTTTTGTTGCCCACGTTGCACAGTAAGCGGAGGCACGATCTGGACCATTTTTTCCAGATCAATCAATTGAATGTGGAAGTGGTGATGGAGACCCAGGATACCAGCGTCCAGAAACTAATGGCCACACGGGGACTGGGGCTGGTTTCGATTCCTGATTTTGCGGGACAGGCTCTGGTTCAGGAAAAAAAACTTTTGAAGCTGGGAACACTGGAAGGTGTTTTCGAAGAGATTTTTCTGGTGTCCTCGCCGCGCACGATCGCAAACCCGGTGTCCGATTTTCTCATCAAGGAATTTGATCTGGGAATTTTAGACGAAAACACGAACAAGACTTCGCGGAAGGCTTCTCCCACTGAGAGCCATTGGTAAGGGTGAGAACTTACGAGCTCTTTCGCTTTTCAGGAAACCGCCTAATTAATTAAAAGAAAGCAGATAATTCCCTCCTTTTATTGAATTTCCCCTTGTACAAATGGTGTTTGCAGGGTGGTCACTTGACCTGAAAAACGCGATTTTCATTGAATTTATAAGACCTTTCGCCTCTGAGCCGCATCTAATGTTCAATTGCTATCGGCCGATAATTGATTTATTATTCACGCTATTCTCCGAATTTTGATATAAAATGAAGTCTAAACCTGTAGGAGTCCGGGATAAGGTCCTTTTTTTCTGGTCATTTAGGCGCTTCCCGGTGATGAAATATAGATGTCAGTAACTGAAGAGAAATTTTCCGAAAAATTCGAAGCCGCCGCCAAGAGTCCGAAGCATCGAGGTGCCTATTACCAGGAAGAGGCCACCGAAAAGGGCATGGCCCTGGTCGAAGCCAAGTTCAAGGACATGAAGCTCTACTGGCTGGTGGATGTTGCGGAAGACCGGGTTTACAGTGCCAAGTTTTTTGCTTATGGCGGCAAAGTGTCGGTAGCCATTGGCGAAACGCTGTCCACCATGGTTCAGAACCTCACACTGGACGAGGCTTGTTCTCTGTTGGGCGCGGATATCGAGCGTGCATTGAGGGATGATCCTGATGAGCCCGCCGTTCCGGAATCGAAAAAGCTGGCGTTCGGCAATGTGCCGGAACTTTTAAAACTGATCAAGGAAAACTATCCCTCAGCCAAGGCTGTTGCCCTTGCGGCTGCAGGGATTAATAAAGAAGAAGGCAAGCCTGCCGGGATCAAGGAATTGACCATGCAGGAGCAGGCTTGGATGGGGCTGAACGAGGAAGAACAGATTCAGCAGATCAATATTGTGCTGGACGCCAAAGTTCGTCCGGCGCTTATGAACGACGGCGGCAACGTACAGGTACAGGAAGTGGTGGATGGTGAAAAGGTTATCATCCAATACCAGGGTGCCTGCGGCAGTTGCGCAACGTCAATGGGTGGTACGCTGTCGTTTATCGAGCAGACCCTGCGAAGGGAGATTTACAAAGACCTCCAGGTGACGCCAAACATGGATATGACATTCTGATTCCCTTGAGGAATTGAGGAGTACTTATAATGACAGATGAAGCGAATTCGAAAACCGCCAGTGTTGATGAGGTATTGGATAAAGGCGAATACAAGTATGGGTTCACCACGGATATCGATACCGAAACCCTGCCGAAGGGTTTGAATGAAGACGTTATCCGCGCCATTTCCAAAAAGAAAAAAGAGCCGCAGTTCATGCTGGATTTCCGGCTCAAGGCCTATCGAAAATGGTTGACCATGAAGGAACCGGCCTGGCCGAATGTGCATTACCCGAAAATTGATTTCCAGGACATCTCTTACTATTCCGCTCCAAAACCAAAGAAAAAACTCCAGAGTCTCGACGAGGTGGATCCGGAGCTGCTCCGTACTTTCGAAAAGCTGGGCATTCCGCTGGAGGAGCAGAAACGATTGTCCAACGTCGCGGTCGACGCCGTGTTCGACAGTGTCAGTGTCGCCACCACCCACAAGCAGAAACTGATGGAAGTGGGTATTATTTTCTGTTCCATTTCTGAAGCTTTGCAGGAATACCCTGAACTGGTCGAGCAGTATCTCGGTACGGTCGTGCCGATCGGCGATAATTTTTACGCCGCACTCAACAGCGCCGTCTTCACTGACGGTTCGTTCGTCTATATTCCGCCGGACACGATTTCACCGATGGAGTTGTCGACTTACTTCCGCATCAACACGGAGGAAACCGGACAGTTCGAGCGGACCCTGATCGTGTGTGCCGAAAACAGTTACGTGTCTTATCTCGAAGGTTGTACGGCACCGCAGTTTGATACCAATCAACTGCACGCAGCCGTGGTGGAACTGGTGACGCTCGACAACGCGGAGATCAAATACAGCACCGTTCAAAACTGGTACGCCGGCGATCCGGAAACGGGTAAAGGCGGTATCTACAATTTTGTCACCAAGCGCGGCAAATGCGCCGGAGACAACTCCAAGATTTCGTGGACGCAGGTGGAAACCGGTTCCGCTATTACCTGGAAATATCCCAGCTGTATTCTGCAGGGCGATAATACCCAGGGTGAGTTTTACTCGGTGGCACTGACTAACGGATACATGCAGGCCGATACCGGCACCAAGATGATCCACATTGGAAAAAATACCAAGTCCAGTATTATCTCCAAGGGGATTTCCGCCGATCAATCCAGCAATAGTTATCGGGGGTTGGTCAAGGTAGGGAAGGGAGCCGCCAATGCCCGCAACTACACCCAGTGTGACAGCATGCTGGTAGGGGATCAGTGCAGTGCGCATACCTTTCCCTATATTGAGACGGCCAATAACTCGGTCCAACTGGAGCACGAGGCATCGACTTCCAAAATCAGTGAAGAGCAGTTGTTCTATTTTGAGCAACGGGGAATTTCCAGGGAGAATGCGATTACCGCTGTGATCAACGGATTCTGTAAGGAAGTGTTCAAGCAGTTGCCCATGGAGTTTGCGGTGGAAGCGCAGAAATTGTTGACCCTCAAGCTCGAAAACAGCGTCGGCTAACCAGCGTGACGCTGGACCCAATTTGGCTGAGGCGTAAACAAGAAATTGATACTTTGTTTTCGCCATCCCGGGTTTTAAAATTACCCGTGGCGGTTTGCCACCCGGGTAAGGCCCGGAGCTAAATTTGAACCACCGATGATTATCTCCGATGTCATCCTGAGCTTGTCGAAGGGTGGCTTTTTTTATCGATAGTATTTAAATTTGTACGAAGGCAAAATACATTATGTCATTACTTGAAATCAAAGATTTACACGCGGGGTTTGAAGGGACTGAAATTGTCAAAGGTTTTTCGTTGACGGTTAATGCCGGAGAAGTCCACGCCATCATGGGCCCCAACGGATCCGGTAAGAGTACCCTGGCAAAAGTGCTGGCGGGTCACCCTTCTTATGAGGTTTCCCAGGGAAGCATCACCTATAACGGTCAGGATCTTCTGGAGATGGACGCAGAAGAAAGAGCGCTGGCCGGCATCTTTCTCGGGTTCCAGTATCCGGTGGAGATTCCCGGCGTCAACAATGCCGAGTTTCTTCGCATGGCCTACAACGCCAAGCTGATAAAGGAAGGTCAGGATGAAGTCGATCCTCTGGATTTTGATGAGATTCTCGATGAAAAAATGAAAATGGTCGGCATGGATAAAAAATACAAGGACCGATTTTTAAACGAGGGTTTCTCCGGCGGCGAGAAAAAGAAAAATGAAATTCTGCAGATGGCCGTACTCGGTCCCAGATTATCTGTTTTGGATGAAACCGACTCTGGTCTTGACATCGATGCGTTGAAGGTGGTGGCGGAGGGCGTCAACAAGCTCAGCAACAAAGACAACGCGTTAATTCTGATCACTCATTACCAGCGGCTGCTCAATTATATCGAGCCGCATTTCGTGCATGTGTTCAGCGGCGGAAGAATTGTCAAATCCGGCGGCAAAGAGTTGGCCCTCGAGTTGGAAGAGCAGGGTTACGACTGGGTCACCGCTCCGGCGAAATAAGAGAATATTATGTCAGGATCCGCAATGGAAAAAATGGAAGCTCCGGAATCTGCAGTGCTTGCACTCCATGACAAGTTTATGGGGGAGGAGCAAGCCAAACCCTCGCTGCGCTCCGTCAACCAGGCAGGGATCGAACGGTTTTCCTTATTGAAGTTTCCCCACAAAAAACACGAGATGTATACCTTTGTCAACACCCACGACCTGGCTGGTACGGTGTTTGAACTGGCCGCGGATAGTCCAGTGGATGCCGCCTGGGTGCAGAGTAAAATTTATCCGGCCTGCAAGAACAGTGTGATGGTATTTGTCAACGGGGCGTACCAGGAAAACCTTTCGGATCTATCCGGCCTCGGCGATGCGTTCAAACTGCAATGCCTGTCCGATGCTATAGCCGACGATGAAATCAAGCAGACTCTTCTGGATTCACTGGAAAATGAAAACGATGTTTTCGCTGCCATCAACAGCGCGTTCGTGCATCATGGTGTGTGGGTTGATATTCTCGCCAATGCCACGTTTGCGAATCCCGTGCAGCTTCTTTATGTTTCCACCGGTTCGGGATCGACCCCCGTGGTCTCCCATCCCCGTCTGGTCGTGCGCTTGGGAGAAACAGCGGAGCTCAAGATAGTAGTCACGTATGCCGGAACCCGCGAAAACTATTTTGTCAACGCGGTCAATGACTTCATTGTCAAAGATGGCGCGGGTGTTACTTACACACAGATGCAGAAAGACCATGCCGAATCCTGGCATTGTTCGAAAACGCGGGTGCAGTTGCACCGCGATGCACGCTTCTTCGGCAGAAACGGTTCTTCGGGTAACCGCTTGACGCGGCACCATTACGAAGCCCGCCTGAAAGAGGAAGGCGCCGAGTTGCACCTGAGTGGAGCCTCGGTGTTAGTGGACCAGGAGCAAGTGCATAATTTCGTCCGGGTTCATCACGAAGCGCCGCATTGCACCAGCAACCAGTTGTTCAAGAATGTTGTCAACGATAAGGGACGGTCCAGTTTCGATGGAACCGTGATTGTCGATAAGGGTGCTCAGTTGACCAACTCGGATCAGTTGATCAACAACCTCATGTTGTCGGACGAAGCGCATGCGGACAACAAGCCGAATTTGATGATTTTCGCAGATGACGTCAAATGCACCCACGGGACGACGGTGGGGCAAATTGACGAAGATCAATTGTTCTACCTGAAGACTCGCGGCTTGTCCCAGGAATTGGCCAAGTCTCTGCTCACCACCAGTTTCGTGGATAGTTTGATTCAGACGATTCCGTTTCCGGACGTGGTCGCGGATCTGAATGAGGTCCTTTTAAAAAAATTGGAGGCGAAACATGCCTGATACCGATATAGTCACTACCATCAAACCTCCTTTCGATGTCGACAAAATCCGGGAGGATTTCCCTATACTATCGCGAACGGTGCACGGCAAACCGCTGGTGTACCTTGATAATGCAGCCACGACACAGAAACCGCAGCGCGTGATCGAAAAAGTCCGCCAGTTCGACTCGGTGGAGTACGGCACGGTCCGGCGGGGGGCGTATAAATTGTGCGAACACGCCACGCAGATGTTCGAAGACGTCCGGCAGAAGATAGCCGGGCTGTTCAACGCGGCGAATAAAAATGAAATCATTTTTACCAGTGGCACGACCCAGGCCATCAACCTCGTGGCGTACAGCTTCGGCAAGGCATTTGTGAAAGAGGGCGATGAGATCATCATCTCCAATATCGAGCACCATGCGAACACCGTGCCGTGGCAGGTATTGTGCGAGGACAGGGGTGCGCACCTCAAAGTCATCCCGGTTAATGACCGGGGTGAACTCATAATGGAGGAATATCAGAAACTCCTGTCGCCCAAAACGAGAATGGTGTCGGTCAACCACGTATCCAACGCTCTCGGCACGGTTAACCCCGTCAAAGAGATCGCCCGGCTCGCGCACGAAGCGGGCGCCAAGGTGTTGATAGACGGAGCGCAAAGCACGCCGCACATGAAAATTGATGTGCAGGATCTGGATTGCGACTTCTATACCTTTTCCGGGCACAAAATGTATGCGCCCAGCGGTGTCGGAGGACTCTACGGAAAGTATGAACTATTGAAAGAGATGCCTCCCTACGTTACCGGCGGTGACATGATCCGCCAGGTCACCATAGAAAAAACCCTGTACGCCGATCCCCCCGCCCGGTTTGAGGCGGGAACCCCGGCCATTTCGCAGGTGATCGGTCTCGGTGAAGCGGTCGATTATCTTCAGGAAATCGGTCTCGACAAAATTGCAGAATACGAGCACGCCCTGCTGGAATACGGTACCCGGGTGTTATCCGAAATTGACGGGTTACACATCATCGGTACGGCAGAGCATAAGGCGAGTATTTTGTCTTTTTATATCGATGTGATTCATCCGCACGATGTGGTCACTTTGCTGGACCAGGACGGCGTCGCGGTTCGAGGCGGGCATCATTGCGCGCAACCGACCATGCAGCGTTTCGGCGTGCCGGCGACTTCTCGCGCATCTGCCTCGTTTTACAATAAATTCGAGGAACTCGATGTCCTGGCAGCCAGCGTGCGTCGGGCGATCAAGCTGTTCTCCTGACGTTCAGCATCAATCGGGTTGTATATCCTTCCGTTGCCTTTTATTCTAGTGAAGGCGGGACTATATTAGAGATAAAGGAAATTTTTGAATGTCATACGATAACGAACTGTACCAACAGGTGATCTTGGACCACAATAAAAAGCCGCGGAATTTCCGGGAAATGCCGGAAGCCACGCATTTCTGTCACGGATTCAACCCGTTGTGCGGGGACGATTATACGGTGTATTTGAAGATCAACGCAGAGGATACCATCGAAGATGTCAGCTTTATGGGATCGGGTTGCGCTATTTCCAAAGCCAGTTCTTCTTTGATGACCGGTTTCTTAAAAGGCAAGAAAGTCGACGAGTCCAAAGAGATCTTTGAAGAATTTCATAAAATGGTCCTCGGGGAACTGGACCCGGACCAGCAGGAACATCACCTGGGCAAACTCGCCCTGTTTAAAGGGATCCGGGAGTTCCCCTCGCGGATCAAATGCGCGAGCTTATCCTGGCATTCCATGATTGGTGCCCTGGAAAAAAGCGAAGACGTAACGACCGAATAGATTTGGTCAAAAGCCTCTCCCGTTTTCGTTAAGTCAGAAGAGGGCAAGGAGGTGGGTTATGACACCCACAGCTCAAACATTGCTGGATGACAACACCCGCCCCGGTGATCTGTTTATTCCCCATGAGAACAATTCCCTGATTTGTACCGCTTGCGGTCACCGTTGCCAATTACGCCCTGGCCAACGGGGTGTTTGCAAGGTGCGTTACAGCGATTCCGATGGTGTTTTAAAAGTTCCTTTCAACTACGCCGCCGGCATCCACAACGATCCCATCGAAAAAAAACCGTTTTTTCATGCCCTGCCAGGAACCCGGGCGATGAGTTTCGGGATGCTGGGATGCGATTTCCGTTGCGCCTACTGCCAGAACTGGTTCACTTCCCAGACGCTTCGCGATGATGCCGCCACGCTTCAGTTTGATACCATCACTGCCCAAGGCTTATGCGATCTTGCCGAACAGCAAGGTTCCTCAACCATTGTTTCCACGTATAACGAGCCTTTGATCACCTCGGAATGGGCGGTCGAAGTGTTCAAGGAAGCCAAAGGCAGGGGATTGGTTACCGGATATGTCTCCAACGGGCACGGCACACCGGAAGTGTTGGAGTACGTGCAACCGTGGCTGGATCTGTTTAAGATCGACCTCAAATGTTTTGAACGAAAAAAATATTTGAAACTGGGTGGGAACTTCGAAGAGGTTCTGGAAACCATCCGGCAGGTGTATTCGCTGGGCTTTTGGACTGAGATCGTAACGTTGGTAGTTCCGGATTACAATGATTCGGATGAAGAATTGACTCAGATGGCGGAGTTTGTCGCTTCGGTTTCCGAAGACATTCCGTGGCATGTCACTGGATTTTACCCGCAATATAAGATGAACGATCGAGACAGCACCCCGGCAGAGACTCTATTGCGGGCTCGTGCGATAGGTGTCAAGGCGGGTCTCAATTTTGTTTATTCCGGCAACCGGCCCGGAAGAGTTGACCATACCGAAAATACTTTATGCCCCCAATGCGGGAAAACCCTGATCAAGCGTCATGGATTTGGGGTCCTCTCCAACGACCTGGTAGACGGGGCCTGTCCCGATTGCCAAAAACCCATCCCCGGTAAGTGGAACATCAACTGACCCTTTTGGGTGGGGCGCAACTCGTCCTTTCTTAATAGAAAAATCATGCCCAGATCGGTTAATTTTCTGGAAAACAGAGTCTCTAATAGCATCCTCTATCTAAATGATATATAATGAGTTACTCACTAAATAGGGAATTGCCGGACGAGTGACAACGGTTTTGGGGGGGTTCGGCGGATGATCCCATCGGCGTTCCAAGCGTCGACTCAAAACCGTAAACTGAATGACTCAATCGAACAGGACGTCTCTCAAACTCCGCTTGCTCTTCATTGCTCTTGTTACCTTTGGGAATGCGGCAGTATTTCCGTTATACTTGCATGCCCAGGTTTCGGTGCCTCCTGCAGGCGAGTCCGGCGTAGGGCAAAAGGCATTGGAGCAATCCCGCCCAGAATTCCAACCTCCCAAAGAAGAACTCCACCCTCTCTCTATTGAAGACAGCCGCTCCGTGGTTGACCCGGGAGCGGGTCCCAGGTTTGTTATTAAAAAAATCAAAGTCATCGGCAATACCCTGATTGATGACGCCTCCCTCGCTCCTGTTCTGGATGTGGGAGACGGAATGGAAGTAACTCTGGGTATCCTCCATCTCATTGCTGAAGAAATCACTTCCCTGTATGGAATGAGGGGATACATCCTGACTCGCGCCTATGTTCCCGAACAGGAAATTGAAAACGGAGTGGTGACTATTCAAGTGGTTGAGGGCAGGCTGGGCAAATTTGAAGTCAATGGTAATGAGAAATTTAAAACTGAGGATATCCAGAAACGGTTGCAGCCCTTGCAGGATGATCCGGCCCTCAAGGAAAGCACTCTTGAAAAATATCTCCTGGGGTTGAACGCTATCCGGGGATTGAAAGTAAAAGCTATCCTGAAACCCGGCGAAGTATTCGGCACATCGGACCTGGCGCTACAGACCGAGGAATCCCGTACTTACCGCGTTGCTTTTGACGCGGATAACTTTGGTTCCCGCTTCACCGGCGAACAACGGTACGGCTTGACGGGAGAAACCGGAAGCCTGTTCGTGATGGGCGATCGTTTGGCCGTCCGCGGGGTCAAATCCGACGAAGACCAGGTTTTCATCAATCCATCCTTTTCAGTACCCATCGGTCCCTACGGCACGACTGCCACTTTGTCTTACACGTTTACCGACTTCAATTTGGGGGGTAATCTAGTCGCATTGAACGCCGGCGGAAGGGCCAACATATTCACTATAGATTTGACCCATTCCCTGATCCGGACCCGTAGTTCCGAGTTTCACCTGAGTTTGGGAGGGGAGATTCGTAATTTCGAAAACGGGTTGGCGGGAGCGCCTTCCAGTGATGACAAGCTTCGCGACATCTATCTTGAGGCGGGGGGATTCTTCAAAGATTTTCTTCGCGCCCATTCCTTTTACAGCCTGCGTCTGCAGCACGGTTTCAGCGAAAGCGACGTCACCGACCCGCTTAATTCCAGGTTTCAGGGACGAGGCGATGCCCTGGTCTCCAGCTTCGATTTCACCCGTTACCAGTCTGCTTACGTTGGAAAAACTTATCTGATCTTTAAGGCTAGAGGACAGGTTGTCTCCAAACGGGTTCTCTCTCCCGATCAGTTTGCGATAGGGGGGTTCGGGTCGGTCCGCGGCTACCCGCTGGCGGAAGCGGCAGGAGACAATGGGTACTTCATTTCCACAGAACTGGTTGTTCCTTTTCCCTTCAAAGTGCCAGTGATCAAAAACCCCCGTACGGTACAGTTGGACGAGATAATCTCCCTGTTCGCTTTTCTGGAGCACGGTCAGGTGTTTATCAAAAACCGGCAACCTGGAGAAAATGACCAGGATTTGAGCGGTGCGGGCCTGGGTCTACGGTTGAACATGCCTCCACTGGGGACCAATTATCCCGCCGTCAGCTTTGCGTTTGCCTATGGATTCCCCGTTTTCGGAGGACCGGACCCTTCGGATGGGTCCTCCAGCACCCTTTACCTCAATGGCTTGGTTTCCTTCTAGTCCCGGTTTCGGGCCCTTTTGTAAATCTTTGTTCAAGTCCTTCCCTAATTTGCCCGAAATATCTAAAAACCTCTAAATTTTTATTGGCTCTACAGACCCAAATATCAACCCCTTTTGGGGTATTTTGATAGATTTCCCATATTTATCGCCACTTTATTTACATTTACGCCTATAATGTTTCCATCAAGTCAATCAAATTGAAATCTGCAGGAGTAGTGGGATGACCCATTTTTTTGGAAGAGGACTGGCTCTGCTGGCAGTAGTATTTCTGGTTTTTCCGGCAAATGCGTGGGCGGAGAAGAAGCCGGTGGGAAGAATTATCGCCATTATTGGAAATGCGGAATATACTCCCGGTGGCGAGGAATCGGTTGCCAGCGCCCGGCCCGGTGAGGTTGTTCCCGTCTCTTTGACCCCCTGGCAGAAGGTGCAGCCCAAGCAGGTGGTGTATGCCAGTGACGAGTTTCGGACCGGCCGCAAGAGCCGACTGCGTATATTGTTCGAGGATTCCAGCCTGATGGCCCTGGGTCCCAATTCCAGGATGAAAATCTCGTCCTATCTGTTTGATGCCAAGGAGAAGCTTCGGCAGGGCGTCATCAGTATCGGCCACGGCATTTCCATGTACATTGTCAATAAGGAGCAGAAGCATCCCAAGTCCCATTTCAAAATTCTTTCTCCCACCGCGAATGTGGCGGCACGTGGCACTCAGGGATACCTGAGCGTATCGAAACTTAAGACTTTGGTTGCCAATCAAGCGGGTATTGTCCGGGCGCTCAATGCAGATCCCAGCGTCATTGGAGATGTGATGGTGGGACCGATGATGAAAACGGTCGTGGAAGAGGGCAAGCCTCCGACGGAACCCGAAGCTCTGAGTGGTCCGGAACGGAAAATGATCCAGCAGGTGATTATGGGCTGGGTGGGTTCGCGTTACCGAGAGAAGCCCCGCAAGGGTTCGGATATTAAAGAAGCCGTACAAGAAGAATACGATTTATTCGAAGAAGATTCGTCAGACCCCTGTACCTCGGGCTAAGTCGGAATCGAGAGGAAATATGAGTATGTACAAGACCGAATCGAAAGGAAATCGCAGGTTGTACCGGCTAGTTGTTGGCTTTGGGATAATCCTGTGGGTTATGACACCCGGATGGGTGATTGCTCTTCCCAAGGGCGGCGACATTGTTTCCGGAACGGGTAGTATTCAACAACCGTCCAGACAAAACCTGGTGATTGAACAGAAAAGCCAACATTTGATCACTAACTGGAAGAAATTCAGCATCGGCTCGGCGGAATCGGTTACCTTCAATCAACCCGGTCCCAGCGCGGTGGCGCTTAATCGGGTGATTGGTGTGAACCCCAGCATCATTCTCGGAAAACTCTCAGCTAACGGTCAGGTATTTTTGAGCAACCCGTCCGGAGTCGTATTCGGAAAAAATGCCAAGGTCGATGTGCATGGTCTTTTGGCAACAACGCTCAACATCTCGAATGAAAATTTTCTAAGGGGCAATTATCAGTTTTCAGAAGGTAAGTACCGACCTTTAGCCGCAATCATTAATCTTGGAGAAATCAATGCAGCACGCTATGTCGGCCTGGCTGCTCCGGTGGTGGTCAATACCGGTTCCATTGTGGTGGCAGATATGGGATCCGTCGCGCTGGCTTCTGGAACAACGGCGACTTTGGATTTCAATGGTGACGGCCTGATTAATTTCGCAGTGTCCGATGATCGACCTTATAAAAAGAGACTCATCAAAGGCCGGATTCACAACAGTGGGCTCATTCGTGCAAACGGTGGACAAGTTATGTTAACCGCCAGCTCTGCCGGACACGTGATTGGCAGCGTGGTCAATCACTCCGGCGTCATCGAAGCCCAAACCGTTCAGGCGAAAGACGGAAAAATCATATTATCCGGCGGAAGTCAGGGCAATGTTCAGATTTCCGGAACATTGGACGCTTCAAATGTGCTTGTCAAAGCCGATGAAGTAACTGTGGGCGCTCGCAAGTTCTCATGGGTCAATTATTACGATCGGGATCCTCGAAAAGTGGAAGCCAAGTCATTGTCGACCAACAATGGAGACATCCATATTGTGGCCAATGATCTGAACATTAGAGGCGATCTGGACAGCGGCACGGGCGATGTTTCCTTTACTCTCGCGAATGGCCGCGATCTGAATCTCGCACCCGGCAATCCCCGTACAGGGTTGGGAGGAGATGATCTCAGCCGCATTTATGCGGAGAACCTGGTACTCAAGACGAAAGGTGATATTAACGTCGATGGTATTACCGAGAAACATACGGGTGGGATTAAAGACTCCGTAATCCTGAAGTCCACCGGCGGGGACATTAATTTTGAAGGTGAGGCTTCTTCTTTCCCGGCTTTAAAAGCGTCTGCGACCAACGATATTAACGTGATGACGAATGTCACGACCACTCAGGGCGATTTTATAGGGGTGGCAGACAGCGATGACGACGGCAAGGGTGATTTCAATGTGGACCCGGGTGTGGTCATTGCTTCGGCACGGGATATTGATGTGAGTGCTCCCACGATCAATGCCGATAATGATGAGTCATTCGATGAAACCCGTGACTTGATTCTGAACGGTAAAGTGGAAAACGGCGATGATCTTCCTCCTGTCGCTTCCATTGAGACCGAAGCTATTCAACAAGGATCTCTGGGTAGTTTCCTCACTGAATTTTTCGAGAACGGTGGTCCCAGCGGTTGTTGATACAAGAGTATCCAATTCCTTTGCCGGGTTCTTTCCTGTGTTAAAATCTTTACATGAAAATTCGCTGGCGGAATGCCTTTACAGTATCCATCCTGATCACTCTGCTTTCCCTTTACATTTATTCCCTCAACCTTTCTTTTTTTAAACTTCTCGAGCTTAAAGCGTACGATTTTAAAATGTCCCTGCGAGGGTCGCGCCCGATTTCCGACCAGGTGGTGATCGTTGCAATAGACGAGCCCAGTTTGAAGCGATTGGGACGTTGGCCCTGGCCGCGCACCCGGTTGGCTCAATTGGTCGATAAATTATCGGAGTCCGGTGCGGCGGTGATCGGTTTCGACTTTTTGTTTCCCGAAAGAGAGGCTCATGTTTCCCTCGACAAAGTCAAAGACAATATTGCGAAAAGAAACCTGACTGGCATGAATCGGGAGAAATTGATGACTTGGTTGAAGGAAGTGGGCGATTCGGATTTCCGGCTCGCCGAGTCGATTCGCCGGTCGAAACGAACCGTACTGGGCTATTTCGTGTATGCGACTGCGGAGCAGGCAGCAGAGGATTCCGCCGCAATGATGGGGCAAAAGGAGTTTCAACTACTGGATTTCTCCCAGTATTCCATGGTCCAGTCCAGCGACCAATCGATCACTCCCGATTTCCTGCAACCCATTTATGCCGTAGGTCTCAGCCTCCCTTCTTTGATGGATGCCGCCAACAGCGCCGGTTACGTTTCATTTGTGCCGGAGCGCGACGGGGTCATCCGCTTCATGCCCATGGTGCGGGTTCACAAGGAGGCGGCCTTTCCTCCATTCAGCCTGCAAATGTTGCGGGAAGCGACTCAGTTGAGTTCTGTCGTCCGGATTTATCCTCACCGGGTGGGAGAAGTTCGATTGGGGGATTCTCCAATCCCAGTAACCGAGAACGGGGATTTGCTGGTGAATTATTATGGACCCATGCAGACGTTCACCTATCTGTCCGCTTCCAATGTACTGGATGGAACGGTAAAACCCATACAACTGAAAAATAAAATCGTCCTGATCGGTGGTACGGCTGCTGCTCTTCACGACCTGCACACCACACCTTATGGGCCTCTTTATCCTGGGGTCGAGGTGCATGCCAATGTCATCGAAAACATCATTCAGCAGGATTTTCTTGAACTTCCCCCATGGGTCCCGCTTCTGGATGTGGCAATAATTATCGTGACCGGAATTTTGTTGGGTCTGGTGGCTCTTTATTTCAAAGCCGTCGGTACTGCAGTCTTACTGGTGGTTGGAGTGGCAGGGTACCTGTTTTTCGATTACATGTTGTTCACCCAGCAGGGCTTGTGGGTTCATACGGTGTTTCCGGTATTTTCCCAGTTCCTGGTTTACTTCGGAATCACTTTGTATCGTTTCACCTTTGAAGAAAAAGAAAAACGGTTTATCAAGAGCGCATTCAGCCAGTACCTCGCACCGGCGGTGGTGGAGCAGCTGGTGGAAAATCCCAAACTGTTGAATCTGGGTGGAGAGGATAAGGTACTAACGGCTTTTTTCTCAGATGTGGCGGGCTTCTCTTCTATTTCAGAGCAGTTGACCGCACACGAATTAGTCATTTTATTGAATGAATATTTAACGGAGATGACCGATATTGTCATGCAATACGAAGGCACGGTCGACAAGTTTGAAGGCGACGCCATCATTGCTTTTTTTGGTGCACCCATCGATTTTAAAGATCATGCGACCCGGACCTGCTACGCAGCGCTGGATATGCAGAAGCGATTGGCCCAGTTGCGGAAAATCTGGAAAAAGAAAGGCCGGCACGAGTTGTTCATGCGTATCGGAATCAATACCGGAGAAGTGACGGTCGGAAACATGGGCTCCGAAAACCGGTTTGATTACACCATGATCGGCGACCCCGTGAACGTAGCTGCACGGCTGGAGGGCGCCAACAAGCAATACCATACGCACACCATGCTGAGCGAATTTACTTACGAGTTGGCAAAGAATGACATTGAAGCGCGTGAGCTGGACTCCATCCGTGTAGTCGGTAAGAAAGAGCCGATCAAGATTTACGAATTGCTCGGACGCAAGGGAGAGATGGAAGATCATATCCGACTCATCCTTCCTCATTTTCAGGAAGGTCTCGAGCATTATAAAAACCAGCGGTGGGAGGAGGGCATCACCTGCTTTGAAAGCGCACTGAATTTGTACGAAGATGACGGCCCTTCGTTGACTTATTTTGAACGATGTATCACGTTTCAGTATCACCCGCCACCCCCGGATTGGGACGGTGTTTTTGCCATGCGGACCAAATAGAAAGGAAGTTTGGCTGTGATTTTTGGGGAGTATCTGGTAGAGCAGAGCATTATCCGGCAGGAAGACTTGGATCGGGCTTTGGAAATCCAAAAAACCGATCGGGTACCGCTCGGACAATTGGCAATGCAAAAAGGATTGATCAACAACAAACAACTGTTCCGGATTCTGTCCCGCCAGCGGAAACCTGACGAAAAAAGCAAAAGCTTCGGTAAACTGGCGGTGGAAATGGAATACCTGGATCAGGGGCAAGTGGAGACGTTGTTGGAGCGGCAAACACACACCAACCGTCTGCTTGGGGAGATTCTGGTATCCCAGGGCCTCGTTTCCCAGATGGAGTTGATCAAGGCTTTGAAGAAATTCAGGTCTCAAGACAAGAAATAATTAGGCTTTGACGTAAAGGAAGGGAAGTTTCCCAAGTCGGTTTTGGGTATAATAAACATTTTTTATGAACTGGATCTAAGGATTTTGAGGAGAGGACCTTGAAAAACAAAAAAGAGGTAGGCAAAGCCCTGGGTCGCGTTCCCAGCGGCCTTTTTGTCGTTACGGCAAAACATAAAGATTCAGAAGACGCGGTGTTGGCCAGTTGGGTCAACCAATGTTCGTTCGATCCTCCTGCGCTGACCGTGGCGCTCGGAGTAGCCCGACAGGCGCGGCTCCTTGTCGAAGCGTCCCAGGCATTTATTGTGAATGTATTGGGTAAGGAATCCAACGACCTGATGAAACATTTTTTCAAAGCTCCCGAGCCCGGCGTTTCGGTGTTCGATGGGTTAAAGGTGAGCAAGGGATTTCACGATATCAAAGTGCTGAATGATGCCATCGCTTATGTGGAATGCGAATTGCGTGAACAGACGGCTTTCGGAGATCATCTGGTGTACGTAGGAGAAATTGTCAGCGGTAAAATGTTGAAGGGGGGGGATCCCTACTTTCATGTTCGGGACAATGGATTCAATTACTGAGGTCGTGATGCGTTATTGCAGTCCGATCATTTTAAGTATGTCGGTCCGGGTCAGCGCCCAGTAGATCCCCACGGCAACGAAAATAAAGGCACCCACCCCTCCGGCCACGAGGAGGACCAGCCGTTTCGGATCTTTCTTATAGAAATCTTTGACGTCCACCGCAAAGCTTTCCACCACGCCTTCATCCGCGTGTTTCTTGAACGTTTTATCGATGGCGTCCCGGCCGTAGATGATGCCGAAAATAATCGCTATGATCAGTATTTCGATAGCGCCGATCATGGGTTGAGTCCTGAGCCTTCCTGAACCACTTGTTCCAATCGTGTCGGAATGAATAAATGCTCCAGAGAGGTCAGCCGCTTGGGTGCAGAACTTTCCGATTCGTTCTGAGCGCACCGGAATCCGTAATCATCCAGCGCCGTATTCGGATAGCTGTTGTTCCGGAAAGAGGCGTAAACAAAGGATCTAAGGTCTCTCCAGGATCCGCCTTTGAGGACCTTGAATTCCCCCCCGATCTGTCCCTTTGGATTTAGATTGTGATTTTCTTCCTTATAATACTCTCGATCATACCAGTCGTCCACCCATTCTTTGACGTTGCCCAGCATGTGAAATAGTCCAAATTGGCTTTTCCCTTCCGGCATGGAATTGACCGGAACCATGACGCGGTGAGCGATCTCCTCGGTCCAGCTTTGCCGGTACCGTGCTTTTTGAGGGGTGATGGGATCGTTTCCCCAGGGAAAGAAATTTCCCACAGTTCCACGAGCCGCTTTTTCCCATTCCGCTTCGGTGGGCAGGCGTTTGTGTTTCCATTTGCAGAAAGCCGCTGCCCCGAACCAGGTCACGTTGTTGATGGGATAGGATTCCAAACCCTTTCGGGGCCTGAATTTTTTTTCAAGCACCAGCATGCCGAATTTGCTGTCTTTATAAAATTTTTTGTAGGTTTTAACATCGTTTAAAAATTCGGCGAATTCGGATGCTGTCACTTCATATTTGTCGATGTAAAAGGCATCGAGATAAACTTTATGCTCCGGAGCTTCGTCATCGCCGTGCCCGTTGGCTCCCATGATGAACTGCCCTTTGGGAATCAGGATCATATGCTTTGGAGCTGAAAGGGAAACTTTGCTTAGAAGATTCCGTGCTTTCTCGGCGAAAAGGCCTTTGGGGCTTTGAGCCAGGTAACGGTCGAGCCATTGCCGGGCTTTATCCTTCTGATTACCTTGAAATAAAATCCATCCCCCGAAAAAATTTATCTCAGGAATATTCGAATAATTTCCGAGAGCTTCGTTCAAATCCTTGATCATCGCATCAACGGATTTTGAATCTTCAGCGTCGAGCACTTGCTGGTACCATTTTTCGGCGGCATCGAATTTTTTTTCAAGCACATGATAAAGCCCCAGATTCATATGGGCCAGAGTGGTGAGTCGGTTTTTCTGTGAACTAATCTGAAGACCCTGTCGGGTAATGTCGATCGCCTTGGAAACGTTCCCCGTCTGATAATGAATCCAACCCAGTTGAATATAATTTTCGATGAATCGGGGAGCGCGATCGATGACGAACTCATATTGGACAATTGCTTTTTGGTATTCCTTTTGCCGGTAGTAAGCTTCTGCCATGCGTTGATTGATTTCGATGGCCTGCGGAAAGCGGGCTTGTAAACCTTCCAGGTATTTCAGGGCCAGATCCGCCTGTCCCATTTCCAGAATCACGGTTCCAATGTTCAATTCAGTGAGCAACTGTCCCGGTTGCAGACGTTTCAAAATTTTCAAATGGAGCAACGCGCTCGCGAATTTTTTCTGTTTCAGGTATATCCGCGTCAACATTTCATGCGCTCGGTAAAACCGGGGGTTGATCTGGGTTGCCTGCAATAGTATTGCTTCGGCTTTTTCAAAAGCCTTCGTTTCCATGTAGGCCAGGCTCAGGTTAAACAACGTGGAAAAATTTCCGGGATCCGCTTTCAAGGCTCGTTCATAAGCATCGATGGACTGGTCGTGTTGTTTTAACTCCGAGTAAATGTTGCCCAAATTATTGAGTGCATCAATGGATTGGGGATTGATGCTTGCAGACTGCTCCAGATAAAAAATAGCGGCCTCGGGTTTGGCGGCGCGATACATCACCAGTCCGACGTTGGAAAAGTACGCTCCCAGGGTTTGCCTCTTGCCAAGGTTGTTCAAAAAATATTTGGAATCCTTTGTCACTCCAAACCGTTGCTCGTAGAATGAATCGGGAAATGCAACGCCACCTTCTGTGGCTTCGATGTTTACCCGGTATTCCTGGGAATCGTAGCGTACGAAAAAATGATTCGGCAGCGGCACCCCGAACAACGGTAGGTTCAACCGTTCGCCGAGAATAAGATACAGAAGAGACAGGTTCATACAATAACCCCGACGGGTTTGCAGTAAACCGTGCAGAAATAACTCGGCTGGATTGACTGGCATGCCCGCCGGGTCGAGCGCGTCGGTGTAACGGTATTTCCCTTCCTCATGAATGACCTTGCGCAGGATTTCAACAGTTTGTTTGGGAGAGGGATTGTCTTTGAGTTGATTGCGCGCCGACTCGGTCAACCGGTCCAGGGTTCGCTTGAGAGGGGCTGTGTTCAACTTTGGATCCCAATGACGCGAGATCAAAAGGAGCGTTTCAGCCAGATCGATTTTATCTTCCGGGAGCGCCAGAGTGGTTACCAACTCTTCGGTTACCGAAATCTGGGCCGCCGCGACTTGAAGGGGTATCCCCCCGGTCAGGGCAAGAAAGAAAGCCAGGGCCCGGATCAGTTTGGGAATGCGTGGCGGTCGAAAAGTCATTGAAAACTCAATAGTTATTTGGGTCGATGCGTCAAGGGTTGAAATCATTATATCAGAATGGGTTTCGCAAACCTACGGGGGGAATCGGTTTACTCCTTGCGGACAACCCAGCCTTCCCAGAACATCATGACGGCTAACATCAGGAATAGTAGGGTGGTCAGAGGCACTCCAGCACCGACTGAAGCTGCGTTCAGCGCCTGCTCGGCCGGGGAATAGCTCACTTGTGTTCCAGGAAAATATTGTGACAGTTCCTTTTCGGAAACTTTACCGGGGGAGGATTCCGCTGGATCGATATTGACGGTAAAACTTCCAACTCGTTTGGCATCACCAGGGAGTTGTTTCGGCGTGGGTGAGGGGGAGTCTTCTACGTCGGAGCCGGAGAGGTTCATCCATTGATACAATTCATAAACCCCCGGACGATGGGTGTCTTCAAACACCGGAGGCGATTTAGGATTTTTTCTGGCGATGGAAACTTTACCCCCAGGTGCCACGACCAGCGGCGGACGTTCCATTTCCTCCAACACCAGAGGCGCTCCCACCGCCACGTCGTAGCGGGAAATGTTTTCGAGGCTCTGGGCAGAGTATTTCACCCACCGTTGAATCCAGGGAAGAAAAGTGGGATGGATGGGAAAGCGGTTCCAGTCCCTGTCCAATGAAGAGACATACAGGATGACTTTGCCTTCGCCGAATTCCGATTCGATCACTGCGGGAAACTGGTTGCTGAAACGCATGGGTTCCTTAAAGTCTCTATCGCGCCGGGGCTCGACGCTATAGAGAGTCCGGAAAGGGATGCGCTCCATTTCCTTGAGCATATTTCCGGTAAACACTCTCAAGACCGGATGACTGCTGGGTCGTGCCAGAAGGTGGAATGGTTTGTCCTCGATCCTTACCTGATTGATGGATTTCAAAACAACCGGAAGGAGCATGCCTAATTTCTCATTATAGTATTTGGGGTCCACCTGATCCCCAAGGCCGATGAACAAAGCGCCTCCCCGTAGCACGAATTTTTCCAGCTCTTGCTCTAGGCCGATCGCTAGGTCCCGGACATTGCATAAAATGATCACAGAATATTGGTTCAAATCCCGTTCCGAAAATTCCGAAAGCGTCGACACGGTCGGTTCGATATCGGCCATAGGAGAAGAAAACGGATTGAGGGCCTTTTCGACATAAAACGAGTCATGCTGATGTGCCACACCGCGTGGGTCACCGTCCACCACCAGTGCCTTGATCTTATGATCGGGTTGATAAACGAATAGACGACGATTGTCCACCGTCATCGCATCCTCCGGGATTTCTACGTAACCTGATACCGGATCGTTATTCAACAAAGGAAATGAGAACTCATGAGTTGCCTCGCCCTTTGCCGGCAGGTCGATCGTACTTTCGCTCTGACGCTTGCCGTTGACGAACAGGGTGATCGGGAGTTGCTTGATCGCTCGGTCCGGCAGCACATTGGCGATCGTGGCCTGTACCCGAATGATCCGGCGGTTTGTCAGGAATTCCTGGCCGAGTTTAACTTTCTTTACGAGAGCCCGGTTGAGCCCTTTCTGGAATCCTGAGAAATCGATGACATTGATCTGGATTCGTGAATCTTCCGTCAACGCTGCGGGGAACTCATCCCGGTTCCATCCGTTCTGGTCCATGTCGGTCAGGATAAAAATTTGTTTGTTTTCCTGTGGGGCGGTGTTTAACAGATCGACCGCTGCGGTCACAGCTTTGCCGATGCTGGTGGTGCGGTGGGAGGGACGGGCTGCTTTCAGCCATTTCAGCGTTTTGCCCGGATCTTCCGTCCAGTCCTGTATCATACGGGCGGGATTGGATGCCAGCACCAGGCTGAAGGAATGGTTCCCTGGAATTTTTTCGATCAGTTCGTTCAGTGTCTGCGTAGCGTGATGGAACAAAGTTCCTTGATCGCTCGATGCAGACATACTGTAGGAATCGTCCAGAATAAATACATGGGCGGAGGGGCGCGACATCAGCGTGTTCTGCAATTCCCCGGACGATAGAATCGGGTTGGCCAGTGCCAGGCATAGAAAACCGATCGCCAGACAACGCAAAAGCAAGAGCAGCAGTTTGTTGGGGCGGGACTTGCGCACCGATCGTTTCTGCGCCTGTTGCAGCAGGTAAACTGCAGAAAACTTCAGGCGGGTCTGCTGGCGGCGGGTCAGCAAGTGAATCAGGATCGGAAGTGCCAATCCCAGCAATCCCAACAGGTACCACGGAGATGTGAAACTGAAATTCATATTTTTCGCAAACTTTTTCGGCGGAGAAGATAATACCGTAACACCTGTTCCAAAGGCGTGGTGGTTTCCAAAAACAGATAATCGATGCCCAAAGTCGGACAGTTCTTTTTATAGAACTCAATCTGCTCCTGAATGGCTTTCTGGTATTGTTGACGTACGTCGAACGGGTCCAGTCCCAAGTCCGGATCATCCTCCAAGGATTCAAAAACCAGGTCTCCTTCAAAGGGCAGGGTAACTTCGTCCGGGTGCAGAATGTGAAACAGGATGACTTCCAGTCCACGTGAGTTCAGCATTTTGAGAGTTTTGAATATATCGTCTTCCCGCGTCAGCAGATCGGAAACTAAAATCAGCATGCCGCGTCCCGGCAGGCGTTCGATCAAATTGCCCACCACTTCTTCCACCCGGGTAATTCCTTTGAACTCCATATCCTGTAGCCCGTGCAGAATATTCTGGAAGTGTGAAGGTTTGGACCGTGGAGGAAGGTGCGACACGACTTCATCGTTGAATAGAGTCAACCCTACGGCATCAAATTGCTTGAGCAGCAGATACCCCATCGCTGCGACCAGCGTGCGGGCATAATCCCTTTTATCCATGCCGGGAGATTTGGAATCGGGTGAGCGGTAGGCCATGGACCCGCTAGCATCGAGCAAAAGGGTGCATTTTAGATTGGTCGATTGTTCGAACTGCTTGACATGGTATTTGTCTGTTTTGCCCACTACCTTCCAGTCAATATGGCGAATATCGTCCCCCGGCGAATAGTCCTTATACTCCGCAAATTCAACGCTGGAGCCCTTGTGCGGGCTCCTGTGATGACCCGACAACAGGCCTTCGACCAGTTGAATCGCGCGGATGCTGAGCGAGGAAATTTCAGATAGGGTTTCCGGTGCGTAACTGAATTGGGTGTTTTCCGCCACAAGTTTCTCCGATGGATATCATACGACCTTGAAGATATTATGTTGCTTTCCCGGGAATACATCAAGCTACGATTGAATGAGGGGCTGGGGCTGGAAGGGGAGGTGGGCACCTCAAGGAAGCTGGAACCGGGAAATGGTTTCTTTTCCTTTGCCTGAATAGAACATCACTAAGGGCAACTATTTGATTTTTTGGCCTTATTAAATCCGGTGTATCCATGTTTTGATTTTTCGTGTTACACTGAAAAACCAATCCATAAAGGGTATACAGGAGAGAATTGGAATCGCCATGAGCAAGCCATTTAATGATGAACCGGTGGAGCAGCTGATCCCCAAATTGCTGTCCAAAGATGGCAAAACGCTGGATCTTCGGCTCAAATATATCGGGGATGACGGCTTGAAAACAGTGGCTGAAACCGAGGCTCTCCAGGGGTTGGAAGTGTTGAATCTGGAGCGCAACAATATCGGTCCGGAGGGAATCCGGGCGTTAGCCGACTCCCAGGTGATTGCCGGGCTCACCGAGCTTCATCTGGAGCGGAACGATCTTGGAGATGAGGGGACCCGCATCATTGCGGAATCCGCTAATTTCTCCAATTTGAAATACTTGAATTTGTGGAAAAACAAAGTGGGAGCCGAAGGGGTGAAGGCTCTCGCCCAGTCGTTATATCTTTCCCGCCTGGTGAGGTTGGATGTAGCGCAGAATAACATCGGTGATGAAGGGGCTCGTGCCTTTTCAGAATCACTGACACTTTCTGACCTGAAATACCTGGATGTTTTTGGCAATGGCATCAGTGAGGAAGGTCAGGAGTTATTGAAAAATGCTGAGGGGTTGGGCAAAGTTCAAGACATGATTTTGGCCTGATCTTCACAATATTAATTTTGGAGGAGGAAATGAATTTGTTTACGCAATGGAGAAAAGGCGGAGCACTTGTGCTGGGTTTGTTGTCGGTCATTATATTTACACTTACCACAAATGTACTTTTTGAGCCCGCCACTGTTTGGGCGGAAACTTCCGAGATGTCAGAGGAAGCCACTGACGAGGCGGCTGACACTTCTACCGGTTTTTTCAGCACTATCATCAATTGGATCAAGAGCGTCACTGGTGCGGTGAACAAAATGTGGGGAATGGAAAACGGCAGTGGAGTGGCGATGGTGGTGAACGGAGTTTTTTACCTGCTTCTTATTGCGGGCACTTTATTTGCCGGGAAACTGGTTTTCAATATTATCAATGAAACGTTAAATCGTAAAGTTGATGAGAAATATGAAAAGCCTTCTTTTCGAAAAAAATAATTCCCTGCCTCCTCGTGGGCTGAGTGCAGTGTGGAAAAGTCTTACTCCCAGCCCGAATCGGACAAATGAATAAAAGGCCCCTCGCGGCCTTCGAGGAAAATTCGCGTTTGTTCGAGTCCCGCCCGATAATTCTTCCGGGCAAAAGCTTCTGCTCCAGGTCCCAGGTACCTCTGGGAAAAAATTGAAATTCTCTGTGCGGTCCGTACTTCATAATTCCTTTTTAAGCTAATCAGTTCTTCCGGCTCAATTCTCTTCGCGGGAGGAAATTGCCCGATTCTGTGCTGCAATAGATTTACAAACGATTCATCGGTTTCCCGTTTCAACGGCGGAACCAGGGTTGCCGGAGAGTGTTCCAACAAAGGGTGGTTGTCGGTAATCATTGAAGCGTGCTTCAGCCAGGGAGCCAACGGTTTTCCGTCGGTCAGATAAAAATCCATCATATCCAGAAAACTGAAGATTCCAATTTGCTGTGCCATCCCCCGCAGTCCTTCATTTTTCATCAAACCCTTGAAACGAACCCTATCGAGTACTTGAGGTTCGTCCGATCCCACCAGAAGAACGATACGTGTCAGGTAACTGTTCCACACGCTGGTATGGGGAAATACGGCTTGAAAGGTTTTTATAATAGCCTGAGCGTCCGCTGATCCCACCAGGTGCAGGGGAAGCCATTGCATCATCAATCCTCCGGGGTTCAACCGGGCGCGGGACTGCTCGTAAAATTCCCTGGAATACAGGTTGTTGACTCCCGCTTGTACCGGCGACATCGGCTCCAGGGTGATCACATCATACCGCTCATCGGTCCAGCGGATGAATCCGCGTGCGTCCTGATAAGTCAAATGCACATTGTTGCGGTTGATGGCGTCGTGATTCCACTGCGAAAACCAATGCGCCATGGAAACGACGTTGCGATCAATTTCCACACCGTCAACCGCAACTCCCGGAAAACGCGCTACGGTTCCCAGTGTGTTGCCGGTGCCGAAGCACATGACCAGGGCACGTTTCGGATCGGGATGCAGGATCATCGGCACGAATCCCATGGCCTGCATATAGGCGCTTCCGCCGACCGAGTGGGAGACGGTTGCCGTACTGAACCCATCTACGTATAAAGTCCGCGCACCGGATTCCTGATCCTCCACCACACTCAGAGTCGAGAAATTGCCCTCTTTGTAGTCGAGCAGTTTCAAGTTTTCAGGTTGCGAGTTGATTTCCACGCGGGACAAATTGTTTTCACCCAGCCGTTGTCCCGACATCTTTGGCGTGAACACGGTATAACCGCCGAAAACAATCAAACTGCCCACGACCAGCGCCATTCCCCATTGCCCGGGACGGTTGCCCCGGTACCAGGCCAAACCCGCCAGGCTCAACAGGATCAGTGCGGCATATAAGATGAAAAGGGATTGTTGTATTCCCCACAGAGGCACTAATAGAAAGGGAGTGAGCAGGGTTCCCAGAATACCGCCGAGGGTGTTGATGGCATAGCTGTTGCCCAACGTGCCGGTCACATTGCCGAAGAAATTGAAATGGATATGATTGGCCAAGGGATACACCAGGCCGAATCCCAAGGTAGGAAGAATCATCAAAGCGAAGGCGGCCAGCGATCGTATCATTAGAGTACGTCCGGGGGTATTGTCAACCGAGTAAAATAGTTGGTCGATTTTCAGCGTCCATTCTGTAAGATTGTCCAATACGGGAAACATCAACAAGCAGAGCAGGCCAATGCTCAATTCCACCGCGAGGAATTTGAGAATCCACCGGGACCGGCCCAGCAGTTTTTCAGCCACCAGGCTTCCCAGTGCGATACCGAATAAAAACGTGGCCAGAATAATGGCGAAAGAATAGAGCGAACTTCCCAGTGGGAACACCAGCACACGTGTCCACAATATTTCACTCGCCAAAGCCACCAATCCTGAAAAACCAAATATCACCAGAAGAAGTAAGCCCAGTCCGTGCGAAGGGACATCTTCCTCTATTGCAGATTTCTGCCGGTGCGAAGAAGTTGTTTCCTGGGCTCTCTCCGGTTTCCAAAGCCAGCAGAGAACGAAGACCACGGCGTTTAGGATCACCGCACTCAGATTGGTCCCTTGAATTCCCAGAAACTGCATTCCCAAAAACTGGGTGTACAAAACCCCGGCAACTGCGCCGAAGGTGTTGATCGCATAAAGGAGCGACAGGTCGGAAAAAATTTTCGAGTTTTCAGAACCGATGGACCAGCTTCCGATTACCGGCAGGGTGGCTCCCATCAGGAATGTGGCGGGAAGCATCAGCAACGCACTGAGAATGAATTCGATAAAGTGCCGGGAAAATCCCGATCCGACAACCGGATCGATCAGATGGGGATAGATAAATGACAAAGCCTTCAGCAACCAGGGGAACATCAGGGCATAGAGTCCGATGCCCGCTTCCAGAAAGCCGTACAGCCGAACGAGATGGGTCTTCTCCCGTCCCGGCCTCTGCAGGTATTTCGAAATGCCCCACGCACCCAGGGCCAATCCCATCATAAACGCGCATAGAACCGCGCTGATGGCGTACAGGGTGCCGCCAAACACCAGCCGCAACTGCTTGATCCAGATCAGCTCATAGGTGAGGCTGGTCAGGCCGGAAAGAAACAGGCAAAAATACGGAATAAATTTGGAAGAGAAGGGACGGGCCAAAGGCATGGTAGAGCGCCGGGAAAAGGTTTTCGGGATTGTCACACATGCTGAAAGGGGAGTCAACTTGCCCCGTTGCAACCCGATCTAAACGATGGTAGCCTTGGGGAACTTTCACAATTCGTTCAAAACGGTGGGTTGCCTCAAGGGTATCACCGTTAATGGTTGTCAAAAATTCAGGGGAAATTCTCCGCTTGCGCCCCAAGGTCATCGATTGCGGTTGAGTGTCAGCCAATTCCCCCCTCCGGGCAGGAGGTCGAATTTCCGCTATGAAATTGAACCAAAGAGTGATATGTTCCCTGCTTTTCTTTTTGGGATGGTCCGTACCCTCGCTCCTGTTCGCCGATCCGGGTAAGGCTCTGTTCAAGGAAAAGCATTGCGCCCTATGCCACAATGTTAACAATCCGGGAACGGTATTTGCTCCTGCATGCCCCGGATTGAAGGGCGTGCGCCACCGGCACAGCAAGGAATGGGTCCGCAAATGGTTGAAAGACCCTTCTGCAGTCTGGGCCGGGAATGATGCGGATGTACGGGACATCAACGCCCGTTACTTTCGCTATCGGGGAAGCCGTCCCAAACCGCGGGAAAGCTTTATGGCTACGATCATCGGCAAGAAAGTCGTGCTGACGGATGAAGAGATCGAAGTATTGATTGACTATCTATGGAAACTATAAGAAGGGCCGAGTACGCGCCGTTCCCACTTTTAATACCTTTGGAGCCACACGCATGTTAAAGCCATCAGGTTGGATAATTGGAATCGTTTTATTGATCAGTTTTGTGTTGACCGCACCCCTCCGGGCCGTAGAACCCCTGGGCGGCCAGGACCTCACAGCGGACATGAATATTCCCGGGGTCGTTGCCAAGGTCAATGACGTGGAACTGCGTTCCGACTACATCCGCTTCCGGTTGAATCTCGATATGCGCCGCATCGGTCAGAACCTGAACGCCCAGCAGAAGGCCAAGCTGGCACAGACCATCATCGAAAAGGAAATCGTGCGTGAGCTCATGTATCAGGAAGGTCAGGCCAAAGGGAGTGGAGTATCTTCTGAGACGATTGAAAAGGAAATGCAGGAATTCAAAAAGTCCTATGGAACGAATGAAGAATTTCAGAAAGCTTTAAAACAACGCGGGATCACCGAGGACGAACTCAAAAAAGGTATCGAAGTCGATCTGATCGCCAAAAATCTACTCGACGACCGGGTCAAAGGTAAGGTGCATATCACGGACACTCAGGTCAAAAAGTTTTATGAAGACAAGAAAGAAAGTTTCCATCGTCCCGAATCCTTCCGGGCGCGCCATATTTTCGTTGCCTATGTTCCTTTCGAAGTGGTGCAGAACACCCCGCCTGAGGAATTGAAAGAAAAAGCTGATGGATATCGTGCAGCGTCTAAAAAGAAAATCGACGAGGTCTATGGAAAAGTCAAGTCGGGGGGGAATTTTGAAGAGCTGGCCAAGAAATACTCGGAAGACGCAGGCAGCGCTAGTAAGGGAGGCGACCTCGACTTCATATACAAGGGAGTGTTTGATCCCATGTTTGACAAGGCTGTTGCCAAATTGAAAATCGGCGAGACCAGCGATATTGTCGAAACCGAGTACGGCTACCACATCATTCAATTGATGGAAACCAAACCTTCTGACTATGCGCCTT
This sequence comes from Nitrospinaceae bacterium, assembly GCA_028278405.1. Classification (GTDB taxonomy): domain Bacteria; phylum Nitrospinota; class Nitrospinia; order Nitrospinales; family Nitrospinaceae; genus SZUA-226. Next base: position 60,135 of record JANQEK010000018.1, read on the forward strand.
TCAAAGAGGTGGAGGAATCCATTCAAAAACATCTATTTATGACCGAAGCCCAGAAACTGGTCGGACGCTATATCGAGGCGCTTCGAAAAAAAGCCGCTATTATTGTTTATTATCGTGGGCAATAAGAACCCTCGACCTCCTCTGTGATACAATAACCGCTTCCAGAAAAAGCTGGCTGGTCGACTCAGTTCGTTCCGGTCATTTGAAGATCCACACAAACAACCTTTACATATATTGAGGAGTTCGTTTAATGGCTACCTATACCAAAGAACAGGACGTCGCTACCACGCAGGAGGACGATCCGAAGGCACGTGAAGCCCTGCGCGAAGTGTTCGGTAATACCGCTCGATGGAATGCCGACTTCAAAGGGTTCACCGCAGATATCAATGTGAACATCAACGGCAAGGAAGAAACCGGAACGGTCACCGTCAAAGGTCCCAAAGAAATCGAAACGACGATCCAGGAAGAGGCGGCGAAGGAATTTGCCACGGAAAACCTGGCGTCCATCGCCATGCACCGCGGACCCCGTTCATTCGATGAATCCGACGGCAAATACAAACTGGCATTCGGGGACGACGGCACGCATCCGCTGGGACGCAGTATTGTCATGGGCGGCGACGGCATGGGATCGTTTTACCGGGTGAAAGACGGCCGTATCCAGCAGATTAACCGCAAGTCTCCACGTTTCTCGTTTTCCATCAATATCGAGGAAAGCGTGAAGAATCCCGAAGACAAGTTCCTGACCAGAAAGTATTCGGTATATTATTTTAATCCGGAAAACAACGCGCTGAAAAACGTTGAAAGTTACACCGACCATTATGCGCGCGTCGATGCGTATGACCTGCCGGAACAGCGGCGCATCATCGATTGTCAGGAAGGAAACGTCGTGGTCAACACCATGACCCTCAGCAATCACAAAATGCTTTAAGCATTTATTCGTTTTAGTAGAAACCCCGCTTGTTTTTCGAGTGGGGTTTTTTATTGGGCCAGAGTTTTGTTGGCGAGAGTGGTTTTTTCTTCAATCGCTACGCCATTTCCTAAAACGGATTGTTGGGTGTGGCTGTTTTTGCCCAGGGTAACACCCTCCCAGCAGATGGCGTGTTCGATGACAGCGTGGTCGCTCACGGTGCAGTTGTCTCCCAGCACGGCGTAGGGGCCGATATTTGCAGTATCGGCTATTGTGCAATTTTTCCCTATCAATACCGGCTGAGTGATATGTCCGTCTGAGGAGTTACTATTATCGATGGGAAGTCCGCCTTCCATTCTTCCGTCCAACAAATCTTTATGCACGTCCAGGTAGCTTTGAATGGTGCCGATATCCTTCCAGTAGCCATTGTGCCAGTACACAAACATAGGCAAACCATCCTTCAGCATTTCAGGGAACACATCGGTCGTCGTGCCGTAAAACTTGTTTTCCGGGATGCGGTCGAAGATCTCCGGTTCCATCACCTGAATGCCTGTGAATAATACACGGGTGGTGTCATCCGGCATGTTCATGGATGACGCACCGACCATGTGCACGATGCGGTCGTTGTCATCCACTTCAATCGGGTCGCATTGCTCGGGCGAGTCTCCTTCGCGCACCACCAGAGTTAACGCCGAACCCTGGGATTTATGAAAGGAGATAACCTTGGTGAGGTCGATGTCCACCACGACGTCGCTGTTGATCACCAGAAACGATTCACCATCCAGAAAGGGTTGTGCCTTCTTGATTCCCCCCGCGGTTCCCAGAATTTCCGGCTCGTTGGACCAGTGCAGTTGCACTCCGAAACTCTTACCGTCGCGAAAATGATCTGTGATCTGTTCCGGTAGATGGTGCAGGTTGACGATGATGTCACGTATGCCGTGCGTGCGCAGCAGGTGAATCGTGTGTTCGAGAATGGGCCGGTTCATGATCGGCACCATCGGTTTGGGAACTTTGTGGGTGAGGGGTTGGAGGCGCGTGCCAAAGCCCGCCGCCAGGATCATGGCTTTCATTTCTGGCCTGCGAGTTGTTTCAGGCTTGTGGTGTAGGGCGGTTTCGCGATTCCGCGTTCGGTGATGATGGAAGTAACCAATTCGTTGGGGGTGATGTCAAACGCCGGGTGTGCGACGTCGATGTTCTCCGGAGCGATGCGTTTGTTATTAAGTGTCACCACCTCCTCAGTACTCCGCTCTTCGATGGGGATGTCGTCCCCGGAAGCCAGCGAAAGATCGAGCGTTGATACCGGTGCGGCGACATAAAACGGAATATTGTGCTTCTGTGCCAACACCGCCACCATGTAAGTGCCGATCTTGTTGGCGACATCACCGTTACCGGCAATGCGGTCGGCTCCCACGACGACGGCATCGACTTCCCCCTTGCGCATGAAGAACCCGCACATGTTGTCGGTAATCAGTTTAACCGGTATGTTCTCCTCCTGAAGCTCCCAGGCGGTCAGCCTCGCTCCTTGTAGAAACGGCCGGGTTTCGTTGGCCAGCACGTTGACATCTTTGCCGGCGTTGACCGCAGCACGGATGACTCCCAACGCAGTGCCGAAACCGGCGGTGGCCAATGCTCCTGCGTTGCAGTGGGTGAGCACGGTTTGCCCGTTGGAGATCAAGGTTTGGCCATGGTTACCCATGGCTTCATTGGCGGAGATGTCTTCTTCGCAGATTGACAGGGCTTCCTGCTTCAGGCGCACCTTGATCTCGGATACGCTCATTTCCCGGCTTTCTTGTGCGACGCGTTTCATGCGCTCGATCGCCCAGGCCAGGTTGACGGCGGTGGGCCGGGATTTTCCCAGAGCATCGCATTTGGCTTCCAGTTCTTCGAAAAATGAATCGAAATCCGGCGCATCGATCGCGTCCGCTGCCAGGCTGATGCCCATCGCCGCTGCGACTCCGATGGCCGGCGCGCCTCGGATGACCATGGTTTTTATGGCATGGCCGACGTCCTCAACCGTTGTGCAGTCGACAAATATTTTTTCATTAGGAAGGCGGGTCTGATCGATCATCCGCACCACGCCGTCAATGTACTCAATTGTTTTAACCATGGGTTCCTCTATAGGATTAACCGGCCTCAGCAATCAGGGGAGTGAGCGTGTTCATAAAAACTTTGGGATCCATTCCCTCGAGTTGGATGGTTTTGTTTCTACTGGTTTCGCCTTTGACGATGGAAAGCCGTGCGGGGCTGACACCGAATGCCTTTGCCAGAAACTTGATGCAGGCCTGGTTGGCCGCGCCATCTACCGGCGGAGAGGTCAACTTGATTTTCAAGGCATGGTTGTGGATTCCTAGAATCTGGTTCTGTGACGCCCGTGGCTGAATCGCCGCTGCAAACCGGATACCTGACTTGTAGGATTTGATTTCAAGGGTCATGAATCCGACCGGCTGGGCCTCTATTTGTTTTGCGAGTTTGTGAACGACTTGGTGGCAGCCTTGAGGTTGTCGATCAAATGTTGACGCTCTGCCTTCAGGCGGCGGATGTCTCCCCTTAGATGATTGACTTCGGCTTCCACTTTTTGCCGGTGCCGGTCCGCCTCATCGCGGGCCTGATTCACAAACTTCCGCGCTTTTTCCTGAAGAGACGCGCGAAAGTTTTCAAAGTTGGACATCGGCTGGGATTTCCCGGCGGCCAGAGCCTGGTCCAAGTCGCGAACCTGCCGATCCTTCAAGTTCAATTCCTCCCGCAAGCGGACGAGATCCTGTTTCATTTCCTTGAAATCCTTCGCCACAATCTTGAGAAAGTCCTCAACTTCCTCCTTGCTGTATCCACGCAGGGATTTCTTAAAAGTCTGTTGAATGATGGTTTCGTAATCCAGTCTCATAAGTCAGCGCAGGCTTAAAGCCGCGGTCTCCAGTGTCGGTACCAAAGAAATTCTAAGAAAATAAATCACAAAAATCACGATAATGGGCGATAGATCGAGCCCCATGCCCGGCATCGGCAACGCTTTACGGACACGATACAGCACCGGTTCGGTAATGCTGTGTAAAAACTGAACAACCGGGTTATACGGATCAGGATTTACCCAGGACAACAAAGCGCGGGCAATGATAACCCACATATACAGAGTCAGGGCCATATTCAGCACCACAGCAAGCGCATGAAGCAGATTACCTAAAACATACATACCTGATCCTTATTGTCGCCAGCAGGTTCATAACTAATTAAAAATAAAAGGATTTTCCTTGCTCGTGCAATGGTGCAGACTTAAAATATCGAAAAAGGACGGGCTTGTCAATGATGGTTGTGGTTGAAGAGATGCAGGGGAAATTTGTCCTTTCCAAGGAATTCAAAAAGAGCTTATAGTAGGCATCGAAGGCGTGAGCAATCAATAAGGAGCAGTTACCGAATGGCGAAAAAGAAACGCGATCGAATTAAAGACCTGTTGGCGGACCAGCCGCGCGACGGTATCTTGGTGCAGGGATGGGTGCGGACCCGGCGTGACTCCAAAGGCGGGTTTTCGTTTATTGAGGTCAACGACGGCTCGTGCCTGAAGAATATCCAGATCATCGCTGATCACAAACTTGACTCCTTGAAGGATTGGGACAAGCTGTTAACCACCGGGAGTTGTGTGTCGGTGCACGGTAATCTGGTGGCTTCAGAGGGCAAGGGTCAGTCAGTGGAGGTGCAGGCGGCGTCCATCGAAGTGCACGGTTCCGCCGATCCCGAACATTATCCCCTGCAGAAAAAATTTCACTCGCTCGAGTACCTGCGGGAAATTTCCCACCTGCGACCCCGCACCAACACGATCGGTGCGGTGATGCGCGTGCGCAACCGGCTGGCATATTCCATTCATCGTTTTTTCAACGACCGCGGATTCGTTTACCTGCACACGCCGATTATCACAACGAGCGATTGCGAAGGCGCGGGTGAGATGTTTCAGGTCACGACGCTGGACATGGCCGATCCTCCGAAAAACGATGGCAGGGTTGATTACAACGAAGATTTTTTCGGCAAGAAAACCAGCCTCACAGTGAGCGGTCAACTGGAGGCCGAAATTTACGCCATGGCGTTGTCCCTGGTTTACACCTTCGGTCCGACCTTCCGCGCCGAAAACTCCAATACCAGCCGGCATCTTGCCGAGTTCTGGATGATCGAACCGGAAATGGCGTTTTACGATCTCGACGACAATATGGAGCTGGCGCAGGAATTCATCCAGTTTCTGTTCAAGGATGTGCTCGAGCACTGCACCGGCGATCTCGAATTTTTCAACCAGCGGGTCGACAAACATTTGTTGGAAACCTTGAATCAGGTGGTGAGTCACGACTTTGAGCGTCTGCCCTATTCAGAGGCCATTCACCTGCTCGAAAAGACCAGTGAGAAGTTTGAATATTCAGTAGAGTGGGGGTGTAACCTTCAGGCAGAACATGAACGTCATCTCGCCGAAAAAGTCTTCAAGAAACCGGTGATTATCTACAACTATCCGGAAACCATCAAACCGTTTTACATGAAGCTCAACGAGGACGGCGAAACCGTACGTGCCATGGATGTGCTGCTGCCGCGGCTGGGTGAGATCATCGGCGGCAGCCAGCGTGAGGACGATTTTGACACGTTGATGAAGCGCATTAAGCAAAAGGAACTGGATCCCGAAGAATACAACTGGTATCTCGATCTGCGCAAATACGGTTCTGCGCCGCATTCCGGGTTCGGTCTTGGCTTCGAGCGTTTGGTGCAGTTCACCACCGGTGTTGAAAACATCCGGGACGCCATTCCCTTTCCCCGCACTCCCAAACACGCCGGATTCTAACCGGCGATGCGCCGGAGCAAGTTTTATGATCTCCTTCTGAAAGGCTCAGAGTGACTGAGTCCGTTCCATCAATACGGCTGTTTCAACGTGGGCAGTCTGTGGGAACATGTCGACGACTTTAATCGCCTTGATGCTGTAATCAGTGAGTCGCGCCAGATCGCGCGCCAATGTGGCGGGATTGCACGATACATAAATCAACCGTTCCACACCGAGTTTTGGAATGGCGTCGATCACCTGTTCCGAGCAACCCTTGCGAGGCGGGTCGACGATCAGCGTTTGCGCGGAACCGATGGCATCTGGATTTTCCAGAAACTGTTCGAGTGAGCCCTCAATGAACCGGCAGTTGGGGAGGTGGTTGCGCTTCGCGCTTTCCTTGGCGTCGGCTACCGACGCGGCAGATTCGTCCACTCCGGTTACTCCGATCCCCGCTTTTGCCAGCCACAGACTGATGCCGCCATTGCCGCAATAGGCATCCACAACGGGGCCCGGTTTCTGGAGCACCCATTCTTTGACGCAATCATACAGTTTTACGGTTTGAAACGGGTTCACCTGAAAGAACGAAGTGAGCGAAAGTTGGAATTCCAGATCTCCCAGGCGGTCGGTCAGGAAATCCTGTCCCCACAACTTTTCGGTTCTCTTTCCAAAAATCGCGTTGGTTTTGTGATTGTTGAAGTTACGCACCACGCCAACGATACCGAGATCGACCAGGCTCTTCCGCTGGAGCAGTTGCTCGACAAATTTCGGCGGAAACTCCCCGGTAGTAGTCACGAAGCCGAGCAGGCTCTGTCCGGTTTCCGGTGCGTGACGTACCACCAGTCCGCGCACCAGGCCCTTGTGATTTTTCTCGTGGTAGATGGATAGACGATGTTGTTGCATCAATCCACGGACCCATTCTTTGATGGCGTTGACGGGTTCCAGCACGGTGTCGCAGGTACTCGAGTCCACGACTTCATGCGTACCTTCCTTGTAGAAACCGATACGCGGTTTTCCCCGGCGGTGGCTGAGTGCGAAACTTCCCTTGTTGCGGTAGTGGAGTGTGCGCTCGGCCGGAACGGCATCGATGGGCACGGAAACCTTTATTTTTCCGATGCGCTCCAGTGCATCGGTGACGGATTGCACCTTGAACTTCATTTGTGAGTCGTAGTTGAGGTGCTGGAGTTTGCATCCACCGCATTCCGGAAACACGCCGCAGGGAACTTCCACCCGGTCTCCGGATTGCCGGGAGAGCTCGACGGCGCGCGCCACGCCAAAGCGCGGCGTGGTTTTCACGATTTCGCACTGAATGATGTCGCCCGGAAGTCCCGTCGGCACGAATAGCGTGTATCCTTCGTGACGGCACAGGCCGTCACCGCTCGATGCCAGCGTTTCCACCGCCAGCTCCAGCCGGTCGCCCTGTTGGACGGGTATAATATGTTTTTCTTTAGACATTTAGCTTTTGGTCGGTGTTAACGATGGAGAAACATAGCACAGGGCTCAGTCTTTGCCTAAAATAAAATTTTTTCATGGGGCGACAACGGTTACAATTTTAGATATGGAACCTCGAATCGCCATCATCGGCGCCATAAAGGAAGAGATCGCCGGCATCAAAGAAGAGATGCAGATCACCCACACTCTGCAATGGAAAACCGGCAACGCCTTTGTTGGGGAGTGGCAGGGGGCGCCGATCGTGCTCGTGCGTTCCGGCATGGGACGCGATCGGGCGCGGCATGCACTGGTTGAAGTGGCCGATAAGTGGGATCTTAAGGAAGTGATTTCCATCGGCTATGCCGGGGCGCTGGACCCCTCCCTGGAGGTCGGCGATCTGGTAGTGGCCGATCAAGTGATCGCGCCGGAAGGTTCCGGGAAAACTTTTAAATGCTATTCCCTGGAGAAGGAAATATTCAATACCGCCACAGAAAACAGGCCGAAGGCCTTGTTGACAGTCGACCGCGTCGCCGCAACCCCGGAGGAAAAAAAACGGTTGAGAGAGCGTTTTTCTGCGGTCGCTGTGGATATGGAAACCTCGGCCCTGGTGGCGGAGGCTCAAGTCCGCGACATTTCTTTTATCTCAGTGCGGGCGATCACGGACACGGCGGATCAGGAGCTGCTCGACTGCTCCCATCTGGTGGAAGAAGACGGTGACGTATCGAAGCTGAGAGCCGGCTGGCACGTGCTCACGCACCCCGGTGATCTCAAAGGCATGATCGAGCTGGGTCAACATGCTAAAACCGCCACGGCGAATCTGACTGAATTTTTAAAACCGTATTTTAATAGTCGGGAAAAATAAATATTAAAGGGGGAAGAGGGTTTGAATCGGAAAGTTTTGTTCATTGTTGTTGTGATGCTGACTCTCTGGGCACCGCTCAATGTTGAGGCGCGGGAGGAGCGGGCTCCCTGGCAGATACTGGACGAGGCGTTGACTTACCTGCGCGCTCATCCGGAAGTGGCGTGGGTCAAATTTCATGAGCATAAGGTGTTTGTCAGCTGGAAGAGCCGGCCCAAACACTTCAAACGGATCAACCGCATCGCCGCCAGGAAAGCCGCCCACGCGCTTCACAACGAAGTGATTATTTACTCCCTGCCGTCCAACGAAACCTTACCCAAAGAACTCTGGGATTACGAGCCCCCGTTCCTGTGTAAAACCGTTGCCAATCCTCAGGAAATTGTCGAATCCAACTGTCGCTAGGATTTATTCCGGTGTAAACACCTGATGAAACTTGCTGCCGCCACCGCCGGGGTGGGGTCCGCCGTTCAGGAGATGAATATCTCCGTTCACCACCGCAGAGCCCAAGCCGTGGCAGGATTTGGGCATGGGTGGCTGAACCGTCCATTGATCGGTCTTCGGGTCGTACGCCTCGTTTTCGTCGAAAGTGCCTTCCCCCGACTCCCCGCCGAATACATACATCTTCCCGTTTACATATTGTGAGGTGATACCGCTTCTGGCGGTCGGCAGCGGCGCGCGCGCTTTCCATCGGTTGGACTTGGGATCGTAGGCTTCATTGGCGGTGAGGTTTTCGTTGTAGTTAACGTTGACGCGTCCGCCGATGGCAAAAAGCAATCCATGAGCGACCGAGACCGTCAGATGATCCCGCGGCGTAGGAATGGGAGCCAGTTTTTTCCAGGCGTTTGATTTCGGATCGTACACTTCGTTGGCGTTGGTGTTTCTTAACCGGAACGGTTGTCTACTCGCCCCGCCCACCGCGTAGATTTTGCCGTCAATGACTCCGGTTGCCAGCGCCCCGCGTTTTGTCGGCATCGGTGTTTGTTCCGTCCACGAATTTTGCGCTGCATCGTAAGCGTAAACGGTATTCACCGCCGTCCACATGCCTGAAGAAAATCCCCCGATCACATAAATTCTGTCGTTGGTGGAGACCGCCGTGGTGTGGTGCCGGGGAGCGGGCAGCGGGGCGGCTTTTGACCAGCTCTTTGTCTTCGCATCGTACACTTCCACCTGCTCGCTGATACCTTTGGGGGTGAATCCTCCGATGAGATAAATTTTCCCCTGATGATTGACCACTGCGACTTCCGTACGGGCGCTGGGTGTCGGCGATAGAACTTTCCATATGCCTGACTGCTGCGCGAGTGTTGATGCAGGTATCAGCGCGAGCACGGCTAGAATAAAACCGAAAGGTTTAAGGGAGAGGCGCATGTCTGCAATTCCTTTGTGTCGCCCTTCAGGTTCAGGGCAACATTACTGGCGAAGCTGATCCAGATCTTTGACCTGTTTCAGGAGAGCGGGAAGCGAATCGAACTTGAGCATGTTGGGTCCGTCGGACGGAGCATTGTCGGGATCGGGATGTGCTTCCATGAACAGCATGTCGCATCCCACGGCTACCGCGCCGCGCGTCAGGTGAGGCACCAGGTCCCGTTGTCCGCCGGAAGTCGTGCCCTGTCCGCCCGGCAGTTGCAGGCTGTGGGTGCAATCGAACACCACCGGGTAACCGAACTCGCGCATCAGCACCAGCGATCGCATATCGACCACCATGTTGTTGTACCCGAACATGAAGCCGCGCTCGGTCAGCATGATGTTGTCGTTGCCGCATTCCTTGATTTTGTCGACCACGTTTTTCATATCCCACGGTGCGAGGAACTGCCCTTTCTTTACGTTGACCGGTTTTCCGGATTTTGCCGCCCTGACGACGAGATCGGTCTGCCGGCACAGGAATGCAGGAATTTGCAGAATGTCCAACACCTGCGCCGCCGGGTCCACTTCCTCCTCCTTGTGAATATCCGAGAGGATCGGTACCTCCAATTCCTCTTTCACTTTGTGCAGAATACGGAGTCCTTCTTTCAGTCCGGGACCACGAAACGATTTGATGGACGACCGGTTGGCCTTGTCATAAGACGATTTATAGATGAAGGGAATTCCCGCGTCGGCGAATATCCGTTTCAGTTGCTCGGCGGTTTTCAGCGCATGCTTTTCCGATTCGATCACGCAAGGTCCCGCGATGACCACGATGGGCTTGCCGCCGCCGATGGTGTGGGGGCCGACTTTTATTTCACGTGTTGGAGTTGCGGGTGAAGTCATAGTGTCAATTCGCGGGCAGAGACGGGATCACGCCGTCAGGTCAGGGAAATCGCTTCCAAAGGTTTGCGTTCCGGAACGGGACCGTCCGGCGAAATTAAGTTATAAGTGATTTCCTTGGCTCTTTCCTTGTTGGAAGCCAGGTCGATGGATTTGAACCCCTTTTTCTTCCATTCGTCCAGCTGGATTTCCGATGCGTTGGGATCGGTCATAATGACAAAGGGGATATTCTTTTCACGGGGATTCACCTTGTTGAGTTCTTTCAACTCGGCCCGTCCCGGCCGCATGACAAAAATCACGACATCGCATCGCAACGGGTTGGTCTTCTTGAAACAGTCGGTGAGCTTGACGAACCCGGCGATGGTGATCTTCTCCTGCTTCAACAGTTTAGCCAACTGCAGGCGCTCCCCCTTGACAGGGTCCACAATAAATACGGTTTTGTAATCCACGAATCCTCTTGGCTGGCGATTATCAATCAGTCTAGTCTATCATCAAACCCCTTGCGGATGAATCAAAATAAAAGCCGTTGTGAATAGCCATTATAGACCAGCGAATCCGTTTGACTTTACGGGTGGGGTTTGAAAAAATGAGAGTAACCAATGCTTATTCTAGAGGAAATATGATCTGGAAAAAATGGTTCGCAGGATGTGTCATCGGTGCTGTTTTACTGTCCTCCACGGCGTGGGCGGAGGATCGGGTGGTGGTGGTCGAAATCTCCGGCGCTATCAACCCCGTAGTGGCTGAATTTGTCAGTGTGGAAATTGAGGAGGCCAATGCCACCCGGGAGGCGTTGATTCTGATCCGCATGGACACACCGGGCGGCCTGGATACCTCCATGCGCCAGATCATCAAAGCGATTCAAACCTCGAAAATCCCGGTGGCGACCTTTGTCGCACCGAGCGGTTCCCGAGCCGCATCGGCGGGTACCTTCATTACGATTGCTTCGCATATCGCGGCGATGGCACCGGGCACCAACATCGGCGCCGCGCATCCGGTGAACCTTATGGGCGGCAAGGAAGGCGACCCGAAAGAGCCTTCCCCCATGGAGGAAAAAATTCTCAATGACGCTTCGGCTTATATCCGTTCCCTCGCCGAAGCGCGCGGGCGTAACGCTTTCTGGGCGGAACAGGCGGTCCGCAAAAGCGTTTCCATTTCAGCCGAAGAAGCCAAAAAGCTGGCCGTGATCGATCTGATCGCGAACAACGTTGAGGCGCTGGTACTGGCGGTTGATGGTCGCGAAATTAAAATGGGCGACGACACGAAAGTGACTCTCGCGCTCAAAGGCAAGACCATCGTGTATCATGAAATGTCGCCCCGCGAAAACGTTCTGGACACCATCTCCAATCCCAACATCGCTTATATCCTGATGATGATCGGGCTGGTCGGATTGTATTTCGAATTGTCCAATCCCGGCCTTATTCTGCCCGGTATCCTCGGCGGAATTTGCATGATCCTCGCTTTGTACGCCATGCAGACTTTGCCGATCAATTACGCGGGTCTGCTGCTCATCCTGCTGGGCGGTATCCTGTTCATTGTCGAACTGAACACCCCGACGTTCGGTCTCCTGTCCGCAGGAGGGGTCGTTTCTCTCCTCCTGGGATCGCTCATGCTGATGGACACCGACGACCCCGCCATGCAGATTTCCCGTTCGGTGCTGTACCCGACACTGGCGACTTCCATCCTCGTTGCGATGGGGACCCTGTACCTGGCCACCAAATCCGCTCAGATCAAACCGACCAGCGGCGCCGAAGGATTGATCGGCGCAACTGGTGTGGTGAAAAAAACACTGGACCCGGAAGGCAATGTCTACGTGCACGGAGAGTTGTGGGCCGCAGTGTGTGACGGCACCATCACCGAAGGGGAAAACGTGGTGGTGGAAAAGGTCGACGGTCTCAAGGTGAAGGTCAAAAAGGCCGACGCCGCCTCATGATCAAAAAATACATTCTCAGTACGCTCGCGGGTCTGGCGGGGTTGCTGGTGTTGTCCGTCCTGCTGCTGGTCGGCTGCGAAAACAATATCATTTACCACCCCGTCAAGTATCCCCAGGGTTTGTGGGATACGTCCAACATGCCGCTCCCGATCCGGGACGTCTGGTTCCAGGCGGAAGACGGCGTCAAACTGCATGGCTGGTATGTGCCGAATGAGAAAGCGGTCGCGACCTTCCTTTTTTTCCACGGCAATGCCGGTAACATCACCCATCGCCTCGAAAATATTTTTCTGTTGCACCACCTGAAGCTGAATGTCTTCATTTTCGACTACCGGGGTTTCGGCCGGAGCGAGGGCGAGCCCGATGAAGACGACATTTATCTGGACGCCCAGGCGGCGTACAATACGGTAATGAAGCAGCCGGATGTATCGTCCGATTCCCTGATCATCTTTGGACGGTCACTAGGGGGCGCGTTCGCCTCGTATACGGCCACGAAGAATCCAGCGGCGGGACTGATACTGGAGTCCACCTTCACCAACGCGGTGGACATGGCCGACCGAATGCTTCCCCTGCTTCCGGGGTGGCTCGTCAGCTCGGATTTTGACACGCAGGATCACGTTTCCCGATTGAAACTGCCGAAACTGTTTATTCACGGAACGCGGGATAACCTGATTCCCTTCACGATGGGACGTGAATTGTATAAAGCCGCCGCCGAGCCCAAAGAGTTTTACTCCATCGTAGGAGCGGGGCATAACAATACTTTCGGTGTCGGCGGGAAAGATTACTTTGATACGATCAAGGCATTCATCACCCGCATCGTTTCCGCTCCAAAAACCGCCAAGAGAACGGATATTAAATGAAAACAAGTTTCTTAATAAGATGGGTTCTATTCACGATCCTGTTCCTCACTTCCTGTTCGGCGGAGGAGACGACTTATCTGATCGAATCCGCTAAGATGGGGAACCTGACGCAGGTGAAAGGCCTGCTTGAGTCGGGTGCGGATATCGATGCGCGCGACGGTTTCCAGCGCACCGCACTGCACTGGGCGGTCAACCGCGGATATGCACCGATCGCGCGCGTTCTCATCGAAAAAGGAGCGAGTGTGAACGCGAAGGACCGCGACGCGTTTACGCCACTGCACCTGGCGACTCAGTTGGTGCAGGGCGATGTCGCAGAACTGCTCATTCAGCACGGCGCGGACCTGAACGCCAAGGAAAAATCCTGGGGCAAAACGCCTTTGCATTTCGTGTCCCAGTTCGGACCGGCATCCATGGCGGCATTGCTCCTGGAAAAGGGCGCGGATATTCAAGTCCGCGACAACCTGAAACTGACACCCCTGCACTACGCAGCCCTCAGCGGGCGGAAAGAGATCGTCAAACTGCTCGTCGCCAAAGGGGCCGACACGAAAGCCGAAGGTCTCGACCCGTTCACCCGCCAGCCCGGTGTGACCCCGATCCACCTCGCCAATTCTCCCGCCATCCGGGAATTTCTGAAGGGAAAGTGATCCCGTGAGTCGTTATCGTGGACTCCGCTTGAAATGTTCACGATGGTTTCTACTTTCTTTTGTTTTGCTGACATCATTTTTAAATTTGCAGCCTGCGCTGGCGGGTGATGGCGATCAGCTTCTGGAAGCGGCCCTGCAGGGTCATCCCAAAACACTGACATTCCTGCTGGACAAGGGAGTCGACGTCAACTACCAGGACGAGCATTACGGCGCTTCGGCCCTGCATGCAGCGGCACAGGGCGGGCATACCCGAATCGTAAGGATTCTGCTGGACCGCGGGGCGGACGTGAACCTGAAAAGCAAAGAGGGAAATACCGCGTTGATGGCTGCATCGTACAACCGCCATGCATCGGTCGTTATTATTCTGTTGCGGGCGGGTGCCGAGGTGAACGTCAAAAACCAGGCGGACGAAACCGCCTTGTCCCTGGCCCGGGAAGAGAGACAGGAAAGCATCATCCTATTACTACTGGAAGCGGGTGCCCGGGATATTGTGAAACGATGCCCCAATCCCAACATCAATTATAAAGCCTGGACGGTGGAGGATTACTGGTACTGGTTCATGACCGGCGATGTTACCGAATGGGTTCGTGGCGAACAACACCTGTGCGTGAAGTACACGCATCAGTACAAACAGGGCCGGGAGAACGGTGCGGTGCTGATCCCTCTCGATCAACTGGACAACCGCAAAAAGAAAGAGACGGGTCTCATCAAAGGTATTCAGACGGTTTTCAAAGAGACTGAATTGTTTTTCCAGATGTTTAAACTGGAAGAAGAGGGAACTTCGTTTTACGATGTATTCATTTCCCGCTACCAGCCCCGCCTGGAAGCTGTTACCGGGTTAAAATTCAAAACCCCCCGCCAGTGGTTCGAATGGATCCAATCCAACAAAGACCGCTTGGCCCTATCTCCAGATGGAAAGTATGTGGTGGTGCGGTAAATTCTGCTAAGCAAAGCGGAAAACTAAACGGCAAGTTTCCGGACCCTATTTAAATAGCATCAAGTACTAATTTATCCCAATCAGGACTGCCATCTTTAATTATTTTTTGGCAAATAATTTCGGCAATTGTTAAATAGTCGGGAATTGACTCTCTAACTGCATTAATTTTTTTGCTATCTCCATTACATAGGATTCCACTATGGGCGACTTGACTCCTATATTTATAGATTTGTTTTAATTGATTGTATATTTTCATTCGATTTTCCTTTGAATTGCCTAATAGCCAACTTCCGCGTAACCGAAAAGACAGAGATAACTGGTCATTATTTTGATTGTCCTTTAAGAGAAGCATTTCTAGGGCTATGCCCAAGTCAAGAACTATATCCTCGATTTGCGTGCGACGTTTTGCTTGTGACAAGCGGTTTAGTATTCTTTGTATTCTGGGTTTTTCTTTCTCATCCAGTTTTTTAAATTTTTCAGTTAAATCTTTAAGTTTATTAGCTTCAGAGGCGGGTAGCTTTGTCATTCCATGCGCTGATACGTCATAAAACCTTGAGCAACCGCCTCCTAAGCCAAATGGTCCAAAAGGTAGATCTTGATCAACATAGGATGTTTCATAGAATGGTAAGCAAGATACTCCGTTAATAACATTTAAAAGGATTGCTATGTCATGCAGATTCCTAATTGTTTTATTATAATTATCTACACTTGATATCTCTTTAGATGAATTGTTGCCCCACACTTTGATAACGGAGCACTTCTTTGTTATAGCGCACTTCGGAGCAGGCAGTCTTTGTAATATATGTCCTGTTCCACGTTGCTGAAAAAAATCCTTGTCCCAAGCTTCAGGCATGTCACCTATAGGTACAAGTGTGTAATCATCATTAAGTTGTATTGAGTCATCAATTTCTAAGCCAAGTAGCCAAAGGGTACTTATTACTGGTAATTCTTCAGAGTTTAGGAATTGCTCTAGCTTTGCTCTTGCGTTCTCCAATCCGCATTTCTTTGCACACCATAAAAACCACATTGCTAAAGTTTCTATGCTGTATTTAGAAGCACCGCTTCCTCTAGAAATTAATTTGTCCTTTATAGCTATAACTCGATTGTCTTCACTGAGTGCTTTTACTACAGAGCGTCCGTAATCTTTATTTTTAATTATGCTAGTGTATTGAAGATAATTTTTTGTTTGATAGTCGTTAACATGCGAGAACGGTTCAATTTCTATTTTGGGGATATTGATTTCTTCGATTTTCATAAAACTTTACGTTTCTAGAGTTAATTAGATTTCCCAGTACAATATATAACACTCCACCCTTGGCTTAGAATTCCAGAGTATAATATTCATTGTTCATTCACACTGAATAGTTTAAACTGCTTTGCCTTTAGAGGCTTATAAATAAAGGGCTTTTCATGAGTCGAGAACTGCGGAAAGACATTTTGAAACGTGCGAAGCGCGTGGTGATCAAGGTGGGGAGTGGTGTGATCTCCGACCACGAGTCGGGCAAGGTGCCTCTGGAACGAGGCCTCAGCCTGAAACGCATCCGCAGTTACGCCAAGCGCATCAAGGCGATCGCCGATGCGGGGTACGAGGTGATCCTGGTGTCGTCGGGGGCGATCATGGCCGGGCGCGAGCGGTTGAATCTTAAGCGGCCCAACCTGGACATCCCGGAAAAACAGGCCTGCGCCGCCATCGGCCAGAGTTTCCTGATGCGGTCCTATGAACAGTATTTTGAGAAGCAGGGGCTCAAGGTGGCGCAGATTCTACTGGGCCACGACGACCTCGAAAACCGCAAACGGTATCTCAACATCCGGCACACCCTGGAAGCGTTGCTGGACCACGGCGTCATCCCCATCGTCAACGAAAACGATTCGGTAACGGTCGACGAAATAAAAATCGGCGACAACGACACGTTGTCGGCCAACGTCGCCTGCATGGCGGAAGCGCATCTTCTGATTTTGTTGTCTGATGTCGACGGTCTTTTTACATCGGATCCTGCGAAAGCAAATAGCAGGTCTGGGGCTTCCTCAGCGGAGTTGATCTCGCATGTTGATCGTGTCACTTCAGCAATTGAAAAACTGGCGGGCAAAAGTAAAAATCCGTTGGCGGTCGGCGGGATGTTCACCAAGGTGCTGGCGGCGAAGAAGACTATGAGTTTCGGCATTCCCACGCTCATCATCAATGGCCTTAAAGGTGAAAACCTGAAAAAGGTGTTTAACGGGACACAGGTCGGCACGCTGTTCTGGTCGGGCGAGGCGAAGATCAAGGATCGCAAGCACTGGATCGCCCACACGCTGAAGCCGGCGGGATCGATCAAAATCGACGCGGGTGCGCGCAAGGCGCTGGTGGAGCGCGGCAAGAGTCTCCTGGCGGCGGGGGTCGTGAAAGTGGACGGCAAATTTGAATTCGGCGGGGCGGTGCGTATACTGGATGAGAAGGGAAAAGAAATCGCCCGCGGCCTGGTCAATTACAACTCGCGCGACCTCGACCAGATCAAAGGCATGAAAACCGCCGCCGTGCGCAGTCTCGTCGGCCCCAACTTTTATGATGAAGTCATCCACCGCGATGACCTCGTGTTGCTGTAACCATGCCCAAATGGTGGGAAACAGAGCCGATCCGGTTTGAGTGCCAGCCCGATTGCTTCAAGTGCTGTATGAAGCCGGGCGTGGTGACGTTCGACCGGGGGGATATCCAAAACGCGGCGAAGTTTCTCGAGATGAAGACCTCCGACTTCAAGAGAGAATTCCTGAAAAAAGATCACGGCGTGTACGAAATGGAGCTGGAGGAGGGGCAGGTGTGCCAGTTCCTCACCATGCAGGGCTGCAACATTCATCCCGCCAAGCCCAAACAGTGCCAGACCTACCCGTTCTGGCAGGAAAACCTGAGGACCCGCAACCACTGGGAGCTGACCGCCGGATTCTGTCCCGGTATCGGCCAGGGTCCTATCATCCCGCCGGCAGAGATCAAACAGCGCCTGAAAGATTTCAAAGATTAGCCATCGTAACAAAAAGAATCCCCCTCCTTTTCAAGGAGGGGTTAGGGGTGGTTGACATCAACCGGCGGTTCGCCGCTTGACTTTGGGTGTTAAATCTTCATAATACCCGGTTGGTCGTCGGATTTCCGCCACCCAGCCTAACACTGAACTCGCAATAATTTTTTAGTATCAAAATCAATCAAGGAAGAACCATGTCTGTTTTTGTTGTCGTCGGAATGCAGTGGGGAGATGAAGGGAAGGGTAAGATTATCGATCTGCTGACCGAGCAGGCGGACGTGGTGGCGCGTTACCAGGGCGGGCACAACGCCGGGCACACCATCATCTTTGACGGCAACAAATATATTCTGCACCTGATTCCCTCCGGCATTTTCCGCGACGACAAGAAATGCGTCATCGGCAACGGGGTGGTGATCGATCCCGCCGCGTTGGCGGAAGAGATGCAGATGCTTAAGAAACTGGGTTTCGATTACGAAGGGCGGTTGTTGATCAGCGATCGCGCCAACATCATCCTGCCGTATCACCGTATTTCCGACCAGCAGAAGGAAGGCGACTCCGGTTCACGCAAAATCGGCACCACCGGACG
>JANQEK010000020.1 GCA_028278405.1 Nitrospinaceae bacterium
GAAGAACCGGAAATTGAAGAGGTGGAAGAGAAGAAACCAGAAGAGGAAGTGACCGCGCCAGTGGAATAAAATCAGAAGTTTCCCCTTGACTCCGGCACGTAGAGTGTTAAAATTCAAAACTTTCCGTTTGCTGGGAATAAAATCTAAAAACGCCAACAAAATCAATGTGTTTTGTGGGCAGGGATTCCCGTATTTGGTGGGAAACCCTTGAGTAGAGAGGTATATTTTGCCGACCATCAATCAGCTAGTCAAAACGGGCAGGAAAAGCCCGGAAGACAAAACAGCCAGTCCGGCTCTGAAGCGGTGCCCCCAGAAAAGAGGGGTCTGTGTTCGGGTGTATACATCCACCCCCAAAAAGCCGAATTCGGCCCTGAGAAAGGTCGCTCGTGTGCGCTTGACCAACGGGATGGAAGTGACCACCTATATTCCGGGAGTCGGGCACAACCTTCAGGAGCATTCCATCGTTTTGATTCGCGGAGGCCGGGTCAAGGATCTTCCTGGAGTCCGCTACCATGTGGTGCGAGGCAGTCTGGACACCCTGGGTGTCGACAACCGAATGCAATCCCGTTCGAAATACGGGGCTAAAAAGCCTAAAAAGAATTGATTAGGAAGTTGTAAATTATGGCAAGAAGACGAGAAGCAGATAAACGACAGATTTTACCCGACCCCAAATACAACGATATTCTGGTGGCCCGGTTCATCAATAATCTGCTGAAACAAGGCAAAAAAAGTCTGGCGGAACGGGTCTTGTATACCGCGCTGGACAATATCGGAGAGAAACTCAAGGATGAGTCGGCGTTGGATGTCTTTAAAAAGGCGATTGATAACGCGGCTCCCGTTTTGGAGGTCCGGTCACGCCGTGTTGGCGGGGCGACCTATCAAGTTCCGGTTGAGGTCAGCCGGAACCGCCGTCAGGCTTTGAGCATTCGTTGGGTCATTACCAATGCCAAGGCGCGTGCGGGTCGAACCATGGCCGAAAGGCTGACTGGGGAACTACTCGATGCTTACAACAATACGGGGGGAGCTATTCGTAAAAAAGAAGACGTGCACCGCATGGCCGAGGCCAATAAGGCGTTTGCGCATTATCGCTGGTAATTTTGGTCTAAGGAATTATGAGTAAAAAAATCAATCTGGAAAAAATTCGAAATATTGGCATTATCGCGCACATTGATGCCGGAAAAACCACCACCACCGAGCGGATTTTGTATTACACGGGTAAAAGTCATAAAATTGGCGAGGTGCATGATGGTAACGCCACCATGGACTGGATGGAGCAAGAGCAGGAGCGGGGAATCACCATTACCTCTGCCGCCACCACCTGTTTTTGGAGCGATCATCAGGTCAATATCATCGACACTCCGGGTCACGTGGATTTTACCGCGGAAGTGGAGCGTTCCCTGCGTGTTCTGGACGGCGCGATCGGTGTGTTTTGCGCAGTCGGCGGGGTAGAGCCCCAGTCGGAAACGGTCTGGCGTCAGGCGACCAAATATCAGGTGCCGCGCATTGGTTTCGTCAACAAAATGGACCGGTCTGGAGCCGACTTCCTGAGTTGTGTCAATCAAATGAAGGAACGGTTGAGCGCCAATCCGGTGCCTCTGCAGTTGCCAATCGGTGCTGAAAGCAACTTCGTCGGGCTGGTGGATCTGGTGGAAATGAAAGCTTACGTTTACCCCGAGAAGGACAATCCTAAAGGGGAAATTTTCAAAGAAGCCCCGATCCCCGATGATATGGCGGATACAGTAGCGGAGTACCGGGAAAAGCTGATGGAAGCTGTTTCTGATATGGATGAAAGCATTATGGAAAAGTATTTGGGCGGAGAAGAGGTGTCGGTCGACGAAATCAAAGCCGCAATTCGCAAGGGAACTCTTGAGTTGAAGTTCACGCCGATTCTGTGTGGAGCCGCTTTTAAGAATAAAGGCGTTCAGCAATTGCTGGATGCCGTCCCCGCGTATTTGCCTTCCCCGCTTGATGTTCCGGCCATATCCGGCGTCAACCCCAACACTCAGGAAGAAGTGACCCGTAACGCGGATTCCAAGGAGCCGGTGTCCGCGCTGGCATTCAAAATCATGACCGATCCCTTTGTCGGACAGTTGGCCTTTTTCCGGGTATATTCGGGAGAGCTCACAAGTGGTTCCTATATTTATAATTCCACCAAGAACGTGCGGGAACGTATCGGGCGTTTGTTGCGGATGCATTCCAACAAACGCGAAGAGGTGAAGGCGGTCGGCGCCGGAGATATTGCCGCCGCCATTGGTTTTAAAAAGACATTTACCGGCGACACGCTTTGTCCGGAGGATAAGCCGGTGGTGTTGGAAGCGATTTCCTTTCCCCAGCCAGTCATCTCGGTGGCCATCGAGCCCAAATCCAAACCCGAACAAGAAAAACTCTCCGATTGTCTCATCAAACTCCAGCAGGAAGATCCCACTTTCGAAGTTAAAATCGATTCCGAAACCAACCAGACTGTTATTTCCGGAATGGGTGAACTCCATTTGGAGATTCTGGTCGATCGCATGCGGCGGGAGTTTTCGCTGGATGTTAATGTCTCCAAACCCCAAGTGGCGTTCAGGGAAACCATTACCAAAGAGGTGGACCACGATTACAAGTATGTCAAGCAGTCCGGTGGCCGCGGTCAGTACGGGCACGTGGATATACATGTAGAGCCGCGCGAAGCCGGAGAGGGATTCGAGTTTGTCAACAAGATCGTCGGCGGGTCCATCCCCAGAGAATATATTCCTGCGGTTCAAAAGGGAATTGAGGAAGCGATGGACCGCGGTATCCTTTGTGGATTTTCCGTGGTCGATGTGCGGGTCACCCTGAAAGACGGATCGTACCATGAGGTGGATTCATCAGAAATGGCGTTTAAAATTTGTGCGTCCATTGCGTTTCAGGAAGCTTGCAAAAAAGCGAGTCCTGTTCTGCTGGAACCCATCATGGAAGTGGAAGTGGTGACTCCCGAGGAGTTCATGGGAGATGTCATCGGAAACTTGAATTCGAAGCGCGGTAAAGTGAAGGAATTGACCGATCGAGCGGGCGCTAAGGTGATTCGCGCCGAGGTCCCGCTTGCTGGGATGTTTGGTTATTCGACGGATTTGCGGTCGGCCACCCAGGGTCGGGCCAACTACAGTATGGAATTTTTAAAGTATGACGTTGTTCCCAGCAGTATTGCTGAGGAACTGATTGCTAAATCCAAGGGAACCTCTAGTGAGGTCCCGGCATAATTTCAAACCCTATTATAAACGAACTTAGATTGGACAAAAAAACGGAGTGAACTGGTATGGCTAAAGAAAAATTTGTGAGAGATAAACCGCATGTCAATATAGGAACCATTGGGCACGTAGACCACGGGAAAACCACACTCACAGCGGCCATTACTGAAGTTTTATCCAAAAAAGGGTTCGCTGAAAGTATCGCTTTCGACCAGATCGATAAAGCTCCGGAAGAAAAAGAACGTGGCATTACCATCGCTATTGCCCACGTCGAATATCAAACTGAGAAACGGCATTATGCGCACGTCGACTGCCCGGGTCACGCAGACTACGTTAAGAATATGATCACCGGCGCCGCGCAGATGGACGGCGCGATTCTGGTTATCAGCGCATCCGACGGTCCCATGCCGCAGACGCGTGAGCATATCCTGCTCGCTCGCCAGGTGGGCGTACCCAAAATCGTTGTGTTCATGAACAAATGCGACATGGTCGACGATGAAGAGTTGCTCGATCTGGTTGAGTTGGAAGTGCGCGAATTGTTGAGCAAGTACGAGTTTCCGGGAGATGATATTCCCGTGATTCGCGGGAGCGCCCTGCAGGCTCTGGAAAATGCGGATGATGCAGAAAAGAACAAGAGCATCATGGAATTGATGGATGCAGTGGACGAGTACATTCCAGTTCCAGAGCGTCCGGTTGACAAGCCGTTCCTGATGCCGATTGAAGATATTTTCAGTATCTCCGGTCGTGGAACCGTGGCGACGGGTCGAGTTGAAACCGGAATCATCAAGGTAGGTGAGGAAGTGGAGATTGTTGGTTTCCGCCCGACGACGAAAACCACCATTACCGGTGTCGAAATGTTCCGTAAATTGCTTGATGACGGGCAGGCGGGTGATAACGTCGGTCTGCTCCTTCGCGGTACCAAGCGGGAAGACATTGAGCGCGGACAGGTTTTGGCTAAGCCCGGCTCGATCACGCCTCATAAAAAGTTCAAAGCGGAAGTCTATATTCTGACCAAGGACGAAGGGGGCCGACACACGCCTTTCTTTAACGGCTACCGTCCGCAGTTTTATTTCCGGACGACTGACGTGACCGGTGTGGTAACCCTGCCCGGCGGAGTGGAAATGGTAATGCCCGGCGACAACGTGACGTTCGAAGTGGAATTGATTACTGAAGTGGCGATGGCCAAGGAATTGCGTTTCGCGATTCGTGAAGGTGGCCGCACCGTGGGCGCAGGAATCGTCAGTGAGATCATGGAATAATGAGCGACCAGAAAATCAAAATCAAACTGAAGGCTTACGACCACAAACTTCTCGACTGGTCTGTGGGGGAAATCGTGGAAACCACCAAGCGCACCGGCGCTCGGGTGGTGGGTCCTATACCTCTGCCGACGGTCAGAAACAAATGGACGGTCCTTCGGTCGCCTCACGTCGATAAAAAATCAAGGGAGCAGTTCGAGATCAGAACCCACAAACGGATTATGGAAATTCTCGAACCCACCCCGCAAACGGTGGATGCGCTGATGAAGCTGGACCTGTCCGGCGGTGTGGATATCGAAATCAAACTTTAATGAGTGCAGCAATGAATGGTTTGTTGGGAAAAAAAGTCGGAATGACCCAGGTGTTTACGGAGAAAGGCGATTGTGTCTCTGTCACCGTAATCCAGGTGGAAGACTGCGTTCCGGTTTTGAAGCGAACCCAGGAGAAGAACGGGTACGAAGCGGTAGTGATGGCTTATGGTAAACGTAAGGCCAAGCACACCAACAAGCCGATGCAGGGTGTTTACAACCAGTTGAAAAGAGACCCCGCCCAATTGCTCGCCGAGTTCCGGAGTATGGAAGTCAGCGACGAGGATTTGGGGAAACCCCTGAGCGTCGAAATGTTCAAAGAGGGAGACCGGGTGAACGTGGTCGGTATCTCCAAGGGTAAAGGGTTCGCCGGAGTGATGAAGCGCCATGGATTCGGGGGTCACCCTGCTTCCCGCGGGAACCATGAATCGTTTCGTGGCGCCGGGTCGATCGGTATGGCAACTTACCCGGGGCGGGTGCTCAAAGGACATCCCATGGCGGGACGCATGGGGGGAGAGCGGGTCCACGCCAAAAACATTCAGGTGGTTCGTGTGGATGCCGGAAATAATATCGTTTTGCTCAAAGGTTCCGTTCCGGGAGCCAACGGCGGGATTGTCCGGATACTTCAAAGGCCCGGGTCAAAAAATTAAAGGATTAGAAAGAAGAAGTCATGCCGGATTTGGATTTGATCAACTTGAACAAGAAAAAAGTAGGGACCGTTCCCCTGTCGCCGGAGGTGTTCGACGTGAAGGTACGCGAGCATCTGGTAAAGGAGTATGTATCCCTGCAGCAGGCGAATCGCCGAAGCGGGTCTGCGTCCACCATCGGCAACCGGGGTGAAGTCCGGGGCGGTGGCAAGAAGCCCTGGAAGCAGAAAGGAACCGGTCGCGCGCGCGCAGGAAGTTCGCGTTCCCCGATCTGGCGCGGTGGAATGACGGTTTTCGGGCCTTCGCCAAGAAGTTTCAGTTTCAAGCTGTCCAAAAAATCCAAAAAGCTTGCGCTCAAATCCGTACTGACGGAACGGGCCCGCAACAAGGGACTGCAGGTGGTGGAAGGCCTGACGGTTTCGGAGCCCAAGACTAAAGCGGCCGTGGAACTGATCAAGAAACTGGGATTGCCGTCGCGAACCTTGTTTGTGGTGGCGGAGAAAGATAAAAATCTGGAACTGGCCGTGCGCAACCTGCCCAGCACGGATGTGTTGCCGGTGGAAGGGCTCAATGTGTTCGATCTTCTGCATCATGAAACGATCGTGTGTACGCCCGAGTCCATCAAGAAAATCGAGGAGCGTTTAAACTGATGGCTGTCAATCACTACAGTATTTTGGAAAAGCCCCTCGTCACGGAAAAAAGCACCATGATGCAGGAGCATGGAAACCGGGTGATGTTCCAGGTGAAGCGTTCTGCCAATAAATTGCAGATTAAAGAGGCGGTGCAGAATATCTTCAATGTGACCGTTCTCGACGTCAATACGATTAATGTCAAACCGAAAACCCAGCGATTCGGACGGCATCAAGGTCAGACCAAAGCCTGGAAAAAAGCTATTGTTTTATTGAAAGAGGGAGATCGCATCGACTTTTTTGAAGGTGTGTAAAGACTATGCCCGTACGTAAACTCAATCCAACATCCGCCGGAGTCCGATTCCAGACCATATCGGATTTTCACGAAGTCACCAAGACCACTCCGGAGAAAAGTCTGCTGGTTTCCATCTCCCGAAAAGGGGGACGAAACAACAACGGACGCATCACTGCGAAGCGCCGTGGCGGTGGACATCGAAAATTGTACCGCGTGATCGATTTCAAGCGGAACAAGGATGGTGTGCCTGCAAAGGTGACCGGCATCGAATACGATCCGAACCGGTCGGCGCACATTGCGTTGCTGACTTACGCGGATGGAGAGAAGCGTTACATTATCGCTCCCAAGGAACTGAAGGACGGGGACAAGTTGATGTCCGGTCCGGATGCGGAGGTGCGACCGGGAAACTGTCTTCCTTTAGAGAAAATTCCTGAAGGTACGCTGATTCATAATATCGAACTGCGTCCCGGTAAGGGAGGGCAGATTGCCCGCAGTGCCGGCGCATCGGTTCAGTTGATGGCGAAAGAAGGGCGGTATGCCAACATCAAGCTGGGTTCCGGAGAAGTCCGGTTGGTGGAAGTCAAATGCCGGGCCACGGTGGGTACGGTCGGAAATACCGATCACGAAAATGTTTCCATCGGTAAAGCGGGCCGCTCGCGATGGCTGGGCAAACGCCCGCGTGTGAGAGCCGTGGCGATGAACCCGGTCGACCACCCGATGGGCGGCGGCGAAGGACGCTCCTCCGGCGGCAGACACCCCTGCAGTCCATGGGGAACGCCGGCTAAAGGCTATAAAACGCGGAAAGTGAAAAAGCCGTCCAGCAAATATATTTTGAGCCGAAAGAAAAAGAAACGGTAACTCTGAAACAACTTGCAGTATTGACTAAGGATTTTTTGAATGGCGCGATCGCTGAAAAAAGGACCGTTTATTGACGATTCCCTGCAGAATAAAATCGAATCGTTGAACCGGAAAAATGACAAAAAGATAGTAAAGACCTGGTCGCGTCGCTCGACCATTTCACCGGATTTCGTTGGCCATACCCTGGCGGTGCATAACGGGAAAAAATTCATTCCGGTGTTTGTTACCGAGAACATGGTGGGCCACAAGCTGGGAGAGTTTTCTCCCACCCGGACCTTCCGGGCGCACAGTGGTAAAACCAAAAAAGCTCCGCCACCAAAAGGTTAATTGTTAGATATGGATGTTAAGGCACGATTGAGACATGTGAGGATGGCGCCCCAGAAAGCCCGGTTGGTGGCCGATATGATTCGCGGTAAAAACGTGACGGAGGCTATGAATGTGCTCACCTTCACGCGCAAAAAAGCCGCCCGCGAAATTCAGGCGCTGTTGAAATCGGCGTTGGCCAATGCCGAGGAAAACCACAAGGTGGTGGATGTGGATGATATGGTCGTCAAAAAGATTACGGTGGATGAAGGGGTGGCCTGGAAGCGTCAAATGCCCCGTGCCCGGGGTATGGCCAACCTCATCAAGAAACGAACCAGTCACGTGACCATCGTGCTGAACGAAAAATAAATTTGGAGGAATTGCGTGGGACAAAAAGTACATCCGTACGGATTTAGATTGGGAATCAACAAACCTTGGAAGTCCAATTGGTTTGGAAAAAGAGATTTCCCGGAACTTCTTCAGGAAGATATCAAGATCCGGAATTTTCTGAGGAAGAATCTGTCTCACGCAGGAATCGCCAATCTCGAAATCGAGCGCTCCGCCAACCGGATTCGCATCAACATTCACACCGCCCGGCCGGGAATCATTATCGGTAAAAAAGGGCTGGAGGTGGATCGGTTGAAAGAAGAGCTACAGCGCATCATCGGCGGCAAACAGGTCAATCTGAATATCAAGGAAATCCGCCGGGCCGAGTTGGACGCCAGTCTGGTGGCACAGAACATCGCCCTCCAACTGGAAAAACGGATTTCATTTCGGCGGGCCATGAAGAAGAGTGTTCAGTCTTCTCTGCGGTTTGGCGCGCTGGGAATTAAAATCCGATGTTCCGGTCGATTGGGCGGACATGAAATTGCCCGGAGTGAGTGGTATCGGGAAGGACGCGTACCCCTGCATACCCTGCGGGCTGATATCGATTACGGAACCGCAGAGGCCCTGACGACGTACGGGATTATCGGTATCAAAGTCTGGGTTTATAAAGGCGAAATTTTTGAAAAACTCGGTGTGCCGGTCGAGAAGGAAGAAAGCACTGAAAAGGCTAAATCCTAGGACCGATCTTTCAGGAGAATTTGCATCATGTTGATGCCTAAAAAAGTTAAATACCGGAAACGCCATAAAGGCAAGATGCGCGGAACCGCGTACCGTGGAGGATCCGTCAGTTTCGGTGAATATGGATTGCAGGCGTTGGCTTGTGGTTGGATCACCAACCGGCAGATCGAAGCGGCGCGTATTGCCATGACCCGTCACGTCAAGCGCGGCGGAAAAATCTGGCTCCGCATATTTCCGGACAAGCCTATTTCCAAAAAGCCGGCGGAAACCCGGATGGGTAAAGGAAAAGGCAACCCGGAGTATTGGGTGGCTGTGGTCAAACCGGGGCGGATTTTATATGAAATGGCGGGGGTTGAAGAAGATGTGGCCAAGGAGGCTTTTCGCCTGGCGTCACATAAGCTTTCCGTGCCGACACGGTTTGTGTCCAACAAATAAGAAAACAGGGTTGCGACAATGAATATGCAGGAAATTAAAGAGCTGACGGAAAAAGAGCGCGAGGAAAAACTAAGCGACCTGCGTGAAGAATATTTTAATTTGAAGTTCCAGTTGGCTATGGGAAAAATCGAGAATCCCGGCCGGTTGAAATACATGCGGCGCGATATCGCGCGGATACTGACCTTGAAAAACGGTCAGCCTGAGGCCGAGGCCAAGCCTGCTGAATCCGAAAAAAAACAGGAAAAAAGTAAAAAAACGGCAGATAAAAAATAATTTAATACGACTGAGATCGTTTATGGAGGTCCATTGAGTCAGGAAGCTGCAAAAGTAAAAAGAATCATTACCGGAACCGTCGTGAGTAACAAGATGGATAAAACCATCGTGGTCTCGGTAGAGCGTAAATTCATTCATCCCACTTTCAAGAAGGTGGTTAAGCGGACCAAGAAGTTCAGATGCCATGACGAAAAGAACGAATGCTCGGTCGGAGATTTTATTTCCATGCGGGAAGTGAGGCCGTTGAGCAAAACCAAACGCTGGAATCTTGAGAAAGTTTTAAAGGCCGCGCAGGCGGTTTAGCCGGATACAACAACGATGATCCAATTAAGAACAGTCATGGATGTGGCGGACAATTCCGGAGCCAAAAAGGTGCAGTGCATCAAGGTTCTGGGCGGGACGGGGCGACGCTATGCCTCAGTCGGCGACATCATTGTGGTGGCAGTGAAGGAATGCGAACCACAAAGCCAGATCAAAAAGGGCGATGTGAAGAAAGCCGTGGTGGTTCGTACCCGGAAGGAAATCCATCGACCAGATGGCAGTTATATTAAATTTGATGCCAACGGTGCCGTGTTAATCAATGATGCGAAAGAACCCGTGGGTACGCGTATTTTTGGTCCCGTTGCGCGTGAGTTGAGGGCCAAAAGGTTTTTAAAAATTCTGTCGCTTGCGCCGGAGGTGCTGTGATGAGTGGAGTCAAATTCAAATTGAAAAAGGATGATATCGTCGAAGTCATCGCCGGACGGGAAAAAGGCAAAAAAGGGAAAATCCTGGCGTTGTATCCTGATGATGGCATGCTCACCGTTGAAAAATTGAACATGCTGAAACGGCATACCAAGCCCAGCGCGCAGAACAAGCAGGGGGGGATTGTCGAGAAAGAAGGACAAATGGCGATTTCCAATGTTCTGCTGGTATGCGACAACGACAAATGTGGTAAGGGTGTTCGGGTGAAGCGCAAAAAGCTGGAAGACGGCAAACGGGTGCGCGTCTGTGTGAAATGCGGAGAAGTGATGGATAAAGGCTGATCCTGTCGGAATGGCTGAAATCGGAAATTATGGCGAACTTAAGAAAATTATATAACGAAAAATTGAAGTCCCAGGTCCAGAAGGACCTCGGATTGAAAAATGTCATGCAGGTTCCCCATTTGGAGAAAATTGTCGTCAACATGGGATTGGGGGAGGCTCTGCAGAACGGCAAGCTGATCGATGCCGGAGTAGAACAGTTGCGTACTATCACCGGTCAACAGCCCGTGGTGACCCGCGCCAAGAAAGCAATTTCGAATTTCAAGCTGCGCGAAGGCGTGCCCATCGGCGTTCGGGTGACTCTGCGCGGCAACCGCATGTACGAGTTTTTTGAGCGGTTGATAAGCTTTGCACTGCCGAGGGTAAGGGATTTTAAGGGATTGCCTCCCAAGGCATTCGATGGCCGGGGCAACTACACCATCGGACTGAAAGAGCAGCTGATCTTCCCCGAAATCAATTTCGACAAGGTCGAGCATGTCAAAGGAATGAATATTACTATCTGCACCTCCGCTGAAAACGATGAGGCGGGCAAGGTGTTATTGAAATCGATGGGGTTTCCGATCCGGAACTGACCGGCGGGAGCTCGGAGTCTAGCATGGCCAAGAAAAGTTTGATCGCCAAAGCCAACCGAAAGCCGAAATTTAAAGTTCGGGAATACAGCCGTTGCAACGTTTGCGGCCGACCGCGCGCCTATCTGAGAAAGTTCGGGTTATGCCGCATCTGTTTCCGGACACGGGCGCTTCAGGGAGAAATTCCCGGAGTGACCAAGGCCAGTTGGTAAACGGAAAACGAATCAGGAGACAAGTACTCTTATGTCAATGACCGATCCCATAGCGGATTTATTTACAAGAATACGAAACGCCATTCAGGCGGAGCATCCCAAGGTGGATATCCCGAATTCCAAGATGAAGACCCGGATTGCAGAAATCCTGCGTGAAGAGGGGTTTATCAAGAATTTTAAAGTGGCGGAGGACAACAAGCAGGGCTGGCTGCGTGTTTACCTGAAATACAAGGATGGGGAGTCCTCCATTCATGGAATCAAGCGCATCAGCAAGCCGGGTCGCCGGGTATACGTTAACAAAGACAAAGTTCCCAAAGTGTTGAATGGATTGGGAGTCGCCATTGTTTCTACATCCTCCGGAGTCGTCACGGACGGAATTTGCCGTGAAAAAGGAGTCGGCGGAGAAGTGTTGGGATACGTCTGGTAAGGAAAAAATATGTCGCGAGTTGGTAGAAAACCCATCCCCATCCCCTCCGGGGTTGAGATCAAGATCAATGGAACCAAGGTGCACGTCAAGGGTTCCAAGGGCGAACTCGAACGCGAATTCAATGCGAGCATGAAAATTGAAAACGTGGATGGGCAGCTTCTGGTGAATCGTCCGGATGACAGCCGGACGAATAGAGCCATGCATGGATTGACCCGGGCATTGCTCAGTAATATGATCGTTGGCGTCTCGGAAGGATTTTTCAAACAACTCAATGTCGTGGGAGTGGGATACAAAGTGGATTTGAAAGGGAAGGATTTGGTGATGCAACTGGGGTTTTCCCATCCCGTGAAATATCCTGCGCCTAAAGGAATTGAATTCGAAGTCGATTCCAAAGCAAATACCATTAAGGTCAAAGGAACCGATAAGCAACAAGTGGGGCAGGTATCCGCTGAAATCCGGAAGTTCCGTCCCCCGGAGCCGTACAAGGGCAAAGGGGTTATGTATGCGGATGAACGTATCCGGAGAAAAGCTGGCAAAGCTGCCGGCACGGGTACAGGTGCATAAAGGGCATCGACTATGAAAACAACATTACGCCGCCGTCGCAGGCTCCATCGCAAACAGCGGGTGAAGACCAAAACTCAGCGCCATCCGGAAAAATTGCGCCTCACGGTGTTCAAAAGCGCCAAGCATATTTACGCGCAGATTGTCAGCGACCGGGAACGCAAAACACTGGTTGCCGAGTCTACGGTGTCTAAGGCTTTCCGCGAGCAGATGAAATATGGCGGCAACGTCAAAGCCGCCGTATTGGTGGGCTCTTTGCTGGGTGAAAAAGCGACTCAGCAGGGCATCAAAGAGGTTTACTACGACCGCAATGGATTTATCTATGCCGGACGTATCAAAGCGCTGGCCGATGCGGTGCGTGAAAAGGGAGTTAAATTTTAAGTCCGCCGGATGAATCATCCGACGAACAGGAGGATTATCGTTGCAGGAACGAAACGGAAAACAACAGGATCTGGTAGATAAAGTCGTCAAGATCAAACGGGTCGCCAAAGTGGTCAAGGGCGGTCGTCGATTCAGTTTCAGCGCTCTGGTGGTGGTTGGCAATCGCGAGGGTAAAGTCGGTTGGGGCCTCGGCAAAGCCAATGAGGTGCCGGAAGCAATTCGCAAGGGAATCGACAAAGCCAAGAAAAACCAGGTCATGGTGCCGTTGGACGGGTCAACTATTCCGCACGAGATAGTCGGGCAGTTTGGTTCCGGGCGTGTCTTGCTGAAACCCGCATCACGGGGGACAGGATTGATTGCCGGCGGTGCAGTGCGTGCGGTTCTTGAAGCGGTGGGAGTGAAAGATATCCTGACCAAATGTATTCGGACCAATAATCCTCATAACGTGGTCAAGGCCACCATCAACGGATTGATTTCTCTGCGCAACGCGGAGCAGTTTTCCAAGGCGCGGGAGAAAGCGGTTGGGGCTAAGTCCTCTGCCTGAATGGAATTTATAGAAGATGATCACTTTATCGAATTTAAAAAATAATCCTGGAGCCCGAAAAAATCCTAAACGGGTAGGAAGAGGCTCCGGTTCAGGATGGGGCAAAACCTGCGGGCGGGGTCAGAAGGGCCAGAAGAGTCGCTCCGGTGGTAATCCTCATCCCTGGTTTGAAGGCGGTCAAATGCCGTTACAGCGCCGGCTTCCCAAGCGGGGGTTCACCAATATTTTTAAGAAATCTTACGATTTGGTGAATTTGAAGACTCTCGCAGGGTTGAAGGTGGAAGGCGCACTGACGCCTCAAGTATTAAAAGAGCAGGGCTTGATTCGGGATATCGGTGCAGTCAAGGTGCTGGGCGATGGCGAATTGACCGGAGCCGTCGAGATTCATGCGCACAAGTTCAGTCAGTCTGCACTGCAGAAAATTGAGAAATCCGGGGGAAAGGCTGTAGTTCTTTAAATGAGCGGTGCAGAGAGTTTCGGTAGCCTATTTAAAATTCCCGAGCTCAAACGGCGGATTCTGTTCACCCTGGGTGTGTTGATTGTTTACAGGATCGGTGCTCATATACCGACCCCCGGAATTAATGGAGCCGCGCTGGCGGAACTGTTCGCACAGCAAAAAGGCACCATAATGGGGATGTTCGATATGTTTTCCGGCGGTGCCTTGAGCCGGGCGACGATATTCGCGCTGGGAATCATGCCCTACATCAGCGCTTCCATTATTTTGCAATTGATGACCGTAGTGTCACCGCACTTGGCGCAATTGAAAAAGGAAGGCGAACAGGGCCAGAAAAAAATTACCCAGTACACCCGTTATGGGACGATCCTCATCAGCTTGGTTCAGGGAACCGGCATGAGTATGGCGTTGGAAGCACAGCCTGCAGGTGCCAGCGGAGCGCTTATCGTACCGGATCCGGGTTGGAATTTCCGGTTAATGGCGGTGCTGACATTTACAGCCGGCACTGCGTTGATCATGTGGCTCGGGGAACAGATTACCGAACGCGGTATCGGAAACGGAATTTCACTGATTATTTTTGCCGGTATCGTGGCAGGAGCGCCTTCGGCGATTTTCCTGTCTTTGGATTTGATGGGCACGGGCGAACTATCCCTGCTAGTGGTCCTGTTTCTGACGGTCTTAATGGCCTGCGTGGTTTGGGCCATCGTGTTTACCGAAGGCGGTCAGAGGCGTATTCCCATCCAATATGCCAAGCGGATGGTGGGACGCAAGATGTATGGCGGGCAAAGCACCCATCTGCCCCTGAAAGTGAATACGTCCGGGGTGATTCCGCCGATTTTTGCCTCGTCGATCATCATGTTGCCGGCGACCGTGGCGCAGTTCATTGAGGTGGACTGGGTACAGCAGTTTGCGGCGTTGATGACCCCGGGGACTCTGGTTTACAGCTTGATCTTTGTCACGGCGATATTTTTCTTTTGTTATTTTTATACGTCGATCATGTTCAATCCCACGGAGGTGGCGGACAATATGAAAAAGAACGGCGGTTTTATCCCCGGAATTCGTCCCGGACCCAAAACCGCTGATTATATTGATCAGATTCTATCGAGGTTGACCTTTTACGGGGCGATATACCTATCTTTTGTATGTATTTTGCCGGATTATCTGATAAAATACTTCAACATTCCGTTCTATTTCGGCGGTACGAGCTTACTGATCGTCGTTGGAGTGTCCCTCGATACCATGCAACAAATCGAATCCCACCTGGTTCAACGCAACTACGACGGATTTTTGAAAAAGGGGAGGATAAGAGGTCGCCGAGGCTGATCGATGAGGTTGATATTGTTAGGGCCTCCTGGGTCCGGGAAAGGGACTCAGGCCAAATTGCTTCAGGATAAATTCAGTATCCCCAAAATCTCGACCGGGGATATCCTGAGAGCCGCCGTGGAAGACAACACGGAATTGGGTAAACAGGCCAAAAAATTTATGGATAAAGGGGAGCTGGTCCCCGATGAAGTGGTTATCGGTTTGATTAAAGAACGGATTGTGGAACCCGATTGCGAAGCAGGATACATCCTCGACGGGTTCCCGAGAACTATTGTTCAAGCCGAAAAGCTGGGTGAAACCCTGACGGCGATGGATCAGGGAATAGATTCGGTGGTCGATCTGGAAGTTGATCCGGATGAACTGCTGGTTCGGTTGACCGGTCGCCGGACGTGTAAAAATTGCGGAGCCATGTTTCATCAAACCTCGCATCCACCCAAAACGGAAGGGGTATGTGATGAATGTGGCGGGGAATTGTATCAACGCCCCGATGATAACAAGGAGACCATCGTTAAGAGACTGGATGTTTACAACAAGGAAACGGCTCCCCTTAAGGAGTTTTACCGGAAGCAGGGAAAACTGAAGACCATTCAGGGGTGTGGCGGAATGGATAAAATTTTCTCCGAACTTTGCAAAATGGTGTCTTGATTATGTCTAAAGAAGAAGCCATTGAAGTTGAAGGAACCGTGTTAGAGCCGTTACCCAACGCGATGTTTCGGGTGGAATTGGAAAACGGGCACAAAATTCTGGCCCATATTTCCGGGAAAATGCGGATGCATTTCATCCGGATTCTGTCTGGAGATAAAGTTAAAGTACAGTTGTCGCCATACGATTTAACACGCGGCCGGATCACGTATCGCTATAAATAAGAAGGTGTACCATGAAAGTAAGATCATCCGTTAAGCCAATTTGTAACAAGTGTAAGGTCATTCGCCGACGGGGTGTGGTGCGTGTAATTTGTGAAAACCCCAAGCATAAACAGAAGCAGGGATGATGGCATTGACCCTGATTGAGAAAGGATAACGAGTGGGACGTATTGCAGGTGTAGACATTCCCCGGGATAAGAGAGCGTTGGTTGCCCTGACGTATATTTATGGTGTTGGGCCTACCACGTCCGCGAAAATTCTGGAAAAGGCGGATATCCCGCATGAATTGCGAATCAAGGACATGACGGAAGATCAGATCGCCAAAGTCCGTTCCATTATCGAAAAAGAATTTGAAGTGGAGGGCGATATGCGCCGCTCCGTCAATCTGAATATGAAGCGCCTGATGGATATCGGGTGTTATCGGGGATTGCGCCACCGTCGCGGCCTTCCGGTCCGGGGTCAGCGTACCCATACCAATGCTCGTACCCGCAAAGGGCCGCGCAAAGCAGTGAGCGGTGGCTCCAAGGCTAAAAAATAGATAAAGAAGGGATCCATGGACAAAAAATCCAAAGGTGGGAAAAAGAAAAGTAAGTCGGCCCCGGAAAGCGGGGTCGCGCATATCCGGGCGACGTTCAACAATACGATCGTGACGATCAGCGATTTGTCGGGAAACGTCGTTTCCTGGTCAAGTGCCGGTGCTCAGGGTTTCAAAGGATCGCGTAAGAGCACACCTTTTGCCGCCCAGGTTGCAGCTGAAAAGGCGGCGGTCAAAGCCAGGGATATGGGAATGAGAAAACTGGAAGTTCATGTGAAAGGGCCGGGGGCTGGCCGGGAGTCTGCCATTCGGTCTTTACAAGCGGTCGGAATGGAGATTTCCGTTATTCGGGACAAAACACCCATTCCGCATAATGGTTGTCGTCCGCGTAAACGAAGGCGAGTTTAAGCTTTCTTAAAAGGAGTATCAGGTTTTGGCAAGATATACGGATTCAGTATGCCGGCTTTGCCGGAGAGAAGGTGAAAAGCTGTTTTTAAAGGCCAGTCGGTGCGAGACGCCCAAATGCGCCATCGACAAAAGAGCGTACGCTCCCGGTCAACACGGACAGGGCCGAACCAAATTTTCAGAATATGGCGTTCAGTTGAGAGAAAAACAGAAAGTGCGCCGGATTTACGGAATATTGGAAAAACAGTTCAGAAAATATTTTAAAATTGCAGATCGGAAGAAGGGGGTTACCGGGGAAAACCTCCTTCAACTCTTGGAAATGAGGTTCGACAACGTTATTTTTCGAATGGGCTTGGCGGGTTCCAGAAATGCCGCCCGGCAATTGGTTCGCCATCGGTTCTTTACGGTTAATGGCAAGAAAGTGAACGTTCCTTCTTATATCGTGAAAAAGGGGGATGTGATCGCACCCGTTCAAAGCAAAGCGGAAAAATTTCCAATTAAGACCGCTCTTGAAAACTTGAAAGGGAAAACCCTGCCTTCCTGGCTTACGTTTGATGTCGATAAGAAGGAAGGGGTTGTGCAGTCTCTCGCAAGCCGGGAGGATGTCACCTTGCCTATTCAGGAACAATTGATTGTTGAACTCTATTCGCGTTAATAGTCCCCACAATCGGAATTAACTAATCATTCAGCACATCTTCTGGGTGTCAACAAAGACTCAATCGGAGGATTGATTACATGGTGATGCAAGGCATCGTTAAACCCAAGCGTATTGATTTTGAAAAGAAAACGAAAACCGGTGATTACGCCAA
>JANQEK010000038.1 GCA_028278405.1 Nitrospinaceae bacterium
GCCCGCTGGCGACCGGTCCATTCTACCCTTGGGCGGTGCGACTCCGGGTAACCTGAAGTCCGCCTCCAAGCCAGTGGATGAACGGCTGTCGATGAGATAATTGAAAATAATTGTTGATCGACAGTACTAAAATGTTTTATAAGGGGCCTCTATCACACAGGGGGCCCCTTTGTTTTAATTTGGACCTTTTTGTGCTAAACTTCGGGGCTTCATATTCAAAAAAACGCTTGTCTCTCAATCAGTTGAGTTAGTTCTTTTATTATTTGCTTAAAGGAGAAGATAGTAATGATTAGAAAAACCCTAATTGGATTATTGGTAATCAGTGTAGCCTTGGTTTTTGGCTCGGCAGCATTCGCCAAAAAGTACAAGTATGAAGAAGGTGCTGTCAGCAATGGCGGTTCCATCAGCGGTACGGTTTCTCTTAAAGGAAACCCTCCTCCTCCCATTATGGAAGACCTGAACAAAGGTAAAAACGTTGAGTTTTGTACCACCCATCCGGATACCAAAAAGGGTGGAATTCGTCCGCGCTCGAAGGTCGTCGCCAAAGGTGGTAAGCTGAGTGGCACAGTTGTGTTTATTGAGAATCTCGCCAAGGGAAAAGCCTGGGATTGGAAAACTGTAAATTTTGATTTCAAAACCTGTGATATTTTCCCCAAAGTTTCTGTAATTAGAAAGGCTTCCAAGGCAGAGAAAAAGGCCGGTGGCGTTCTTAAGATCACCAACCAGGACCCGGATATCCTGCACAACCCGCATGGTTATTCAGTAGTGGGCGCCAACCGCAAAACCTTGTTCAACAAGCCTCTACCCAGCAAAGGTGACGTAGCCGATGTATCCAAGAACGTTGCTCGGTTCAAGAAAAAGAAAGACAAGCATTTCTTCCTGCAGTGCGATCAGCACAACTTCATGGAAGCGGATGCTCGAATCGTATGGAATCCGTACTTCGCCGTGACCGGCGCTGATGGATCCTTCAAAATTGGCGACATCCCTGCCGGCAAATACAAGGTTACCGCTTGGCATCCTTATGTCGGTGAAGTGACTTCTGAAGTGACAGTAAGTGGTGGTGCGGATGCGAAGCAGGATTTCACGCTGACCGCCAAGTAGTTCTTAAGTAAGAAAAGTAATATTAAAACGCCGGGACGTGAGTTCCGGCGTTTTTTTATTGCCTTTTATTGTTTGAGGAGTTTGTTCTTGATGGCGAGGACTTCTTTGACGTGTTCGTTTTCGGCTTTTTCCAGCAGGAGAAGAGCGGTTTTTGCTTCCAGGTTTTCGCAGAATTCACCCAGTAGGGAGTAAAACTCTGCGGAAACCATTTCCGCCTCAATGGCAAAATCAACCGCTTTTTGAAGGTTTTCAAACTTGGAGCCCTCTTTTAAAAGGTCTTCTATTTTGGGAAAAATATCGGTTTTGAAGTTTTCTTTGATAAAGGCCTGGAGTTCTTTCTTGTCCTCCCAACCGTAAAGTTGGTTTCCCTTTTTTTCCAGCATGACCTTGAACAATTTTTCATGCTGCACTTCTTCTTTGAACATTTGCTCCAGGAAAGCCTTGATCTTGGGGTCTTCGAAATGCTGGCTCAAGCTACTATAAAAAGCTTGCCCCTCCCGTTCCATTTTCAGGGAGAGTTCGAGAATTTCACTGTCCGTAATTAGTTTTTCGTGGCTTTCTTCCATGGTTACGGCGTATAAACCCATTTTTTGGACGAAATGGGTTTAGGATGTTACTCCCTCTCCGTTGGATTCTAAAAATAATTACAGAATATTGGATTGATTTAAACTAGCGATTCTACCTGTTTTTAATACATATTGAAATGCCTGAATAAGGTTTTTACGAAAAAAGTGTATTATCTGCCGTGGTCTGGCCGAAAAGCGATCAATTCACTTTTAAAGATACCTCTTTTCAGTTATTATTCATTTTTCTTAGTGAAAAATATGGAAGCCCTGAAGCTTCATGGACTTGGATCATTTGTACGGCTTCAGGATGCATTGGCAACTATTACAGGCTTCTCAATTGAGTTCTATTGATCAAATTGAACAGGAATTGGTTGAGGGTGCTCATGCGCCTGAAATTAAGGACTACCTGCTACCGCATGTAGATCTAATTTTTCGGTGTGCTTGCCGGCTGACCCGAAAATCGCATGATGCTGAGGACCTGACACAGGAAACCTTTTATTTTGCCATCAAAAATTTCTCTCAACTCCGGGACCGAGAAAAAGCCAAAAACTGGTTATTCTCCATATTAAGGAACCTATTTCTCAAGGATTTGGAAAAAAGCCGGAAGAGGATCGATATTGAATTCGATTCAGTCAGCAATTCGATCAGTGGAAAGGTCAATATTGAAGAGGAACACTTGAAAACCGAAGTGGCCCGCAACCTTCGAGCTGCATTGAACAAGCTGGACGACCGCTTAAAGGCTCCTATCGAGATGTTCTATTTCGATAAACTATCCTACAAGGAAATTGCAAAAACTCTGGGTCTTCCCATAGGTACCGTCATGTCCCGAATAGCCCGCGGCAAGGTTTATATCCGGCGAGAACTGAGCCGGACAGGGCTCCAGAACTCTTAAAATCTCCTCTCACTTCATTTTTTTACATTCCAGGGCTGTCCGTAGCAAAACACCCTGAAAAGAGGGTTCCTGCCTTAATCCAAACCTGGGTCCCAAAAAATTCAAAAATCTTATTTTTTGGGGAATAAAACCAGAAATTCGGGGTCTATATCCACGATGGCCAAGCTCTATCAAAAGGGGCCTGTGCAGCTTTGTGTGGGGAGAGAAATCCCTCAGCTCAAAGGGATTGCGCTTAGCGAAGCTCAAATAATTCTTAGATTTCCGGTTTTTTATATTTCTATCGGGGAAAATTCATAAGTTATTGTTTTTATTTTAGTAATGGAGAGAGGAGAACCAGTATGCAGAATCAGGTAATTGGATTCACTCGAAAAGAGGTGACTGGGCTCGTGGTCAGCATGATTTTCTTGCTGACATTTTGTTTGGGGATACCCCAGGCATTTGCCGCGGCCCATCCTAAAGGTCATCAGCATTCGGCGGTGGATCGTCCTTTGTGGTTGGACAAACTGGAAAACCAGGTCAACTACGAAGAGATGATGGAAGGCCGAGAGGGCAATCAGGACCGCCTTAACAAGACCTACAAAAACTTGATGGATCGGTTGAAAGGAAAGTTGATGGAACATGCCTCCCCGGCTTCTTCCGGCGGTGTGTTTCACAATTCCTGGGCTGCCCATCAGCTGCAGCAGGGTTTTCTGCTCGGGCCATCGGAAGCCGGAAATCAGGTTTTCAAGGGAGCTCATTGTCCCGCCGGCGTCCCCACCAAAACCTATGATATCTCTGCAATCAATGTAGAGATCATGCTCAATCAGTGGGGGGATTATTTTCCCGGTTACATGTATGTTCTGACCAAGAACATCGACAAGGTCCGGGGCGAAGAAAACCGTAACAAGAAGTCGCGCGAGGACGAACTGGATCCTGGTGCAGTGTCCACCGGTTTGCAGGGCGATGCGATTCAGCCGCTGACCATTCGCGCTAATCAGGGCGATTGTCTCCGTGTCAAATTCCGGAATGAACTGGAAGACGAAGATGCCGGTTTCCAGATCAACGGATCGGCGATGATCATCAGTTCTTCAGGTGCTCCCAACACGGCGGCTTCCAAAGGGGCGATTGTTCCCAGCGGTGAGTCCCAGGATTTCGAGTGGTACATTCCGTTGGATGAGCAGGAAGGCGGACACATGATTATGAGTCACGCTGGCCGTGATCCTTCGGCATTGGGACTGATCGGTGCGTTTATCGTTGAGCCCCGTGGGTCCAAGTATCTTGATCCGTGGACCGGCGGTCCCCTTGAAAGTGGTTGGATGGCAATGATTGCCAACGATGACCAAAAGGACTTCCGTGAGTTCGCTTTGTTCTATCATGAAGTGGGCGACGAATCTTTCCGTCCTTTGAACCGTCATGGTGAGATGATTCCTCAACGCGACCCGCAGACGGACGCGTATCGTCCTTCCGCCCGTGCAATGAACTATCGCTCGGAACCGTTCGGAATCAACAACCTCGCAGTTCAGGAAAAAATGTTCCACTTTGAAGACGAATCGCTTTCGTATAGCTCTTATACGTTTGCGGATGCTCCGACCACGATCCCACGTTCCTATATGGGTGATCCGGTGAAATTCCGCTTGGTTCACGGTGGTGGTGAAGTGTTTCACTCTCATCATCCTCATGGTGGGTCTATTCGATGGACGCGTTCTCCGAAGCGTGAGCCGGGTATCGAAAACCTGATCACGGCGGCATATGATGGTCCGGTTAAGTATCCGGTGGTTCGGACGACGACTGATCGTGTTGACGTTGAAGTTATCGGCCCAGCCGAAGTTCTGGACCTGGAAACGGAATGCGGTTCCGGCTTGTGTCAGAAGCTGGCAGGCGACTTCCTGTTCCATTGCCACGTGGCGCATCACTATGTTGCTGGCATGTGGGGTTACTGGCGTGTGTACAATACCCTGCAGGATGGCAATTACCCGTTCAGCAGTACTGATGTTATGCGTCCTTTGAAAGAGCTTCCCGATAGGGCTGGCTATATTCCCAAGGGTGTAAGTTCTGACAAACTGGTCGGCAAGACCATGGACTGGTACGGTAAGAAGTTCAAGATTATCGACAAAGGCAACAGCAAATGGAACCGGGACAATCCGATTGTTCACATCAAGTCCTGGGTCAAGTACATGTTGCCTCCGAAAGGACAACCGGGTCATACGGCTGATGAGAAGAAGCAGATTCTGTCTTACGACGGCACGGTTTGGGATTACGCTTGGAAGGGAACGCGAGCATTATCGGAGCGTGAACCAACCTATCCGATGGCGAAGTACAAGTCGCCGCATCCCGGCAAGCGTCATCCTATTTTATTTCACCCGACCAACGGTAAGCTGGCCTGGCCGCACATGACGCCGCATTTTGGCAAACGGGTTCCGTTTGCGCGTCATCATGGTGGCGCTCCCTGGCTGGAGCCTTTTCATCTGTTGCCCGACTCAGAGGTAATTACGAAAACTGAATCTGGCAGTGCGCGGTCAAAAGCCTGGCAGGAAAACTCTGCTCCGGCCAAGCCGGGTGAACAGGGACGCTGGAGTTTGTGTCCTGAAGGTGCTGGCCGTAAGCAGTACAACCTGCATTTCATCAATACGCCGATTGAGTTGTCCGGCGGTTATAAAGGCACGAAGCCGATCATCGACAAGTACGGTCTGATTTACGTGATCGACGAAGACATGGCGGCGGTCAAGGCGGATCCGAAGAAAGCGATCCCCCTGGTCAT